>NZ_JBTHHX010000007.1:0-14375 GCF_054353455.1 Streptococcus sp. V913 | reverse complement strand
CCAGTTTTCATGTAAAACTTTATCAATCATTTCTTGTTTTAATTCTGGGGAATAGTATCGATTCTTCCCCTTTTTAACGAACTCTATTCCGTAACGATCAATCAATTTAATCATGTACCTAAGATTAGAATTGTTTATCCCAAATTTATTTGAAAGCTGCTCTAAGCTATATCCTTGTTTTCTAAGTTCATAGATCTGAACTTTATCATCATAAGTTAATTTCATAGTAAAAACACCCCAAAAGTTAGATTTTTTCTGTCTAACTTTTGGGGTGCAGTTCAGATTTCCCGTTGCTTTTTTGCATGGTTGCGATAGCCTTGGTAAAATAGAATTGCTTAATAAACCATTTAGAAAGGCTATCCCATGCATGTTCACTATAACACAAATCAAACAACTTTACCACTAGAAATCAGTTCTTTCTTGCCACAAGACCATCTTGTCTTTACGATTGAAAAAGTGGTGAATACCTTGGAGGATAGTCACTTCCAAACCTTCTATCATGCCTTTGGTCGCCCGTCTTATCACCCTAAAATGCTTGTGTCTACTCTTCTATTTGCCTATTCACAAGGGATCTTCTCTGGTCGAAAAATTGAAAAAATGATGATTGAAAATCTGGCTATGCAGTACCTAACAGGACAGTTGGTTGTCAGCTATCGTACTATCAATCGTTTTCGTATCGCTGAAGGGATGGAAGAACTCATTCGTGATCTGTTCATCGACCTCAATCTTCGTTTAAAAATGGAAGAGTTAGTGACCTTAGATTGCTTGTTTATTGACGGGACGAAGATTGAAGCCAACGCCAACAAGTATAGTTTCGTGTGGAAAAAGGCAACGGACAAGTTTTCCGCCAAACTTCAAGAACAGATACAGGCCTATTTTCAAGAAGAAATCACTCCCCTGATCCATCAGGCGATTGCGCTGGATGAAAAAGAATCGATTACCTCAGAACAGTTGACCGAGTTCGCTCAAGTCCTTGAAGAAGAATTGGAAAAACTGAACCAAGACATGGAGGAGACACCCGTTAAAGGAAAGGATGAACGTAAAACCCAGCGTCGGAAACTCAAGAAAGTCCTTCGTAAAGTCAAGGATGATTTTTCAGTACGTGCTGAAAAATATTAGAACTATCAGGAGACATTTGAAGGGCGTAACAGCTTTTAGAGATTATCAAGAACTAGGTCAAACATACGGGATGTTGAGAGGATTATTAATCTGTATCCAAAGCTAAATTAGCAAAAATGCTGTAGATATATTTTTATTTAATAAAATTTGAAAAGATTAACCTTTTTAGTAACAAACTTATTGCTTAAAATTATTTTTACTGTTACAATAATCTTAGGTATCATTTTTTGCTGTAAATATTTTAGGAGTGACAATGAAATTCAAAACTAAATATAAAAAGATTATTATTGGAATGCTATGTCTTATTCTAACATTCCTTTTATTACCGATTAAAAGTTTTTTTGCTGTGCAAGAAATTAAAGATAATACTGACCTTGCACATTTAGATACATATAAATTTAACTTAAATGTGAATAATATGGAGGTAATTTCAAAATCGAATGCTGTTAATCAAGCACGATTGAATAATCCTTACTACCAATCTTTAAGTGGTCAGATTTATCATAAACCTATGGAGAATTTTACCCTCAAAGTTGATAAAACCAATAAAAGCACTCAAGTATTTGAACAACCTTTAAAATTAAAATTTTCAAATGTTGGTGAGGTTTATGGAAAAAAGGTTGATGCTTATCTAACCATTAATCGTGTGACAGTTCATTATAATAATACAACACTAGGTGAAGCATCACTGAAGGATCCTACTAAGAAAAATGTCCAGTTTTTTAATGTTTCAGAGATTTGGGAAAATGGGGCATTTGAACTTGGAAATATCCCATATGTGGATGCAGCCCATAATGATATAATTGACCATGCCTATTGGATTGACGCAGATGTAACGGCCGAGCTGAAATATTCAGACGGATCAAATACGGATTTGAAGCTTGTAATGGTCCCATCTGATGTGGATGTGACTGTTGACGGGACAGAATCATTCTATATTAAAAACTATACATCCCAAGTAGATAAGACGGTAATGAATACCGCAAATGCTCTCAAAAAAGAAGTAAGTGGCGACAAAACAATTTGGCGAGCTACTAAAGGAACAGACGGCGATGCTTCCTACAATGTTGGTGGTCTAGCTGTTCGTTCGGTTAACAATAGTTTAGAATTTGGCTACCAGTCAACTGCCTACTGCTCAGCAGTATTTGGAATTTTTGTAGAAGGAAAGATTCCGGCACCAGTTAAAACGGTTGACCCCACACAAGCTCCAGCTAAAAAAGGACAGAAGATCACTTATACGGGAACTTTCAAGGTACCGACACCCGGAAAAGATGTTATTGGCTCACTTGACAGCTTAGATTTGATTGATACATTTGATGAACGACTAACCTATCAAGACCTTAAAGTCGAAGCAGATGGCAAGGTTTTGACGGAACATACGGATTACACTGTTACTGTATCAGGACAGACCGTTACTGTTAAAATGGCAGAAAAGTATCTTCAGCGAGCAAGTGGAGCTGATACGATAAAAGTTACATATAATACGGTAACAAATGAAAAAGTAGAGCAGAAAACATCGGGTGTTATCGAAAATACCGTAACATTGAAAGTTGATAATGTCCTAGTCCCTTCTAATAAGGTCAAAACAACTCTCCTTTACAATAAAACACATGAGTTCCAAAGCGGAACTCCAGGAATGTCTCTACCTAAAGAGGTAACTGATCTAACACCACCTAAGGTATCAAAAATTCCAAATGGGACAACCGTAACACCAGATCAGCCCAAGCAAACGGAAGTCACCGTTCCAGAAGGAACATGGGTTTTCAAGGGGTACACAGAAAAAGAAAAGACCATTGATGGTGCAGATGTACACTTTATTGGTATTTGGGTTCTAAAGGCTTATAAGAAGATTTCGATTGAGAAAAAGTGGATTGGTCCAGCAGCTGAGTCCGCAACTTTTAACATTTTGGTTGACGGCAAGGTAGTGAATGATGCAGATCACACGGTAACCTTAGATAAAACTACAGGCTGGTCATATACTTTTGACAAATTGTTGAAATACAGCCTTGAGGACGGTCATGAGTACAAATATTCTTTAGCTGAAGTAAAAGTTAACAACTATGATAGTAAGATAACTGGGGATGTAGATAAAGGCTTTATCGTTACAAATACGAATACAGAAAAAGTTACAGTAAAAGTTAATAAAAAGTGGAATGGACCTGAGAAAAATTCGGTAATAGTTAAACTAGTTATTGATGGTAAAGAGAGTGAGAAAAAAGTTGAGTTAACTGCCGCAACCAACTGGTCAGGTGAGTTCACAGATTTGCCGAAGTATAATGCAGATGGCGGTAAGATCCACTACACTGTAAAAGAAGTTCCAGTAGAAGACTTTAAGAGTGAGATCGCAGGTGATGCCAACACTGGCTTCACTATCACCAATACATATATTCCTGCTGACCCTATTCAAGTTCCACTTGTTGCTGAGAAAGTATTAGAAGGGAAGCCACTTGAGGCGAATAAGTATCAGTTTAAACTTTTCAAAGTTACAAATGGCACTGAGCAGGAAGTAGAGACAGTTACCAATAAGCAGGATGGTAGTATCACCTTCACTCCTCTTACCTTTAATGAAGATGAAGTCGGAGAACACGACTATGTTGTCCGTGAGGTCATTCCAGCAGATAACGAAAAAGAAGCTGGAGTAACTTATGACAAGACAGAATTTAAAGTCAAAATCAAAGTTGAGAAAGCGTTTGGTCATAAGCTCACAGCAACCATCACTAGAAGTCCAGAAGTGCTTGTCTTTAAAAATAAATATACAGCCAAGCCAGTGAACGTTCCTCTTTCTGTAACTAAGAAGCTGACTGGTCGCGAGTTAAAGGCAGGCGAGTTTGAATTTGTCTTGAAAGACAAGGACGGTAATGACCTTCAAACGGTGAAGAATACAGCTGATGGCCAAGTAAACTTCAAAGCTTTAGAGTTTACTAAGACGGGTACTTATGTTTACACTATTAGCGAAACAAAAGGGAATCTAGGTGGTATTTCCTATGACACACATCAAGTTACTGCAACTATTGAAGTAATGGATGACGGTTCTGGCCAACTTAAAGCCAAAACTAGTTATAAGGATAATAACCAAACCTTTAACAACACATACACAACTAAGAAAACTTCAGCTAGTCTTGAAGTGACAAAAGCTCTTTCAGGTCGTACCTTGAAAGCTGATGAGTTTGAGTTTGTCTTGAAGAATGACGAAGATGGCTCAGAAGTTCAAAAAGTGAAGAACACTGCTGATGGTAAGGTCGTATTTGCACCAATCGAATACACTAAAGCTGGTACATACAAGTACACTATCGTTGAAACAAATGCTGGACAAACTATTGACGGTGTAACATACGATAGTCTCGAAGTTAAAGTCATAGTAGAAGTTACAGACGATGGTGAAGGAAATCTTACTGCTAACGTAACATACCCAGCGGACAAAGAATTTAACAACAGCTACGGAGCTTCAAAAACTTCAGCTACTCTTGCAGTTAAGAAAACACTTACTGGTCGTGAGTTGAAAGCCGATGAGTTTGAATTTACTTTGACAGACCAAGATGGTAACGTGAAAGAAACAGTCAAGAATGACAAAGATGGAAACGTTAAGTTCTCAGCCTTGGAATTCGATAAAGCTGGAACTTTCACTTACAAGATTGCTGAAAAAACTGGAACTGCTACAGGCATCACGTACGACACAAAAACAATCACTGCTACAGTTACTGTAGCGGACAATGGTAAAGGTGCCCTTGAAGCAACTGTTACTTACGACGATGAAAAAGCATTCGAGAACACTTACACTCCAGCAGGGGCTACAAGTGTAACTCTTGGAGCTAAGAAAGTTCTTGAAGGTAAAGATCTTGAAGCTGGTAAATACAGCTTTGTTCTGAAAGAAGGCGACAAAGAGCTTGAAACAGTTACAAACGCTGCCGACGGAACAGTGGCCTTCTCACCAATCTCATATGATGAGAGTCAAGTGGGAACTCACAAGTACACCATCTCAGAAGTTGCTGGAACTGAAACAGGGATCACTTACGATAAGACAGTTCAAGAAGTTGAAGTAACGGTTGAGAAAGTAAGCGCGACTGAATTGAAAGCAACTGCTTCAAAAGAAGCGAACGATCTTGTATTTACAAACAAATACACTCCAGCAGGAGCTACAAGTGTAACTCTTGGAGCTAAGAAAGTTCTTGAAGGTAAAAATCTTGAAGCTGGTAAATACAGTTTCGAATTGAAGAAAGAAGACGGAACTGTTGTTGAAACAGTGACAAACGCTGCCGACGGAACAGTGACCTTCTCACCAATCTCATATGATGAGAGCCAAGTGGGAACTCACAAGTACACCATCTCAGAAGTTGCTGGAACTGAAACAGGCATCACTTACGATAAGACAGTTCAAGAAGTTGAAGTAACGGTTGAAAAAGTAAGCGCAACTGAATTGAAAGCAACAGCTTCAAAAGAAGCAAAAGATCTTGTATTTACAAACAAATACACACCAGCCAAAACTCAAGTTTCTGTGAAGAAAGCATGGGATGATAAGGACAACCAAGATGGTAAGCGTCCAACTTCTGTCACAGTTAAATTGCTTGCAGATGGTCAAGATACTGGTAAAACACTTGAACTTAATGCCGCAAACGGTTGGGCTGGAAGCTTCACAGATCTTGATGCTGATAAGGGCGGTACACCTATCCAGTACACCGTAGTAGAAGTAACTGTTCCTGGTTACACTTCTAAGGTTACTGGTGACGCTGCATCAGGATTCACCATCACAAATAGCTATTCACCAGAAACAGTTGACATTAAAGCAACTAAGAACTGGGATGACGCGAATAACCAAGACGGCAAACGTCCAACTAAGATTACAATCAATCTTTTAGCAGACGGTCAGAAAGTTGATTCGAAAGAAGTTCAAGCAGCCGCAGACGGAACTTGGACTGTCGAATTCACGAAATTAGCAAAATATAAAGATGGTAAAGAAATCAAATACACTGTAACGGAAGAAGCCGTAGCAGAATACGAATCTACGATTACAGACTTTACCATCACAAACAAATATGCTCCTAAAGCAATCGACTACAAAGTAACAAAAGTATGGAACGATGCGAACAACCAAGACGGTAAACGTCCTGAGTCAGTAACGGTTCAACTTTATAAAAAAGTAGGAGATGCTGATCCAGTAGCCGTTGAAGGTAAGAAATTGACCTTGACAGCTAAGGATAAGACAGATGCCAACACTTGGGTAGCATCCTTCACAAATATTCCACAATACGAAGCTGGTAAAGAAATCACTTACTCAATCAAGGAAGTGGATGTACCAGCTGGTTATGAAGCCTCTGTAACTGGTCAAGTAGTGACTAACACTCACAATCCAGATACAGTTATCCTTTCAGGAACTAAGGTTTGGAAAGATAACAACAACCAAGACGGCAAACGTACAACATCTGTGAAAGTTCAAATTCTTAAAAACGATAAAGAAGTCGTTCAAGAGATTGAAGTATCAGAAAAAACTGGCTGGAAGTTCGAATCTAAGAAACTTCCTAAGTATGAGAATGGTCAAGAAATCAAGTACACTGTCAAAGAAGTGGCTGTTGCATCATACGAAACAACAATTACTCCAGAAAAAGACGGTAAGTATACGATTACTAACGAACATACACCAGAGAAAATTACTGTAAAAGGTAAGAAGATCTGGGATGATGCTAATAACAAAGACGGTATTCGTCCAGACTCAATTACTGTAGCACTTCTTGCCAACGGTAAAGAAACTGGTAAGACTGTAACTGTTACAAAGGCAACTGCTCTATCAGACAACGAGTGGGCCTTCGAGTTTACAGACCTTGATCGTTACGCAAATGGTAAACCAATCGAGTACACTGTCAAAGAAGTTGGTACTGTGAATGGGTACACAGCAAAAGAAGATGGCATGAATGTTACAAATATACATACTCCAGAAAAACCAACACCAGGTAAACCAAATGAACCAGGAAAACCAGGTCCAAAACCTCAACTTCCTAATACTGGTGAAAAAGCATCTAACGCAGCAGTAGTTGCAGGACTTGCTTTGATAGCAGTGACTGGTGGATTGTACTTTGTAAGCCGTAAAAATAAATAATCTCTAAAAGAGAGTTAATTTTCAGTTAGTTCTTAGGAAGTAATTGGAAAGGAAATAGTCCAGAACATTTGTTCTGGACTATTTTTTATCGGCTCTTTGTCAACTGTAGTGGGTTGATAAAAAGTCACAACCTGGAGAGGACCAAATTGGTTCTCTCCTTTTTGATATTAAAAGCAATGAGAATTCTCGTTTTAAAATTTTCAAAGTTCCGGAAGCCAAAAGCATTTCGCTTAATGACTTTGATGAGGATATCTGTGGCCTCAAGTTTTGCGTTTGAGTAGGGAAGTACAAGTGCATTAATGATCTTATCCTGATCTCTCAAAAAGGTCCTAAAAATGGTCTGGAAGATTGGATTCACAGAAGAAATGGACCCTGTGATCAATTCGAAGAAATAGTCATCGTGCTTCTCTTGAAAATGAAAGAGTAAAAGCTGATAGAGTTCATAGCGATCTCTAAGATCTTGAGAGTAAGAGAGAAGTCTTTCGAGAATCTCTTTATTGGTTAAATGCGACTGAAATGTTGGACGATAAAATCGTTTACTGCTCAGCGTATAGTTATCCTGTTGAATGAGTTTCCAGTAACGTTTCAGTGCTTTATATTCGTGCGGTCTTCTATCAAACTGATTCATAATTTGGATGCGTACGCGATTCATTGCTCGACTGAGATGCTGGATAATATGAAAGCAATCGAGAACGATTTTAGCGTTTGGGAGTGAAACAGTCTGGGAGACTGTTTCAGCCTGAGCCTAGAAATTCGAAAGCGAAGTTGTCTAGCTAAGTCATAGTAAGGGCTAAACATATCCATCGTAATGATTTTTACCTGACAGCGAACGGCTCGCTCATAGCGAAGAAAGAGATTTCGGATAACAGCTTGTGTTCTTCTCTCAAGAACAGCGATGATATTGAGATTATCAAAATCTTGCGCAATGAAGCTCATCTTCATCTCCCGATTGAAACAGTCACTTCCCTGACTGTTTCCACATCCCAACTCATGTGTTCTGGAAGGTGGTTAAGATCAGTCTTAAATTTGAATTTATGTAACTGACGAATGACTGTCGAAGTGGAGACAGATAAACTTTCGGAGATAGCTGTCATAGGGACTTTCTCAATCAATTTTTGAGTGATTTTCTGTTTGACGATGGTTGCGATCTGGTGATTCTTCTTGACTAAGGAAGTCTCTGCGACGGCTATTTTTCCACAGTCTTTACAGCGGAAACGGCGTTTTCTCAATCGAATGAGAGTCTTGTAGCCAGCACATTCGAGGTAGGGGATTTTGGATTCTATTTGAAAGTCATATTTAGCCATTTGTCCTTGACAGTTGAGACATTTAGAGGCAGGATAATCGAGCTTAGCAATGACTTCTTTATTCGTTCCAGTATCAAGATAATCTAAGATAATAATATTTTTGTCATTAATTCCAAGTATGTTTGTGATAAAATTTAATTGTTCCATAAGATTCTTTCTAATGAGGGTTTGGTCACTTTTTCATTATAGGTCTTATGGGGCTTTTTTCTACAAAAAATAGACTCCATAATTCCTACAGTGGTTTTACCCACTACAGAAATTATAGAGCCTAAATTTAGAGAGGTTCGACCTCTATTTTTTTGTTCTAAAGTGATGGCTACCGAGCGAATGTCTTGATAGTCGACCCTCCTCGAACGGGATTAGATGACAAGTTATTAGATGCCATCCTAACCTATGTACCGGAAAAAATGGTTTATGTTTCTTGCAATGTTTCGACCTTGGCGCGAGATTTGGTTAAACTGGTAAAAGTTTATGATCTCCAGTATATCCAGTCAGTTGATATGTTTCCCCACACTGCACGGACAGAAGCAGTCGTGAAGTTGATTAAGAAGAGTGTAAAATAAGGTATCCGGTTATAAAAGATAGATGCTAAAATAAAAAAATGAAGCTATTCTCAAAAAGTTCTTGACAAAGTAGGAAAAGTAGGTATAATAGAAAGAGTTGAAAAGCTCAGGTCCGTTGGTCAAGGGGTTAAGACACCGCCTTTTCACGGCGGTAACACGGGTTCGAATCCCGTACGGACTATGAGTGTATCACAGGGACGAAAAAAGTAAAAAAGTTTCAAAAAAGTGTTGACAGAGAGAGTTAGCTGTGATATACTAATATAGTTGTCGCTTGAGAGAGATTGAGTGACAAAGACCTTTGAAAACTGAACAAGACGAACCAATGTGCAGGGCACTACAACTAATGTTGTAGTACTGAACAATGAAAAACAATAAATCTGTCAGTGACAGAAATGAGTGAGAACTCGAACTTTTAATGAGAGTTTGATCCTGGCTCAGGACGAACGCTGGCGGCGTGCCTAATACATGCAAGTAGAACGCTGAAGCTTGGTGCTTGCACCGAGCGGATGAGTTGCGAACGGGTGAGTAACGCGTAGGTAACCTGCCTGGTAGCGGGGGATAACTATTGGAAACGATAGCTAATACCGCATAAAATGGATTATCGCATGATAATTCATTGAAAGGTGCAAATGCATCACTACCAGATGGACCTGCGTTGTATTAGCTAGTTGGTGGGGTAACGGCTCACCAAGGCGACGATACATAGCCGACCTGAGAGGGTGATCGGCCACACTGGGACTGAGACACGGCCCAGACTCCTACGGGAGGCAGCAGTAGGGAATCTTCGGCAATGGACGGAAGTCTGACCGAGCAACGCCGCGTGAGTGAAGAAGGTTTTCGGATCGTAAAGCTCTGTTGTAAGAGAAGAACGAGTGTGAGAGTGGAAAGTTCACACTGTGACGGTATCTTACCAGAAAGGGACGGCTAACTACGTGCCAGCAGCCGCGGTAATACGTAGGTCCCGAGCGTTGTCCGGATTTATTGGGCGTAAAGCGAGCGCAGGCGGTTAGATAAGTCTGAAGTTAAAGGCTGTGGCTTAACCATAGTACGCTTTGGAAACTGTTTAACTTGAGTGCAAGAGGGGAGAGTGGAATTCCATGTGTAGCGGTGAAATGCGTAGATATATGGAGGAACACCGGTGGCGAAAGCGGCTCTCTGGCTTGTAACTGACGCTGAGGCTCGAAAGCGTGGGGAGCAAACAGGATTAGATACCCTGGTAGTCCACGCCGTAAACGATGAGTGCTAGGTGTTAGACCCTTTCCGGGGTTTAGTGCCGCAGCTAACGCATTAAGCACTCCGCCTGGGGAGTACGACCGCAAGGTTGAAACTCAAAGGAATTGACGGGGGCCCGCACAAGCGGTGGAGCATGTGGTTTAATTCGAAGCAACGCGAAGAACCTTACCAGGTCTTGACATCCCTCTGACCGCTCTAGAGATAGAGTTTTCCTTCGGGACAGAGGTGACAGGTGGTGCATGGTTGTCGTCAGCTCGTGTCGTGAGATGTTGGGTTAAGTCCCGCAACGAGCGCAACCCCTATTGTTAGTTGCCATCATTCAGTTGGGCACTCTAGCGAGACTGCCGGTAATAAACCGGAGGAAGGTGGGGATGACGTCAAATCATCATGCCCCTTATGACCTGGGCTACACACGTGCTACAATGGCTGGTACAACGAGTCGCAAGCCGGTGACGGCAAGCTAATCTCTTAAAGCCAGTCTCAGTTCGGATTGTAGGCTGCAACTCGCCTACATGAAGTCGGAATCGCTAGTAATCGCGGATCAGCACGCCGCGGTGAATACGTTCCCGGGCCTTGTACACACCGCCCGTCACACCACGAGAGTTTGTAACACCCGAAGTCGGTGAGGTAACCTTTTAGGAGCCAGCCGCCTAAGGTGGGATAGATGATTGGGGTGAAGTCGTAACAAGGTAGCCGTATCGGAAGGTGCGGCTGGATCACCTCCTTTCTAAGGATAAGGAACTGCACATTGGTCTTGTTTAGTCTTGAGAGGTCTTGTGGGGCCTTAGCTCAGCTGGGAGAGCGCCTGCTTTGCACGCAGGAGGTCAGCGGTTCGATCCCGCTAGGCTCCATTGGTGAGAGATCACCAAGTAATGCACATTGAAAATTGAATATCTATATCAAATAGTAACAAGAAAATAAACCGAAACGCTGTAGTATTAAAAGAGTTTATGACTGAAAGGTCAGAAAATAAGGTTAAGTTAATAAGGGCGCACGGTGGATGCCTTGGCACTAGGAGCCGAAGAAGGACGTGACAAACGACGATATGCCTTGGGTAGCTGTAAGTAAGCGATGATCCAGGGATTTCCGAATGGGGGAACCCAACAGGTACTACCTGTTACCCACATCTGTTAAGGATGTGAGGAGGAAGACGCAGTGAACTGAAACATCTAAGTAGCTGCAGGAAGAGAAAGCAAAAGCGATTGCCTTAGTAGCGGCGAGCGAAACGGCAGGAGGGCAAACCGAAGAGTTTACTCTTCGGGGTTGTAGGACTGCAAAGTGGACTCAAAGATTATAGAAGAATGATTTGGGAAGATCAGCCAAAGAGAGTAATAGCCTCGTATTTAAAATAGTCTTTGTACCTAGCAGTATCCTGAGTACGGCGGGACACGCGAAATCCCGTCGGAATCTGGGAGGACCATCTCCCAACCCTAAATACTCCCTAGTGACCGATAGTGAACCAGTACCGTGAGGGAAAGGTGAAAAGCACCCCGGGAGGGGAGTGAAATAGAACCTGAAACCGTGTGCCTACAACAAGTTCGAGCCCGTTAATGGGTGAGAGCGTGCCTTTTGTAGAATGAACCGGCGAGTTACGATATGATGCGAGGTTAAGTTGAAGAGACGGAGCCGTAGGGAAACCGAGTCTGAATAGGGCGCATTAGTATCATGTCGTAGACCCGAAACCATGTGACCTACCCATGAGCAGGTTGAAGGTGCGGTAAGACGCACTGGAGGACCGAACCAGGGCACGTTGAAAAGTGCTTGGATGACTTGTGGGTAGCGGAGAAATTCCAAACGAACTTGGAGATAGCTGGTTCTCTCCGAAATAGCTTTAGGGCTAGCGTCGACATAAAGATTCTTGGAGGTAGAGCACTGTTTGGGTGAGGGGTCCATCCCGGATTACCAATCTCAGATAAACTCCGAATGCCAAAGAATTATGGTCGGCAGTCAGACTGCGAGTGCTAAGATCCGTAGTCGAAAGGGAAACAGCCCAGACCACCAGCTAAGGTCCCAAAATAATTGTTAAGTGGAAAAGGATGTGGGGTTGCACAGACAACTAGGATGTTAGCTTAGAAGCAGCTATTCATTCAAAGAGTGCGTAATAGCTCACTAGTCGAGTGACCCTGCGCCGAAAATGTACCGGGGCTAAAACAATTTACCGAAGCTGTGGATACCTTTATAGGTATGGTAGGAGAGCGTTCTATGTGTGGAGAAGGTGTACCGTGAGGAGCGCTGGAACGCATAGAAGTGAGAATGCCGGTATGAGTAGCGAAAGACAGGTGAGAATCCTGTCCACCGTAAGACTAAGGTTTCCAGGGGAAGGCTCGTCCGCCCTGGGTTAGTCGGGACCTAAGGAGAGACCGAAAGGTGTATCCGATGGACAACAGGTTGATATTCCTGTACTAGAGTATGTAGTGATGGAGGGACGCAGTAGGCTAACTAAAGCAGACGAATGGAAGAGTCTGTCTAAGCAGTGAGGTGTGATATGAGTCAAATGCTTATATCTGTAACATTGAGCTGTGATGGGGAGCGAAGTTTAGTAGCGAAGTTAGTGACGTCACACTGCCAAGAAAAGCTTCTAGCGTTAAACATGCTCTACCCGTACCGCAAACCGACACAGGTAGTCGAGGCGAGTAGCCTCAGGTGAGCGAGAGAACTCTCGTTAAGGAACTCGGCAAAATGACCCCGTAACTTCGGGAGAAGGGGTGCTGACTTTAGGTCAGCCGCAGTGAATAGGCCCAAGCAACTGTTTATCAAAAACACAGCTCTCTGCTAAATCGTAAGATGATGTATAGGGGGTGACGCCTGCCCGGTGCTGGAAGGTTAAGAGGAGTGCTTAGAGGTAACTCGAAGGTATGAATTGAAGCCCCAGTAAACGGCGGCCGTAACTATAACGGTCCTAAGGTAGCGAAATTCCTTGTCGGGTAAGTTCCGACCCGCACGAAAGGCGTAATGATTTGGGCACTGTCTCAACGAGAGACTCGGTGAAATTTTAGTACCTGTGAAGATGCAGGTTACCCGCGACAGGACGGAAAGACCCCATGGAGCTTTACTGCAGTTTGATATTGAGTGTCTGTACCACATGTACAGGATAGGTAGGAGTCTAAGAGATCGGGACGCCAGTTTCGAAGGAGACGTTGTTGGGATACTACCCTTGTGTTATGGCCACTCTAACCCGGATAGGTGATCCCTATCGGAGACAGTGTCTGACGGGCAGTTTGACTGGGGCGGTCGCCTCCTAAAAGGTAACGGAGGCGCCCAAAGGTTCCCTCAGAATGGTTGGAAATCATTCGCAGAGTGTAAAGGTATAAGGGAGCTTGACTGCGAGAGCAACAACTCGAGCAGGGACGAAAGTCGGGCTTAGTGATCCGGTGGTTCCGTATGGAAGGGCCATCGCTCAACGGATAAAAGCTACCCTGGGGATAACAGGCTTATCTCCCCCAAGAGTTCACATCGACGGGGAGGTTTGGCACCTCGATGTCGGCTCGTCGCATCCTGGGGCTGTAGTCGGTCCCAAGGGTTGGGCTGTTCGCCCATTAAAGCGGCACGCGAGCTGGGTTCAGAACGTCGTGAGACAGTTCGGTCCCTATCCGTCGCGGGCGTAGGAAATTTGAGAGGATCTGCTCCTAGTACGAGAGGACCAGAGTGGACTTACCGCTGGTGTACCAGTTGTCTTGCCAAAGGCATCGCTGGGTAGCTATGTAGGGAAGGGATAAACGCTGAAAGCATCTAAGTGTGAAACCCACCTCAAGATGAGATTTCCCATGATTATATATCAGTAAGAGCCCTGAGAGAAGATCAGGTAGATAGGTTAGAAGTGGAAGTGTGGCGACACATGTAGCGGACTAATACTAATAGCTCGAGGACTTATCCAAAGTAACTGAGGATACGAAGTGTGAGGTTTACTTGGTATTTGATAGATATTCAATTTTGAGTAGGTATTACTCAGAGTTAAGTGACGATAGCCTAGGAGATACACCTGTACCCATGCCGAACACAGCAGTTAAGCCCTAGAACGCCGGAAGTAGTTGGGGGTTGCCCCCTGTGAGATATGGAAGTCGCTTAGCT
>NZ_JBTHHX010000006.1:0-38320 GCF_054353455.1 Streptococcus sp. V913 | reverse complement strand
CGGATGAGAGAAACGAAGTTTCTTACCGTTGGCTGAGCTAGACTCCACCCTTTGGGAGTTTAGCTCAGCTGGGAGAGCATCTGCCTTACAAGCAGAGGGTCAGCGGTTCGATCCCGTTAACTCCCATTTTAGCGGGTGTAGTTTAGTGGTAAAACTACAGCCTTCCAAGCTGTTGTCGCGAGTTCGATTCTCGTCACCCGCTTTGAACTTTGTTCAAATACCAAGTTTTTAACTTGGGCGCGTAGCTCAGGTGGTTAGAGCGCACGCCTGATAAGCGTGAGGTCGGTGGTTCGAGTCCACTCGTGCCCATCTATGGATATGGTCCGTTGGTCAAGGGGTTAAGACACCGCCTTTTCACGGCGGTAACACGGGTTCGAATCCCGTACGGACTATTTGTTGGAGGATTACCCAAGTCCGGCTGAAGGGAACGGTCTTGAAAACCGTCAGGCGTGTAAAAGCGTGCGTGGGTTCGAATCCCACATCCTCCTTTTATATTAACGCGGGATGGAGCAGCTCGGTAGCTCGTCGGGCTCATAACCCGAAGGTCGTAGGTTCAAATCCTGCTCCCGCAATTTGGCTCGGTAGCTCAGTTGGTAGAGCAATGGATTGAAGCTCCATGTGTCGGCGGTTCGATTCCGTCTCGCGCCATATTTTATTTATAACTTGGAAGGGTAGCGAAGAGGCTAAACGCGGCGGACTGTAAATCCGCTCCTTCGGGTTCGGGGGTTCGAATCCCTCCCCTTCCATTGCTTTTAGTTACGGGCATAGTTTAAAGGTAGAACTAAGGTCTCCAAAACCTTCAGTGTGGGTTCAATTCCTACTGCCCGTGTTAATAAAATTATGGCGGGTGTGGTGAAGTGGTTAACACACCAGATTGTGGCTCTGGCATGCGTGGGTTCGATCCCCATCACTCGCCTATTTTATATTATTGGGGTATAGCCAAGCGGTAAGGCAAGGGACTTTGACTCCCTCATGCGTTGGTTCGAATCCAGCTACCCCAGTTACTATTTGCCGGCGTGGCGGAATTGGCAGACGCGCTGGACTCAAAATCCAGTGTCCGCAAGGACGTGCCGGTTCGACCCCGGCCGCCGGTATAGTATTAAAGACAAGGTTTCTAGGCCTTGTCTTTTCTTTTATCTGATTATCTGTATTTGCTTGAGTTACTAAAAATTACGGCTCTTTGTCAACTGTAGTGGGTTGAAGTCAGCTAAGTCGAGAAAGGACGAATTTCGTCCTTTCTTTTTTGATGTTGAGAGCGATGAAAATCCGTTTTTGAACTTTTCAAAGTTCTAAAACTAATGGCATTTCGCTTGATAAGTTTGATGAGATTATTAGTCGCTTCTAATTTTGCATTAGAATAGGGTAACTGAAGAGCGTTGACGATTTTCTCTTTGTCCTTGAGGAAGGTTTTAAAGACAGTCTGAAAAAGAGGATGAACCTGCTTTAGATTCTCCTCAATGTGCCTGAGCCTAGAAATTCGAAAGCGAAGCTGTTTAGCTAAGTCATAGTAAGGACTAAACATATCCATCGTAATGATTTTCACCTGACAGCGAACGTTTCTATCGTAGCGAAGAAAGTAATTTCGGATGATAGTTTGTGTGGTTACTTACAGTTTACACCAATGAAACGCTATGAGTCTTTTGTTGCACTATATTTTACAATTTATCACACAAAAATAGGCTCCATAATATCTATAGGGGATTTACCCACTACAAATATTATAGAGCCTTATTTTTGAGTGCCATTCTAATCTTTTTTGCTTAGATTTTTGGTATAATATTATTTATTCACAATTTATTTTGATTATGAAAGTGTTGGTATTTGATGTCTCGGTCTGTTGAATTACTAAAGAAACGTTACTTAAAGAATATAAAAGAGAACCCAGATTTATTTATTGGGATTGAGTTAGAATTTCCTATTGTAAATTTAGAGGGTAAAGCTACAGATAGTGAAGTTGTTAAGGATCTCTTTCGGTATTTACCATCAGTACTGGGCTTTACTATCGAAAAAGTGGATGATTTTGGGAATCCAATTCAGTTACTTGATCTAGTCAGCCAAGATACGATCTTGTTTGAGGTTGCTTATACGACAATTGAGTTTGCATTTGGAAAGGCCGAATCGATCCAAGAGGTAGAAGAACGCTTTAACTTCTATATGGCTACGATTCAGAATAAGTTAGGTGAAGCTAATCATGCTATTGTTGGCTGTGGCCTTCATCCTAACTGGGATAAAAATGAGAATTGTCCAGTGGCTTTTCCCCGCTATCAGATGTTGATGGATTATTTGAACTTAAGTAGAAGTAAGACTAGTAGAGGTTTACACGATTTTCCTGAGTATGGAGCCTTTATCTGCGGTAGTCAGGTTCAACTGGACGTTTCAAGGTCCAACTACCTGCGTGTTATCAATGCTTTTACTCAAATTGAAGCAGCTAAAGCTTATTTGTTTGCAAATTCTGAGTTTTCAGGGGCAGATTGGGATACCAAAATTTCGAGAGATATTTTTTGGGAAGAATCCATGCATGGTATCTATCCAGAGAATGTAGGTGTCAATACTAGACTATTTAAAGATGAGGATGATTTTTTTGACTATCTAAATCATTCTGCAATCTTTACCGCGGAACGTGATGGCGAAACCTATTATTTTTATCCGATTCAGGCTAGGGACTATTTGGCTACACCTGAAATCCAAGCATTTACCTTTAATGGGGATGAGGTGTTAATTCATCCTCAGGAGGAGGATTTCCAAACTCATCGTAGTTACCAGTACCAAGACTTAACGACTCGAGGAACAGTTGAGTTTCGTAGTGTGTGTACTCAGCCGCTTGATAGGACTTTTGCTTCTGCAGCCTTTCATTTGGGCTTGTTGGTTCATTTAGACAAGCTTGAAACTTACTTGCGAACTGCTCCATTTTTTACCACAACTGGTCGTGATTATAAGCTTTTAAGACGACAATTTTCTAAAAAACAACTCACAGATGAAGAAGAAGCTGTGGTTCTCGAGTTTTCTAAAGATTTACTCACCCTAGCTGAGGAAGGACTGGAGAAAAGAGGTAAGCAAGAAATGGCTTATTTACAGCCTTTGAGAGACAAATTGGGATTATAATTTTTGCTATAAAGCGAGAATTTTCTGAAAAATCATGATATAATGGAAGAGACTATAGATAAAGGATAGAGATTCATGACATTAGTTTATCAATCAACGCGTGATGCCAATAATACAGTAACTGCCAGCCAAGCTATTTTGCAAGGTTTGGCGACGGATGGTGGTTTGTTTACACCGCTTTCTTATCCAAAGGTCGATTTGGACTTTGACACATTAAAAGATGCTTCTTACCAAGAAGTTGCTAAGTTAGTTTTGTCAGCATTTTTAGATGACTTTACTGCAGAGGAGTTGGACTACTGTATCAACAATGCCTACGATAGCAAGTTTGATACTCCAGCTATTGCGCCATTGGTGAAACTGGATGGGCAATACAACTTGGAACTGTTCCATGGTTCAACGATCGCCTTTAAAGACATGGCCTTGTCTATCTTGCCATACTTTATGACGACGGCCGCTAAAAAGCATGGTTTGGAGAACAAGATTGTCATTTTGACAGCGACATCTGGTGATACTGGGAAAGCTGCTATGGCGGGGTTTGCCGATGTGCCTGGAACTGAGATTATCGTTTTTTATCCAAAGGATGGTGTCAGCAAGGTACAAGAGTTGCAAATGACCACTCAGACTGGAGATAATACCCATGTTGTAGCCATTGATGGGAACTTTGACGATGCGCAAACTAACGTGAAGCACATGTTCAACGATGTGGAACTTCGTGAAAAATTGGCTGCTAATAAACTACAGTTTTCATCAGCTAACTCTATGAATATTGGTCGTTTGGTACCACAGATTGTTTATTATGTCTATGCCTACGCTCAGTTAGTCAAGACTGGTGAGATTGTAGCTGGTGAAAAAGTCAACTTCACAGTACCAACTGGAAACTTCGGTAATATCTTGGCTGCCTTTTATGCCAAGCAAATTGGTCTGCCGGTTGGCAAATTGATCTGTGCTTCAAATGACAATAATGTTTTAACTGACTTCTTTAAAACACGTGTTTACGATAAGAAACGTGAGTTTAAGGTAACGACTAGTCCATCTATGGATATCTTGGTATCTTCAAACTTGGAGCGTTTGATTTTCCATCTTTTGGGGAATAATGCGGTTAAGACAACTGAACTCATGAATGCCTTGAATACACAAGGACAATATGAATTGACAGACTTTGATGCAGAGATTCTGGGTCTCTTTGCAGCTGAATATGCGACTGAGGAAGAAACTGCGGCAGAAATTAAACGTGTTTATCAAACAGATGCTTACATCGAGGACCCACACACAGCTGTTGCCTCAGCAGTTTATAGAAAATACCAAGCGGCTACTGGCGATGCGGCTAAGACAGTGATTGCTTCAACAGCTAGTCCATACAAGTTCCCAGTGGTTGCCGTAGAAGCGGTAACAGGAAAAGCAGGCTTGACTGACTTTGAAGCCTTGACTCAATTACATGAAATCTCAGGAGTGGCAGTGCCACCAGCAGTTGATGGCCTAGAAACGGCTCCAGTTCGTCATAAAACAACAGTGGCAGCTGCTGACATGCAAGCAGCGGTTGAGGCATATCTAGGACTTTAAGACAGAGAGAGTAAACTCGGTTGGGAAACCAACTGAGTTTCTTTTCATCAGGAGGAGAGATTGTTTAAGAAAAATAAAGACATTCTTAATATTGCATTGCCAGCTATGGGTGAAAACTTTTTACAGATGCTCATGGGGATGGTGGACAGTTACTTGGTCGCTCACTTGGGCTTAATCGCTATTTCGGGTGTTTCAGTGGCTGGCAATATTATCACGATTTACCAGGCGATTTTCATCGCTCTGGGAGCTGCTATTTCCAGCGTTATTTCAAAAAGTTTGGGGCAGAAGGATCGGTCTAAGCTAGCCTATCATGTGACTGAGGCGTTGAAGATTACTTTACTATTAAGTCTCCTTTTAGGAGCTTTGTCTATCTTCGCTGGACAAGAGATGATAGGACTTTTGGGGACTGAACAGGATGTGGCCGAAAGTGGAGGACTCTATCTATCTTTGGTGGGTGGATTGATTGTTCTCTTGGGATTAATGACCAGTTTAGGAGCCTTGATTCGTGCAACGCATAATCCTCGTCTCCCCCTCTATGTCAGTCTTTTATCCAATGCCTTGAATATTCTCTTTTCCAGTCTAGCTATTTTTATCCTTGATATGGGGATAGCGGGTGTTGCTTGGGGGACTATCTTGTCTCGTTTGGTTGGTCTTGTGATTTTGTGGTCACAATTAAAACTGCCTTATACGAAACCGACTTTTGGACTGGATAAAGACTTACTGACCTTGGCTTTGCCAGCAGCTGGAGAGCGGCTTATGATGAGGGCTGGAGATGTAGTGATCATTGCTTTGGTCGTTTCTTTTGGGACGGAGGCAGTAGCGGGAAATGCAATCGGGGAGGTTTTGACCCAGTTTAACTATATGCCTGCCTTTGGCGTCGCTACGGCAACGGTCATGCTGGTGGCTCGAGCAGTTGGAGAGGATAATTGGAAAAGAGTAGATAATTTGAGCAAACAAACCTTTTGGCTTTCTCTGCTCCTCATGTTGCCCTTAACATTTAGTATCTATGCCTTAGGGATACCACTGACTCATCTATATACGACCGATCCTGTAGCGGTTGAAGCTAGCGTTTTGGTGGCACTGTTCTCACTACTAGGGACTCCCATGGCGACAGGGACAGTTATTTATACGGCGGTTTGGCAGGGATTGGGAAATGCTCGCCTTCCCTTTTATGCGACAAGTATAGGGATGTGGTGTATCCGTATTGGGACAGCTTATCTGATGGGCATTGTTCTTGGTTGGGGCTTGCCTGGTATTTGGGCAGGGACTCTTTTGGATAATGGTTTCCGTTGGTTATTTCTACGTTACCGTTACCAACGTTATATGATGTTGAAAGGATAGGAAATGCAAAAAACAGCTTTTATTTGGGATTTAGACGGGACTTTATTGGATTCTTACGAAGCGATTTTATCAGGTATTGAGGAGACCTTTGCTCAGTTTTCTATTCCTTATGATAAGGAGAAAGTGAGAGAGTTTATCCTCAAGTATTCTGTGCAGGATTTGCTTGTGCAGGTGTCAGAAGAGAGAAAACTGGATGTGGAAGTGCTCAATCAGGTGCGTGCCCAGAGTCTGGCTGAGAAGAATGCCCAGGTAGTCTTGATGCCATGTGCGCGTGAGGTGTTGAATTGGGTAGACCAAGTAGGGATTCGGAACTTTGTTTACACTCATAAAGGGGACAATGCTTTTACTATTCTAAAGGATCTGGGATTGGAATCCTATTTTACAGAGATTTTAACCAGTCAGAGTGGTTTTGCGCGCAAGCCCAGTCCAGAAGCGGCTAACTATCTGCTAGACAAGTATCAGCTGGATCCTGAGAGCACCTATTATATAGGAGACCGGACTTTGGATGTGAAATTTGCCCAGAATAGTGGTATTCAAAGCATCAACTTTTTAGAATCTTCTTTTGAAGGCAATCACAGAATTCAAGAGTTAGCAGATATTCCTCATATTTTTGAGAGTAAGTAACGAGAAGATTGTGTCAGTTGTGTGACAGAGACCTAACAAACTGTTTCAAGTAATCGGGTTTGTTACAAGGAATAGACAGTTCTATTAAATAGGCCCGAGAGGGCTTTTTTTCTGCTTTTTTTGTGTTATGATAGACGGGTACTCATTTGAAAGGAATATGAAAGAATGAAGAAAAGAATTATTTTAGCCTCAACAGTAGCCTTGTCATTTGCCCCAGTATTGGCAACCCAAGCAGAAGAAGTCCTTTGGACTGCACGTAGTGTTGAGCAAATCCAAAACGATTTGACTAAAACGGACAACAAAACAAGCTATACAGTACAGTATGGCGATACTTTGAGCACCATTGCAGAAGCCTTGGGTGTAGATGTCACAGTTCTTGCAAATTTGAACAAAATCACCAATATGGACTTGATTTTCCCAGATACTGTCCTCACTACAACTGTCAATGAAGCAGAAGAAGTAACGGAAGTTGAGATCCAAACTCCTCAAGCAGATGCTAGTGAAGAAGTGACGACTGCGACAGCTGATTTGACAACCAACCAAGTAACCGTCGATGAACAAACAGTTCAAGTAGAAGACCTTTCTCAACCAATTGAGGAAGCTCCAACTGCAACAGAGACTGAAAAACCAGCAGAAGTAGCGCCAAGTTCAGAAGTTTCTGAGACAGCGACAGTTGCTGAAGAGACACCATCTACAGAAACACCTGTAGCTGAAGAAACAGCTGAAACGACTCCAGAGGAAGCACCAGTAGCTGAAACAACTGAAACCACTAGTCCGGTTGAAGAAGAAGCTCCTCAAGCAGCGACTCCAGCTACGGAGGAAACGGTAGCAACAACTCCAGCTGCAACACCAGAAACTGAAACGCCTGCTGATACAACGGAAACAAGTGCAGCAGAAGAAACAACAAATTCTGATACTACAACTTTGACTTATCAAGCAGAGCAAAGTCAAACTCCTTCAAGAACGTATGCTGCTCCAGCGGCTCCTGATTATGCAGGGCTTGCTGTAGCTAAATCTGAGAATGCTGGTCTTCAACCACAGACGGCAGCCTTTAAAGAAGAAGTAGCGAATTTGTTTGGCATTACATCCTTTAGTGGCTACCGTCCTGGTGACAGTGGGGATCATGGTAAAGGTTTGGCCATCGACTTTATGGTTCCAGTGAGTTCAGCACTCGGAGATCAAATTGCAGAATATGCAGTCAAAAATATGGCTAGCCGTGGTATCAACTACATCATCTGGAAACAACGTTTCTACGCTCCATACGATAGTAAATATGGACCTGCCTACACTTGGAATCAAATGCCAGACCGTGGTAGTGTGACCGAAAATCACTATGACCACGTTCACGTATCTATGAATTAAGAATAATAAGAAGCTATACATTTAAAAGTGTAGCTTCTTTTTGTGTAAAATAGTATTGATAAGTGAAATAAAATCTAAAACATGTTAAAATGTAAGCGAATACAAAATAATGCTAGGGCATTAAAAGCAGGGAGAAAGGATGAAGTGAATGACAAAACGATTAAAAACTCCATTTGAGAAAACAAGAGATGATTTTGAACAGGAATTTTGCGGAGAAATTGTCGAATTCTTGATTTTTACCCTCCAAAATGTAACTGGGGCCGCTTCTTTAAAAGATGGTTGTAAAATGCCGTCCGTTCATTTTAAAGCTAGTGTCAATGTTGCAACCCAGGAATTCTCTGAACGTGAGGGACGTTTGGAATGGGTATTGACTCCTGAGGAATTTGAAGAAAAGAGATGGGGCTTTAGTTTTGAACCCTACAAAATTCATCATATCAAATGTCAAAAACGCCCCTTCATGGAGTTAGAGCCATATATGTCAGAAGTAGCTAATAACTGCTACCACTTGCTGGAATACCTAGATGACCAATCCTCAGACTCTAGGTTAGAGACCTTGATTGAAACCTATCAAAAACCGGTCATCATTCAAGACGATATTGGCGAATTCACCTTAAACAGAGCCTATTCTTGGTTTGAAGGATTTATCACTTACGAGGGTGGTAAGATTCATGCTATTTTTGCTGCGAGTGCAGATGAAAGTCTCCCTCCAAGTTCTTTTGATGATCTAAAGAAATTTATGGGAACTTTCCAAGTTCAAGATACTCGGATTAAAGACTATATTGTCAAAGAACTGTGGGAAACAGCTCAAGATTGGATAGATTCAGATGAAAATGATGTGGAGTTAACAGAAGAGTATTTTACCAACTCTCTTTCCTTGAGTGAACTATCGATCAACGAAGACGGGGAATTGACCCTCTACTATGATGATAGCGAGGAAATTTTTGCAGGCCATGTCATCGAAGTTGTCATTGATAAAGAGGGAGAAATCCTTCGAGCAGATTTGGTAGGTTAGTGCTGGATTTTATCTAGAATATAGAAATAATAGCCTTTTGGGATTGAAACCAAGAGGCTATTTTTCGTGAGTAAGCAAAATGGTTGCGTTTTTAATCTTTCTGCAATATACTTGATAAGTCAATAGTTGATAAATCAAGTGTACGCAAGGAGGTAGAAATGAAAAAAATTAACGACTTACTGTACCAGCTCCATTTAACAGATCAGATGATCACTCAACTCTTTGAGAAACAATTGGGAATTAGTTTGACCCGCTATCAAATCTTGCAGTTTTTACTGCAGCAGTCACCCTGCAACCAGATTGCCGTTCAGGAGAAGTTGCAAATCGACCAGGCGGCCTTGACCCGTCATTTTAAGATACTAGAGTCAGAGGGCTATGTCAGTCGCAAGCGTAATCCGGCCAATCAGCGAGAAGTCTTAGTTGAATTAACCCAAGAAGCCAAGAATCAACTCTTAGTCAGTCCGCCTAAACATCATTTGCGAGTGAAGGAACAGATGGAGAGCATCTTATCGACAGCCGAGCAGAAAGAGCTAACAACTTTACTGACGAAACTAGTGTCAGGTCTAGAAAAAATAGAATTTTAAGGAGAAAACGATGTCAATTATTACCACAATTTTAGCAACCCTTGTTGCCCTCGAGCATTTTTACATTTTTTATCTGGAAAGTGTGGCTACGCAATCAGACACTACTAGTCGCGTGTTTAATGTGGATAAGGAAGAACTGGCTCGTTCTTCAGTGAGTTCATTATTTAAAAATCAAGGAATTTATAATGCTTTGATAGGGGTCTTTCTCTTGTACGGGATTTATTTTTCGCAAAGCTTGGAAATTGTGACCATCTTTGTTTTATTTGTGCTTGGTGCAGCGACCTACGGTTCTCTGACAGCAGACAAGAAGATCATTCTGAAGCAAGGTGGGCCCGCTATTTTGACTCTGCTGAGTATGTTACTTTTGAAATAAGAAAACCAGCGTCGTTCAGGACGCTGGTTTTTGTATGCTCTTATCCATTTCGACGTTTACGGGCTAGGAGGGCTCTGTAAAAGAAGATATGATTGTTTTGGATATAGGGAAGGAGTGAAAAACTAGCAATTCCAAAGGTGAGCCAGTTGAGGAAGTACCAAGGGAGTAGTTGTAGGTCAAGGACAAATCGCTGGAATTTGTAACCTTTCATCAAGAAACGGCTGGTTTTCAGGATTTGACTGGGTTTAGCCTGCCCTAAATCTAGAGTATCGCAGAGGAGGAATTCTACCTGCGAGTAGGCGTAATGTTGCGGGATATAGAGGCTGTTGCCCACAATCATCAAGATGAGACTCGCGAAAAAGTAGAGTCCAAAGGTCATAAGGAATTGCTCGTTTTCAACGGATGAGAGGTCTAATTTTGGAAATTCAGGATGTAGGGCGACAAATCTCCGAGCCAAGAGATTGCTATAAAAGAGAAAATAAACGCCTACTAAGTTTGGGATGCTCCATAAAAAGAGGTAGAAACGTTTGAGGAGGAGGGTGAGGAAGGTTTGTGTGAAGCGCTCTTCAGCAAAGAGGGCCAGACTAGATTTTACTGAGAGTTCCGTATCAGGATCCTTGAGGAGTCTGAGTGTCGCAAAGGCAGCACCTGCTAGAAAAATAGCGCTCATAAAAGAAACTACTAGCGGGAAGAGATAGGTTTGGAGAACTTGTGCCAGCATGCTGAAAAAGGATTGCTCTAAAACACTTTCCTGGAGACGAGCCAAGGGGTTGAGAAAGCCTGATAAGATGACCAGTATGCTAGGTAAGAGATAGACGAGAAAGAGGCGGGGATTTTCATCCTGAAATTGCCTGGCCTGCAGACGAATAGTTTTTAAATCAATTTTTGGGTGTTTCATTCTTTCATTATACCATAGTTCGTGACAGTTCCAGCTTTTTTTGATAAAATCATACAGTATGCCTTTGGGCGCAAAGTATGAACTGGGACTGTTTTTCCCAGCTTCGGAGGTAAAAAATGTCAGATTCACCAATCAAATACCGTTTGATTAAGAAAGAAAAACACACGGGAGCTCGTCTGGGAGAAATTATCACGCCGCACGGTACCTTTCCAACGCCTATGTTTATGCCAGTTGGGACCCAAGCCACTGTTAAAACCCAGTCGCCAGAGGAGTTGAAGGAGATGGGTTCAGGGATTATCCTCTCTAATACCTATCATCTGTGGCTTCGCCCTGGGGACGAACTCATCGCACGCGCAGGTGGTCTCCACAAGTTCATGAATTGGGACCAGCCAATTTTGACGGATAGTGGTGGTTTCCAGGTTTATTCTCTAGCAGATAGCCGTAATATCACAGAAGAAGGGGTAACCTTTAAAAACCATCTCAATGGTTCTAAGATGTTCCTATCGCCAGAAAAAGCCATTTCTATCCAGAATAATCTGGGCTCAGACATCATGATGTCCTTTGACGAATGTCCTCAGTTTTACCAACCCTATGATTACGTTAAGAAATCAATTGAACGTACCAGCCGTTGGGCTGAGCGTGGTTTGAAAGCTCATCGTCGTCCGCACGACCAAGGCTTGTTTGGGATTGTGCAGGGAGCGGGCTTTGAAGACCTTCGTCGTCAGTCAGCTCACGACCTTGTTAGCATGGACTTCCCTGGCTACTCTATCGGTGGTTTGGCTGTGGGAGAAACGCACGAAGAAATGAATGCAGTCTTGGACTTCACAACTCAACTGCTGCCTGAAAACAAACCTCGCTATTTGATGGGTGTGGGAGCGCCAGATAGCTTGATCGATGGAGTTATTCGTGGTGTGGATATGTTTGACTGTGTCTTGCCGACTCGTATCGCTCGTAATGGGACTTGTATGACTAGCCAAGGTCGTTTGGTTGTCAAAAATGCCCAATTCGCTGAAGATTTTACGCCACTGGATCCTGAGTGTGATTGCTATACATGTAAGAACTACACACGCGCTTACCTTCGTCACCTGCTCAAGGCTGACGAAACCTTCGGTATCCGCTTGACTAGCTACCACAATCTCTACTTCTTGCTCAACCTGATGAAGCAGGTCCGTCAAGCCATCATGGATGACAATCTCTTGGCATTCCGTGAGTATTTTGTAGAAAAATATGGCTACAACAAGTCAGGGCGCAATTTTTAAAGTGTAAAAATAGAATGCCAAAATCCTAAGTTTTCTCTTAGGATTTTTCTTCTTTTTTTGATAAAATAAGGTGTATTATGGAATAAAAATTAGATGTTTTTAAGATCTAATTGAGTGGGGAATAAACTCGTATGCGTATTAAATGGTTTTCCTTGATTAGGATTACAGGTTTACTTTTGGTGCTCTTGTACCACTTCTTTCAAACAATCTTTCCTGGAGGCTTCTTTGGGGTAGATGTCTTTTTCACTTTTTCAGGATTTTTGATCACTGCCCTCCTTTTAGAAGAATTCGGGAAAAAACGCCAGATTGATTTACTGGGCTTTTTTAAGAGACGGTTTTACCGCATCGTACCACCTGTGGTTCTGATGGTTTTGGTGACCATGCCCTTTACCCTCCTAGTTCGCCAAGACTATGTTGCTGGAATTGGCGGTCAGATTGCTGGAGTTTTCGGTTTTATGACCAACTTCTACGAAATGTTAACAGGGGGAAGTTATGAATCCCAGTTCATCCCGCATCTCTTTGTTCACAACTGGAGTCTAGCCGTTGAGGTTCACTACTATATTCTTTGGGGCTTAGCGGTTTGGTTCTTATCGAAACGTTCAAAATCTAGTAGTCAATTGAGAGGGATGGTATTTCTCCTTTCTGCGGGAGCTTTCATCATTAGCTTTTTCTCCATGTTTATTGGTAGTCTAATGGCTAGTTCCCATTCGTCTGTCTACTTTTCAAGTTTAACCCATGTCTATCCCTTCTTTTTAGGAAGTATTTTGGCGACGGTTGTGGGTGTTCGTCAGACGAGCGATTTAGTTAAGCAGTTTGATCGGACGTGGGATCTTCGTCAGAATTTACTGGTGTTTGCTGCAGGCCTCTTGGTATTAGTACTCTTGAACTTCTTTGTCAAGTTTACCTACCTATTCGCTTATCTATTTGGTTTCTTACTAGCAAGTTTAGCGGCCGTGACCATGATTCTTGCTGCGCGTGTCTTGCATGAGAAAACGCCTGAGATACAAGAACCTCGGATAATCACATTTTTAGCGGATACCAGTTATGCGGTTTACCTCTTCCACTGGCCTTTCTATATTATCTTTTCTCAATTGATGGGGAATCTATTGGCTGTTATCCTAACCGTTATCTTTTCCTATTTCTTCGCTATCTTATCCTTCTATATTATTGAGCCATTGATTGCCGGTAAGACCAATGCTTTAGTTAGAAAAATCACTAAACTGCATCATATCAGACCCATTAGTGCTAGTGTTGTGGGTGTTCTTTCCTTACTTACCCTGATTATCATAGCTATGGCTCCTCAAGTTGGAGCTTTTGAGACAGACTTGATGGTCAATGGTTTCAAGCAAGCTCAGACCAATATAGGACAAACAAAAACCCTTGCTGAACAAGCAGAGGCTAGCCGACTTGGAATTTCTGAGGGAACGAGTCTGATTGGAGATTCGGTAGCCTTGCGTGCTAATACAGCCTTACAGGAAGTATTGCCTGAGGCTCAAATTAATGCGCAAATCAGTCGTACAACCAAGCAAGCCAATGACATTATGCTTCTTAACAGCCAGAACAAGGCACTGCTAAAAACAGTTGTCATTGCAACAGGGGTTAATAATCCTGAAGGCTACAAGAATGATTTGGATAGCATCGTGAACAATCTACCGAAAGGACACCATCTGATACTGGTGACACCTTATGAGGGAGACAAGAGCAAGGACACTTATGCATCAGTGGAGCAGTATGCGGCTTATGCGAGAGAATTAGCTGAAAAGAATCCATATGTGAGCATCGCTGACTGGAATAAGGTCGCTAAGGAACACCCTGAAATCTGGGCTGGAACTGACCAAGTCCACTTTGGAAATGATAGCAACATGATTGAAGAAGGTGCTAAACTTTACGCAGAAACGATTGCAGCTGCTGTCAAGGCTGCTCAAGAACTGCCTGTAAAATCAAAATAAGATCAAAGAGTTGGAGAAATCCAGCTCTTTTAAAATATCTCTAGAAAATAGGTCTATACCATTTACAAATGAAAAGGAAAGGTTTATAATGTAATTGACATAATAAATTTTAGAATCAATCTATCAAGGAGGTTATCATTATGCCTAATTATATTAAAGCGGATCAGTTTTTCTACCCACACGGAGTTCGTCGTGGCGGTTACTTGGAACTTGTGGATGGCAAGTTTGGAAAGCATGTGGATCAAATTCCTGAAGGAGCTGAGGTGATTGACTATACAGGTTATAGCATTGCCCCAGGACTTGTGGATACCCACATTCATGGATTTGGCGGTGTGGATGTCATGGACAATAACATCGAAGGGACCCTTCATACCATGAGTGAAGGACTACTTAGTACAGGTGTCACCAGCTTCTTGCCAACGACTTTGACTTCCTCTTACGAGCAGTTGCTTGCGGTAACTGAAAATATCGGTGCTCGTTACCAGGAAGCAAGTGGAGCCAAGATTCGTGGGATCTATTTTGAAGGCCCTTATTTCACAGAGAAATACAAAGGAGCTCAAAACCCTGCTTACATGAAAGATCCTCGTATGGATGAGTTTCGTGCTTGGCAAAAAGCAGCAAATGGCTTGCTTAATAAAATTGCCCTTGCACCAGAACGTGAAGGTGTAGAAGACTTTGTTCGTACGATTACGGGCGAAGGTGTGACTGTTGCTCTTGGACACTCCAATGCGACTTTTGAAGAAGCTAAAAAAGCAGTCGATGCTGGAGCAAGTGTTTGGGTGCATGCCTACAATGGGATGCGTGGCTTGACTCACCGTGAGCTCGGTATGGTGGGAGCCATGTATGAATTGCCACATACTTACGCTGAATTGATTTGTGACGGTCACCACGTAGATCCAAAGGCCTGTGATATTTTGCTCAAACAAAAAGGAACTGAAAATATCGCTCTTATCACAGACTGTATGACAGCTGGTGGCTTGGAAGATGGAGACTACATGTTGGGAGAATTCCCAGTAGTAGTTGCCAATGGAACTGCTCGCCTCAAATCTACAGGCAATTTGGCAGGTTCTATCCTTAAACTCAAAGATGGTTTGAAAAATGTAGTCGAATGGGGCATTGCGAACCCGCATGAAGCCGTCATGATGGCCAGCCTCAACCCAGCAAAATCTGTTCACATCGATGATGTCTGTGGTCAAATCCGTGAAGGTTATGACGCTGACTTTATCGTACTAGATAAAGATTTGGAATTGGTAGCAACCTACCTAGATGGTGTGAAACGTTATCAAGCTTAAGATGATAAAATAGGGGTCAATAAAGGACTCCTATTTTTATTATCAGATGAAAATAATAGGATTAAAGAAATTGCTAATGGGGGAAACAAGCAAAATCCTTTTCTTGTAATAAAAAATTAGATATAATATACGATACAAAGGAAGTAGTAAGAATGTATCGTGTTATAGAAATGTATGGGGACTTTGAACCGTGGTGGTTCATAGAAGGTTGGGAAGAAGATGTCATCATGAGTCAATCTTTTGACAAGTATTATGATGCTCTAAAATATTATAAATCATGCTGGTTTGAGCTGGAAAAGAAGAATCCTCTTTATAAGAGTCGAAGTGATTTGATGACTATTTTTTGGGATCCTGCCGACCAACGCTGGTGTGATGAGTGCGATGAGTATTTGCAACAGTACCATTCTTTGGCACTTTTACAGGATGAGCAAGTCATCCCCGATGAAAAGCTACGTCCAGGCTACAAAAAACAAACAGGTCAAGAAAAGCACCGTTCTTGCCGTATGAAATGGAGATAAAAAAGTAACTTTTTAAGTTGCTTTTTTTATTTTTTTGCGAATAGTTAGATAAGGAGGGCGGTATGGTACAAGAAATTGCACAGAAAATTATTGCTACTGCGAAAGAAAAGAAGGCCCAGGATATCTATTTTATCCCCAAGGAAAAGTCCTACGAACTTCACATGCGGGTTGGAGACGAACGGTGTCTAGTTGACTCCTATGAGTTTGATGTTTTAGCTGCAGTGATTAGTCATTTCAAGTTTGTAGCGGGTATGAATGTAGGGGAGAAGAGACGTAGTCAGCTGGGATCTTGCGACTATCAGCATGGGGAGAAGGTGTCTTCTCTGCGTTTGTCTACCGTAGGAGATTATCGGGGACATGAGAGTTTGGTTATTCGTTTGTTGCACGATGAGGAACAGGAACTGCATTTCTGGTTTCAGGATCTAGCAGAACTAGGGGAACAACACAGGCAAAGGGGCCTCTACCTTTTTGCAGGTCCAGTTGGAAGTGGCAAGACGACCTTGATGCACGAATTAGCCAAGTCTCTTTTTAAGGGGCAGCAGGTCATGTCCATTGAAGATCCTGTCGAGATCAAGCAGGAAGACATGCTCCAGTTGCAGTTGAATGAGGCGATTGGCTTGACCTATGAAAATCTGATCAAACTATCTCTCCGACATCGTCCTGACCTCTTGATTATCGGTGAAATTCGGGATAGCGAGACGGCGCGTGCAGTGGTCAGAGCCAGTTTGACAGGGGCGACAGTCTTTTCAACCATTCATGCCAAGAGTATCCGAGGTGTTTATGAACGCCTTCTGGAGTTAGGTGTGACGGAGGAAGAATTAGCAGTTGTTCTGCAAGGAGTCAGCTACCAGAGATTAATCGGGGGAGGAGGAATCGTTGACTTTGCAAACAAAGACTTTCAAGAACACCAGCCAACTAGCTGGAATGCGCAGATTGACCAGCTTCTTAAAGATGGACATATCACAAGTCTTCAGGCTGAAACGGAAAAAATTAGCTACAGCTAAGCAGAAGAAAATCATCACCTTGTTTAACAATCTCTTCTCCAGTGGCTTTCATTTGGTGGAAATTATTTCTTTCTTGGGCAGAAGTGCCCTGCTGGAAAAGGACTATGTGACCCAGATGCACCAAGGCTTGTCCCAGGGAAAATCCTTCTCAAAAATGATGAACAGCTTGGGCTTTTCAAGTGCTATTGTGACCCAGTTATCTCTAGCTGAAGTGCATGGAAATCTTCACCTGAGTTTGGGAAAGATAGAAGAATATCTGGATAATTTGGCCAAGGTCAAGAAAAAGTTAATCGAAGTGGCGACTTATCCCCTGATTTTGCTGGGATTTCTCCTGCTAATCATGCTGGGATTGAGAAACTATCTACTCCCCCAACTGGACAGTGGCAATATCGCCACCCAAATCATCGGCAATCTGCCACAAATTTTTCTGGGGCTAGTGTTGGTTTGCTCTCTATCTTTGCTTTTAGCCCTCACTTTCTACAAAAGAAGTTCCAAGATGCGGGTCTTCTCGATGTTGGCACGGGTTCCCTTTCTGGGAATCTTTGTCCAGACCTATCTGACGGCCTATTACGCGCGTGAATGGGGCAATATGATTTCACAGGGGATGGAGCTGACGCAGATTTTTCAGATCATGCAGGAACAAGGTTCCCAGCTCTTTAAAGAAATCGGTCAAGATCTGGCTCAAGCCCTGCAAAATGGCCGCGAGTTTTCTCAGACTATAGGAACCTATCCTTTCTTTAAAAAGGAGTTGAGTCTCATCATCGAGTATGGGGAAGTCAAGTCCAAGCTGGGGAGTGAGTTGGAAATCTATGCGGAGAAAACTTGGGAGGCCTTTTTTACCCGAGTCAACCGCACCATGAACTTAGTACAGCCACTGGTTTTTATCTTTGTGGCCCTGATTATCGTTTTACTTTATGCGGCAATGCTTATGCCCATGTATCAAAATATGGAGGTAAATTTTTAAAATGAAAAAACTCATGACAAATTTAAAAAAAGCCAAGGTTAAAGCTTTCACTTTGATTGAAATGTTAGTTGTCTTGCTTATCATCAGCGTTCTTCTCTTGCTCTTTGTGCCCAATTTGACCAAGCAGAAGGATGCCGTAGATGATAAAGGAAAAGCTGCTGTTGTCAAGGTCGTGGAAAGCCAGGCAGAACTTTATCGTTTAGATAAAAATGATGACGCCAGCCTCAGCAAATTACAAGCGGACGGTCGTATCACAGCTGAGCAAGCCAAAGCTTATAAAGACTACCATGCAAAACAAAAAACAAGTCAAACTGTTGCAGATTAAGGCCTTTACTATGCTGGAAAGTCTCCTTGTTTTGGGACTTGTGAGTATCCTTGCCTTGGGCTTGTCCGGCTCAGTTCAGTCCAGTTTTGCAGCGGTGGAGGAGCAAATTTTCTTTATGGAGTTTGAAGAACTCTATCGGGAAACGCAAAAACGCAGTCTAGCCAGTCAGCAAAAGACCAGCTTGAATTTAGATGGACAGACGATCAGCAATGGCAGTCAAAAGTTGACAATTCCAAAAGGAATTCAGGGACCATCAGGACAAAGCATTATATTTGATCGAGCTGGGGGCAATTCCTCTCTGGCTAAGGTTGAATTTCAGACTAGCAAAGGAGCGATTCGCTATCAATTATATCTAGGAAATGGAAAAATTAAACGCACTAAGGAAACAAAAAATTAAGGCAGTGATTTTACTGGAAGCGTTGGTCGCTCTAGCTATCTTTGCCAGCATTGCGACCCTTCTTTTGGGACAAATCCAACAAAATCGACGGTTAGAGGCAGAAATCTTGCAAAAGGAAGAAGTCTTGCGTGTGGCGAAGATGGCTCTGCAAACAGGGCAAAATCAGGTAAACATAAATGGAGTTGAGATTCAGGTATTTGCTAGTGAAAAAGGATTGGAGGTCTACCATGGTTCAGAGAAATTGCTCGATCTTAAAGAGCAGTAAGGTAAGAGCTTTTACTCTTTTAGAATCTCTGCTTGCCCTTATCGTCATTAGCGGAGGTTTGCTCCTTTTTCAAGCTATGAGTCAGCTCCTCATTTCAGAAGTTCGTTACCAGCAGCAAAGCGAGCAAAAGGAGTGGCTCTTGTTTGTGGACCAGCTAGAGGCTGAGTTAGAGCGTTCGCAGTTTGAAAAGGTGGAAGACAATCGCCTCTACATGAAACAGGATGGTAAGGATATCTCTATAGGGAAGTCTAAATCGGATGATTTTCGGAAAACGGATACCAGCGGAAGGGGCTACCAACCTATGGTTTATGGGCTTAAATCAGCTCAAATTACAGAAGAAAATCAATTGGTTCGCTTTCGTTTCCAATTTCAAAAGGGCTTAGAAAGGGAGTTCATCTATCGTGTGGAAAAAGCAAAAAGTTAAGGCAGGCGTTCTTTTATATGCAGTCACCATGGCAGCTATTTTTAGTCTTTTGTTGCAGTTTTATTTGAATCGGCAAGTAGCCCATCACAAAGGCTTTGCCCTAAACAAAGAGAAGTTGGTCGCTTTCGCCATGGCTAAACGAAGCAAAGATAAGGCTGAGCAAGAAAGTGGGGAACGAGTCTTTAACTTAGGAAAAGTTACTTATCAAAATACCAAAACAGGTTTTGCAACAAGTGTTCGAATGAATAAGAGCAACTATGAATTTCTCTTTCCTTCGATGAAAATCCAAGAAAAGAAAACAGCTAAAAAGGAAGAGGTAGCGACTGATTCAAGCAATCAAGCAGGGAAGAAAAAATCAGAAGAAAAGCCTGAAAAGAAAGCCAATTCCTAGGCAATTTAACTACTTTGTGCTAAACTAAAAGCATGAAACACGATTTTAATCACAAAGCAGAAACCTTTGATTCGCCTAAAAATATCTTTCTTGCAAACTTGGTTTGTCAAGCAGTTGAAAAAAAGATTGATTTTCTATCAGACAAGGAAATATTGGACTTTGGTGGTGGGACGGGTCTATTAGCTTTGCCCATGGCCAAGCAGGCCAAGTCTGTTACCCTTGTGGACATCTCGGAGAAAATGCTGGAGCAAGCCCGTTTGAAAGCAGAGCAACAAGACATCAAGAATATCCAGTTTTTGGAACAGGATTTACTGGTGAATCCTTTGGAGCAGCAATTTGACCTGATTGTTGTCAGTCGAGTTCTTCATCATATGCCTGATCTAGATGCGACTCTTGCCATGTTTCACTATCACCTTAGGGAGAATGGACAGGTACTCATTGCTGATTTTGTCAAGACAGATACCAACCATCATGGCTTTGAATTGCCTGAACTGAAAACCAAACTCGACCAGTTTGGTTTTTCGAGCATTGACAGTCAGATCCTCTATAGTGCTGAAGGTCTTTTCCTAGGAAATTACGCAGAGCTCTTTTTAACTGTAGCCCAAAAATCACTCGCTGACTAAAGCAGTGATTTTTTCTCTTCAGATGGAAAAAATAGGGGAATTTTGATAAGATAGGAATATGGATTTTGAAAAAATAGAACAAGCTTATACGTATTTACTAGAGAATGTCCAAATCATCCAAAGTGATTTGGCGACCAACTTTTATGACGCCTTGGTAGAGCAAAACAGCATTTATCTGGATGGCGAAACTGAGCTAGAGAAGGTCAAGGAAAACAATCAAGCCCTTAGGCGCTTAGCACTTCGCAAGGAAGAGTGGCTCAAGACCTACCAGTTTCTTTTGATGAAGGCAGGACAAACGGAGCCTTTGCAGGCCAATCACCAGTTTACACCGGATGCCATTGCCCTCCTCTTGGTACTTGTTGTGGAAGAATTGTTTGAACAAGAGGAAATTAGTATCCTCGAAATCGGTTCTGGAATGGGAATTCTGGGGACTACTTTCTTGACTTCTCTCTCTAAAAAAGTAGATTACTTGGGAATCGAAGTGGATGACTTGCTGATTGATTTGGCAGCCAGTATGTCAGATGTGATTGGTTTACAGGCTGGTTTTGTTCAAGGAGATGCCGTTCGTCCGCAAATGCTTAAAGAAAGCGACGTGGTCATCAGCGATTTGCCTGTTGGCTATTACCCAGACGATGCTATCGCTTCGCGCTATCAAGTGGCTTCTAGTCAAGAGCATACCTATGCCCACCATTTGCTAATGGAACAAGGCCTCAAGTACCTTAAGTCAGATGGTTATGCTATTTTTCTAGCTCCGAGTGATTTATTGACCAGTCCTCAAAGTGACTTATTAAAAGGGTGGCTCAAAGACGAAGTGAGTCTGGCTGCTATCATCGCTCTGCCAGAGGATATTTTCTCAACTGCAAGCCAAGCTAAAAGTATTTTTGTCTTACAGAAGAAAAGAGACAAGGAAATAGAACCCTTTGTTTACCCTCTTACTAGCTTGCAAGATCCGTCAGTTTTGTTTACCTTTAAAGAAAATTTTCAAAATTGGAGCAAAGGTACTGAAATATAAAAGAGATTTTGTTATAATAGATGAAAACGCTTAAAAAGAGGTATCATCTTATGACAAAAACAATTGCAATCAATGCTGGAAGTTCGAGTTTGAAATGGCAACTATACCAAATGCCTGAAGAGAAAGTTTTGGCTAAGGGCTTGATTGAACGTATCGGCTTGAAGGATTCGATCTCAACTGTAAAATTTGACGACCGTTCTGAAAAACAAATTCTTGATATTGAAGATCACACACAAGCCGTTAAAATTTTATTGGATGATTTGATTCGTTTCGATATCATCAAATCTTATGATGAGATTACAGGTGTTGGGCACCGTGTTGTTGCAGGTGGAGAATATTTCAAAGAGTCAACAGTCGTTGAGGGAGATGTTTTAGAAAAAGTTGAAGAGTTGAGTTTGTTGGCTCCTCTCCACAATCCAGCTAATGCAGCAGGTGTTCGTGCCTTCAAGGAATTGCTTCCAGATATTACCAGTGTTGTAGTATTTGATACCTCATTCCACACAACCATGCCAGAGAAGGCTTACCGCTATCCTCTACCAATTAAGTATTACACTGAGAACAAGGTTCGCAAATACGGAGCCCACGGGACAAGTCATCAGTTTGTAGCTGGAGAGGCGGCAAAACTTTTGGGACGCCCTCTAGAAGACTTGAAATTGATTACCTGCCACATCGGTAATGGTGTTTCGATTACGGCAGTTAAGGGCGGTCGTTCGGTTGATACTTCTATGGGCTTCACACCACTTGGCGGAGTGATGATGGGAACTCGTACAGGAGATATTGACCCAGCTATCATTCCTTATCTAATGCAATATACAGAAGACTTCAATACGCCAGAAGATATCAGTCGCATTCTCAATCGTGAATCAGGACTCATGGGCGTTTCAGGCAAGTCAAGTGATATGCGTGATATCGAAGCAGCTGTAGCAGAAGGTAACCACGATGCGAAATTAGCTTATGAAATCTATGTTGACCGTATCCAAAAACACATCGGTCAATACCTTGCAGTCCTAAATGGAGCAGATGCAATCATCTTCACAGCAGGTGTCGGTGAAAATGCAGCAAATTTCCGTCATGATGTGATTTCAGGGATCTCTTGGTTTGGCTGTGATGTTGACCCAGAAAAAAACGTCTTTGGCGTGACAGGAGACATCTCAACAGAGGCAGCGAAGATCCGTGTCTTGGTTATCCCAACTGATGAAGAATTAGTGATTGCGCGTGATGTGGAACGCTTGAAAAATTAAGTAAAATACACGTAAAATTTGATTGTGAAAAGAAGTTGGGAAAGAGATTTTCCAGCTTTTTTTATGTAGAAAATGTCTAAAACCTTGCTGTTATTGGCTTTTTGGAAAAATATGGTATAATAGTAGTAATTTAATAGATGGAGTTGAGTTTTGAAGAAAAACTTTCGTGTAAAAAGAGAGAAAGATTTTAAGGCGATTTTCAAGGACGGAACGAGTTTTGCCAATCGAAAATTTGTTGTCTACCAATTGGAAAACCAGCAAAACCATTTTCGAGTAGGGCTGTCCGTCAGCAAAAAGCTGGGGAATGCAGTTACCAGAAATCAAATTAAGAGACGAATCCGACACATTCTACAAAGTGTAAAAGGGAGTTTGGTAGAGCATGTCGATTTTATCGTGATTGCCCGAAAAGGGGTAGAAACCTTGGAATATGCAGAGATGGAGAAAAATCTACTCCACGTATTAAAGTTATCAAAGATTTATCAGGAAGGAAATGGGAGTGAAAAAGAAACTACAGTTGACTAGTTTGTTGGGCTTGTCCTTGTTTATCATGACGGCCTGTGCAACAAATAGTACAGCTAGCGATATAACAGCGGATTCGACAGATTTTTGGAGTAAATTCGTCTATTTTTTTGCTGAAACTATTCGATTTTTGTCCTTTGACATTAGTATCGGAGTGGGGATTATCCTCTTCACAATCTTGATTCGGACGATTTTATTGCCGGTCTTTCAGACACAGATGGTTGCCTCTAGAAAAATGCAAGAGGCACAACCACGCATCAAGGCTTTGCGAGAACAATATCCGGGTCGTGATATGGAAAGTAGAACCAAGCTAGACCAGGAGATGCGCAAGGTTTATAAAGAGTTAGGGATCAAGCATTCATCCTCTCTCTGGCCAATTTTAATACAAATGCCGGTTCTCTTGGCGCTCTTTCAAGCCTTGAGTCGAGTAGACTTTTTGAAAACAGGTCACTTTTTATGGATTAATTTGGGAGGAGTAGATACAAGTTTTGTCCTTCCGATTTTGGCAGCAGTCTTTACCTTCTTGAGTAGCTGGTTATCGAATAAAGCTTTATCTGAAAAAAGTGGAGCTACGACAGGGATGATGTATGGTATGCCGGTACTGATTTTTATCTTTGCCATCTCTGCGCCTAGTGGAGTTGCCTTGTACTGGGCTGTATCCAATGCTTACCAAGTTCTGCAAACCTATTTCTTGAACAATCCTTTCAAGATTATTGCTGAAAGAGAAGCAGTGGCACAAGCAGAAAAAGATTTAGAAGGTAAGAAGAGAAAAGCCTTGAAAAAAGCACAGAAAAAGAAAAAATAAGGAGGAATCTGGTAATGGTATTATTTACAGGTTCAACGGTTGAAGAAGCAATCCAAAAAGGGTTGAAAGAATTAGACATTCCAAGAATGAAGGCCCACATCAAGGTTGTTTCAAAAGAGAAAAAAGGGTTCTTAGGCTTGTTTGGTAAGAAGCCAGCCCAAGTTGATATCGAAGCGATTAGTGAAACGACAGTGATCAAAGCCAATCAGCAAGCTATTAAAGGGGTTCCAAAAGAAGTCAATGAAAAGAATGAACCAGTGAAGACCGTCAGCGAAGCAACTGTTGATTTGGGGCATGTAGTGGAAGCCATCAAGAAGATTGAAGAAGAGGGTCAAGGTGTCTCTGAAGAGGTCAAGGCTGAAATCCTGAAAAATGAAAAGCATGCCAGCACGATTTTGGAAGAAACAGGTCATATTTCAATTTTAAATGAACTTCAAGCAGAAGATGTTATTGAGGAAGTGGAATCTGCTCCGGAAAAAGAAACTGAAACGCAGGAAGCAGCAAGCCAATCGTTGGAAGACTTGGGCTTAAAAGTAGAGCCAAGTTATGATATCGAACAAGTGGCAACTGAAGTAGCTAGCTACGTTCAAACCATTGTAGACGATATGGATGTTGAAGGGACGATTTCAAGCGACTACAATCGCCGCACCATCAATCTTCAAATTGACACCAATGAACCAGGCCGGATTATCGGCTATCACGGAAAAGTCTTGAAAGCTCTCCAACTATTGGCGCAAAATTACCTTTACAATCGCTATTCGAGAACGTTCTACATCACAATCAATGTCAATGATTACGTTGAACACCGTGCAGAAGTCTTGCAAACCTACGCTCAAAAATTGGCGACTCGCGTTTTAGAAGAAGGACGTAGCCAACAAACAGATCCAATGTCAAATAGCGAACGCAAGATTATCCATCGCATTATTTCACGCATGGATGGCGTGACGAGTTACTCTGAAGGTGACGAGCCAAATCGCTATGTTGTCGTAGATGCAGAATAAGCAAAGCAAAATCAGGTTCATCCTGATTTTTTGCTAGGAAAGGAAAGATTCAGATATGCTGAAAGCAGTTAGAGAATACCTATCATTTGCAGGAGTCCAGTACCGTAATCCTGATAAAGCTGGCGATGAAAGAGAAAAGATGTTGGACTTGCGGCAAAAAGGCCAAGAGGCTCGGAAGTCTTTTACAGAACTGGCCAAAACCTTTCAAGCTAGTCATCCAGAATGGCAATTGCAACAGACTAGTCAGTGGATGAACCAAGCGCAACGCTTGCGGCCACATTTCTGGGCCTATCTTCAGAGAGACGGACAAGTGACAGAACCTATGATGGCTCTTCGTTTGTATGGAACACCTGCTGACTTTGGGATTTCTTTGGAAGTCAGTTTCATCGAGCGCAAGAAAGACGAACAGACCTTAGACAAGCAAGCCAAGGTCTTAGAACTTCCAGTGGTAGAAGGAATTTATTATCTAGTCTATTCAAATGGGGAAAGTCATAAGGTGGAGGCTACTGAGGAGAATCGTCGTACTTTACGCGAGAAGGTGAGAAGTCAGGAAGTCCGTAAAGTGTTGGTTAAGTCAGATGTTTCCCTCATTGCAAATCAGTCAGTAGAAGCGATATTGGAGAAGCTAGAAGACGCTTATACGCGCTTGCTTCCGTACTATGAAGTGACGAGGGAATAGAAAATCAAATGTGTTAGATGAACGCAAATTGTTTTATTGCTATTCTATGCATTTTTTCATATAATAGTAAAATAGGATGTGTGATTTATTAATCACCTCAAAGAGAAAGGAAATTCTATGTCAAATCTATCTGTTAATGCAATTCGTTTTCTAGGTATTGACGCCATCAACAAAGCAAACTCAGGTCACCCAGGGGTGGTTATGGGGGCTGCTCCTATGGCATATAGCCTCTTTACAAAGCAACTTCGTATCAATCCAGCTCAACCAAACTGGATCAACCGCGATCGCTTTATTCTTTCAGCAGGACACGGCTCAATGCTTCTTTATGCCCTTCTTCACCTCTCTGGTTTTGAAGATGTTAGCATGGATGAAGTCAAGAACTTCCGCCAATGGGGTTCTAAAACACCAGGTCACCCAGAATTTGGACATACTGCAGGGGTTGACGCTACAACTGGTCCTCTAGGACAAGGGATTTCGACTGCCACAGGTTTTGCCCAAGCAGAACGTTTCCTAGCAGCAAAATACAATCGTGAAGGCTACCATCTCTTTGACCACTATACTTACGTTATCTGTGGAGACGGAGATTTGATGGAAGGTGTCTCAAGTGAGGCGGCTTCATACGCAGGCTTGCAAAAACTTGACAAGTTGGTGGTTCTTTATGATTCAAATGACATCAACTTGGATGGTGAGACAAAGGATTCTTTCACTGAAAGTGTTCGTGATCGCTACAATGCCTACGGCTGGCATACAGCCTTGGTTGAAGATGGAACAGACTTGGAAGCAATCCATGCTGCTATCGAAACAGCTAAAGCTTCAGGCAAGCCATCTTTGATTGAAGTGAAGACTGTGATTGGATACGGTTCTCCAAACAAACAAGGAACTAATGCGGTACACGGTGCTCCTCTTGGAGCAGATGAAACTGCGGCTACTCGCCAAGCCCTCGGTTGGGACTATGAACCATTTGAAATCCCATCTGAAGTATATGCTGATTTCAAGGAAAATGTTGCAGACCGTGGCGCATCAGCTTATCAAGCTTGGACTAAATTAGTTGCTGACTATAAAGAGGCTCATCCAGAACTGGCTGCAGAAGTAGAGGCCATCATCGACGGACGTGACCCAGTTGAGGTGACTCCAGCAGACTTCCCAGCCATAGAAAATGGATTTTCTCAAGCAACTCGCAACTCAAGTCAAGATGCTTTGAACGTTGTAGCTGCCAAGTTGCCAACCTTCCTAGGTGGATCAGCTGACCTCGCTCACTCAAACATGACTTACATCAAAACGGATGGACTTCAAGATGATGCTAATCGCTTGAACCGCAACATTCAGTTTGGTGTTCGTGAATTTGCAATGGGAACGATCTTGAACGGGATGGCCCTTCACGGTGGACTTCGTGTGTACGGAGGTACTTTCTTCGTCTTCTCTGACTATGTGAAAGCGGCTGTCCGCTTGTCAGCCTTGCAAGGACTTCCTGTGACTTATGTCTTTACCCACGATTCAATCGCAGTTGGTGAAGATGGTCCAACTCACGAACCAGTTGAACACCTAGCAGGTCTTCGTGCTATGCCAAATCTGAATGTTTTCCGCCCAGCAGATGCTCGTGAAACTCAAGCAGCTTGGTACCTTGCCGTGACAAGCGAAAAAACACCAACTGCCCTTGTCTTGACACGTCAAAACTTGACTGTAGAAGAGGGAACAGACTTTGATAAAGTTGCGAAAGGTGCCTATGTTGTCTATGAAAATGCAGCAGACTTTGATACGATCTTGATTGCAACAGGTTCAGAGGTGAATTTGGCGGTCGCAGCTGCCAAAGAATTGGCTAGCCAAGGGGCAAAAGTCCGTGTAGTTAGCATGCCATCAACAGATGTCTTTGACGCACAAGATGCAGCATACAAGGAAGAAATCCTTCCAAATGCAGTTCGCCGTCGTGTTGCAGTCGAAATGGGTGCAACTCAAAACTGGTACAAATATGTTGGTCTTGATGGTGCCGTTCTCGGTATTGATACCTTTGGAGCATCTGCCCCAGCACCAAAAGTATTGGCGGAGTATGGATTTACAGTTGAAAATCTAGTCAAAGTCGTTCAAAACTTGAAATAATCACAAAAATCAGAGTGAAAACTCTGATTTTTTATAACCATAAAAACAAGGTACAACCTTGTAAAAGTAGCTGAAATTTGATATAGTAGTCCTATGTAAAATACAAAGGAGAAAATACTATGGAAAATATTAGTCCAAATTTAACATTTTTGATCATGCTTGTAGGTATGTTTGCCTTGATGTTCTTTATGCAACGTTCTCAAAAGAAACAAGCACAAAAGCGTATGGAAAGCTTGAACAAGCTTCAAAAAGGCTATGAAGTCATTACAATTGGTGGGCTTTACGGAACAGTGGATGAAGTAGATACTGAGAAAGGTACAATCGTACTGGATGTAGATGGGGTCTATTTGACCTTTGAATTGGCTGCAATTAAGACCGTTTTGCCACTCAAAGAAGCTGTGACACCAGAAGGAACAGTTGTTGACGAAGGCGGAGCAATCGAAGAATAAAACGGGATCTGTCACTCCCGTTTTTCTATGAGATGAGAGGAAAAGGGATGAAAAAAATAGTATTTGTTTGCCTAGGAAATATCTGTCGTAGCCCCATGGCAGAGTTTGTGATGAAGTCCATGACGAGCGATTACCACGTCGAGAGTCGGGCAACGTCATCATGGGAACATGGCAATCCGATTCATAAGGGAACGCAAGGAATTTTCCAGCAATATCAGATCCCGTATGACAAAGACAAAACATCGCTTCAGATCGGCAGAGAAGACTTTGAATCGTTTGATTACATTATCGGTATGGATGCTTCAAACGTTTCAGATCTGCGTCAAATGTGCCCTCAAGAACTACAGTACAAGATCTACTCTTTTGCATCTGAAAGTGTCCCAGATCCTTGGTATACAGGAGATTTTGAGGAAACCTATACTCGTATCACAAGTGGATGTCAACACTGGCTAGATCGATTAGAAAATGAGAGTGACAATGGAAAAGCTTAAAGAAATCTTTGAAAAATATCGAGTATATCTAACTCGCCCGCGTATAGAGATTGCAACAGTTCTTCTAATCGCTATCTGTGCCGTGTCAGTTTTTCTACTAAACACACCCAAAAAGGGTGTCCTGACACTTGATAATGGTGCGCTTGTTTATGATGGCACCTTGGTACGAGGGAAAATGAATGGTCAAGGAACCCTGACCTTTGAAAATGGAGACCAATATACAGGTGCTTTCAATAATGGAGCCTTTAATGGAAAAGGGACTTTCCAATCAAAAGATGGCTGGAAATACGAAGGTGATTTTGTAAATGGTCAGGCTGAAGGTCAAGGGACGTTGACTACAGAGCAAGAAGTCGTTTATGAAGGAACCTTTAAACAAGGCGTTTTTCAGCAAAAACAGTAGTCTCCAAGTTAGGAGACTATTTTTTAAAACCATCAAGAAAGCGCTTTCTTTGTTTGGACTCGATAACTATCTATCAACTAGAAAAACTTTGTGAAATAAAAAAATTTTCTCCATAATTTCACAATCATCCGGCCAAAACTCTATTGCATAGCTATATTGAGAAAAAAATCACAATATCAGAAAATTTCTTTGTGAAATGCTTATGAAACTGTTTACAAAGCATAAAAAAAGAGTTATAATAAACTTGTGAAAAAATTAACAAAGGATAACATCCTTAAAGGCTATGGAGGATAATATGGCTGATAAAAAAACAGTAACACCAGAGGAAAAACAACTTGCTGCTGAAAAGCATGTCGACGGTCTCGTGAAAAATGCCTTGGTTGCGCTTGATGAAATGCGTAAGTTGAACCAAGAGCAAGTTGACTACATCGTAGCAAAAGCGTCTGTTGCAGCACTTGATGCGCACGGTATCCTTGCACAACACGCAGTTGAAGAAACTGGTCGTGGTGTATTTGAAGATAAGGCGACAAAAAATCTATTTGCCTGTGAACACGTAGTGAACAATATGCGTGGAGTTAAAACAGCTGGAGTTATCGAAGATGATCCAATTACAGGTTTGACGAAGATTGCGGAGCCAGTCGGAGTTATTTGTGGTATCACTCCAACAACAAACCCAACTTCAACAGCGATTTTCAAATCATTGATTGCTTTGAAGACACGTAACCCAATCGTTTTCGCCTTCCACCCATCAGCTCAAGAATCTTCTGCTCATGCTGCACAAATCGTTCGTGATGCAGCCATCGCAGCCGGTGCACCTGAAAACTGTGTTCAATGGATTACAGAGCCATCTATGGAAGCAACTGGGGCACTTATGAACCACGAAGGTGTTGCGACTATCCTCGCAACTGGTGGGAATGCTATGGTTAAAGCTGCATACTCATGTGGAAAACCAGCTCTTGGGGTAGGTGCCGGAAACGTTCCTGCCTATGTAGAAAAATCTGCTGACCTTCGTCAAGCTGCTCATGACATCGTTATGTCTAAATCATTTGATAATGGGATGGTCTGTGCATCAGAACAAGCGGTTATCATTGATAAAGAAGTGTATGACGAATTTGTAGAAGAATTCAAATCATACCATACTTACTTTGTAAACAAGAAAGAAAAAGCGCTTTTGGAAGAATTCTGTTTTGGTGCAAAAGCTAACAGCAAGAACTGCGCAGGTGCTAAACTAAACGCAAACATCGTTGGTAAACCAGCATCATGGATTGCTGAACAAGCAGGATTTAGTGTTCCAGAAGGAACAAACATCTTGGCTGCAGAATGTGCAGAAGTAGGACCAAAAGAACCATTGACTCGTGAAAAATTGTCACCAGTTATCGCTGTCCTAAAAGCTGAAGATACAGAAGACGGTTTTAAAAAAGCTCGTCAAATGGTTGAGTTTAACGGACTTGGTCACTCAGCAGCCATCCATACAAAAGACGAAGCTCTTGCTAAACGCTTTGGTACAGAAATCAAAGCAATGCGTATTATCTGGAACTCTCCATCTACTTTCGGTGGTATCGGTGACGTATACAATGCCTTCATTCCATCATTGACACTTGGATGTGGTTCATATGGACGCAACTCAGTCGGTGATAACGTAAGTGCGATCAACCTTCTAAACATCAAGAAAGTAGGAAAACGTAGAAATAATATGCAATGGTTTAAAGTTCCTTCAAAAATCTACTTCGAACGTAACTCAATCCAATACCTTCAAACTTGCGAAGGTATCGAACGTGTCATGATTGTTACCGATAAATCAATTGAAAAACTCGGTTTTGTACAACGTGTGATTGACCAATTGAATCTTCGTAAAAACAAAGTCACGATTCAAGTCTTCTCAGATGTTGAACCAGATCCAGATATCACAACAGTTCGTCGTGGTGTTGAAGTAATGCGTTCGTTTGAACCAGACACTATCATTGCCCTTGGTGGTGGTTCACCAATGGATGCAGCTAAAGGTATGTGGATGTTCTATGAACAGCCAGACGTTGACTTCGGTGACCTCGTTCAAAAATTCATGGATATCCGCAAACGTGCCTTCAAATTCCCATCACTTGGTAAGAAAGCACAATATATCGGTATTCCAACAACATCTGGTACAGGTTCAGAAGTAACACCGTTTGCAGTTATCTCTGACAAGGCAAACAACCGGAAATACCCAATCACTGACTACGCTTTGACACCAACCATTGCAATTGTTGACCCTGCTTTAGTAGAATCTGTTCCAGCATTTATTGCTGCTGACACAGGTATGGATGTCTTGACACACGCAACTGAAGCTTATACTTCTAACTTTGCCAATGACTATACAGATGGTATTGCTCTTCAAACCATCAAGTTAGTCTTCAAATACTTGGAAAAATCTGTAAAAACAGTTGACCCAGAAGCCCGTGAAAAGATGCATAATGCCTCTACAATGGCTGGTATGGCCTTTGCAAATGCCTTCCTTGGAATGAGTCACTCAATGGCGCATAAGATTGGTGCTGTTCACCACACCATTCACGGACGTACAAATGCTATTTTACTTCCTTATGTTATCCGTTATAATGGAACTCGTCCATCTAAAACTACAACATGGCCTAAGTACAATTACTGGAAAGCTGATGAAAAATTCCAAGATATCGCTCGTATGCTAGGTCTTCCTTGCTCAACACCAGAAGAAGCGGTTGAAGCTTATGCCAAAGCAGTTTACGATCTTGGTGAAGCAGTTGGAATCACAATGAACTTCAAAGGCTTTGGTATCGATGAAAAAACTTGGAAAGACAGCTTGCATGAGATTGCCTTACTTGCTTACGAAGATCAATGTTCACCTGCTAACCCACGCTTGCCAATGGTAGCTGACATGGAAGAAATCATGGCAGATGCTTACTATGGCTATGCAGAACGACCAGGACGTCGTAAATAATCGTTTATCAGCCTAGAGGCAGGAGAAATCCTGTCTCTTTTTTGTGAACTCAGATAGACCTGGAATTAAGGTTGAGTGTGGAACTGGAGATAATATACGAACATTATAAAAGATTGTAGGGATATATTTAAAAATTAAAGAATAAGTGAATGAAAAAGAGTGGAAAAGTAGAAAAGCAAGAGAGAAAATCAACGCCCGTACTTGCAATTCAACTCAAATAGTTATATAATAGGTTTGTTGAAAGGTGATTTGTAGTGATTCAAGTTACTCTTTTCACAATAAAATTTTCATGATTTTCATAAGGAGGAAATCACTAATGGTAGTTAAAGTTGGTATTAACGGTTTCGGACGTATCGGTCGTCTTGCTTTCCGCCGTATCCAAAATGTAGAAGGTGTTGAAGTTACTCGTATCAACGACCTTACAGATCCAGTGATGCTTGCACACTTGTTGAAATACGACACAACTCAAGGTCGTTTCGACGGTACTGTAGAAGTTAAAGAAGGTGGATTCGAAGTTAACGGTAAATTCGTTAAAGTTTCTGCTGAACGTGATCCAGAGCAAATCGACTGGGCTAACGATGGTGTAGAAATCGTTCTTGAAGCAACTGGTTTCTTTGCTACTAAAGCAGCGGCTGAAAAACACCTTAAAGGTGGTGCTAAGAAAGTTGTTATCACTGCTCCTGGTGGAAGCGATGTTAAAACAATCGTATTCAACACTAACCACGATACACTTGATGGTACTGAAACAGTTATCTCAGGTGCTTCATGTACTACAAACTGTTTGGCTCCAATGGCTAAAGCTCTTCATGACAACTTCGGTATCGTTGAAGGTTTGATGACTACTATCCACGCTTACACTGGTGACCAAATGATTCTTGACGGACCACACCGTAAAGGTGACCTTCGCCGTGCTCGTGCTGCTGCAGTTAACATCGTTCCTAACTCAACTGGTGCTGCTAAAGCAATCGGTTTGGTTATTCCTGAATTGAACGGTAAATTGGATGGAGCTGCTCAACGTGTTCCTGTTCCAGCTGGTTCAGTAACTGAATTGGTAGCAGTTCTTGACAAGAACGTTACTGTTGATGAAGTAAATGCAGCTATGAAAGCAGCTTCTAACGAATCATATGGATACACTGAAGATCCAATCGTATCTTCTGATATCCTAGGTATGTCATTCGGTTCATTGTTTGACGCAACTCAAACTAAAGTTCTTGACGTTGACGGTAAACAATTGGTTAAAGTTGTTTCATGGTATGACAACGAAATGTCTTACACTTCACAACTTGTTCGTACTCTTGAATACTTTGCAAAAATCGCTAAATAATTCTTGAGTCGATAAAAAAGCAAGGCTTTCTGGCCTTGCTTTTTTGTATATATAAGAATAAATGATAGTGTCATCCATTCTTTTTTAATTCTTTTTCAAAAGTATCCGATAGAACAGTGAAACTCAATTTTTCTAAGGTGAGTGGATGGGTAAAAGAAAGGCGAAAGGCATGAAGCATAAGCCGGCTCGTTTTTGATCTAGAGTTATAGAGAGGATCGCCCAGGATAGGATGCTTGTGATGAGAGAGGTGAACACGGATTTGATGCGTTCGACCGGTCTTTAGTTTGCAACGAACTAGAGAAGTCTTATTTGGAAATTGCTTTAATCGACTGATATGTGTTTCAGCATATTGTCCATTTTTTGCATCAACTATTCTTTTTCTACGATCGTGTCGATCACGACCAATTTTATCTCGAAAGACAAGTTCTTTACTCCCTACTTGCCCCTCTACGAGTGCCCAGTACTCGCGAGCAATGTCCTTTTTCTCCAACAAACGATTGAGGATGGGTAAGATAAAAGGATTTTTAGCAAAAAGCACTAGCCCGCTTGTTTCCATATCCAGGCGATGAACGACATAGCAGGTTTGGCCAACGTAGGCAGAGACATGGTTGAGAAGGGCAATTTCACCAGGTTGATTTCCGTGAGTTTTCATTCCCTCTGGCTTGTTGACGATAATGAGATGTTGGTCTTGATAAACCTCTTGAACGAGGTTTGGATTGCCCCAAAGGATTTCTTTTGGGGGATAATCTTCCTCGTCAAAAGTCAACTGGCAAATGTCCCCTGGCTTCACCATCTCGTTCCAGTGAACTTCTTCGTGATTAATTAAGATGTTCTTCTTGGTTCTCAAAAAATGACGGATTTTTCTAGGAATGAGTAGTTGTTCCTCTAGAAATTGTTTGACCGTCATTTGAGGCAGGGATTCGGGTAATGTAAATGTGAATTGCATACAGATATTGTAACAAAAAAAGCCCTATTTGGATAGGGAGTAGCTAAATTCTTGAGTTCCCATGGTGAAGATGATAAAATAAACGCATGAAATTAGATAAATTATTTGAGAAGTTTCTTTCTCTCTTTAAAAAAGAAACGAATGAATCGGCGGGATCTGATTCGACTAGCATGCGTCGTTCTCGGAGCGATAGAAAAAAATTGTCCCAAGTTGGCCCAATTCGGAAATTTTGGCGTCGTTATCATCTGACGAAGATTGTCATCATTTTAGGGTTAAGCGCTGGCTTGCTTGTGGGAACCTACCTATTTGCGATAGCCAAGTCTACCAATGTCAATGATTTGCAAAATGCCTTGAAAACGCGAACTCTGATTTTTGACCGCGAAGAAAAAGAGGCGGGGGCCCTGTCCGGTCAAAAGGGAACCTATGTTGAACTGACAGACATCAGTAAAGACTTGCAAAATGCTGTCGTCGCGACAGAGGATCGTTCCTTCTATAAAAATGATGGGATAAACTACGGTCGTTTCTTTCTAGCCATCCTTACAGCGGGTCGTTCTGGAGGGGGGTCCACCATCACCCAACAGTTGGCAAAAAATGCTTATCTGTCTCAGGACCAGACCGTTGAACGGAAGGCCAAGGAGTTTTTCCTTGCCCTAGAGTTGACCAAGAAATACAGTAAGGAGCAAATCCTTGCTATGTACCTCAATAACGCCTACTTCGGAAATGGGGTATGGGGGGTTGAAGATGCAAGTAAGAAATATTTCGGTGTATCGGCTTCACAACTAACGCTTGATCAGGCGGCAACTCTAGCAGGGATGCTCAAGGGGCCAGAATTGTATAATCCATTAAATTCTGTTGAGACTTCAACCAACCGTAGGGATACTGTTTTGCAAAATATGGTTGTAGCGGGTTATATTGATAAAAATCAAGAGACCGAAGCAGCTGGAGCAGATATGGCTTCTCAACTGCAAGATAAGTATGAAGGGAAGATTTCGGATTATCGTTACCCGTCCTATTTTGATGCAGTTGTCAACGAAGCAGTTTCCAAGTACAATCTCACAGAAGAGGAAATTGTCAACAACGGCTATCGAATCTATACAGAACTTGACCAAAACTACCAAGCCAACATGCAGGTTGTTTACGAAAATACCTCACTATTTCCAAAGGCAGAAGACGGAACACATGCTGAATCAGGTAGTGTTGCTTTAGAGCCTAAAACAGGTGGGGTGCGTAGCGTTGTTGGTAGCGTAGCTGGCGATGACAAACCAGGCTTCCGCAATTTCAACTATGCCACTCAGTCTAAGCGTAGCCCAGGCTCAACTATCAAACCTTTAGTGGTTTATACGCCTGCGGTAGAAGCAGGATGGGCCTTAAACAAGCAATTGGATAATCATACGATGCAGTACGATAGTTATCAAGTGGACAATTATGCAGGGATTAAGACTTCTCCTGAAGTACCTATGTATCAGGCTTTGGCGGAATCACTCAATTTACCGGCAGTTGCGACTGTAAATGCATTAGGTATTGACAAAGCTTTTGACGCTGGGGAGAGATTTGGCCTGAATATGGAAAATGTTGATCGAGTTCTTGGAGTCGCTCTCGGTGGAGGTGTAGAGACGAATCCCCTCCAGATGGCACAGGCCTATGCAACCTTTGCTAATGAAGGTCTGATGCCTGAAGCGCATTTTATCACTCGTATTGAAAATGCCAGTGGTCAGGTCATCAAGAGTTATAAAAATTCCCAAAAACGAGTGATTGATAAGTCGGTAGCCGATAAAATGACCAGCATGATGCTAGGGACATTTACCAATGGTACAGGAATTAGTTCATCGCCAACAGATTATGTTATGGCTGGAAAGACAGGTACTACTGAGGCTGCTTTTAATTCAGTATATACTAGTGACCAATGGGTGATTGGTTATACTCCAGATGTGGTAATCACCCACTGGCTCGGCTTCCCGACGACGGATGAGAACCATTATCTAGCAGGTTCGACCTCAAATGGAGCAGCCCATGTCTTTAGAAGTATGGCTAATACCATTTTGCCATACACTCCAGGTAGCACCTTTACAGTTGAGAATGCTTATAAACAAAATGGTATTGAACCAGAAAATACGAAAAAGCAGGTTGTTGAAAATGAGACAAACCAGTCTGAGGATCCGATAGGAGATATTCGTAGTCGTGCACAAAATCTTGTAGATGAAGCAGGACGTGCGATTTCAGAAGCTAAAATAAAAGAAAAAGCCCAGACAATATGGGACTCAATCCTTAATCTATTTCGTTAAGAGGCTTGTCAAAGCCTAGGTTTCTTGTTATAATAGATAAGATGGAGGCGTTATGGCACTAAAAAAAGCAAGCCTAGCTTGTGCAGTTTGTGGTTCAAGAAATTATTCAATCAAAATTAGTGGGAACCCCAAGCCAACACGACTAGAAGTAAATAAATTTTGTAAACATTGTGGGAAATATACGACACATAGAGAAACGAGATAGGAGAGAACGATGGGTTTTATTAAGGATATTTTTAAACTTCTTAAAGAAACAACGTGGCCAACTTGCAAGGAAAGCTGGAGAGATTTTCGCTCTATTATGGAATACACAGCCTTCTTTGTGGTCATCATTTACATTTTTGACCAGTTGATTGTTTCAGGTTTGATTCGATTTATTAACATTTTTTAGAAGAAAGGCAGAGAGCTTCTGCTAATTTTTTCTATTATGAAAGGAAATATCATGGATAGTTTTGACAAAGGATGGTTTGTTCTACAAACTTATTCTGGCTATGAAAATAAGGTAAAAGAAAATCTATTGCAACGTGCGCAAACGTATAACATGTTGGATAATATTCTACGCGTTGAGATTCCAACACAAACCGTGCAAGTTGAGAAAAATGGAAAGAAAAAGGAAGTTGAAGAGAATCGCTTTCCAGGTTATGTCCTTGTAGAAATGGTCATGACAGATGAAGCATGGTTCGTCGTTCGAAACACACCGAACGTAACAGGATTCGTCGGCTCACACGGGAACAGATCAAAACCAACTCCACTATTGGAACAAGAAATCCGTGATATCTTGGTTTCAATGGGACAAACTGTTCAAGAGTTCGATATTGACGTTGAAGTTGGACAGACAGTCCGCATTATTGATGGCGCTTTTGCAGACTACACAGGGAAAATTACTGAAATTGATAACAACAAAGTGAAGATGATTATCTCTATGTTTGGTAATGATACGATTGCAGAAGTAAACCTAAACCAAATTGCAGAATTATAACCCCAGAGAGGCCTTGCCTCTCTTTTTATGTGCCGTTGAGGGAGGAAGAAGTATAGAATAGAGGAAATAGACCCATGGACTCGTGCATTTTGCTAAACTAAATGCAGAAAGGAGAGGTCTATGAATCTAAAAGACTTATATGAAGAAAGCAAGGGAATCGTCCATAAGTGTCGCAAAGATTATCATTTGCATCTGTGGGAGAAAGAGGACTGGGACCAGGAAGGCATGTTATGTCTGTATGAGCTGGTGAGCCGTAATCCAGAGTTATTAGAGGGCGATCGCCATCGACTTTATGTCTTCTTTAAAACAAAGTTTAGAAATCGTATCCTAGATTACATCCGTAAACAGGAAAGCCACAAGCGCCGTTTTGACAAAGAACCCTATGAAGAGGTGAGTGAGATTAGCCATCGTCTAGGAGAAAAAGGACTCAGGCTGGACGATTATTATCTCTTTCACGAACTTCTAAAGAACTACAAATCAAAGCAGAGTATGGAAAAACAAGAATTAATAGACCGTCTCATGGGAGGGGAAGTCTTTAGAGGACGTAAAGCTCTCCTGAGAGAACTTTCCCTTATCTTTTCAGAATTTCGGTAAAGAGGAAAAAAGATCTTGACAAAGGAGGAAAAGTAGGTATAATAGAAAGAGTTGAAAAGCTCAAGGTCCGTTGGTCAAGGGGTTAAGACACCGCCTTTTCACGGCGGTAACACGGGTTCGAATCCCGTACGGACTATGAGTGTATCACAGGGACGAAAAAAGTAAAAAAGTTTCAAAAAAGTGTTGACAGAGAGAGTTAGCTGTGATATACTAATATAGTTGTCGCTTGAGAGAGATTGAGTGACAAAGACCTTTGAAAACTGAACAAGACGAACCAATGTGCAGGGCAC
>NZ_JBTHHX010000005.1:0-149393 GCF_054353455.1 Streptococcus sp. V913 | reverse complement strand
TCTACTTGCATGTATTAGGCACGCCGCCAGCGTTCGTCCTGAGCCAGGATCAAACTCTCATTAAAAGTTCGAGTTCTCACTCATTTCTGTCACTGACAGATTTATTGTTTTTCATTGTTCAGTACTACAACATTAGTTGTAGTGCCCTGCACATTGGTTCGTCTTGTTCAGTTTTCAAAGGTCTTTGTCACTCAATCTCTCTCAAGCGACAACTATATTAGTATATCACAGCTAACTCTCTCTGTCAACACTTTTTTGAAACTTTTTTGAACTTTTTTCATCAAGTGTTCCATCCGCAACATACCATAGTCCGTACGGGATTCGAACCCGTGTTACCGCCGTGAAAAGGCGGTGTCTTAACCCCTTGACCAACGGACCTTGAGCTTTTCAACTCTTTCTATTATACCTACTTTTCCTCCTTTGTCAAGAACTTTTTTCCTCTTTATCGAAATTCTGAAAAAATAAGGGAAAAGAGTCAGTTAAACTGACCCTATCTATTTGGTTTGACAATTAGTTGCACGTTCCTCTCCCCACCAGTATGGGATCAACTCGGCAACTTTGATTGTTTTTCTTGTTTCGTAGTCCATCATGAACTCTGCTTCTTTATTTTCAGCATTCAATTCTAAGAGAAATTCTCTACATGCGCCACAGGGCATACCTGAACTTTCACCATAGGGTGGTTTGTCTCGAAAGGCGAGAATTTTTTTAACTTTAGTTTGTCCTGAAAATTGATACATATTGAAGAGAGCTGCTCGTTCTGCACAGAGATGAAAAACGCCACAAGTGCCCTCCATACAAAATCCTGTGAATATCTGACCATCTTCTGCTTCTACTGCAGCTACAACATGATTAGCATAAACAAAGTCTGATACGTCATGTGGATTGTATAGTTTCTGTGCTTCTTCGTACATCTTTTCCCAAATGTCCATTGTTGCATCTTTCTTATTTAGAGATTTCTTTTAGCATGTTTTCGATATGCTGGATTGATTTTTTACGTCCAAGCAAGAAAATTGTATCTGGTAATTCTGGTCCATGCATTTCACCTGAAACTGCGATACGAATTGGCATGAAAAGATTTTTCCCTTTAATACCTGTTTCTTTTTGGACTGCTTTGATTTGTGGGAAGATATTTTCTGTCACAAATTCATCGTCTGTCATTGCTTCAAGTTTTGCTTTAAAGGCTTCAAGAACTGTTGGAACTGTTTCGCCCACCATGACTTCTCGCTCCGCTTCGGTCAGTTCTGGGAAATCTGAGAAGAAAAGATCTGTCAATGGAATAATTTCATCTACTGATTTCATTTGTGGTTTATAGAGTTCAACTAATTTTTCAGCCTTGTCAGTCAAGCGTCCTGCTTCTTCTAGGAATGGTTTTGCCATTTCAAAGATGGTTGCTAAGTCAGCTCTCTTGATGTAGTCATTGCTCATCCAGTCTAGTTTCTTCTGGTCGAAGGCTGCTGGAGACTTGCTGAGGCGGTTTTCGTCAAAGAGCTTAATGAGTTCTTCACGAGAGAAGATTTCATCTTCCCCGCCAGGATTCCATCCAAGAAGAGCAATGAAGTTAAAAACTGCTTCTGGAAGGTACCCTTTCTTACGGTAGTCTTCGATAAATTGAAGGGTATTAGTATCACGTTTAGATAACTTCTTACCAGTTTCAGAGTTGATAATCAAAGTCATATGACCAAACTCTGGAGCTTCCCAACCAAGGGCTTCATAAACCATAAGCTGTTTTGGGGTGTTGGCAATGTGGTCATCTCCACGGATAACATGAGAAATTTGCATATCATGATCATCGATCACAACGGCAAAATTATAAGTTGGGTAGCCATCTTTCTTTTGGATGACCCAGTCACCACCGATGTTGCCACCTTCAAACTCGATATCACCTTTGACCATATCATGCCATTTGTAGATACCAGACTCATTGACTGCCAAACGAACAGTTGGGATGATACCCGCAGCTTCACGTTCTGCGATGTAAGCTGCTTTTTCTTCTTCGCTCATGCCGAGATATTCATTGATGTAGCGTGGTGTTTCGCCAGCTGCTTCTTGGCGTTCGCGCTCAGCTGCCAACTCTTCTTCTGTAACGTAAGATTTGTAGGCTTTTCCTTCGGCTAGCAACTGGTCGATGTATTTTTGATAGAGTTCCAAGCGCTCTGATTGGCGGTAGTTTTCATGAGTTTCTGGGCTTTCATCCCAATCCATGCCCAACCAACGAAGGTTTTCAAGCTGTGAACGTTCACCATCCTCAACATGGCGTTTACGATCAGTATCTTCGATACGAATGATAAAAGTTCCACCATGATGGCGTGCGTAGAGGTAGTTGAATAATGCTGTACGGGCATTTCCGATGTGTAGTAGTCCGGTCGGACTTGGTGCGTAGCGTACGCGGATATCTTTTGACATAGTTTCTCCTATAAAGTCTCTAGGCGTCTGCCTTTTTGCTTTCTATATTATATCACAAGTCTCGCCTGAGTCCAATTTCTACGGATAAAGAGAGTAAAAAGAGTGGTCAGGCCACTCTTTTCTTCTATTATAGACGTGCGTTAAGCTCTTTGCTCAATTCTTCAAATCCTGGTTTCCCAAGAAGGGCAAACATGTTGCGTTTGTAGGCTTCAACACCTGGTTGGTCAAATGGATTGATAGCATTCAAGTAACCTGAAAGGGCGATTGCCAATTCGAAGAAGTAGATAGTGTAACCAAGAGTGAAGGCATCTTGCTCAGGAAGAGTCACGTACATGTTTGGTACATCACCGTCTGTGTGGGCAAGAAGAACACCGTCAGTTGCTTTTTTGTTTACAAAGTCAACATCTTTTCCTTGAAGGTAACCAAGTCCGTCAAGGTCTTCTTCCAAAGTAGGGATGATCACGTTCTTACGTGGTTTGTCAACACGGACAACTGTTTCAAACATGATACGAGTTCCTTCTTGGATAAATTGACCAAGTGAGTGCAAGTCAGTTGAGAAGTTTGCTGAAGTTGGATAAATACCTTTTTGGTCTTTCCCTTCTGACTCACCAGCCAATTGTTTCCACCATTCTGAGAAGTATTGAAGTGATGGCTCATAGTTTACCAAGATTTCAGTTGCATAGCCTTTGCGGTAAAGGATGTTACGAACGGCTGCGTATTGGTAAGCTTCGTTTTCTGAAAGTTTGTCTGAAGTGTAGTCTTTACGAGCTGCGTTAGCACCTTCCATAAGGGCTTTGATGTCAGCTCCTGATGCAGCGATTGGAAGCAAACCAACTGCTGTTAATACTGAGAAACGTCCACCGATATCATCTGGAACCACAAATGTTTCCCAACCGTTGGCATCTGCTTCAACCTTAACAGCACCTTTTTGGCGGTCAGTTGTTGCGTAGATACGCTTGTTGGCTTCTTCTTGACCATATTTCTTAACCAAAAGTTCTTTGAAGACACGGAAAGCAATCGCTGGTTCTGTTGTTGTACCTGATTTAGAAATCACGTTTACTGAGAAGTCTTTGTCAGCTACGTACTCTACCAGGTCAGCAAGGTAAGTAGATGAGATTGAGTTTCCTGCGTAAAGGATTTGTGGAGCTTTGCGTTCTTCTTTTGTTTGCAAGTTAGCAAAGTGGTGGTTCAAGAAGTCAATAGCTGCTTTGGCACCAAGGTAAGATCCACCGATACCGATTACAACCAAAACATCGCTGTCTGATTTGATTTGCTCAGCAGCTTTCAAGATGCGGTCGAATTCTTCACGGTCGTAATTTTCAGGAAGGTCCAACCAACCCAAAAAGTCACTACCAGCACCAGTTCCTTTACGGATCAATTCGTCTGCTGCTGTTACTTGTGCTTGCATGTATTCCACTTCATGTGGTGCTACAAATTTATCTAAAACTTTTGAATAATCAAATTTAATATGTGACATGATATTCCTCCATTTTTTCTTCTTTTCTATCATAACGCTTACCTTCGATTTTTTCAAGTTTTTTTATTGAATTTGCCCAATTTTTATCAGAATTCAAACGTTTGCGTAAAAACGCTAAAATACAAAAAATCTGAAAGAACGAATAGAAACGGCTAGATATTCTAACCGTTACAATTCATTTAATAGGTACTCAAATAGTTCTAAATTGCCGTCTTCTTCATTGACCAGAAACTCTGGATGCCACTGCAAACCAATGATACGATGCTCATCAATAGACTCAATCGCTTCCACCGTCTGGTCGCGAGGATCTACAGCCGTTACACGGAAATTAGGTGCTAGGTCTTTGATACTTTGTCGATGTACTGAATTGACTTGGCTTTCTTTGCCGAACAACTTTGCAACAACGCTTCCTTCTACTGTTTCAATAGAATGAGATGTTCCAAAAGGCAGACCTTGCCAGTGTCCCTCAATTTCTTGGTGGAGAGTACCGCCAAAAGCAACATTGACCAGCTGGACACCACGGCAGATTGCTAAAATGGGCTTGTCCTGACGAAGAGCTTCTTTCAAGAGGGCCAGTTCAAACTCATCTCGTACTAGGTTGTAATCATCGCTCTCGATGGTTTTTTTCTCTCCATAAAACTGAGGATGGACATTTTGCCCGCCTGTCAATATCAGTTTATCGATCATTTCCACATAATCACGCACAACGGACTCATCACCAACAGGAATAACCAAGGGGAGACCTCCGACCTGGCGAATGCTCTCTGCGAATCTACAAGATACAGATGAATGAATGTTTTTTCCTTCTGCATCTACAGGACATAGATTTGCAGCAACTCCTACAACCGTTCTAGCCATGATGGGGCTCCTTTCGATTTTCTAACGATAGTCCTATCTTATCATTCAAGCACTCTGCTGTCTAATATGTTTTTTAAAAGACCGTGATAAGTATTTTTTATGGGTTAAAAAAATTGAATTAGGAATATAAAAAGTTCTAGTATTTGTACTAGAGCTCAGATGGGCTTCTTTTTTGCTATGATTTTTAACAAAAAAACTCTCGTTTTGCCAATAAAAGGCGCTTGAAAATTGGACAAGAAGGCTCTATAATGAGTTTAGAAAAAGAGGTAGGAAAAGTATGATTAGTAAAACGATTGCTCTGCTAAGGAAAAAGTCAGGTTATTCTCAGGAAAAATTAGCTGAAAAAGTAGGCGTATCTCGTCAGACTCTCAGTAAGTGGGAATTGGGCGACAGTTTACCGGATATTATTTCTTCAAGTCGTTTGGCAGAAATTTTTGATATCAGCTTAGATGAGTTGGTTAATGGGGATGTCTCTCCTTTTGCTGCTAAAGCCAAAGAAGGGAAGTATATTTTTGGAACGGTAACTGTTGGTGAAAAGGGACAAATCGTCATTCCTGTACGAGCGAGAAAAATTTTTAACATCCAAAAAGACGACAGCCTTATGGTTTTAGGTGATATCAATCAAGGATTGGCCTTGTTGAAGAGCGATTTTTTTATTCAATCTTTTGAAGAAATGGGGTTAATGAAATGAAAAAAATTACTGGCTTTGGTCTTAGCTTTGCAGTGTTTATATTTTTCTTGAATTTGATAGGCTGCTATGATTTTGTCATGGTAATGACGCGTAACCAGACTTATTTTGCAGAACATTATAATTCAGCTATTATGGTTTACTTTAGCCATTATCCTGTTGTCTTTGTAATTGTGTGGTTTAGCCATTTGTTAGCTGCTACCTTGAGTCCGATTTTCTATTTTTTCAGAAGAAAATTAGCCCTTAATTTGGCTGGTCTTGCTTTCTGGGGAGATGCTCTGCTGATTCTATTGACCAGTCTTTTTAGGAATCGCATTCAGATTTTTGGTTGGCAATTTTTCGTTGATTTGGTTGTTCTAGAATTGCTTGGCCTTTATTATCTGTATTTGCGTAAAATATTTCTTAGCACATCAGGAAAAATCTAGGATTTTAAAATAATCCTAGGTGTTTTTTGGTTATTTATGTATATTGTCTATAAAGATTAATGGAATACGACAAGAAAGTGAGAGAAGTGATTTTTAACTAAGAATCTGCTTCTGTCTCACTGCCTTTTTTGTTATAATAAGCTTTTGAAAGGAGAGAGTCTATGTGGCACATTTTAGGAAGTTATCCATTTTCCCAAGCAGGTTTGCACAAACGTTATGAACAAGCTAAGCAACTGCTTTTATGGGAAAGTGCGGGCTGGACTAGAAAGGATCTAAAGAACCTTGCTAAAAGAGATTTACAGCTATCTGATTTTTGCATAGGCTCTCAGGCTTTTAATCTCTTATGGCAAGATGCTTACGCTACTCAAAAGCCATCATCACACTGAAAACCAATGGACGGAAAGCAAGTGATATTGAGGCCTCCATCAATCAATGGTTGTCTCAAGTTCCCAGCCATCTCTTTAAGTCGATAACGTTTGATTGTGGGAAAGAATTTTCTAATTGGAAATCTATTTCCAATGCACATGACATTGATATTTTCTTTGCGGATCCAGGATGTCCCGGTCAACGAGGTCTCAATGAGCATTCTAATGGCTTATTAAGACGAAATGGATTACCGAAACAAATGGATTTTACGAATATTTCTCAAAATTATTTATCAGCTATAGCTGATAAAAGAAATAGAATTCCTAGAAAATCATTGAATTATCAATCACCCTACCAAGTTTTTCTGAGTTACTTGAAAAGTCTAACTTAATTTGACAATTTAGGGGGCAAGAAAAAGCTGCCCAAGAGGACAACTTTTTTCTTATTCAAATACAAATTGATTGTGATAGAGTTCTGAGTAGAAACCGCCAAGTTTGAGCAACTCGTGATGATTTCCACGTTCAATAACCTCTCCATCTTTGAGGACAATAATCTGATCGGCATTGAGGATGGTCTTGAGACGATGGGCAATGACAAAACTGGTTCGACCTGCTACAACTGCCTCCATGGCATGTTGAATCTTGCTTTCTGTTACGGTATCGACATTGGAAGTCGCTTCGTCTAAGATTAGGACTTGAGGATCTGTCATCAAGGTCCGAGCGATGGAAATCAATTGTTTCTGACCAGTTGAGAAGATATTTTGCTCATCATCAATAAGGGTATCATACTTATCAGGCAAGCTTTCGATATAGTCATGAATATGAGTTGCCTTAGCAGCTGCTTCGACCATTTCCTGACTGGCATCTGGCACACCAAAGCGGATATTGTCTCGGATTGTTCCGCTAAACAAGACCGAATCCTGCAAGACAATACCGACCTTGCTTCGCAGACTGTCCAAGTCGTAGTCACGAATGTCTTTGCCATCAAAGGAAATGCTACCTGCATCCACATCGTAGAAACGATTGATGAGGTTCATGATGGTCGTCTTCCCTGAGCCAGTTGGACCGACAACTGCTATCATCTGCCCCTTAGGAGCTGAAATGCTAACATCTTTTAAAATCGGCTTGTCTGGCACATAAGAGAAATCAATATGACTGATTTCAACACCTTCTCGCAATTCCGTAAAGGCAGGTGCACTTTGCGGGCGAATCTCTTCTTCTGCATCAAACATTTCTTGGATACGATCCGCCCCAGTAAAGGCCAACTGGAGGCTCCCCCAACTCGCAGCCACCTGGATAATGGGCTGGTAGTACTGCTGAGAAAATTGGGTAAACATGACAATCAAACCTAGGGCTGTTGTTGTTTCGATACTTGAATCGTTCAGCAAGACAGCTGAACCTGCAAAAATGACGATGGCCGTATTGACCAAGCTCATCCCATTCATAACAGGAAAGAGGATGCCTGAGAACATTCTCCCTTTAAAGGTTGCCTTGCGCACGCGCTCATTTCGCTCCACAAAGCCTGCTACGATGTCGTCTTGAATCCCTTGTACGATAACAGCTTTCTGCCCAGAAATGCTTTCGTCCATGTAGGCATTGAGTTTCCCAACCTCTTTTTGCTGGAGATTGGTGTACTTGCGGGCCATTTTCACGATGAAGACCAACATGAGAAAGGCCACTGGGGTGCTGGCTACTGTTATCAGGGCTAGCGTCACATTTCTTGAAAACATGACAAAAATCAAACCGATGTAAAGAGCAATATTGCTCATAACCTGAACTAAACTTTCATTGAATGCTTGAAGGATGTTATCCAAGTCACTAGTGAAGCGAGAAAGGATATCCCCATCCTGATGGCGGTCAAAGAAAGAAACCGTCAAACGAGAAAGTTTGCCAAAAAGGCCCTTACGCATTTCATTTGTCGACTCGGCAATCACACGGGTCATCAAGGTCATGTAAATCAAGCTAGACACTACTAAGGCAAGGACAACCAGAGCTAGATTCAGCATCAGAGCTGACAAACTTTGCCAGGCTAGTTCGGAAGTCCCATTTTGATAAGCTAGAACTAGGTTAGCAAGCTCCGTGACTGCTTGGCCTGAAAAAACGGGAAAGAGGGCTTGGGCAATCGTCGCAACTGCAACCATCAGAACCACAATGACAAAGGAGAACTTGTAAACTTTAAAATAATTCCAGAAAAATCGAACGGTTTTCATTTTATTCCTCCTTTCCCTTTTGTGTTTCGTAGATTTCACGGTAGACGGCATTGCTAGCTACCAAGTCTGCATGTTTTCCTTCTCCAATCAAACGTCCTTGGTCCAAGACCAAAATCTTGTCTGCATGGACGACTGAACTGATCTTTTGAGCGATGATAATCGTTGTTGTCCCTTTCAGGTCTTTATTCAAAGCTTCCTGCACGAGTCTTTCTGACTTGGCATCCAAGGCCGAAGTCGAATCGTCAAAAATCAGGATACGGGGATTGCTGACAATCCCACGGGCAATCGACATCCGTTGTTTTTGCCCACCAGAAAAGTTGGTGCCACGTTCCTCGACCGGACTCTCAAATTTGTTTTCCATGCGACCGATAAATTCGCTGGCTTGGGCGATTCGTGCTGCACGTTCCAATTCGGACACGCTGGCATTGCCTTTTCCTTGGCGAAGGTTATCAGCAATGGTCCCACTAAAAAGAATAGCACGTTGCAAGACGATGGAAACTGTTTTACGCAAGGTTCCCTCGCTGACGTCTCGAATATCCTTGCCATCAATCTTGATAGATCCCTCCTGTGGATCAAAAAGCCGTGGAATTAACTGAGCTAGGGTGGATTTCCCTGCTCCAGTCGCCCCAACCACACCGACCATCTGACCAGGCGCAATATCAAAGGTTACATTCTTCAGCATAGGCTCATCGTCATTAGGATAGGTGAAGGTTACATTTTCAAAAGAGAGACTTCCTTCTAACTCCTCATCTGGGAGATCTTTAAAGGTCATCGCTGGCTCGGTATCTAGAATCTCACGGATACGACGCAAGGAAATCATGGCACGGCTGACAGAATTTCCCAAAAAACCAACCATGATGATAGTAAAGATAATCTGGCTGAGATAATTGATGAAGGAAGCAATCGAACCCACTACAGATGGATCTGACTGAGCCATGCCTGCCACCAGCCAGATAGAGAGGAAGACCGCTCCATAGCCGGCTAGCATCATAACAGGTTCTATAACTGAGAAGGCATAACCGATATAAAGATTTTGCCCGAGAAGTTCATCTGAAACCTCAGTAAATTTGTCAAATTGTGCTTTTTCCTGTACAAAGGATTTGACCACGCGCACACCACGTAGATTTTCTTTGGCGATAGCATTGATCCGTTCAAGAAGAGTTTGAAACTTAGCAAATCGTGGCCCCATCATCCCCATCATGATGGCTGTTAGTGCAAAGATTAGGAGCACCATGAGGACAATCACCCACCAAAGTGATGGAAGAGTATGAACCGCCAAGATAAAGGAACCGATAAAGAGAAGAGGGAGACGGAAGAGGATTTGAAAAGCCATCATCACCACATTCTGAATTTGGTTGATATCATTGGTCATACGGACGACAAGATTACCCGCATTAAACTGCTCGATATTGGCATAAGAAAAGGTCTGAATCTGGCGAAAGGCGTCTTCCCGAAGATCCGAAGACACTCCTTGAGCAATGTAGGCTGCAAGCGTCACATTGACCCCGCCTGCAACCAGACCGACTAGGGCTACTCCTATCAGCCAAGCGCCAATACTATAAATAGCCTCATTTTGCCCGGCCAACAAAGCCTCTAACACCTCTTGCAAATAGCGCGGTTGCAAGAGCGAACTCGCAACCATCAAGCCTGTCATCATTAAGGATGCCAAGGCTTGCCATTTATAGGTTTTTATTTTTTTAATGAGCATATTTCCTCCTAATAAAATAGATAAAGGGAGCGACATCCTGCGTCAGCTCCTTCTCATTCGTTCATATTGATGCTATTCTAGCAAAAAAGAGGAATCTTGTCAAAGAAGTCTCCTTATTATAAATTAGTGCGCTTTCATATACAGGTGATGCATGAAAAGGCTTTTTATGGTAAAATGAAAGGAAGAACTCTTACAAGGAGGAAAAGATGAAGAAACAAACCATCGCTGTCTTGGGTCCTGGTTCTTGGGGGACCGCCCTTTCGCAGGTCCTAAACGACAATGGACACGAAGTTCGAATTTGGGGAAATATTTCTGACCAAATTGATGAAATCAATAATCAACATACAAACAAACGCTATTTCAAAGATATCCTACTCGACGAAAAGATCAAAGCTTATCATGACTTGGAAGAAACACTCAAGGATGTGGATGCTATTTTATTTGTGGTCCCAACAAAAGTAACGAGACTGGTTGCCCAACAAGTAGCAAAGGTGCTCGATCACAAAGTTGTTATCATGCATGCCTCCAAAGGATTGGAACCAGATAGCCACAAACGTCTATCAACTATTCTTGAAGAGGAAATTCCAGCTGACCTTCGTAGTGAAGTCGTTGTTGTTTCAGGACCTAGCCACGCTGAGGAAACTATTGTACGGGATATTACCTTGATCACTGCAGCCTCTAAAGACCTTGAAACGGCCCAGTACGTCCAAAATCTCTTTAGTAATCACTACTTCCGTCTCTATACTAATACGGATGTTATCGGAGTTGAAACCGCTGGCGCTCTCAAAAACATCATTGCAGTTGGTGCGGGTGCATTACATGGCCTAGGATTTGGCGACAATGCCAAGGCGGCTATCATCGCTCGAGGATTAGCAGAAATCACCCGTCTAGGGGTCGCTCTGGGAGCTAACCCTCTGACTTATAGCGGGCTTTCTGGAGTTGGGGATTTGATCGTAACGGGAACATCTGTCCACTCTCGTAACTGGAGGGCCGGTGATGCTCTCGGTCGTGGAGAATCCCTTGCAGACATCGAAGCAAACATGGGTATGGTCATCGAAGGCATCTCAACAACTCGAGCAGCTTACGAACTGGCTCAGGAATTGGGTGTCTACATGCCAATCACACAGGCTATTTACCGAGTCATCTACGAAGGTGTCAATATCAAAGAAGCAATCACTGACATCATGAGCAATGAATTTAAAGCAGAAAACGAATGGTCGTAGACCCTTATAGAAAGGAACATCATGAAACAAAAAGTCAGAAAAGCAGTCATCCCTGCCGCTGGATTGGGAACTCGTTTCCTCCCAGCAACTAAGGCCTTGGCCAAGGAAATGTTGCCAATCGTAGACAAGCCCACTATCCAGTTTATCGTTGAAGAAGCCTTCAAATCTGGCATCGAAGATATCTTGGTTGTTACTGGTAAGTCAAAACGTTCTATCGAGGACCATTTTGATTCAAACTTTGAATTGGAATATAACCTTAAAGAAAAAGGGAAAACAGATCTTCTGAAGCTGGTTGATGAGACAACCGGCATGCGCCTGCATTTTATCCGTCAAACACATCCACGTGGTCTCGGCGATGCTGTTTTACAAGCCAAGGCTTTCGTCGGAAATGAACCTTTTGTCGTTATGCTTGGTGATGATTTGATGGATATCACAGACGAAAAGGCTGTTCCACTTACCAAACAACTCATGGATGACTACGAGCGTACTCACGCGTCTACTATCGCTGTTATGCCTGTCCCTCACTACGAAGTATCTGCCTATGGGGTTATTGCTCCGCAAGGAGAAGGGAAAGATGGTCTTTACAGCGTTGAAACCTTCGTTGAAAAACCTGCGCCAGAGGATGCTCCTAGCGACCTTGCTATCATCGGACGCTACCTCCTCACTCCTGAAATTTTCCAAATCCTCGAAAACCAAGCTCCAGGTGCAGGAAATGAAATTCAGCTGACAGATGCAATCGATACCCTCAATAAAACACAACGTGTATTTGCTCGTGAGTTCAAAGGGGCTCGTTACGATGTCGGAGACAAGTTTGGCTTTATGAAAACATCCATCGACTACGCTCTCAAACACCCACAAGTCAAAGACGACTTGAAAGACTACCTCATCCAGCTCGGAAAAGAGTTAGCTGAGGGAGAATAGAAGAAAATTCCATATAAAAAAGAGCTAGGATAGTTAATTATCCCAGTTCTTTTTTGTATTGCTATTCTTCAGAACATCTATAATCTAAAAAGAAATCTGCATTTCTCAGTTAACCTACTTATAAGCTCCATCGAATTGGTATCAAACTTCATGAAAGCGCTATGATATTATTTGTTTTTTTAACAAAAATAAGAGCACAATGAATTAGTATAATAAAATAAAAAGCACCGAATCGATGCGCACTTTTTCAAGTTGTGTACGGACAAAGCCTTATTTTAACTTGCTGTGTTGTTTCGAATAGTTCCAACACTTGTATTGTATACCATTCTTTTAAAAATTGCAAGAAGAAATCTATATGAAATAGAATAACATTCCATTTTATAACGATTTAAAAATTTACACAATGAAAACGTTTTACAATTTCTTGATTTTAATAGCTAAAAGATATATAATTTAGCTAAGGTTAATATATTAGCTATTACTAATTAGAACTTAAAGAGTATAACTCAAAGGAGAAGACTAAATGAGCAATAAACCTTACTCTATTGGACTCGATATCGGAACTAACAGCGTCGGATGGGCCATTATTACAGATGACTATAAAGTGCCATCTAAAAAGATGAAAGTTTTGGGCAATACCGATAAACACTTTATCAAGAAAAACCTCATCGGAGCTTTATTATTTGATGAAGGGACAACCGCTGAGGATAGACGCCTCAAACGAACTGCACGTCGTCGCTATACCCGTCGGAAAAATCGTCTTCGCTATCTCCAAGAAATCTTTTTTGAAGAAATGAGCAAGTTGGATAGTGGTTTCTTTCATCGATTGGATGACTCCTTTTTAATTCCTGAGGATAAAAGAGGGAGTAAATACCCTATTTTTGCTACCTTGGCAGAAGAAAAAGAATACCATAAGCAATTTCCAACTATCTATCATTTGAGAAAACAACTAGCGGATTCGAAAGAAAAGGCTGACTTGCGCTTGATTTACCTAACATTAGCTCATATGATTAAATACCGTGGGCATTTTTTGTATGAAGAATCTTTTGATATTAAAAACAATGATATCCAAAAAATCTTTAATGAATTTATAAGTATTTACGACAATACATTTGAAGAAAGTTCACTTAGTGGACAAAATGCACAAATAGAAGCAATTTTTACTGATAAAATTAGCAAATCTGCAAAGAGAGAACGCGTTCTAAAACTCTTTCCTGACGAAAAGTCCACTGGTCTCTTTTCAGAATTTCTCAAGCTAATTGTTGGAAATCAAGCTGACTTCAAGAAACATTTTGAACTAGAAGAAAAAGCTCCACTACAATTCTCTAAAGATACCTATGATGAGGATCTGGAAAACGTGCTCGGACAAATTGGAGATGACTTTGCAGACCTTTTCCTAGTTGCTAAAAAACTCTATGATGCTATTCTTCTATCAGGCATTTTGACTGTCACAGATCCTTCAACCAAGGCTCCATTATCAGCATCTATGATTGAGCGCTATGAAAATCACCAAAAAGACTTGGCAGCTTTAAAACAATTCATCAAAGCCAATCTTCCAGAAAAATATGATGAAGTTTTTTCTGACCAATCTAAAGATGGGTATGCTGGATATATCGATGGCAAGACCACTCAAGAAACATTTTACAAATATATCAAAAATCTTCTCTCTAAATTCGAAGGAACAGATTATTTCCTTGATAAAATCGAACGTGAAGATTTTTTGAGAAAACAACGCACCTTTGATAATGGTTCTATTCCTCATCAAATTCATCTTCAAGAAATGAATGCCATTCTCCGTCGGCAAGGAGAACATTATCCATTTCTGAAGGAAAATAAAGAAAAGATAGAGAAAATCTTAACCTTCCGTATTCCTTATTACGTTGGACCATTGGCTCGTGGCAATTGTGATTTTGCTTGGCTTACTCGAAATTCTGACCAAGCAATCCGACCTTGGAACTTTGAAGAAATTGTTGATAAAGCAAGCTCTGCGGAAGACTTCATCAATAAGATGACTAACTACGACTTGTATCTGCCAGAAGAAAAAGTTTTGCCTAAACACAGTCTCTTGTATGAAACATTTGCTGTCTATAATGAATTAACAAAAGTAAAATTTATTGCAGAAGGATTGAGAGACTATCAATTCCTTGATAGTGGTCAGAAGAAGCAAATTGTCAATCAATTATTCAAAGAGAAAAGAAAAGTAACTGAAAAAGATATCATTCATTATCTACACACTGTTGATGGCTACGATGGAATCGAACTAAAAGGAATTGAAAAACAATTTAACGCTAGTCTTTCTACTTATCATGATTTACTTAAGATTATTAAGGATAAAGAGTTTATGGATGACCCTAATAATGAAGAGATTCTTGAAAATATCGTCCACACGCTAACTATCTTTGAAGATCGTGATATGATTAAGCAACGCCTTGCTCAGTATGACTCTCTCTTTGATGAAAAAGTCATCAAAGCACTGACTCGTCGACATTATACTGGTTGGGGAAAACTCTCTGCTAAGTTAATTAACGGTATCAGTGATAAACAAACTGGCAATACGATTCTTGACTACCTGATTGATGATGGTGAGATTAATCGTAACTTTATGCAGTTAATCAATGATGACAGACTTTCTTTCAAAGAAATTATCCAAAAAGCACAAGTGGTTGGTGAGATTGACGATGTGAAGCAAGTTGTCCGAGAACTCCCAGGAAGCCCTGCCATTAAAAAGGGAATTTTACAAAGTATCAAGATTGTTGATGAACTTGTCAAGGTTATGGGACATGCTCCTGAGTCCATTGTGATTGAGATGGCACGAGAAAATCAGACAACTGGCAGAGGGAAAAAGAATTCTCAACAAAGATATAAGCGCATTGAAGATGCACTAAAAAATTTAGCACCTGGGCTTGATTCAAATATATTAAAAGAACATCCAACAGATAATATTCAACTTCAAAATGATCGTCTCTTCCTTTACTATCTCCAAAATGGGAAGGATATGTACACTGGAGAAGCTCTTGATATCAACCAACTGAGCAACTATGACATTGACCACATCATCCCACAGGCCTTTATCAAGGATGATTCTCTTGATAACCGTGTCTTAACTAGTTCAAAGGATAATCGTGGGAAATCCGATAATGTTCCTAGCCTAGAAGTCGTTCAAAAAAGAAAAGCCTTTTGGCAACAATTATTGGATTCCAAATTGATTTCAGAACGTAAATTTAATAATTTAACCAAGGCTGAACGAGGTGGGCTAGATGAGCGTGATAAAGTTGGTTTTATCAAGCGCCAGTTAGTTGAAACACGTCAAATCACAAAACATGTTGCTCAGATTTTAGATGCCCGCTTCAATACAGAAGTGACTGAGAAGGATAAGCAGAACCGCATCGTCAAAATCATCACTTTGAAATCCAATCTAGTTTCCAACTTCCGTAAAGAATTTAGGTTATACAAGGTACGGGAAATCAATGACTACCACCACGCGCATGATGCCTATTTAAATGCAGTGGTTGCTAAGGCTATCCTTAAGAAATATCCTAAACTAGAGCCTGAATTCGTCTATGGTGACTATCAAAAATACGATCTTAAGAGATACATCTCCAGATTCAAAGATCCTAAAGAAGTCGAAAAAGCAACTGAAAAATATTTCTTCTACTCAAACTTGCTGAACTTCTTTAAAGAAGAGGTGCATTACGCAGACGGAACTATCGTAAAAAGAGAGAATATCGAATACTCCAAGGATACTGGAGAAATCGCTTGGAATAAGGAAAAAGATTTCGCAACAATCAAAAAAATTTTATCACTTCCGCAGGTGAATATTGTGAAGAAGACAGAAGAACAAACCGTTGGACAAAATGGTGGTCTGTTTGATAACAATATTGTGTCCAAGAAAAAAGTAGTTGACGCAAGCAAACTAACCCCTATCAAATCCGGTTTGTCACCTGAAAAGTATGGTGGCTATGCAAGACCTACAATCGCTTATTCAGTTCTTGTTATAGCAGATATTGAAAAAGGAAAGGCTAAAAAATTAAAGAGAATTAAAGAGATGGTTGGAATAACCGTTCAAGATAAAAAGAAATTTGAAGCAAATCCAATCGCCTATCTTGAAGAATGTGGTTATAAAAATATCAATCCTAATCTTATTATAAAACTACCTAAGTATAGTCTCTTTGAGTTTAATAATGGACAGCGAAGATTATTAGCAAGCTCTATTGAGTTGCAAAAAGGTAACGAATTGATTGTACCTTACCATTTCACTGCTTTGCTTTACCACGCACAGCGAATTAATAAAATTAGTGAACCAATTCATAAACAGTATGTGGAAACACATCAAAGTGAATTTAAAGAATTATTAACAGCAATCATTTCTTTATCTAAAAAATATATCCAAAAACCAAATGTTGAATCGTTATTACAACAAGCGTTTGACCAATCCGATAAAGATATTTATCAATTAAGCGAATCATTTATCTCGCTTTTAAAACTGATTTCATTTGGAGCTCCTGCTGCCTTTAAATTTTTTGGCAAAGATGTTGATCGAAAACGATACACAACTGTATCCGAAATCCTCAACGCCACCCTCATCCACCAATCCATCACTGGTCTCTACGAGACTCGGATTGACTTGAGCAAACTAGGAGAAGACTAATGGGATGGAGAACCGTTGTTGTCAATACACACTCTAAGCTCTCTTACAAGAACAATCACTTGATTTTTAAAGATGCCTCTCGGACAGAGTTGATTCACCTGTCCGAGGTGGACATCCTACTTTTGGAGACGACAGATATTGTTCTCTCCACTATGCTGATAAAACGCTTGGTGGATGAAAATATTTTGGTCATCTTTTGTGATGATAAACGCTTGCCGACAGCATATTTAATGCCTTACTACGGTCGGCACGATTCCAGTTTACAACTCTCTCGCCAAATTACTTGGAGCGAGGAAGCTAAAGCACAAGTTTGGACCACCATTATTGCACAAAAAATTCTCAATCAAGCTTTTTATCTGGGGAGTTGTGGTTTTCTAGAAAAATCTCAGTCCGTCATTGATCTCTATCATGGGTTGGATTTGTTTGATCCTAGTAATCGTGAAGGGCATGCTGCTCGGATTTATTTCAATACCTTGTTTGGAAATGATTTTAGCCGTGAACAAGATAATGATGTCAATGCTGCCTTAGACTACGGTTACACCTTGATTTTGAGTATGTTTGCGCGTGAGATTGTCTTGTCTGGCTGTATGACCCAGTTTGGCTTGAAACATGCCAATCAGTTTAATCAATTCAACCTCGCCAGCGATATTATGGAGCCTTTTCGTCCGATTATTGACAGAATCGTCTATGAAAATCGAAGCAGTTCTTTTGTCAAAATCAAACGAGAACTGTTCACTATTTTTTCAGATACCTTCCACTACAATGGTAAAGATATGTACCTGTCCAATATCGTCAGCGACTATACTAAGAAAGTCATCCAAGCTCTCAATCAACCCGAGAAAGGAGTTCCTGAGTTTAGGATATGAGTTATCGATATATGCGTATGATTTTAATGTTTGATATGCCCGTTGATACCGCAGAGGAACGTAAGGCCTATCGGAAATTTCGGAAGTTCCTCATAGATGAGGGATTTATCATGCACCAATTCTCCATCTATAGCAAGCTCTTGCTCAACAACTCTGCTAATAACGCCATGATTGAGCGACTCAAGACTCATAACCCTAAGAAAGGAAACATTACTCTCTTAACCGTTACAGAAAAGCAGTTTTCTCGCATGATTTACTTAAATGGCGAGCGAAATACCAGCGTAGCAAACTCCGACGCACGCTTGGTCTTTCTAGGAGAGGAGCCTCGAGATGAAGATTAATTTCCCGCTATTAGATGAACCATTAACTATTGAAAATGCAACTTTTTTAGTGTTGGAAGACCAGTTTACCTTTTCAACCATTGTCAAGCAGTTCTACCAATATACTGATGATGGGGAGTTGAAGTTGTTTGATAGAAATCTAAAAGCACTGAAAGAGGCTGAGTTATTAGTGATAACGGATGTCTTAGGATACAATCTCAACTCACCTGCCATGCTCAAGCTGATACATGCTGATTTAGAAAATCAACTCAATGACAAGCCCGAAGTCAAGTCCATGATTGAAAAGTTGGTTGCTACGATTACAGAATTGCTGGCATTTGAGTGTTTGGAAAACGAGTTAGACCTAGAGTATGATGAAATTACCATTCTAGAGTTAATCGATGCACTTGGTGTCAAAGTCGAAACCCTGAGTGATACACCTTTTGAAAAAATGCTAGAAATTGTCCAGATTTTTAAATATCTTTCTAAAAAGAAACTCCTTGTTTTCATCAATGCATCCGCCTATCTATCAAAGGATGAGTTAGTAAATTTGATAGAGTATATCCAACTCAATCAACTAAGGGTTTTATTTATCGAACCTCGAAAAGTCTATGATTTTCCGCAGTATGTGCTAGATCAGGACTATTTCTTGAACCCTGAAAATATGGTATAATAAAAGTAACAATTGGAACCTGACGAGCTGAAGTCTGGCTGGGACGAATGGTGCGATTACGAAATTTCGTGAGAAAAATTTTTCTACGAGGTTTTAGAGCTGTGTTGTTTCGAATGGTTCCAAAACGAATCCTTATCTCTACAAGAGAGACGTGCTGTTTTAGAGCTGTGTTGTTTCGAATGGTTCCAAAACCAACGTTCCTTTTAGGCAATTTCTTGCCTAGTTTTAGAGCTGTGTTGTTTCGAATGGTTCCAAAACCAACGTTCCTTTTAGGCAATTTCTTGCCTAGTTTTAGAGCTGTGTTGTTTCGAATGGTTCCAAAACCCCCAACTCCGGCGCCACGGATTACTATAAAGTTTTAGAGCTGTGTTGTTTCGAATGGTTCCAAAACTGTAGCAGCAGCAAATACTGCTTTATTAAAGTTTTAGAGCTGTGTTGTTTCGAATGGTTCCAAAACTTTAAAGCTCGGTAGAAAAGCCATAGCCGAGTTTTAGAGCTGTGTTGTTTCGAATGGTTCCAAAACATTTCACTGATTTTAACTACCTCCATTTCAGTTTTAGAGCTGTGTTGTTTCGAATGGTTCCAAAAAAAGCTACTCATTTTTTGAGTAGCTTTTTAACTATTCCATCCCTACACATAGCTCATTCCCTTATAGCAAAGGAAAATGGCTAGTGCGATAAAAAGTACAGTTGCTCCGATTCGCTGGCTGGTACTATACATCCTTCTCTCCCATTTGACTGGAAAGATGACTGCTAGAAAGGCCCCACCTACCGCGCCACCAATATGCCCTGCTAGGCTGATTCCTGGAATCAGGACACTTCCGATGATATTTATCACGAAAAGTGTCAGATAGGATTGCCCCAACTGCTGAATATAGGGGTTGCGAGTTGCGTAACGCAAGACGATGATCGCAGCAAATAGTCCGTAAAGAGAAGTGGAGGCCCCTGCTGCTACAACTTTCGGTGTGAAAGCAAAAACAAAGAGATTGCCCATCATTCCTGATAAGAGATAGAGAAAGAAAAATTTCTTAGAACCGAAAATCTCCTCCACTTGTCGTCCAAGAAAGTAGAGCGAAATCATATTGACAATGAAATGCTCCCATCCAATATGCACAAATATAGCCGAAAAAAGGCGCCAAATCTGCTCAGGGAACAGGCGAATGATTGGTCCATACATAGCTCCAAACTGAAGCAAGGTATCTGCTCGTTCAAAATTTAAACCTGTAAGAACCAACATCAAAAGAAATACCAATGCCGTTACTAGGAGGAAGAAACTAGTCACAGGATAGCGTTTATCAAAGATTTCCTTCATAGATTAGCACCTCCTGGACGGGAATATCATGGTCTTCCAAGTTAAACTTCTGAACCTGACAAGGATAGATTGTACTCAGGCTCTGCCCAACAAAATGTTCCAGATAGCGGTCGTAGTAGCCTCCACCATATCCAATCCGATAGCCCTTTGTCGTAAAAGCCAAGCCCGGAACATGAATCAAATCAATCCGGGAGGTAGCCACCACTTCCAAGTCTCCTTGCGGTTCCAGTAAGCCAAAGGAAGTTTTTACCAACTGCTGCGGATGATAGACCACAAACTCCATTCGCCCCTTGGGATAGGTTTTGGGTATCAGAACTTTTTTGCCATCCTTCAGCGCCTGCTCAATCAATTCTTGCGTTTGAAATTCATGAGGGAAGGAGAGATAGGTTGCGATGGTCTTAGCTTCTTGGTAAAAGGGGTGACGTAAGAAACGCTCGGTTAAAGCTCGATCCATAGCCTGTTTTTGTTCCTGAGATAGAGCCTTCATTTCTTGCAAAATTTTCTTGCGTAGTTCTGCTTTCATAGACAATTCCTCTACTCTGCTTCCTTCTTTTTCAGGAAACTAGAGACCGCATCTACCCCAATGGCTAAGGCTTCTTCCTTGGGGCTCATCTGAGGATGGTGAAGGGCGTAGGGACTATCGATACCTAACCAAAACATAACCCCATCAACCTTCGAAAGGAGATAACCAAAATCTTCACCTGTCATAGCAGGCTCGATATCAATCAACTCAATCCCGTCTTTTTCTTCAAAGAATGTCATCAGTTCACGCGCCAAGGCTGGATTGTTCTCAACAGGTAGGTAGCCTCCTTGCTTGAGTTCCACTTCAACTTCCATATCAAAGGCTGCTGCAACACCTTCTGCTACTGTCTTGACTCTTTTTTGTACTAATAGGCTCATGTCCTGAGTCAAGGCGCGAATGGTTCCGTGTAAAAATGCTGTGTCTGTAATGACATTGTTGGTTGTTCCAGCTTGGAAAAGGCCAAAGGTCACCACTGCTCCCTCGATTGGATTGACATTGCGGCTGACAACTGACTGTACTTGAGTTACAAAGTAACTAGCAGCCACCAAGGCGTCATTGGCCTCATGCGGAAAAGCTGCGTGTCCTCCTTTTCCTTTGAAACGAATCTTCACCTCACAAGTCCCTGCAAAGAGTGTATGAGTATTGGTCGCGATCTGTCCGACCTTCAAATCTGGACGAACATGAAGGCCATAGAACTGGTCTGGTAGCCAGTCCCCAAAAGCACCATCCTCATACATGAGCATACCACCGGCTTCATTCTCCTCAGCAGGCTGAAATAGGAAGAGCAGATTATTCTTGGGTTGCTCCTCAAGTGAGCGCTCAAGACAGCCTAAGGCAATAGTCATATGAAAATCATGGCCACAAGCATGCATGCGACCTTGGTGTTGAGAAGCAAAAGGCAGGCCTGTTTGTTCGACGATAGGCAGGCCATCAATATCTGTCCGCCAACCAATGGTCCGCTCCGGCTGACTTCCCTGCAAATATACCAAAATTCCTGTTCGCCACGTACGAACTTGAACAAAGTCCTTGCCCGCAATCAATTTCTCAATCACATCCAGTAAATAAGCCTGAGTCTCGAACTCCTCCAAGCCAATCTCTGGAATCTGGTGTAAATCTCGTCTAGTCTGAATCAAATCTAACATCTATCGATCCTCCTTTTGATAGAAGAAAGAGGCTGGAAAAAGGGTTCCGCCTCTTTTTTACTTTTACAATTACAAGGTACGAAGCGCATCCTCAAGCGCTGTTTTTTGTTGGGTTTGGGCATCAATTTCTTTGATGATATGAGCTGGAACACCTGCTACTACAACGTTTTCTGGAACATCTTGGGTAACAATAGCTCCTGCTGCAACAACTGAACCACTACCGATTTGTACTCCTTCAATAACCACTGCATTGGCACCGATAAGAACATTGTCTCCGACGCGGACTGGTTCAGCACTAGCTGGCTCAATCACACCTGCCAAAACTGCCCCTGCACCAACGTGGCTATTTTTTCCAACGATAGCGCGGCCACCAAGGATGGCCCCCATATCAATCATGCTTCCTGCACCGATTTCAGCACCGATATTGATAACTGCTCCCATCATGATAACAGCATTGTCACCAATTTCAACTTGGTCACGGATAATCGCACCTGGCTCGATACGAGCGTTGATAGCACGTTTATCTAGCAAAGGAACTGCAGAGTTACGAGCATCTTGCTCGACAACATAGTCTTGATTTTCTACCAAACCTTCAAGAAGCGGAGCGATATCCTTCCAGTCTCCGAATAAAACATTTCCTAGTTTGACAACAGAGCTTGGTACAGCAGTTGCGAGTTCTCCCTCAAAGGTTACTTTGACACTGGTTTTCTTTTCAGCATTGGCGATAAATTGGATAATCTCTTGAGCATTCATTTTTGTAGCAGTCATAGGCGTCTCCTGGTTCGTTATAATGATACCTATTCTACCAAAAAAGGCTTCAAATTTGAAGCCTCAACTATCAAATAAGCATCTTTACTTGGCTTGTTTTACTTCTTCTACAGATAAGAAAATCATCGGAACGATAATCAACACCATAGCTAAGGCCAAAAAAACATCCATGACCAATCCCAGAAAAAGAACACTTAATAGAGCTGAAGAGAGAGGCTCGCTAGCGCTCACTACAGAGACAACGAGAGGGGAAACGAGAGAGACAGCCTTCATAGACAGGAAAAAGGCAAAAGCAGTACCAAACACGGCAATCGTCAGACAGATCAGCACACTTACCAGATCCACTTGAAAACTTATCCGATAAATAGGGTAAAGGAAATTACTAAAGAGCCCTGCCAGAATCATCCCCCAACCAACAGTCGGAACGAAACCGTAGCGCCGTGCAAAGCGTTGAGGAAGGATAACATTAAACATGACCCCTACCGCACTGAGCAAACCAGTCACTAGAGCCAAGGGCGTCATGGATAACTGGGACAAGTCCCCTTTTGTGGCCATCAAAAAAACACCTAGCATGGCAATTAAAACATAGAGAATCGCTGTAATCGAAGCCTTTTTCTGGTAGACAATGCGATTGTAAAACAGGATAAAAACTGGGCTGATAAATTGCAAAATGGTCGCCGTCGTCGCATTGGAATACTCAACGCAGAGATAGAAGAAAAACTGCACAGAAAAAATACCTAGAATAGCATAGGCTAAAAAAGGTAGATAATTTTTCTTATCACGCCAGATGTCCAATAATCGAGTGCGCAACTGAAAGGCCGATAAGCCTAAAACCAAACTCCCCGCTACCAGTAAACGCATAGAAGTAATCCATCCAGAAGACACTGGATAATGAGTGAAAAAATACTCTCCTAAAATCCCACAGATCCCCCAGATTAGGCCTGAGAGTAGCGAATATAATGTTCCCTTAACAATCTTTTTCTGATAATGATTCATACTCCTATTGTAACACGAAACCAACAAAGAAAAAAGTAGCAACAAGGTCAAAATTAAGATAACCTTGCTGCTACTCTATCTTAACGATTAAATAGACGTGAACGTCCTGAAGAGCCACTCTGAGTATTTCCACTCGAACTTGTTGTTCCCGAACCGCTACTTGAGCTTGGAGGAGTTACTGCAGGAATGCTTCCTAGAATATTCTTCCAAGCATTCTGATAATCTGCATCGCTTCCTCCAATAGCGAAGCGGTAGGCGGTTACTGGCGCCCCTTCTTTAGTAGCCCAGTAACTTGTTACGGTAGAACCGGAAACGTTAACTTCTTTGCCATTAATTGAAACCTTGCCCGGCTTCTCCCCTGTCGACTTGAGAACTTGTGACTTGGTCACGCTTGAGTCAAGATTAAAGCGCTCATTCCCCCAAATTCCAGGTTTTGCTTGTTGAATAGCATTAACCAAGTGGGCCATATAGTTGGCATTGCGGTAGTGGCCCGCCCCTTTGGCTAGCGGGCGGTTGTCATCGTGACCTAGCCAGCCACCCAAGGTCAAGCGAGGCGTAGAAAGCATAAGCCACATGTTTTCATCTTCATTGGTTGTACCAGTTTTTCCAATCCAGTCGGCGCTAGCGAGGCTTGGATTGATGGTAGCCAAGTCTGTCTGGAAACTTGAGGTAATCCGAGATGAAATAACATCGCGAAGCAAACTTTGCATAATGGTCGCTGTGGCTTTTGAGTAAACTTGGACAGGTTTATCTTTATGTTCATAAACCACTCGACCATCTGTTGACTCGATCTTCGCGATCATGTGTTTCTTATGGTAAACTCCGTTGTTGGCCAGAGTCTGATATCCGTTAGTATGCTGAGCAACTGTAACGTCAATTCCTCCGCCCATCGGTAAACTCTCAATACCATATTCTGGGATTTCGTAACCCATTTTTTCCATATAACCCTTGACATCAACCCCCTTCTCTCGAAGTGTACGATAAGTCCAGTAGGCTGGGATATTCCACGAATAGTTGAGGGCCTCCCCTAACGTCATCATGCCCGTACCAGGACTATTGACATACATGATGGGATTGCCGTTTGAAAAGTTGGTCGGATAGTTTGATAAGATACTTGCACTTCCCATCAGACCTTGGTCAATGGCAATACTGTAAGCCAATATCGGCTTAGTAGTCGAAGCAGGAGAACGTTTTGTATCGATAGCGTGGTTATTCTGATTTTTTTGATAATTGCGACCACCGACAAATCCAAGAATAGCTCCTGTTTGGTTGTCCATGAGGACATTCCCCACCTCAGGCTGTCCTGTCGAATCATCTAGCAGATAGCCGTAGGTTGCCACCGCATTTTGCATCGCAGCATGAACATTTTTATTGATAGTTGTCGTAATCTTATACCCACCATTTTCAATTTCCTTAGTCGCTAAATCACGATAAGCTTTCTGGATGGATTCATTCTTTTGCTCTTGTACAGAAACATTATCTCTCTGAATCAGATAGTCATACATCCGATCAGTAGCTTCTGCCAAGGTTGCAAAGTAGAGATAGTCACGCGAAGTACCACTGACACTACCAGATGGTAAGAAGTCTTTCTTAAAATCATAATCCTTGTACTTGTCGTAATCTTCCTGACTTAGAGCCCCTGTCCGGTACATGTTATAGAGAACATCTCTAGCCCGTTTGACCCCCAGAGCCAAATCCTCCTCACTCTTCATACTACCGTCAGATTCATAAGGGGAGTAACTGATTGGGCTCTGTGGCAATCCTGCAATAAAGGCTGCTTGAGGGACCGTTAAATCCGAAGCCTTAACCCCAAAGATTCCTTCTGCAGCCTGTTGGGCACCTGCAATATTTTGGCCTTTATGATTGCGACCAAAAGGAGCAATATTAAGGTAGGTTGTTAAAATCTCATCCTTACCCATAGCCCGCTCTAAAGCTAGAGCATCAATGATTTCTTTGGCCTTACGAGCTAGAGTGGGAGCATCCCCCACCACTTGCTGCTTGATAACCTGCTGAGTCAAGGTCGAACCACCACTGGATGACCCCAGACCGACAAAAGTTCCCAGGGTCGCACGAATAACGGCCTTAGGCACGACTCCCTTGTGCTCGTTGAAATTCTCGTCTTCTGTCGCAATAATAGCTTTCTTAAGGTTGTCTGAGATAGCATCTGAAGCGACTGAAGTGCGCAACAAATCGCCCTCGATCAAGGCAATGGTACTGCCGTCAGAATAAGTGATTTCTGAGATAGAGGCAATATCCTTCACTTGCTTGACCAACTCTTCTGCTTGAGGTACCTGGGCCTTGTCAAATAGAGCGACTCCATAACCCATAGCCACCCCAGCACCAAACAGTCCACCGATAAAACCTAGGATAAAGAGAGTATTAAAAACTATTTTAAACCCACTCAAAACCTTAGCAAAATTAGATCCTGCCCTTCCAACTTTGTCAGAAGAGGTCCCCTTTTTACCGGTTTTCTTATTAGCCAGTTTTTCTGCTAGTCTTTTCTTCCATTTTGCAATTCGTTGCATTAGCTGCTGGAAAAAATGCAGCATTTTTGTTTTTAATTCATTAATTCTTTCTTTCATGAATGTCCTCGCTTTCTCTATTATACCATAAAAGGGAAACTTTCAATAAAATAGCCACTTTCTTCCCTATTCTACTAGGCTATTAATCAAGTTTGTGATACAATAGGTAGAAACAATATTTTATAAAGGAGAAAAGACACATGCACATTTTTGATGAGCTAAAAGAGCGTGGTTTGATTTTTCAAACGACTGATGAAGAAGCTTTGCGCAAAGCCCTAGAAGAAGGTCAAGTTTCTTATTATAGTGGCTACGATCCAACTGCTGACAGCCTTCACCTAGGCCACCTTGTCGCAATCTTGACCAGTCGTCGTTTGCAATTAGCAGGTCACAAACCTTATGCGCTCGTTGGCGGTGCTACAGGTCTCATCGGAGATCCGTCCTTCAAAGATGCTGAGCGTAGTCTCCAAACAAAAGACACAGTAGATGGCTGGGTCAAGTCTATCCAAGGACAACTTTCTCGTTTTCTTGACTTTGAAAATGGTGAAAACAAAGCTGTCATGGTCAATAACTACGACTGGTTTGGCAGCATCAGCTTCATCGACTTCCTCCGTGATGTCGGAAAATACTTCACTGTCAACTACATGATGAGCAAGGAGTCTGTGAAAAAACGGATTGAAACTGGAATTTCTTACACTGAGTTCGCTTACCAAATCATGCAAGGATATGACTTCTACGTCCTTAACCAAGAGCACAATGTTACCCTGCAAATCGGTGGTTCTGACCAGTGGGGAAATATGACAGCTGGTACCGAATTGCTTCGTCGTAAGGCTGACAAGACAGGCCACGTGATTACAGTTCCCCTTATCACGGATGCGACTGGTAAGAAATTTGGTAAATCAGAAGGGAACGCAGTCTGGCTCAACCCTGAAAAGACTTCTCCATACGAAATGTACCAATTCTGGATGAACGTCATGGATGCTGATGCTGTTCGCTTCTTGAAGATTTTTACCTTCTTGTCACTCGATGAGATCGAAGACATCCGCAAGCAGTTTGAAGCGGCTCCACATGAACGCTTGTCTCAAAAAATCCTGGCTCGTGAAGTCGTGACTCTTGTCCACGGAGAAGAAGCCTACAAAGAAGCCCTCAACATCACTGAGCAACTCTTTGCTGGAAACATCAAAAACCTTTCTGTCAAAGAACTCAAACAAGGACTTCGTGGAGTGCCAAACTACCAAGTACAGGCAGACGAAAATCACAACATCGTAGAACTCCTCGTATCTTCTGGTGTGGTTAATTCAAAACGTCAAGCCCGCGAGGATGTTCAAAATGGAGCTATCTACGTCAACGGTGATCGTATCCAAGACCTTGACTATGTCTTGAATGACGCAGATAAGTTAGAGAACGAACTCACTGTTATCCGTCGTGGTAAGAAAAAATACTTTGTATTGACTTACTAAACTGTTCAACATTTATCTATAAACAAAGGAGTTAACCTCGAGAAAGGTAACTCCTTTTTGCTGTTAATAACTCTCATCTATCTATTTTTAATAGACAGACTACGCAAGACAATGCGCAAGGTTGTTAGATTATGTAAGATAGAGAGATTTGAAGGACTGAGCCAATTAAACAAGCCAAAGCCAATCAAACTACTATTTACGACAACGGTATCTTGAATATTCTTCTTGATGAGTATTTGCAAAGATGATGATAGCGAATCCAACTCTTGGAAGAAATCCAAGCGATTATCTAACAATAAGATATCACTCATCTGCTTAGAAATATCTGCGCTTTCATTCATCACCACACCGATATCTGATAGGGTTAGAGCCGCTGAGTCATTCAATCCATCTCCAACCATCAAAATAGTGTGACCTGCTTTCTGCAGTTCCTCTACTAACTCAAATTTCCCATCAGGTTTCAAGTCTGTATAGACCTGATCAAAGGGCAAATCTTTGACTAATTCCTCTGTTCTAACCAAGGTGTCCCCTGTTGCCAGAATCAATTTTTTCCCTTGTGCCTTAAGTTTCTCCAAGGCTGCTTTTGCTTCTTTTCTCAAAGGAGTATGAATGCAGAACATTCCAATCAATTCATTCTGGTAGGCTAAGAATAAGAGATTGTAGTGATTCTTGTACTCTTCAATCAAAGCATGTTGTTCCAAACTAATATGAATCTGCTCATCCTGCATCAAGACATAATTTCCAATAACAACTGGTTGGCCATCTATATGGGATTTGATTCCCTTACTTGCGATATATTGGAGTTTCCCATGCATTTCCTCATGTTCAATCCCCTCTATCTCGGCTTGTTTGACAATGGCATTAGCAATAGGATGATAAATGTGTTCCTCAAGACAGGCACTGATTCTGAGAATATCTTCCTCGCTATAGTCCCCAAAAGGTAACACCTTTTCAACTATAGGATAGCTAGTTGTGATTGTTCCTGTCTTATCAAACAAGAAAGTATCAACTTCCAGATATTTCTCTAGAACATCCCCATCCTTAATCACCATTTCACGGTTCAACCCCTCTTTGATAGCTGTCAAATAAGCTACAGGAGTAGAGATTTTCAAAGCGCAGGAGAAATCAACCAATAGGAATGAAATAGCCTTAGAAAAAGAACCTGTTAATAAGTAAGTCAGACCAGCCCCCAAGAAATTATATTTGACGACCTTGTCCGCCATCTTGATGAAATAGCGTTGTTTAGTTTTCTTGTTTTCTTCAGATTTCTTCATCAACTCAATCAGCTGTAAAATACGGCTGTTCATCTGATTATCGGTTACACGAATGCGTAGCTCCCCAGTTTCCAAGACTGTGTTTGCACAAACCGAATCAGACTCTCTTTTTTCAACTGGAAAACTCTCTCCCGTCAAGGAACTTTCGTTGACCATACCTAAACCTGAAACTACTTGTCCATCAAACAGAATTTCATTTCCTTGAGATAGGACCAAGACATCTCCTATTTGAACATCGGAACTCTTGATACTAACGACCGTATCGCCCTGTACTAAGAATACATCGCTCTCTTTTGCAAGAAGACTCTGTTCTAAATCTGTTGCAGTTTTTTTCAAGGACCACTGATCTAAATGATTCCCCAAATCAAGCATAAACATGATGTTGCTGGCAGTCTTGGATTGGTTCATAAACAAAGACAATAAAATAGCCGAACAGTCCAAGACTTCCATCGTTAGTTCCTTACGCGCTAGTGTTTGATAGGCTTCTTTAACATATCCAAAAGCCTGATAACAAGTCCATATATAGCGAATAGGAGACGGCACAAGACTACGAAAAAGCACACGCTTAATCGCTGCACCTGAAACGATAGAATAGGCACTCTCTTCTCTACGAACAGGAAGAGTCATCAACTCAGAAACTTTCCCTTTATCAATCCTTTTTAAAAAGGCTTCTGCATTGTCTAATACAGAGAAGCCTTCTTTTATACGTAGGGTAAAGTGCTGTTGATCCATGTAAAACTGGATAGACTCAATTCCCTTCTCATCTCTCGCCAAGGAACGAAGATAGTCTTGAATATCCAAGGTAAGTGAAAAAGAAGATGATAGTCGGATATGTTGATATCCTCTATATAGCACTTTAAAAGACATATTATTCTCCTATAAGGCTATCTAATTGCTCTTCTTTTTTCTCTTGCTCATACAAACATTTAGCATCTTGCAAAACATCGTCTCCATGTTGTTTCACAACAGAAACAGATGCATCTAGCTCGTCTTTCAACTTGTAAGCCTTAGCCAAAGCTTTAGAATAACCTTTTTTAGCTTCCTTACTTGCTAAGATTTTCAAACCAAGGGTACCAAATGCGACACCACCCAAAAATAATGAAGATTTTTTCGCAACTTTTGCAACGGTTAATACTTCTTTTAACATACTTATTTCCTCCTTATCATTATTATATAGCAATTTAGATATAAAAGCAATTTCATTTTATAAATTGGAGAATTAGTTTTATTTCTACTGAATCTCCCATCTACTTGCTCCTAAAGTTGCTTTCACTTGCCTCTTTTGATACACTTAAACTATGAATACAAATCTCAAACCCAAACTTCAACGCTTCGCTGCTGCGACTGCCTTTGCCTGTCCTATCTGCCAAGAAAATCTAACCTTAGTAGAGAGCAGTCTCAAGTGTAGCAATCGTCATTCTTTTGACTTGGCAAAATTTGGCTATGTCAACTTGGCTCCTCAAATCAAGCAATCTGCCAACTACGACAAGGAAAACTTTCAAAACCGCCAAGAAATCCTAGAGGCTGGCTTTTATCAGGCTATCTTAGAAGGTATCTCCGACTTACTAGCCACTAAACCATCCGCAAAAACAGTCTTGGATATCGGTTGTGGCGAAGGCTTCTACTCTCGCAAGCTCCAAGAAAGTCACTCTGACAAAACCTTTTACGCCTTTGATATTTCAAAAGATTCCGTTCAAATCGCTGCTAAGAGTGAACCCAACTGGGCGGTCAACTGGTTTGTCGGCGACCTGGCTCGTCTTCCTATAAAAGACGCCAGCATGGATATCCTGCTTGATATCTTCTCGCCTGCCAACTATGGGGAATTCCGTCGCGTTTTATCCAAAGACGGTATTTTGATCAAGGTCATCCCAACCGAAAATCACCTCAAAGAAATCCGTCAAATGGTGCAGGACCAGCTGACAAAGAAGGATTATTCCAACCAAGATATCAAAGAACATTTCCAGGAACATTTCAGAATCCAATCTAGTCAGATTGCTTCCTTAACAAAACCTATCTCGGCTGAGCAACGCCAAGCCCTGCTTGCCATGACGCCCTTACTCTTTCACGTTGACCATACCAAGATTGACTGGAGCCAACTGACAGAGATTACCATTGAAGCAGAGATTTTGGTTGGGAAAGCACTGTAATTAAAACTTTCAGATAAGACAAAAACCCGCACCTCTTCTTGAGGCGTGGGTTTAAATTGCGATTTTTCAACTGTCTATCCGAAAAGTGGAAAAAATTTTAACCTCTCCATTTATTTTCGATTCGAAATGACAAATTTATCAATGAATAATAAGTGAAATGAGGCAAGTGTAATCCCCAAATAGCACCCATGATAAGAGATTTCTTGATGGGTAAGTGGAAAAAGAGTACGATTCCCCATCGAGAGTGATGACAAAACCACAAATAGTATCCAGAATAAATCAGTCCATTTATATTTTGAAAAATATTTTTTCCACATATAAACACCTTCTTTCTTCACCACAATGCTATTATGATACAAATTATAAGCGGATACAAGAAATACGAGGCCATCAACTACGAAGAATCATGAGACTGAAATACAGTAAAAAGCAGTATTTCTAAAACTTCAACGTATCTATGATTTATCTCTTTTTAGACCTGATTGGCTAAAATCCACATCATTCAAAAAAGCGATTAGTATAAATTTTGTATCTTAGTTCAAGTGCCAGATATCTTCGTTGTACTGAGCGATTGTACGGTCAGATGAGAAGAATCCTGCTTTGGCAATGTTGACGATGACTTTATCCAACCATGCGTCACGGTTTTCGTAGTCAGCAAGCATTTGCTCTTTCACCTTGATGTAGTCTTCCAAGTCTAGGAGAGTCATGAACCAGTCTTTGTTGATCAATTCGTTGTAAAGACGTTCCAAGCGTTCTTTCTTACCTACTGCAAGAACAGCGTCGCTGACGATGAAGTCAACCAATGGTTTGATAGCTTTACGAGCGTAGAATTCGCTTGATTTGTAAGCTGCTTTTTCATAAAGGTCGATAACAGTTTCAGAGTCTTCACCAAAGATGTAGATGTTTTCGTCGCCAACCAACTCAGCGATTTCCACGTTAGCACCGTCCATAGTACCAAGAGTCAAGGCTCCGTTCAACATGAATTTCATGTTACCAGTACCTGAAGCTTCTTTAGAAGCAAGTGAGATTTGTTCTGAGATGTCACATGCTGGGATGAGGAAGCTTGCTGCAGTAACGTTGTAGTTTTCAACCATAACCACTTGCAAGTGTGGAGCTACTTCTGGATCATTTGCAATCACTTCTGACAAGCAAAGGATCAAGTGAATGATGTCTTGGGCGATTGTGTAGGCAGGAGCTGCTTTACCACCAAAGAAGACTGTGATTGGACGAGCAGGAATGTTCCCAGCCTTGATATCAAGGTATTTGTGAATCACATACAAAGCGTTCATTTGTTGACGTTTGTACTCGTGAAGACGTTTGATTTGGATATCAAAGATAGAGTTTGTATTGATTTCCACACCTTGGTGAGCTTTCAAGTGACGAGCCAATTTACGTTTGTTGTGAGCTTTGATATCTTCCAATTTTTCTTTGACAGCAGCTTTGTCTTCATAAAACATTAGATTTTGTAGCTCTTCTGCTTGATGGTGCCAACCACGTCCAATAATATAGTCTAGATAGTGAGACAAGCGTGGGTTAGCATGCATGAGCCAACGACGGAAAGTGATACCGTTTGTTTTATTGTTGAATTTTTCTGGATAAATATCATAGAAGGCTTTCAACTCAGAGTTCTTCAAGATTTCAGTGTGGAGTGCTGCTACCCCGTTAACACTGTATCCGTAGTGGATATCCATGTGAGCCATGTGAACACGTCCGCTCTCGTCGATGATTTGGACAGCTGGATCTTTGTATTCTGCCTTCACACGACGGTCCAATTCTTCAATGATTGGTACCAAGTGTGGAACCACTTCTTGCAAGAATTCAAGTGGCCATTTTTCAAGGGCTTCAGCAAGGATGGTGTGGTTAGTGTAGGCTGTCATGCTGCGAACGATTGAGATGGCTTCGTCAAGTTCGATACCACGAGCAGTCAAAAGACGGATCAACTCAGGGATCACCATTGATGGGTGAGTATCGTTGATTTGGACAACTGCGTAGTCAGCAAGGTCATGCAAGTTGCTTCCTTTTTCAATTGCTTCGTCGATGATCAATTGCGCACCGTTTGAAACCATGAAGTATTGTTGGAAGATACGGAGCAATTCACCTTGACGATCACTATCATCTGGGTAAAGGAAAAGAGTCAAGTTACGAGCGATGTCTGTCTTGTCAAAGTTGATACCATCTTGGATGATTGAAGAATCAACTGAATCCAAGTCAAACAAACGCAAACGGTTTTTAGTTGCTGTTTTGTAACCAGGCACATCGATATCGTAAAGAGTAGATGTCAATGTAAAGTGCGCAAATGGCACTTGGTAGCTACGACTTGAGCGAACCAACCAGTTTTGGTCAGTCAACCAAGCGTTAGGAACCGTTTCTTGTTGGTTGTTTTTAAGAACTTGTTGGAAAAGACCAAAGTGGTAGTTCAAACCAACACCGTCACCGTTCAGACCAAGTGTAGCGATTGAGTCAATAAAGCAGGCTGCCAAACGTCCCAAACCACCATTCCCTAGAGATGGTTCCAATTCGACTTCTTCGATTTCGATCAACTCTTTACCTGCATCAGCAAGTTCTTTTTTCACATCGTCATAAAGACCAAGGTTGATCAAGTTGTTTGACAAGAGTTTACCGATCAAGAACTCAGCTGAGATGTAGTAAACTTTTTTCTTACCAGTATTTAATTTCTTTTGCGCACTAGCTTGCTTGGTGTAGTTGAGCAAGGCAATGTATAATTCTTCGTTTGAACATTCAGCAATTGTTTTTTGATGATGATCAATCACATATTTTTGTAATGATTCCATGTTGAGAGTCTCCTTTTGTTTCAACAATAATTGTAAATAGAGGAAAGCCTACTTGTGTAAGCACGCTTTCAGTATGATTAGGATTCTGCTTTTTGAACTTCTTTTGGCTTCAAGTCTTTATTTTCACGGCGATAGATGGTTGTAAAATCAAGCAATTCTTGCTCGACAGCAGGAGTCAATTGATCTTCAGTCATACGCCAAGACCAGTTTCCGCCAAGAGTAGATGGGTAGTTCATGCGAGCTGACTCATCTAGTTCTAGCAAGTCTTGCATGGTTGCAATAGCCATGAAGCTAACGGATGAAAAGACTGTGCGAAGCATTGCGTGTGGCACTGTTTCGTACTCTTTACGGTTCGTGTAACGAGCCATGTATTCACGAGTTGGATCGTCGATTTCATTACGGTACCAACCAAGAACCGTATTGTTATCGTGTGTTCCTGTGTACATAACAGAGTTGGCAGGTGCCAAGTGTGGACTATCGATACTTTCATCTTCTGGGTTGAAGGCGAATTGAAGAATCTTCATTCCTGGAAAGCCAGTACGTTCACGTAACTCAATCACTTCATTTGTCATGAAACCAAGGTCTTCCGCGATGATGTTTAGCTCACCAAGCTCTTCCTTAACGGCTGCAAAAAGCTTATAGCCTGGGCCTTTCACCCATTTACCAGGGGCCGCTGTATCGGAACCAGCAGGGATTTCCCAGTAAGATTCAAAGCCACGGAAGTGGTCGATACGAACGATATCGTAGATCTTGAAGCTTTCGCGCAAGCGTTCAATCCACCATTTGTAACCGTCTTTGTCCATGGCTTCCCAGTCATAGATTGGGTTCCCCCAAAGCTGACCAGTAGCAGAAAACTCATCTGGTGGACATCCTGCGATGCAAGTTGCTTTACCAGTGACATCTGTCTTGAAGAGATGTGGATTTGCCCACATATCGCTTGAATCTTCCGCTACGTAGATAGGCATGTCCCCAACGATTTCGATGTGGTTGTCGTTAGCGTAGGCTTTCAATTTCAACCATTGTTGGAAGAAGAAGTATTGAGTCACACGGTGGTAAACCAACTTGTCTGCCAATTTCTCACGGTAGCTTTCAAGTGCTGAAGCTTTACGCGCACGAGCATCTGCATCTGGCCATTCTGTCCAAGCAAGATTGTCAAAATGCTCTTTGATCGCCATATACTCAGCGAAGAGTTCAAGCCATGATTGGTTATCTTGAGCAAACTTCTCAAAATCTTTGACATCACCCACTTCCAAGAAGCGTTTAACTGCTTTTTCTAAAAGCGGACGACGTGCATAATAAATCTTCGCATAGTCAACTTCAGATGCATCGCTACCAAAGTCAACACCTTTAAGATCACTGGCTTCGAGCAAGCCTTGCTCTACCAAGATATCAAGGTCGATAAAATGCGTATTTCCAGCAAAGGCTGAGAATGATTGGTATGGAGAATCTCCATAGCTTGTTGTCCCGAGAGGGAGGATTTGCCAGTAACGTTGCTTCGTACGAACCAAGAAATCAACGAAATCATAGGCAGTTTGGCCAAATGATCCAATCCCGTATGCTCCTGGCAGAGAAGAGATGTGCATCAACACACCACTTTGACGTTTTTTCATAATAGCACCTCATGTGTTTGTTATAAAACGTTGCGCAATCAAGACGCAAACGTTTGCGTTAAATTAAGTATAGCGTATTTTAAACACAAATGCAAGCGTTTTTAGAAACTTTTTTTTGATTTCTTTTTCTTTGAATGGATCTTGGTTCTACTGTTATTTTATGAAACGAACACTTTTCCTATAAAGTTTTGCTTATTTAAGATAGTTGAAATTAAAAACAGCCTCATTTTCGCTAAGAAATCAGCCTGATCAATGCAATCGTTTCCCTTGTACCTTTTCAAATCAAGAAAAAGAAAATTTTTGCTAAAAAAGCTTGCAACCGTTTTCTATTTGTGCTATACTAAGCTCATAAAGGAAAACGTTTGCGTTTCCCGAATAAATTATAACTGTTATTCTTTAGGAGGAATACACTATGTCATCTAAATTCATGAAGAGCGCTGCTGTGCTCGGAACTGCTACTCTAGCTAGCTTGCTTTTGGTAGCTTGCGGAAGCAAATCTGCTGACAAAGCTGCTGATACTGGTTCATCTGAAGCGAAAGAACTCACTGTATATGTAGACGAGGGCTATAAGAGCTACATTGAAGAGGTTGCTAAAGCTTATGAAAAAGAATCAGGAACAAAAGTTACCATTAAAACTGGTGATGCTCTTGGAGGTCTTGATAAACTTTCTCTTGACAACCAATCTGGTGAAGCACCTGATGTTATGATGGCTCCATACGACCGTGTAGGTAGCCTTGGTACTGACGGACAACTTTCAGAAGTGAAATTGAGCGACGGTGCTAAAACAGACGATAAAACAAAATCTCTTGTAACAGCTGCTGACGGTAAAGTTTACGGTGCTCCTGCCGTTATCGAGTCACTTGTGATGTACTACAACAAAGACTTGATAAAAGAAGCTCCAAAAACTTTTGCTGATTTGGAAAACCTTGCTAAAGACAGCAAATACGCTTTCGCTGGTGAAGATGGCAAAACTACTGCCTTCCTAGCTGACTGGACAAACTTCTACTACGCATACGGACTCCTTGCTGGTAACGGTGCTTACGTATTTGGCCAAAACGGTAAAGATCCTAAAGACATCGGTCTTGCAACCGACGGTTCTATCACAGGTATCAACTACGCTAAATCTTGGTACGAAAAATGGCCTAAAGGGATGCAAGATACTGAAGGTGCTGCAAACTTGATCCAAACTCAATTCCAAGAAGGTAAAACAGCTGCTATCATCGATGGTCCTTGGAAAGCTCAAGCGTTCAAAGATGCTAAAGTAAACTACGGTGTCGCTACTATCCCAACTCTTCCAAACGGAAAAGATTACGCAGCATTCGGTGGTGGTAAAGCTTGGGTCATCCCATCAAGCGTTAAGAACCTTGAAGCTTCTCAAAAATTTGTAGACTTCCTAGTTTCAACTGAACAACAAAAAGCATTATACGATAAAACTAACGAGGTCCCAGCTAACACTGAAGCCCGTTCATACGCTGAAGGCAAAAAAGATGAGTTGACAACAGCCGTGATTGAACAGTTCAAGAACGCTCAACCAATGCCAAACATTTCTCAAATGTCAGCTGTTTGGGATCCAGCTAAAACAATGCTCTTTGACGCTGTAAGTGGTAAAAAAGATGCTAAGACAGCTGCTAACGATGCTGTTACATTGATCAAAGAAACAATCAAACAAAAATTTGGTGAATAATTGAATTCGTTACAAGGGGGGAGAATACAAATCCCCCTTTGATTTTATAAATTTACGAATGATTGCAGTTGCCTATCTAGTGATTGGAGACAAACTTCAATCTCGTATCCTATGAAAGGAGTATTCATGGAAAACCAACAACCTAGCAAAGCAGCCTTGCTTTCAGTGATTCCTGGGTTAGGACAGATTTACAATAAACAAAAGGCCAAAGGTTTTATCTTCCTTGGTGTCACTATCGTGTTTGTTCTTTATTTCCTAGCACTTGCAGCCCCTGAATTGCACAATTTGATCACTCTTGGTGACAAGCCAGGTCGTGATAATTCCCTCTTTATGCTGATTCGTGGTGCATTCCATTTAATCTTTGTAGTCGTTTATGTGCTCTTTTATTTCTCAAATATTAAAGATGCACATACAATCGCAAAACGTATTAACAATGGAATTCCTGTCCCACGTACTTTTAAAGATATGATCAAAGGTATTTATGAGAATGGTTTCCCTTACCTCTTGATCATCCCATCTTACGTCGCTATGACATTTGCGATTATCTTCCCAGTTATCGTAACCTTGATGATTGCCTTTACCAACTATGACTTCCAACACTTGCCACCAAACAAATTGTTGGACTGGGTTGGTTTGACTAACTTTACAAACATCTGGAGCTTAAGTACCTTCCGTTCAGCCTTCGGTGCGGTTCTTTCTTGGACCATCATCTGGGCCTTGGCTGCTTCTACCTTGCAGATTGTCATTGGTATATTTACAGCAATCGTTGCCAACCAACCATTTATCAAAGGAAAACGTATCTTTGGTGTTATTTTCCTTCTTCCTTGGGCTGTTCCAGCCTTCATCACTATCTTGACATTCTCAAACATGTTTAACGATAGTGTCGGAGCGATCAACACTCAAGTATTGCCTATCTTGGCTAAGGTTCTTCCTTTCCTTGACGGTGCTCTTATCCCTTGGAAAACAGACCCAACTTGGACGAAGATTGCCTTGATTATGATGCAAGGTTGGCTAGGATTCCCATACATCTACGTTTTGACTTTGGGTATCTTGCAGTCGATTCCTAACGACCTCTACGAAGCGGCTTACATCGATGGTGCCAATGCTTGGCAAAAATTCCGCAACATCACTTTCCCTATGATTTTGGCTGTTGCAGCACCAACATTGATCAGCCAATACACCTTCAACTTTAACAACTTCTCTATCATATACCTCTTCAACGGCGGAGGTCCTGGTAGCGTTGGTGGTGGAGCCGGTTCAACTGATATCTTGATCTCATGGATTTATCGTTTGACAACAGGTACATCTCCTCAATACTCTATGGCGGCAGCTGTTACCTTGATCATCTCTATCATTGTCATCTCTATCTCTATGATCGCATTCAAGAAACTACACGCATTTGATATGGAGGATGTCTAAGATGAATAACTCAATCAAACTCAAACGTAGACTGACTCAAACCCTCACTTACCTCTACTTGATTGGTCTTTCAATCGTGATTATCTATCCACTTTTGATTACTATTATGTCAGCCTTTAAAGCAGGTAACGTCGCAGCCTTTAAACTAGATACTAACATCGACTTCAATTTTGATAACTTTAAAGGACTCTTTACTGAAACCTTATACGGTACTTGGTATCTCAATACCTTGATTATCGCCTTGATTACCATGGTTGTTCAAACAAGTATCATCGTACTTGCTGGTTATGCCTACAGCCGTTACAACTTCTTGGCTCGTAAACAAAGTTTGGTCTTCTTCTTGATCATCCAAATGGTACCAACAATGGCCGCTTTGACAGCCTTCTTCGTTATGGCCCTTATGTTGAATGCCCTTAACCATAGCTGGTTCCTCATCTTCCTATATGTCGGTGGTGGTATCCCAATGAACGCTTGGTTGATGAAAGGTTACTTTGACACCGTACCAATGTCTCTTGATGAATCAGCAAAACTAGATGGTGCAGGACACTTCCGTCGCTTCTGGCAAATTGTTCTCCCACTCGTTCGCCCAATGGTTGCAGTACAAGCGCTCTGGGCCTTCATGGGACCTTTCGGAGACTATATCCTCTCTAGTTTCTTGCTTCGTGAGAAAGAATACTTTACAGTTGCCGTTGGTCTACAGACCTTTGTCAGCAATGTGAAAAACTTGAAGATTGCCTACTTCTCAGCAGGTGCTATCCTCATCGCCCTTCCAATCTGTATTCTCTTCTTCTTCCTACAAAAGAACTTTGTTTCAGGACTTACAAGTGGTGGCGACAAGGGATAATTTATCCCCGCCACCCTTTTTCATTTTGATCTTGTTTCTAAAGTTGAAAGATTAGACACAAGACCGCAAATAGTAGCAAAATCAGCTTTTCAGTAAGCAATTTATCTACTAGACTTGAAATAAAGCACATTTCTCTATATAATAATACTCATATAGAAAACACCTTTTAGAAAGATACAAATGCTTCCATATCCATTTTCATATTTTTCAAGTATTTGGGGATTTCGTAAGCCCCTGTCAAAACGTTTTGGACTCAACTGGTTTCAACTCCTCTTTACTAGCATTTTCCTCATCAGCTTGTCCATGATTCCAATTGCCATCCAAAACAGTTCCCAGGAGACTTATCCGCTGGAAACCTTTATCGATAATGTCTATACTCCACTGACAGATGAAGCAATCATGGACTTATCAGAGAATGCACAAATCGTTGATGGAAAGCTGAACTACTCAGGCACTAAGAATCAGCAGCCTTCTCTTCTGATTGGTCCAAGTCCAAGTAAGGAATTGCCAAAGGATTTGCAACTTCATTTTGATACGAAAGAACTCGTCATCAGTAAGGAAAGTAAGGAACTAACTCGCATTCGCTACCACGCCATTCAAACGGAGAGTTTCCAGAGTAAGGAAGATCTAACCCAGGCTATTTCTAAAGACTGGTACCAGCAGAACCGTGTCTATATCAGTCTCTTTCTCGTCCTTGGTGCTAGCTTCCTCTTTGGATTGAATTTCTTCATTGTCTCCCTTGGAGCTAGTCTTCTCCTTTATATCACCAAAAAATCACGCCTCTTTTCATTTAGGAGCTTTAAAGAGTGCTACCATTTTATCTTGAACTGTTTAGGATTGCCAACTTTGATTACGCTTGTTTTGGGACTTTTTGGCCAAAATATGACAACCCTTATCACTGTACAAAACATTCTTTTTGTTCTTTATCTGGTCACTATTTTTTACAAGACACATTTCCGTGATCCAGATTATCATAAATAGGAGATTTTTATGCCCGTTACGATTAAAGACGTGGCCAAGGCTGCAGGTGTCTCACCTTCAACCGTAACCCGCGTTATTCAAAACAAATCAACGATTAGCGATGAAACCAAAAAACGAGTTCGCAAGGCTATGAAGGAGCTCAACTACCATCCCAATCTCAATGCTCGTAGTCTAGTTAGCAGCTATACTCAAGTTATCGGTTTGGTATTGCCTGACGACTCGGATGCCTTCTACCAAAATCCTTTCTTCCCATCTGTCCTACGAGGGATCGCCCAAGTCGCGTCTGAAAACCACTACGCTATTCAGATTGCAACGGGGAAAGATGAAAAAGAACGTCTCAATGCTATTTCTCAGATGGTTTATGGGAAACGTGTCGATGGTCTGATCTTCCTCTACGCTCAAGAAGAAGATCCACTGGTGAAGCTCGTAGCAGAAGAACAGTTTCCTTTCCTCATCCTTGGAAAATCCCTCTCACCCTTTATCCCACTTGTCGACAATGATAATGTCCAAGCCGGTTTTGATGCAACTGAGTATTTCATCAAAAAAGGATGCCAACGAATTGCCTTTATCGGAGGAACCAAGAAACTTTTCGTTACACAAGACCGTCTAAGAGGCTACGAATTGGCACTCAAACAACACCAACTTTCGATTGATACTAACCTTACCTACTTTGCAACAGAATTTCTAGAAGAAAAAGGTTATCAATTCAGTGAACTCCTATTTAATCATGATCCGCAGATTGACGCCATCATCACAACCGACAGCCTTCTAGCTGAAGGGGTTTGCGACTACATCAATAAACACCAATTAAATGTTCCCGTCTTGAGTTTTGACTCTGTCAACCCTCGACTCGACCTAGTAGCCTATGTGGATATCAATAGCTTAGAACTCGGGCGCGTTTCCTTTGAAACCATTCTCCAGATTATTAACGATGCCAAAAACAATAAACAGATTTGTTACCGCCAGTTGATTGGGCACAAAATTATCGAAAAATAAAGACCAGCCTCAAGGCTGGTCTTTTGAGTATGATTAATTGTCTGTTTCTACGAATCGTCCTAGGATGTGGACATTCTCAGATACAGAGACAAAGGCTGTCGGATCGACCTGTTTCATGATGTGTTTAAAATCATTAAACTCTGCTCGCGTGATAACCGTAATCAAGACTGCTTTTCTCTCATGATTATAGGTTCCTTCTGCATCGTGGATCATAGTTGCTCCGCGGTGCAATTTTTTATGGATTTTTGCGATTACCTTGTCAGGATTATTGGTCACAATCATGGCCTGCATGCGTTTTTGCTTGGTAAAGACCGCATCTGTCACACGGCTCGATACAAAGATGGTAATCATAGAGTAGAGGGCGTATTTCCAACCAAAGGTTAGACCTGCTATCAGCATGATGGTTCCATTTACCAGGAAAGAAATGCTACCGACATTCTTACCTGTCTTCTTACGAATGGTCAGACTGACGATATCTGTACCTCCGCTAGAAATATTGTTACGGAGTGCAAAACCAATCCCTAAGCCCATGACAACACCCCCAAAAAGGGCATTGATAATGGGATCCTCTGTCAAGGTCACAACTGGTACAAGCTGGATAAAGAGGGAACTCATGGATACTGTAATAAAAGTAAAGACCGTAAATTTATGTCCAATCTGATACCAAGCTAAAATCATCAACGGAAAATTGATAGCATAAAAGGTTAGCGATATCGGAATGTAAAAGCCAAACCAGTGATTACTCAAGGCAGAGATAATCTGTGCCAGACCCGTCGCGCCACTGGAGTAAACGTGCCCTGGTTGAAAAAAGAAATTGACTGCTACTGCTGACAAAAAGCCATAAACCAGAGAAGCCGATACTTTCTCATCATATTTTTCCCGAGAGATACTTTGTAAAACTCGTAAGATTTTTATCTGATAAGCAAAGCGGCGCAGATAATAGCGCCACCGCTTAATTCGTTTTGCTTGTTTCATCTTCTTCTACTTGTAAGCTGAGTTCCTCTAGTTGTTTGAGAGCGACTGTTGATGGAGCTTGTGTCATTGGGTCGGTTGCCTTATTGTTCTTAGGAAAGGCAATGACTTCACGGATATTCTCTTCTCCTGCAAGCAACATGACAAAACGGTCAAGTCCAATAGCCAAACCACCGTGTGGTGGGAAACCATAGTCCATGGCTTCAAGAAGGAAGCCAAACTGGTCATTTGCTTCTTCAGCTGAGAAACCAAGAGCCTTGAACATGCGTTCTTGAAGGTCTTTTTGATTGATACGAAGACTACCACCACCAAGCTCATAACCATTCAAGACGATATCGTAAGCAATGGCACGAACCTTAGCCAAATCACCTTCTAATTCGTGAGCTGTTTCTTCCTGTGGAAGGGTAAATGGATGGTGGGCGCTCATGTAGCGACCTTCTTCTTCAGACCATTCAAACATTGGCCAATCAACCACCCAAAGGAAATTGAATTTATCGTTATCAATCAAGTCAAGCTCTTTGGCAATACGTCCACGAAGGGCACCAAGGGTTGCATTGGCTACCTCAAGCGTATCTGCCACAAAGAGAACCAAGTCCTTATCTTCAAGATCAAGTGCTGCAGTCAATTCTGCTTGGATACCAGTCAAGAACTTGGCAACTGGTCCGTTTAATTCTCCATCAACCACCTTGACCCAAGCAAGACCTTTGGCACCGTACTGTCTGGCTACTTCGGTCATCTTGTCAATGTCTTTACGTGAATAGTTATCTGCAGCTCCTTTGACCACAATGGCTTTTACAGCAGGAGCTTCTGAAAAGACTTTGAAATCAACACCCTTGACAACTTCTGTCAAGTCCTGAAGCAACATGTCAAAACGCGTATCTGGCTTGTCAGAACCATAAAGAGCCATCGCATCATCGTACTTCATACGTGGGAATGGAAGTGTTACTTCGATGCCTTTGGTTTCTTTCATCACGCGCGCGATCAAGCCTTCGGTGATATCTTGGATTTCTTGCTCCGTAAGGAAAGACGTTTCCAAGTCGACCTGGGTAAACTCAGGCTGGCGGTCACCACGCAAGTCCTCGTCACGGAAACATTTGACGATTTGGTAGTAACGATCAAAACCAGCATTCATCAAAAGTTGCTTGGTAATCTGTGGACTTTGAGGAAGAGCGTAGAAATGCCCTTTATTGACACGAGATGGCACCAAATAGTCACGCGCCCCTTCTGGCGTTGATTTAGAAAGGAATGGCGTCTCCACATCGATAAACTCCAACTCATCCAAGTAGTTACGGATAGAGTGGGTCACCTTAGCACGAAGCTTAAGGTTTTCTAGCATTTCTGGACGACGAAGGTCAAGGTAACGGTAACGCAAACGTGTATCGTCATTGGCCTCAATCCCATCCTTAATCTCAAAAGGTGTTGTTTTGGCTGTATTAAGCACTGTCAAAGCTGTCACGTTCAACTCTACCGCACCGGTCGGCAATTTATCATTTGCTTGCTCACGCGCAGCAACTTGTCCAGTCACCTCGATGACAAATTCGCTACGAAGGCTTTCAGCTGTTGCCATGACTTCTGCTGAAACTTTTTCTGGATTGATAACCAACTGCATGATTCCTTCACGGTCACGAAGGTCGATAAAGATCAAACCACCAAGGTCACGACGACGGCCAACCCATCCTTTCAAGGTCATTTCTTGTCCGATGTGTTCCTCACGAACACGACCAGCATACATACTACGTTTCATTGTTTCTCTCCTCTTTTATTCTGTTACTATTTTACCATAAAAGCGCAGGCTCTTCATGAAAATCAGCAGAAAAGTTTGATTGTCTGTAAAAATCAAAATGAACAGCTAAAAAATCATGACAACATCAAAAAATCCGATGAAGACGCCATCGGATTTTCTTATTTCGATTCTTGACCTTCTTTACGTTTTTCTGCGATTTCAGCCGCTTTTTTAGGCAGAACAATCTCCGTCGCATAAGCCGAAGCAAAACGCAAGACACCTGCAATAGGCGCAAAGACAACTGCTAGATAGTTGTAAAAGAAGTCGCCTTTAAAGGCATAGGCAAGTGCCCCGATGATAAAGAAGAGAACGACCGCCTGTATCACTGCTAATAAAATTACTCGTTTCATGTGACCTCCTGACTCTATTATAGCATGAGTATCATCAAAAAGCCGATTAAATTATTCAAAGCGTGTAAAGAAATGCTATAAAGAAGGCCTTTTCGGCTTACATAAGCCAAACCCAAACTCAATCCCAGACTAGCATAAACTAAAAACTGTTGCAAAGTCCCTGGAAAATGAATCAAGGCAAAAAGCACACTCGATACGAGGAGAAATAAAGCTGTCTGTTTGCTGTTGTTCTGCTTAGGAAAGAGATAGCGCGCCAGCATCCCTCTAAAGATGAGTTCTTCCGTCAGAGGAGCAAAGACCACTACCATAAAGAAACCAAAGACAGGCTGTGCGACTGTCAGTTGAGATACGATTTGTTGATTGACCGACGGATCATCTGGCAAAAAGAACTGGGCCGTAATCGCCACTAGCAAAACCAGGGTAGGCAACCAGATATAACGATTAAAAGCAGTCGTCTGGATGCTAACCTTTTCTGTCTGATACCATCTGTAAACTCCATAAACATAGGCCCCTGATAGGGCGACATAAAGTGGCAAGACTCCAAAGATCGAAGCCCCTAGGTCAAGAGCTGACAGCGCCATACTCTGAACCAGACCATAGCTAAAGAAAAAGGATAGAACAGCTAGAAGAAACCAGCCAAGATTTTTAAGTAAGTTCATATGTTCCTCCTACTTTCCTTTATAACTATTTTTCAATACGAAGAGACTAGCTAATCCTAGTAGAAGGATCCATGCTAGCAAAAGACCAAGACTTCTCAAAGATAACTCTCCACCACCTGCTTTTAACAGACTTACCAAAGGACCAATGAAAGAATAGTCCAACAATTTTTGCGCAGTTTCATTTTGAACGGCAAGAACGGGCAAGAAAGAGACGGTCAGCATAGGAAAAATACTATAGACTTGCGCCTTAGACTGGGTATCTGATACTGCACCGATAAGAAGATTAAGAAAGATTATACTGATGGTCGCTAGAAGCAGATAGAGGCCATAGGTAAGAAAGTAGTTTGTCAAATCAACTTTAAGATATAGGGGGAGAACAACCATAGAAAGAAGCATCACTAGAAGAGGAAGAACCATCATACTCATAGTATACTCTGTTGCTGTCACACCACTTAGTATGAGTGATTTAAGATTACGTTTTTCCTTATCCTCAGCCATCATAATCGATACCATATAACCACTTCCCATACTCAAGACCATCGTCAAACTCATAGAGAGGAGAAACATACTCAATTCTCCACCCTTGTTTAAGAATTCATTATACAGGATAGCAATACCAAAGGGCATTAATAAAGTCGCTAACAAGGTTGAATTGCTAATAAGAACTTGCAACCTTAACCAAAAAAGGGCATTTAATTTTCTAAACATCTAACTTTTCTCCTGTCAATCTAATAAAGATTTCTTCTAAAGTCGGTTCACACGAATGAACAGCTATTAGATTTGTCGTATTCAAATGAGGCAATTCTTCAAAAGGAACCACTTGTTCGCGTCCATCTTGATAGCGTAAACGAACCTTTTTATCCACATGGTATTTCTGGATAATCTCTTGTGGGCTACCATACTCAATCAAGATTCCCTTATTTAAAAGAGAGAGGCGATCGCAAAGCAAGGTTGCTTCATTCATATCGTGGGTTGTTAAGAAAATCGTTGTCCCAGCCTGCTTCAATTCTTGTAAGAGAGCATGAATCGATTTTGAGGTGGTAGGATCAAGACCACTTGTTGGCTCATCCAGAAAGAGGATTTTAGGGGCATTTAGAAGAGCACGAGCCAAGAACATCCGTTGTTTCATACCTGTGGATAGTTTTTCCGCGATAAGATTTTTGGCATCTGATAACCCAACTTGATCAAGCACTGTATCTACTCTAGAAGCTTTAAGGCCATATAATTTTGCATAAATGAGCAGATTTTTATAGAGGCTCATCTTTTCATAAAAACCACTGCCATCACTAACAATACCAATTTGTTCCAAATCATTTGAGGTTAAATCTTGAGAATTCTTGCCTAACAAAACTGTTTTACCTTGATCTGCAGCCAACTGTCCTGTTAAGACATTGATCATAGTTGTTTTACCAGAACCTGAAGGTCCTAGGAAGCCAAAAATTTCACCCTCCTGAATCTCGAAAGAAATCTGATGCAGAGCTTTCTTACTTCCAAAACTTTTGCTTACATTTTCAACACGAATCATAGGAACTCCTTTTACTTAAAGTAACGTTTTGTTTTGCGTAATTGTGCAAGGTTAATATAAATGTGAATAGCAACCGCTATAATTAAAGCAATCAACTGTACTTCACCTAACACCAGTGATACAACCATCAAGAGAATATAGATAGCTGGCAAGATCGTCTGATTAATCTTGAACAAGATTAAGTAAGCTTCTTCCATTTCTGCTTGTTTTTCTCCCTCATCATAGGTATCTAGGAATTCTAACATTTCCTTAGAGGTTGCCATGATAGAAAGTTTATAATTACGAATCAAGCTAGTCGTGTTGAAACAGTAGCTACCCACAAAAATTACAAGTATGGTTAAGAGAAAAGGAGATAAAGATAATCTAAACTCAGGAAACATAGCAACTAAGCTGAATAACATACTAATTAGCAAAGTACTGTTAGCCACTGTACCATAATCTAAGAAACGATACATCCTAATATAGTCTTGTTCACTTTGTTCATCGTCTTCTTCTCTTTGGTAGTTATTGTAGGCTTTACGACTCATTCTGGTAAAATAAAGAGCTAAAATTGTTGAAATAATCCCAAGCCAGAAAAAGAAGGTATCCAAAACAAACAGTACTTGATCTTTAGAAATTTCTGAACGAAGACCAGCAAAACCAGTACCGATCATTCCCAATAAAACACCTAACAGTATACTCCCCAACAGAATTAATAAATGTTTCTTTTTCATATTCATCCTCTTTCTAAACTAAACCAATCCAACTAACCACTGACCAAAGGCTTTACCTGATTCAAAAATAGCTGTCAATCCCTCTGAACCAAGTGATACTAAAATCAAACAAACAGCAAACAAAAGAATAGCTTGGTTTCTAGCTTTTTTTACTCCATCTCCCAAGGGTTCATTGCCAAGCCAACCTGCTAGATAGGCATAGAGAGTTACTGTTATAATCCCAATCTCTGTCGAAGAGAGAAACAGCAAGACTGTCACCAAACGAACGATATTGGCTTGAATATTAAAATAATTTCCTAAACCTGCACAAACACCCGCAAGTTCTTTGTGTTCCGTATCTACTTGAAAATCTGCTAAAAACTTTTTCATATTCATTCTCCTTTTTCGCTTGTTAGATTTTTTGATTTCTTTTCAATCCATTCAATTACTGGGATGAGAGCAAAGTAGGCCCAAACAAATTGGTCGCTTTGATATGGATTAAACCAGCCTAGGTCCATCCCAATCAGTAGAAATACGCTGACTAATAGAGCTATGGCAACTACATAATAGATTACTTTATACTTGTTCATCATTTTTCTCCTTCTTCTTTAACCAATTGAAAATGGACAAGAGGACTAAATTAATCCAAAACAAATACTTACTTTCAACAAAATAGAACCAACCCAGTAATGTTCCAACCATAGCGAAAGCATTCACAATAAAGGCAAAAACACTCATATAATAAATCACTTTATACTTATTCATTCCTCATCCTCCTCTATCCGAAATACCGACTCGACTGGTTCATTGAATATCTGCGAAATCTTCAGGGCGATCACAACTGACGGGGTGTATTCGTCCCGTTCTAGTAGGCTAATGGTCTGTCTGGAAACTCCTGCTAACTTGGCCAGTTCGGTTTGATTGAGACCATCGCGAGCCCGAAGCTCTTTTAAACGATTTTTAAGCATTCCTTTCTCCTTTACTCTTAACTTGCTTATATTGTAACACATCTTTTTCTTTTTGACAACTATATTTGTCAAAAAGTTTATGATTTTTGTCATTTTGCAAAAGAAAACGGTCAGGAGTAAGGTCCTGACCAGTTTTAAATACTATTAAAAGCCTAGTTTTTCAAAGATTTCTGAGAAATTTTGATTGATAGCATCAAGTGACACTTGAACTTCTTCTCGAGTTTGGTTGTTCTTGACTGTCACTTGTCCGCTTTCGACTTCGCTCTCTCCTAGGGTGATAAGGGTCTTAGCCGCAAAGACATCGGCTGACTTGAATTGAGCTTTGAGTTTACGGTTGAGGTAATCACGCTCTGCTTTGAAACCTTGTTGGCGAAGAGCTTGTACTAGCTCTAGGGCTTTGACATTTGCTCCTTCGCCCAAGACAGCGATATAGACATCTAGAGCGTTTTCGATAGGGAGAGTCACACCTTGCTTTTCAAGAATGAGAAGCAGGCGCTCTACACCAAGTCCAAAGCCAAAGCCAGCAGTCTCAGGACCACCAAAGTAGGCAACCAAGCCATCATAGCGACCACCTGCACAGACTGTTAAGTCATTGCCCTCGATTTCAGTGATGAACTCGAAAATGGTATGGTTGTAGTAGTCCAGACCACGTACCATATTGGTATCGATGATGTAGTCTACACCCAGATTTTCTAACATCTGACGCACAGCATCAAAGTGAGCCTGGCTTTCTTCATCAAGGAAGTCCAAGATAGACGGCGCATTCTCTACTGCCACCTTGTCTTCTTTTTCCTTAGAGTCCAAGACACGGAGAGGATTTTCATCCAAACGACGTTGGCTATCCTTAGACAAGATCTCCTTGAGCGGTGTCAAATAGTCAATCAAGGCCTGACGGTAAGCCGCACGGCTCTCAGGATTTCCAAGAGTGTTAAGATGCAATTTGACACCTTGGATACCGATTTCTTTCAAGAAATGAGCTGCCATAGCGATCGTCTCCACATCGGTAGCTGGATTGCTTGAGCCAAAACACTCAACACCAATCTGGTGGAACTGACGTAAACGACCTGCCTGTGGACGCTCATAGCGGAACATAGGGCCCATGTAGTAAAATTTGCTTGGCTTTTGCACTTCTGGAGCGAAGAGTTTATTTTCCACATAGGAACGGACAACTGGCGCAGTTCCTTCTGGACGAAGGGTGATATGACGATCACCCTTGTCATAGAAATCATACATTTCCTTGGTTACGATATCCGTTGTATCTCCGACAGAGCGACTGATGACCTCGTAGTGCTCAAAAATAGGCGTGCGCACTTCTGCATAGTTATAGCGCTTGAAAATTTCACGGGCAAAGCCCTCAACATACTGCCACTTGGCAGACTCAGCAGGTAAAATATCCTGCGTTCCTTTTGGTTTTTGTAATTTCATAGGGAATCCTCTTTAAACTTAATAGTCTTATTTTACCATAAATAGAGGGATTAAAACAGTGAGAGTAGGAATTCTCAAGATAGTCTTTTCAGAAAATTCATCAAAAACTTGCTAAATTGTCAGAATTATGAGAAAATAGAGGATATTTATCACGTGGAGGGACTGTTATGAGAGACGATATCAAAATCAATGACCGCGCTTTGGCCTTACAAGACCAAATTATCGATAAACTAGAGAAGGTTTTTGATACAGATGTGGAATTGGATGTGTACAATCTAGGGCTGATTTATGAAATCAATCTGGACGAAACAGGTCTCTGCAAGATTGTCATGACTTTCACTGATACTGCATGTGATTGCGCTGAAAGCCTGCCTATCGAAATCGTCGCAGGTCTGAAACAAATCGAGGGTATCGAAGATGTCAAAGTTGAAGTTACCTGGTCGCCTGCCTGGAAGATTACACGAATCAGTCGCTACGGCCGTATTGCCCTTGGACTGCCACCTCGTTAATACTCTTCAAAAATCTCTTCAAACCACGTCAGCGTCGGCTTGTCGTACTCAAGTACTGCCTGCGCCTAGCTTTCTAGTTTGCTCTTTGATTTTTATTGAGTATAAGCAGGCAAATCACTTTTGAAGATAAAAATAAGCAAGCCATTTGGCTTGCTTTTGATTTGCTTATTTTTTACCTGACTTGTCCATATTCCAGAAGTCTGTCACGGCTCCGCGTGAAGCAGATGATACGATGTGGGCGTATTTACCGAGAACACCACGGCTGTAAAGTGGTGGCAAGGTTGTTTCTGCCTTGCGTTTTTCAAGTTCTTCTTCGGATACGGCCATGGAAATTTCTTTGGTATCTTGGTCAACTGTAACGATATCACCTGTACGGAGGTAGGCAATCGGTCCACCATCCTGAGCTTCAGGAGCGATATGTCCGACAACCAGACCATAAGTACCACCAGAGAAACGGCCATCCGTCAAGAGGGCAACCTTGTCTCCTTGACCTTTACCAACGATCATGGATGAAAGGGACAGCATCTCAGGCATACCAGGGCCACCCTTGGGTCCAACAAAACGGACAACGACAACGTCGCCATCAACGATTTCATCTGTCAGAACGGCCTGAATAGCATCTTCTTCTGAGTCAAAGACCTTAGCTGGTCCAACGTGACGACGCACTTTAACACCTGATACCTTGGCAACCGCACCATCAGGGGCAAGGTTCCCGTTCAAGATAATAAGCGGACCATCTGCACGTTTTGGATTTTCCAGTGGCATGATGACTTTTTGACCTGGTGTAAGGTCTGCAAAGTCGGCCAAGTTTTCAGCAACTGTCTTACCAGTACATGTGATACGGTCTCCGTGGAGGAAACCATTCGCCAAGAGGTATTTCATAACCGCTGGAACTCCACCGACTTCGTAGAGATCTTGGAAGACATACTGACCAGATGGTTTCAAGTCAGCCAAGTGAGGCACACGCTCTTGGATTGTATTGAAGTCCTCAAGTGACAAGTCAACATTAGCCGCATGGGCAATGGCAAGCAAGTGAAGAGTGGCATTGGTAGAACCACCGAGAGCCATGGTTACAGTGATGGCATCTTCAAAGGCTTCACGAGTCAAGATATCTGATGGTTTGAGACCAAGCTCCAGCATCTTGACAACAGCACGTCCTGCCGCTTCGATATCTTCTTTCTTGTCAGCTGATTCAGCTGGGTGAGATGAAGATCCTGGCAAACTCATACCGAGGACTTCGATAGCAGTCGCCATGGTATTAGCAGTATACATACCGCCACAGCCACCAGGGCCAGGGCAGGCATTACATTCAAGACGTTTCACGTCCTCAGCTGTCATATCACCGTGGTTCCATTTTCCGATTCCCTCAAAGACAGAAACCAAATCGATGTCTTTTCCATCAAGGTTACCCGGTGCAATAGTTCCTCCATAAGCGAAAATAGCCGGGATATCCATATTGGCAATAGCAATCATAGAACCAGGCATGTTCTTGTCACAGCCACCGATGGCGACAAAGGCATCGACGTTGTGACCACCCATCGCCGCCTCGATGGAGTCCGCAATGATGTCACGAGATGTTAGAGAGAAACGCATACCAGGCGTTCCCATGGCAATCCCGTCCGCTACGGTAATGGTACCAAACTGAACAGGCCAAGCACCTGCGGATTTGACACCTTCTTTAGCCAGTTTCCCGAAATCATGCAAGTGAATGTTACATGGTGTATTTTCCGCCCAAGTCGAAATCACTCCCACAATCGGTGTTTCAAAGTCCTTATCTGTCATACCAGTCGCACGAAGCATAGCGCGGTTTGGTGATTTAACCATGCTGTCATAAATGTTACTGCGGTGACGTTTATCTAATTCAGTCATCTTATCCCTCCCGTTTCAGTTTTTACTATTATAGCACAATTTCCGCATGAAGAACAGAATAAAATTCTTGAATTTTCAGAAAATTCCGATTAACAACTTCTAATTTTTTCATCTTTTTTTGTCAAGTAACTTTACTTTACAAACAAAATGTGTTATCCTAGTATGGTTGATGAAAATCACTAGATTGAATCGAATTTAAATACCTAAAGGAGAAATCAAAATGGCAGTACCTGCACGTCGCACTTCAAAAGCGAAGAAAAACAAACGTCGTACACACTACAAAGTAACAGCTCCATCTGTAAACTTTGACGAAACTACTGGAGATTACTCACGTTCTCACCGCGTATCACTTAAAGGATACTACAAAGGACGTAAAATCGCTAAAGCTGCATCAGCTGAATAATAGAAGGGAGATACCATGCGCGTAAATATTACACTTGAACACAAAGAATCTGGTGAACGCTTGTACCTTACTTCTAAAAACAAACGTAACACTCCAGACCGTCTTCAATTGAAGAAATACTCACCAAAACTTCGCAAACACGTTGTGTTTACAGAAGTTAAGTAAGCACACCTAACTCAAAACGCCTTACTGGGCGTTTTTTGCTTTATTGGTTAGCAATCTATAGCTTTTCAGGAGAGATTTATGGCATTTTATCTTTGGATGTTTCCTCTACTCTTTATCTTTCACGATATGGAAGAAATTATCGGTCTTGTCCCTTGGATTCATCTCAACGAAACCTTGCTGGCTCAAAAGGCTCCAGCTATTCTCAAGCTCCACAAAAGAATTACAACAGAAGGATTTGCCCTTGCTGTTTTTGAGGAATTTGTTCTTGTCTTATCCATCACTTTATTAGCGTATTTTACTCAATCTAGAGCGCTCGAATTAGTTTGGTTAGGGGGATTTGTAGCCTTTGCACTTCATCTCTTGCTCCATATTGGACAATCAATCCTTCTTCGCAAGTATATCCCTGCTCTCATCACTTCTATCCTTTGTTTTCCTGTCAGTGCTTATTTGATTACAGACATTGTACATTTGTGGCGAGTTTCGACCAGCGAATTTTTCCTATTTTCACTGGTCGGTTCAGGCATCGTCGTCATCAATCTCCTCTTTGCTCTCTGGCTCGGGAAAAAGTATTCCGCCTGGCTTGCCCATAACCATTAACAAAAGTTCCTTGCAATTTCAATTTGCAGGGAATTTTTTATCCCCCTCACAGTTAAGAAGTGTTCTATAGTTTTTAGGCTCTATAATATTTGTAGTGGGTAAATCCCCTATAGATATTATGGAGCCTATTTTGTTGTAGAAAAAAGTCCCATATGATCTATAATGAAAAGCGACCAAACCATCATTAGAAAGAATCATATGGAACCATTACATTTTATCACAAGACTACTCGATATCAAAGACTCTAATATCCAAATTATGGATGTTGTTAATAGAGATACCCACAAGGAAATCATCGCTAAACTGGACTACGACGCACCATCTTGTCCTGATTGCGAAAATCAAATGAAGAAATATGACTTCCAAAATTCCTTACCTTGAAACAACTGGTATGCCTACTAGAATTCTCCTTAGAAAGCGACGTTTTAAGTGTTATCAGTGTTCGAAAATAGCGGTCGCTGAGACTTCTCTCGTCAAGAAGAATCATCAAATTCCTCGTATTATCAACCAAAAAATTGCTCAAAAGTCGATTGAAAAAACTTCTATGACCGACATTGCCCATCAACTTTCCATCTCAACTTCAACTGTTATTCGAAAGCTTAATGACTTTCACTTTAAACATGATTTTTCTCGTCTTCCTGAGATTATGTCTTGGGATGTTGAAACAGTCAGGGGAGTGACTGTTTCAATCGGGAGATGAAGATAAGTTTCATTGCGTAAGATTTTAAAAAGCTCGATATCATCACTGTCCTTGAAGGCAGGACACAAACTATCATCCGAAATTACTTTCTTCGATACGATAGAAGTGTCCGTTGCCAGGTGAAAATCATTACGATGGATCGGTTTAGTCCTTATTATGACTTAGCTAGACAACTTCGCTTTCGAATTTCTAGGCTCAGGCTGAAACAGTCTCCCAGACTGTTTCACTCCCAAATGCTAAAATCGTTCTGGATCGCTTTCACCCTTCGTTATTATACTTCTAAACTCAGGCTAAAACAGTTCACTGGACTGTTTTACTCCAACACTTAAGCCGTGCTATGAGTCATGTCCGTGTTCAAATCATGAATCAGTTTCATCGAAAGTCTCATGAATACAAGGCTATCAAGCGCTACTGAAAGATCATCCAGCAGGATAGCCGTAAATTTAGTGATAAGCGATTTTATCGCCCTACTTTTCGTCTGCACTTGACGAATAAAGAAATTCTAGGCAAGCTTTACAAGCTTTTGAGCTATTCAGAAGACTTGAAATACCACTATAATGTCTATCAGCTCTTGCTTTTTCACTTTCAGAACAAGGAGCCTGAGAAATTTTTCGGACTTATTGAGGACAATCTAAAGCAGGTTCATCCTCTCTTTCATACTGTCTTTAAAACCTTTCTAAAGAACAAAGAGAAAATCGTCAACCTCTCCAATTACCCTATTCCAACGCAAAATTAGAAGCAACGAATAATCTCATCAAACTCATCAAGCGCAATGCCTTTGGTTTTCGGAACTTTGAAAACTTCAAAAAACGGATTTTTATCGCTCTGAACATCAAAAAAGAAAGAGACTGGGACAAAAGTCTAACCTTAAATATAAAAAGCGAACAAAATCAGTTATCTGACACTCAGAATTCTGTCTTGTTCGCTTTTTTGTCTAATCTATCGATTTTAAAAATTTATAATAAAGAATTCCTAAAATCAAAATCTTTTTGTTCCAGACTCTTTCTAGATCTTAGCTGACTTCAACCCACTACAGTTGATAAAGAGCCGTTTTTTAAGACAAAGCAAAAAGCCCACTGTTGTAGGCTTTCTGTAAGATATTTCTTAAAATTAAAGCATTTTGTTGTATAGCAAAAAGTAGATAGGGCTATATTTCTTTAGATACTCCTAACCCTTGATACATAAGAGTTTACAGCGAATTTAGTTTTATTCTGTATTCTTAGGTTTTCTTTCTATCTAAGCAAAAAACTAAGCAAAAAAGAGCTTTTTCAGCTCTACCAATCGACGAGTTCAGCAGGCAAGAAACTAGCACGGTCAAACGTGCTTTTTTTGTTTTCTGACGAAATATGTACATACTTTTCCATACTTTAGTTTCTAATTGCTGATAGGTATATTATACCATGAAGCGCGTGCTTTATGATGTTATACCTGTAACTCTTTGCCTTCATCTTCAAACATAATTGTAGGAACTTCTAGCACCTCACAAAAGCCCTCAGATTTGCTTCTAAGGGCTTGGCTATAAGGAAGGATAGGCGGGACCGCCGAATGTCGCCCGCATTTCTCGGCCCACTAGCTAAGTGGCGCGTTGGAGGCGGATACTTTTCAACCTCTATCCTCTATGCTTTTATTATATCACATTTTCTATTTATTGATATTCAGATTATCTCCAAAGAGTAGAGTCTCAATGTTCTTGTATTTAAAAGTTTTTTAGGTTATAATCTAAGTAACGAGAGTTACTACCTCCTACATTAAAGGCTTCGGCTGTTGGGGGTGTGTGCTCTCTTTTTTATTTTCTTTCAAAAATATCTATGATTTCATCACCTACTACCAAGAAAATATTATAACCCCGTCTCTGCCAAATGTTCTAAAGCTTCTTTTCTAGCCTGATATATCGAAGTTTTAGACTTACCTAATTCTTCAGCGACTTCCAAAGCTACAAGATCATTCAAGTAAAAAAGCCTTAGAACAGAACGCTCAAGCGGATTGTCCAGTTTATCGATTAGACCAGATATTGCCATTCTTTCCTCAGTAAGGCGCTCAATCCGCTGGAGCGTATCCTCTTTTAGCTTCAGAACACTTATAAGGTTATTCTCGGCCGTATTTACCCTGCTTATTTGTACTCTGGTAGTGCTCAGTTCTTGCTTTTTGATAATACCACTTTCTAAAGCTGCAAGCTCTAAATATAAGCCCTCTATTTCTTTATTGATCCACTTAACGCCCTCTAGTTTTTCTTTTACCTGCTCTGGTGTCATGCCTTGGCCTCCTCCTCTATGATATAATAATATTATTGAGATTATAGCTGAGGCGGAGTGCCTTGGCTTTTTTGCATTTTCTCTATGTTCGCTCTAGCTTCAAGCTATATAATCTTCTCTGTTCGTTCTCTGTTCAAGAGCTATTTTCTCGGCGTTCGCTCGGAGTTCAATTATTCCTTGAGAAGTAATTTCCCGTGATAAAAAATATACAATGACGGTGTGAAGGTCATAGAAGCGCGTGGATAGGGGGATACCCCACTATGATTATAAAAGGGATAGTTGAGAGATAGCTTTGGAGGTAAAAAATTAAGCGAATTTCCTGATAGCACTACATTCCCTAACACTTATAAACATTTCAAAAAGGGAATTTTTCGTACAGAAGAGGGCAGCGTTCTTGTACTTTAGCAAAATATACCCCCGTCTAAAAATAAAGGGGGTATCTCTGCCTTATTTTTCCCATCGCTATACTTTTGTTATCTTGTAATTATTATATATCATTCTTTTTTTACATTAATCTTTATTTAGTATTTGTTTTGCAAATCCTCCAAACCACTACTTCAGTTTACTCAAACCATTCAGCCAAAAACTATCTCCTTTTCTGGTATAGTTAACAAACTTTTGATAGTGCTTATAATATTTGTCACGTTTCATGTATTTTGGTCTTTCAGGAAAACTATCGAACATATATCCGCCACGTCTAGGACTCCACCCTGGTTCTACCTTTCTAGCTTCCCGAAGCGCAAGCTCCCAATAGTATTGGCAATCTGTCTTACTTCGGTTCAGTGTTGATTTGTGTATTTTCTGGCATGATCCACAACCATACAGCAAAAGTCTCTTATAGAGTTTTCTGCATCGATTACCACAAATAGGACAGAGAAAGAAGTAGCGATTGCCTCCTTTAGTTCCCGGTATACTTGCTAAATCAAAATGATTACTTCCAAAGGTGATATATAGGTTATCTAAGTCTATTTCTAGTTTTCTACCGTCCAACTCAGCTATACCGTGACTGATATTCTGGTTTTTCATTGGCTTTATAAATGTCTCTACGGTTATTGATTTTATAACTTCCATTCGTTCAAAATACCCCTATATATGGAAAAACCCAAATCTATTGCCTAAATGCTAAAAGGGGATTGCTCCCCTTCCTGTGTTTTATTGACCAGAATAACCAGCAAGGCCTCTATATTCGCCATCTACGTCCAACTGTTGGAGTAGGCTAATACTTTCATCGCCCAGCATTTCCAACGTACCAAAAGCGGTCATAGAGTCCATAGGGCTAGGCTTATCAGAAAGCAAGCGATCAGCATAGTCTAATAGTTCCAGTTCGTAGTCTGTGACCTTATTCAGCAAACTCTCAAAGTCCTCTGACTCTTTGAGTTGAAGCACGCGCTCCCGTTTGTAACGTTCTTCAAATGCTTCAGTCTCTCCTGGTTGTTTGTGGTAGTCTTTAAAACTGTCACAAATACGCTTAAAGGTCTTGTTTAGCTTGTGATCTTCCACATACTCAGCTACTAGCGTGCCTTTATCCTTGTAGGTCAATGAGATTACAGGCTGGCAATATGTCCCAGTCATATATCCCAGTAGCGCGTGACCTGCTACTTGAGCGGTCGCCTGATCACAAAAATAGTAAGTAAAAGTAAATGTTTTTGCTTTGTCTGAAAATGTTTTTAGTGTCATGTTGTTTTTTCTCCGTTTCTTAGTTTAAGGTAAATTATGTAATATTTTTGAGATTTGTTACCTTCTTTAGTGATTTTGTTACCTTCTAGGTAACATAGTTCATCCTTACTGCCACAAAGGTTTAGACCGTTTTGTTACCATGTTACCTTCTTTTGAAGTCATAGCCCTTATATATATAAATACTATTTTTCCCTATATAGAGAGTTAAAAAGAAGGTAACAAGGTAACATTTTCCTAAAAAAGTGAGTAGTATCAAGGGTTTAACTACGTTACCTTCTTTCTAAACAAGGTAACAAGAAGGTAACATTTTTGGATGAAAACGTAGATATACCAAGGGTTTAGGGCATAAAAAGAAGGTAACATTTTAGTCTTTAACGACAGCATGATTAGTTTTAGCTAGTTTTGTTCTTTCAAAATCAAAAGGATCTAACTTATCGAAGTCCTCAACTTTAACCCTCGCTCTTTTAAGTTTGTAATGATTGGGTGTTAACTGTTGTAGGTGTCTGATAGTATCTTTTCCTGCCCCGTAAACATTAGGCTTGGGTATTCCCATATCTTCAGCATAGTGCTTCAGTGATCTAGTCAATATAAAAACGGGTACTACGTCCAGTTCATGCCAACCTTTTTCCATGTATTCATGTTTAACCCATGAAAGCAAGTAGTCATTTTCTTCCTGGTATTCTTCTAGGAGGCCTTTAACTGCTTTAGGTTCGATAAAGTGAGTAAATGGCTCTTGGTTGATGGCTTTGTACAGGGCATACTCTAGGACTTCCTTATTTGCTAAAAACTCGTTTTTTATCCAAGGCTTTTCCTTTTCCCCGTTAAAGTCCGCATTAAAAGGTACGATCATAATTCGACGATACCAGCCTTTAGTCTTGTTGCCACCATTCGGGATATAGTTGCCTGAAAAGATATTGAATAGCTTAAAGGTAGCTTCAAAGGCTGGCCGACCTTTTGGATTGACTAGAACAGTGTCCCCACTAGTGATACTCATTAAATCAGACGGATTTTTTAAGTATTCGTTTGGGGCTTCATCTCCAATATTACAAACTTTGCCTACCAAGGTTTCAAGGTTATGCTTTTCAGCAAACTGTGCAGGTTTTAAGGCTGATATATTGCTTTCCCCTATCAGATTGATAAGGAAGCGCTGAAATGTCCCTTTACCATTGTTACCGTCCCCGTAGAAGATCGCAAACTTATTGCGGGTGTGGTTAGGATTGATAGCCTCTAGGATAATCTGCCAAAACAGTGTTACCAGTTCACTATCATTACAAGCGATTGAGTTTAGCCAATCGTCAAAAGTTTTACCCTCTCGATCTGTTGGGACTTGCGTGGGAGCGTGGTAGGCTGTGCTGATCTTACTTGTAATTACATACTTAGGGCTAAAAGGGAGTAGCTCCTTAGTTCTTAGGTCAATAATGCCATTCTTTACAGGTACAAGGTTAGCACTTTCTAAAGGTTTCTTTATCTTGGTCAATGTCCTAACCATTAACTTAATCTGTGGCCACTCTCTGGGCTTAATTCTCACGTCAAAAGTCTTACAGAATAGGTTAAACAGGTCATTACTAGCGGTATAGATACCCTCGTCTAAATCATAGATATAGAGTAGGCTATAATCGGCTATGTTGCTTTTACTGATAAAAGTAAACGTGACAATATCGCTTAGTATTTTAGCAACGGTGAAGGTTTGGGGCATAGCGACCTTTTCGGTAACGTCCCCTGTGGACTCGTTTACCTTTGTTTCAGTATGTTCTGCCCGCCATTCTTCACCAGCCTGAAAGATACGATTTTCAAGCTCCTTCATCGTCCTAGGGGGTTGCTCTTGCTCTCTCACCTCTAAGATTTCACTTTTTAGGTTTTCCAATTCTTCTAGTTCTATGGTTCTACCCTCTCTTTCTGTATTCTGCCCGTGCTATGCTGCTGAAAGTACGGTCTAGTTCCTCAATCGGTAACGGTTCAGCAGTCACGCTATTAGCTATCTTTGTTAGCTCGTAGGCGGGTTTCTAAGTCACAATCAACCCACTTGTTAAAGAGTAAGCCTACAAATCGTGTCACTGCCACGTTACGCCCTCCCTCGTCTCCAAAGCCATTAAAAAGCGTGTCAATAATTCTCATGGTCATTGACCTCTGGCCACTTACTCTAGGTTTATAACGCTCAGTAGTTTCTTGCTTCGCTCTTGGTTCAACCTTGGGGACTGGATACTCCAGGCCATGCTCTACGATTTTTTGATAGTCTGCTGGGATGCCTGTTGTGACTGGCAGCCCTTGGAGTTGTGACCAGGTCAGACTGGCCATGTCAAAGGGTAGCCCTATCTTGTCAGCAATCTCCTTCACTACCTGCTTATAGGTTGCCTCATTCATCACGTTGTCAGGCTTCACCACAAGGCGAAAACGAGGCTTTTCTATGCTATATTTGATAGTCGGGTACAAGATGTAGGAGTAGCCAAACAAAGCGCTAGAAACGGCATTTATGAAGCTCTCAGACGTGCCCTGTATATCGTCATAATCAAGAAAAATCAAATCCCGATATACTAGGCTGGTGTTGTTTCGCTTGTAACTCCCGTTTTTCTCCGGCATAACCTTACCACTTAAACAATATGGCGCTTGTGTACGCTTAAATTCTTCAATGTTTGACCCTTCAGGGACTACCAAAGGTTTAAAGCGTTCAATATACTGGAAAGGCTCAATTCTATCAAATGGATAGACAAGATTACTCTGAAAGCCTTTAGCCTCGTAAATTGTCATACTATCGCCCCTTTTTTCGTTTCTTTTTTAACTTCTTCAGTAGCTTTTGTTCTTGGAACTGTTCCAAAGATCTGCCACGGTGCTTATACAATTTAATGTCATGATAATGACCTCCACCTTGTGCTGGGTGTGTGTTATATCTAGCCATTTTCCACCCCCAAAAACTTCAGCAAGTCAGAAACTCTATAATAGATCTTCCTAGTATCTTCTAGTGGGGGCTGGTATCGTCTTAGCCCAGCATCTTCCCACTTTTGAAGTGTCTTGTACTTTATGTCTAACTCGTCCATGGCTTCTTGTACCGTGATTAACCCCGTCAAACGTGGTTTGACTGTATCACGCGCTTCCAGGTAGTTCTCCACAAGCTCCAGAACGCCATGAGTTAGCTCATATTCGCTCTCTTTGCTGAGACTAAACAAATTCATCAGCTCCCTTCAGTAGTTGCTTGTAGCTCTCTAAATCGGCATTTAAAAGGACAGTCAGACACTTCTGTTTTTCCTGTACCTGGTTATAGAATGCCTTTGCTCCATCCAGTAGCTCCTCTTTGTTAGCTGGTATAAAGTAGCCTCTAAAAGCTCCGTGACGTACCCCAACGATAGGAACACCGTAGCGCGTGATCAGACGGCTGATAATGTCCTGGATGGTTCTTTCTGCTAGTTTGGTGATTAGGCTGATTTCTGCCCCTGTTATGGAGTTCTCAGCCCCGACCTTGATTAGTCTTAATACTCGCTTGTCATTCATTGTTAGACTCATTCAATTCCTCCCCATACGTTAACCCCTGCAAGCTGAATATAACGCCCGTAGCAAGGATTTAAAACCTCGCTAGGTGTTTCTATCGCCTGTCTGCTTTCTCTCTCCATTTGAGCGCTTTTTTGGCGGTCTCGATGGTTTAGGTAAAGTAGTAAGCCAATCAGTACCACGGAAAAGATAAGCGCCTGTGTGTTGGTTAAATCTAGTTCGTTCATGTTATGCCCTCGCCTTATAGTTCTTGATGTAGTCCACTTGGTCGCCTCGTTCCATCTTCAGGAAGTCGTCTTCGGCTTGTGCCATTTCTTTAATATCTTTAGTCATGGTATGCCTCCAGCTCTTTAGCGTCGTCATTGTTCAAAAGCAAAAAGGCTATCTCATTTAGACGATCGTATAACTTTTCATTCTGGGCGTATGCTGTATCAGTGTATTTTTTAGCAAGCCATAAGAATGTGGTTGTATCTTTCTGTAGTGCAAACTCAAGCCCTTCAAGAGCTAGGTTATTCATTTCTAAAACGTTCATGATGTCGGTTAATTCGTTCCCTAATTCTGCTAGTTTCTTAGCCGATAATAGAACTTGTTGGCTTGATGTTGATTTTTTTGTTGTCATGTTTTTTGCCTCTGTTTCTGTGTTTGTGTAATTGCCCTGATGAGCTTGTTCCTGTTTCGACAGCTTTTTAATGTCTTTCTTGCCTTTTACTATACCGATTACCCACGCCCAGAGTCGCCAAAGTTTGAGAGCGTGAGAAAGTACCAGTTTTAAGAGTTGGCGCTCTCCGTATGGTCAAATTGCCCTAAATATGCTATAATCTAGGTATAAATCTTACTAAAACCTCTTTAATAATAGCTTGCCTGCTTTGTTAAATTCGTTTTAGTGTTAGTGTGAAAGGCTTTGCTGATTGGTCTCGGTAAGCCTTTTTTGTTTCAATCACGCGCATTCTAGGCGTGTTTTTTTATTTCTGAATACCATAGCTTTGATTTCCTGATAACTCATATTTAAGCCAATCATGGCTATTACCATATCCTCAAAGGCTTGATATTGCTCCAGCTCGTCCACTGGTCAAGCTATCGATGCCATTATAGCCCCCACGTTCTTCCCTTAGCTGCTTAGCGTTCCTGTCAGTTACTGCTTTCAGTAGCAAGTTGTTCATGGTGCTATGCGCGTGCTTGGGTGCTTGTTCCCAGTTCTCAATACTGTCATGCAAGGTTTTTCTTTTTGGCTTTTCTAGCGCCCTCTGCATACGAAACTTAGAAAGTTCCTCACGCATTTCAAAGAATGCTTTGACCAGATTGGTTTTGAAATTGGCCACTTGCTCGGTGTTCTTCAAGAATGTAACTAACAAGGTCGCTTGTTGCTCATTCAAAATATAGTCCTTGGTATTCTGGCCACTCTCCATAGCTTGGATTTTAAATCCAACCTTTCCAAACTGTTCAAACCTTGCTTGATGCTTGCGGATCGTCTTGGTTATTGTGTGATGTTGCAATCCCGTGTATTCTGCAACAATACTACTTAGTGTATACGGTTCTTTCTTACCGTCCATGTAGACTAGTTCCATTGGTTTTCTCCTTTCTAACTGTAAAACAGTTCATCTATGGTTATATCTGGTTTGATTTCTGCAACCATTGACTTAATCGCTAGGCGTTCCTTGTCATTGAATGGCGTTTTACCTAATTCTTTGTTGTTGTATGACTGCAAAGAAATTTTTAGCTTGTCCGCCATCTGTTGCTGAGTTAGTCCTAACATAACCCGATAGCCTCGTAGTTTGCTCATAGATTTGCTCCTTTCTAAAAAATCCCCCTCCATGAATAGATTGAAAAGTGTGAAAGCTTGGAGAGGGAACACATTTTTTCTGTGCTTAATTTGTATAATACACAATATTTTTTCACATGTCAACTGTTTTTTTAATTTTTGCACAAAAAAAATGTACTTTTTCTAAGATATAGTATATAATCATCTTTGAAAGGTGTGATGAAACATGAATAGATTGAAAGAATTAAGACAAGAAAAAAAGCTATCTCAAAAAGAGTTAGCTGAAAATATTGGGGTTCATTATCGGACTCTTCAAAATTGGGAAAACGGAGAAAGTCAAATTAAACCAGAAAAAGCCCAGCTACTTGCTGACTACTTCGGAGTAAGTGTTGGATATCTGTTGGGGTATGAAGTTATTGACCTCATGGACGCAGCAGATCTTGAAGAATATATCTTTTTTAACGGAGATTATAGCAATCCAGATAAGACCAGAAAAGAATATTTTGAAAAAATTTCTGAAAAAATCAAAACATATAAAAAGGTTGCTGACTCTCTTAATGGACGATACAATAAAAATAAAGCTATTGAAGTACTCGAATTACTTGAAAATAATGGTGAAAATGATTTCGATGATATTTTTGAAATACTAAGAGACAAGATAGAGCTAGCTCTTTTTAGAAATATTGTCCAATATCAATTGTTATCAACTAGATTTCATCACCCAGACTCAAAAGATAAAATTTTAGATAGTTTCAAAGGGCTTGAGTAGATAAAACAAAAAATCCCCACACTCGCCATCGCCATCTTTGAGTGTGAGGAGCAAAGAAAAGTATTTAACATTAGTAAATTAAAAAAGGAGAAAATATTATGGGAGCTACTTCTATTTCTGTTAGACAAGTTTATGAATTTGAAATACCAAACGGTACTACAGGCATCAAAAAAGCCAATGTTACCATTGGCTCTATTACAACAACTGGCCAAACCTTGACCATAGAAGGAAAAGTATACACTAAATTTAAAGGAAGTTATACAAAGACAATCGACGATGAAATCTTGGTATATAACTCTGATGCTGACGAATATCAACAATACGACAATTACCAAAAAGCCTTTGAATTCGATATTTTTTATTCGCAAACTGATCAATTATTATTTTTGACTACAACAACTCCTACAGCGAAAAAATTTTTAAAAGAATTGGAAAAAATTGATACACTAAATATTAATTATACATCGTTAAAATTTGATTTAATGGCAATTTCCAACATGATGCCACAAACAAAAGGAGTTAGTTTTAATAGTACTGATGCCGGTGTCTCAAGTAAGTCATTTTCAGGAGACGAGGTTGATGTAAACGATGAAGCAATTGAAGCTTTAGCAAATGATGAAGCAACAAAGATAATAGGTACATTGGATATATTGGGTAAATCAAGAACAATAATGCTGACTCAGTCTGGTACTATTCTCTCTTTCACATCTTTGACAGATATCTCCGAACAAAAAGAATATCCGATGCTAGAATTTTCTATCGCAACACTAATGAAAATTGGAGTGCTATCATAACCGTGACAATGGTATATATTCATTAATTAATTTTTCTATGTCTTGACGATTATTAGATGTTCCATAAATCTTATTTAGGGTAGTTTTGACCGATAGATCATTGTCCTTAAATTGCAAATCAAATTTCTTTACTTCTTTTTTTCCAAGATGTCGTACAGTCATTCTGTAAAATGGATTATATTTCCTGTGTTTATCAGTCTTAATGGTTACATCAAACCGTTCTTTGCTACTTTCTTCCCTAGAATAAATAGAAAACAGATTATCTCTTAGTGACAAAAAAGAGTCCCACTGTTTTTTTACATCTCTATACGCTAATTGGTAGTCAGCCTTGAATATCAGTCTCTGTCCATTGCTTTCTGGATGTAAACTAATACTCAACTTATTTCTTATACCTCTTGTTGATTCTATATCTATATAAATATCTTCATGAGTTTTGCTGAAAGTAGCTTCATTTATGGAATAGTCATTTTCCTTAAGTACGGATCGAATTTGCTTTTCTAATTGGTTAAGTGTAATAGTTTCTTTTAAAAACTTAGAACTTTTTGGGGTAAAAGAAACTGTTTTTAAAAATATATAGGCTCTAAATTTGTTCCAATGAATATAAAGCCAATCAATTTCGGAATACAAAGCAGCAATAATGGGAACAATTCCGATGAAACTAGTCAGATTTACCACAGTAGGTGAATGTAAAGCTTGACAAAAGTTCACAAATGTCCATAATAGTGAAGTAATTATAAGAATAATTTTTGTCTTTTTCATATTATCACTCCTAATAGTCTTTAATAGTATTGTAACATAAAAATCCCTGGAACCTCATCCCTAATATTTTTCTTTTAGGGTAGCCGAAAAGTCCGATTATACCAACAAAGGCGCGTGATTTCTCGGGGTTCGCTCGGGCTTCGTTATAAGATTTAATAATGTAAGCATTTGTTAACACAAACCGTCTAATACAAGTCCCATACACGCTTTCTACAATCTGATATACAAATTAACCGTCTGACTCTTTAAAATCGAATGTGGGGCAAACTGTGAAGCCCTAGCATGATATAAACCACAATCTAAAACCTTTTTAATAATAGCTTGCCTGCTGATGTATTTTAGAAAGGTTTATCATCATGAAAATAACGCAACATAGCAAAAAAGACGGGTCAATAGTCTACCGCTCTAGTGTCTATCTGGGCATTGACCAGGTTACAGGTAAACAAGTCACAACGAAAGTCACGGGACGCACTAAAAAAGAGGTCAAGCAAAAAGCCCAAGACGTAATTATAGACTTTAAGGTAAACGGATCGACCAGGTTTCAAGCCTCCACTATATCCACTTACAAGGAACTGGCTAGGCTATGGTGGGATAACCACAAGCACACAGTAAAGCCAAATAGTCAGGACGCTACTAGAAGGCTCCTAGAAGGTCATGTTTTGCCTCTCTTTGGCTCCTACAAGCTCGATAAGCTGACAACTCCACTCATTCAGTCCATTGTCAACAAACTAGCAGAAAAGACCAATAAAGGCGAACCTAGGGCTTATCTGCATTATGACAAAATCCACGCGCTAAACAAGCGTATATTACAGTATGGCGTAGTTATGCAAGCTATCCCATTCAATCCAGCCCGTGAGGTCTTGCTACCTCGAAACAATCAAAAAGCAAACCGCCACAAGATCAAACATTTTGACAATCAGGAGCTTAAAAAGTTTCTTGGCTATCTCGATAGTTTAGACAGTAACAAGTACCGCCATTTTTACGAGATTACACTTTACAAGTTTCTACTGGCCACTGGTTGCCGTATCAATGAGGCTCTGGCGCTTAGCTGGTCTGATATCAACTTAGACGGTGCCCTTGTCCATGTCACAAAGACTCTAAACTATAAGCAAGAGATCAATAGCCCAAAATCAAAGTCTAGCTATCGGGATATAGATATAGACCGCTAAACAGTCGCTATGCTCAAGCAATATAAACGTAGGCAAATACAAGAGGCTTGGCAACTCGGGCGCTCTGAAACTGTGGTCTTTTCTGACTTCATACATGAGTACCCTAATAATCGAACCTTACAAACTAGGTTAAGAACCCACTTCAAACGTGCTGGCGTTCCTAACATTGGCTTTCACGGTTTCCGTCATACCCACGCTAGTTTACTGCTTAACTCTGGCATACCTTACAAGGAGCTTCAGCACCGCCTAGGTCATTCACAAATCAGTATGACCATGGATATATATAGCCACCTCTCAAAAGAGAACGCCAAAAAAGCCGTCTCATTCTTTGAAACGGCTATGAAATCAATCTAGCAAATATCTAAGCAAACCCAGAAATCAACGTTTTAAGACAAAGCAAAAAGCCCACTGTTGTAGGCTTTCTGTAAGATATTTCTTAAAATTAAAGCATTTTGTTGTAGAATTCAACGACAAGTGCTTCGTTGATTTCTGGGTTGATTTCGTCGCGTTCTGGCAAGCGAGTCAATGAACCTTCCAATTTTTCAGCGTCGAATGATACGAATGCTGGACGTCCAAGAGTAGCTTCTACTGCTTCAAGGATAGCTGGAACTTTCAATGATTTTTCACGAACTGAGATCACTTGACCTGGTGTTACGCGGTATGATGGGATATCAACGCGTTTTCCGTCAACAAGGATATGACCGTGGTTTACGAATTGACGAGCTTGACGACGAGTAGTCGCAAGGCCAAGACGGTAAACAACGTTATCCAAACGACGTTCCAAAAGAAGCATGAAGTTGAAACCTAGGATTCCGCCTTTGATTTTTGTAGCTTGTACGAACAAGTTACGGAATTGTTTTTCACCTACACCGTAAGTGAAACGAAGTTTTTGTTTTTCAGCCAATTGCAAACCGTATTCTGACAATTTAGAACGGTTGTTTGGTCCGTGTTGTCCTGGTACGTAGTTACGACGTGCCAATTCTTTACCTGTACCTGTAAGTGAAAGGCCAAGGCGACGAGCTTGTTTCCAAGATGGTCCTGTATAACGTGACATGTGTATGTCCTCCTGATATAAATAATATTTCGGTGGAAATAGTCACTTAGAAAGCCCTGATTCGTGCAGATGCCCTTCGCCTAAACAGCCAAGGTTACTTGTCATAAGACACCTGTTGACGAGCTTCATGCTTTCCTGCTGCTATTTCACACAAAGGCTATTGTACCATGAAAAGCTAGATTTGTAAAGAGATTTTACGCCTTTATTTCAAACTAAGGGTGAATGTAAACTTGCTTCCTAAGCCATACTGACTTTCTGCTGTGATTTCGCCACCAAGCTGATGGGCTAGTTCGCGTGCAATCGCAAGACCTAAGCCATGCCCACCCGTCTTCATATTGCGCGAAGTTTCTACACGATAAAGTCGTTTAAAGATCTTTTCCAAATCCTCAGGATGAATCCCCTGACCCTCGTCTTTCACACTGATTGTCAGCTCTTGTTCTGTTAATTGGGCAAGAACCTCGATTCTGGTTCCTGGTTCTGAATATTTAAAGGCATTGTTTAACAAATTGACCAGAATGCGAGAAAGTTTGTCAGAATGGCTCTTGATTTTCGCTGACTCAGGTGATACTTGAATGTAAACATCCCGCTCCTCTTGTTCAATCTGGAGTTGAAATTCACTCATTGACTCAATCAACAGCTGATCTAAAAAGACCTCTTCGACTTCTTCATCAGCAGTATCTTGAGGTTGTGTGTTAAGAGTCAAAACATCCAATTCCTCCACTAGCTTGTTTAGACGCTCAGTTTGCCGACCAATCGTGGCTAAGTAGTGGAGCCGCTCCTCTTCCTTAATCACTCCATCTAGAATTCCCTCCACAGTAACCTGAATGGAGGTAATGGGAGTTTTAATATCGTGAGAGAGCTGCGCAATCATCATTCTCTTTTCTTGCTCGCTCTCATCAAGTGATTGAAAGGTGGCTTGCAAATTGTGGGACATGTCATTAAAAGCCTGGCCCAGCTCTTGAAATTCTAATGGGCCTTTGGTTTCAATTTCTGTGCTGAAATCCTTGCTGGCTATATCCTGAGCTTGTTTTTTCAAATGTTTCAGAGAAGAGAACACAGGCGACAAAAGAAAGATGCTCACTGCAGCGCCAATGAAACTAGCAATCAAGGTCATTCCAACTAGAAAGTAAACTTCACTTTTCTCGATCAACATTCGTTGGACTGCCCAGAAAACGACCAAAATCGTTAGCAGAGTCGACACTAGATACCCCACTAAAATATAGTTTTTTAATTTCATTTTCTACCTCTTGGTTTTTCCATCTTATAGCCCAAACCCCAGACAGTTTTGATAGCAGGAGCATTTGAATTTGTATACTTGGTCAACTCTTGCCTCAAAGCATGGATATGAACATTGAGTGTATTGGTATCATCCACATAGTCCTCTTGCCATACCTTCTCGTAAAGTTCCGTTTTTGAAAAGACTCTCTCAGGATTGCTGGCTAATATCCATAGAAGTTCAAAGGATTTCACTGTCAATTCCAAAGATTGGTCCCCTATGCGAACCTCATGAGTCACATGGTTGATCACTAAGTCACCAAGCTCGATCTGCTCTGTCTCGCCTCCACGGCTAAGGCGACGCAAGATATTATTCACTCTTAAAACCAATTCGCGTGGGCTAAAGGGTTTGGCTATAAAATCATCTGCCCCCAAACTTAATCCATAAATCTTATCCTGTTCGCTTGTCTTAGCAGTTGTAAAGAGAAAGGGTTGATCCGGAGCAATATACTGAACTTCACTGATAAAATCATAACCGTCCATATTGGGCATCATGATATCTGTGATGATGAGGTCAATAGATTTTTTTCTGAAAAGTTCTAATCCCTCCTTGCCATCATGGGCTACTAAAACATCGTATCCTGCCTGTAAAAGATAGCGGTTTTGAATATCTAGAATATCTATCTCATCATCAACCAGCAAAATTGTCTTTTTCATCTGCCACTCCTTTGATAAAAACAGTGTTATACTTGCTTTAGTATAACACTATTTTCTCTAATGTTTAAGTGATTTGAATCTTAATCTTCTCGTTTGGTTGTCAAACCCAAAAGTCCAACAAGACCTGCCAAGGCTAGACCAAAGATACCAAGGCCAGCTGTAGCCGTTTTAGCTTCCCCAGTATTTGGTAGCATCGCTTTATCATCTTTTTTCATCATATTAGCCATTGGGCTAGAAGCTGGTTGATCGACCTTCATATCTGACATATGGTGATTTGTACCCATCATACCCTCAGTCGTACCTGTAGAGCCTGTTTCAGAAGGCTTCGTATTCATCTGACCTTGTTGAGATGGTATTGTCGCCATTTCTTTTCCACGAAGCTGAATCGTTACTTGGCGAGTAGCTACTAGATTGCTCAAATCAGGTTTGCCATCTTTAGAACCATACACTTTGATAGTAGCTTGGTAAGTGTGAGTGCCATTGGCCCGAAGTTGGTCTAGAAGGGCTTGTCCTTCTTTGCCTGTCGTGTTGCCATTCAAATCTACTTCGTAGAAATATTGGCCTTTAGCCAAGCCTTCAAGTGGCAATAACGCTGGGTTATTCGCTGTTCCATTGTCTGACCATGGAGCTTTGTCTGAGGCTTTTAACAAGAGGCGAGTCAACATACCATCACCACCGAAAGCTTCGTATGGAATAACTTGGTTGACACCGGCCAAGAAAGGTCCAGGAACCTTAGCCTTATCAAGGTAGCTAGCTGGAACATCAATCATGTCTTTGACATTGTTAACAACAGACTTTTTAACCTGATTTGGTGTGGTCAAGCCATTCAAATTAACAGTCAAATCTTTAGTCGCTACCAGATTAGTTAAGTCAGGCTTGCCGTCTTTTGCACCGTACACCTTGATAGTAGCTTTATAGCTTTGCGTACCATTTTGTTTCAAGAGGTCAAGCAACTCTTTATCTGATTTTCCTTGAGTTCCGGCCAAATCCACTTCGTAGAAATATTGACCTTTAGCCAAGCCTTCAAGTGGAAATAGGGCAGGATTTTTAGCTGTTCCGTTGTCTGACCATGGAGCTTTGTCTGAAGCTTTTAACAAGAGGCGAGTCAACATACCATCTCCACCAAAAGCTTCGTACGGAATAACTTGGTTAACACCTGCCAAGAATGGACCTGGAACATTTGCTTTTTCAAGGTAGCTAGCTGGAACATCAATGCTATTTTTGATGTTATTAGCAACAGAGTCTTTAACCTGATTTGATGTGGTCAAGCCAGACTCTTTAACCTGATTTGGTGTGGTCAAACCATTCAAGTTGACATCCAAATCTTTAGTTGCTACCAGATTAGTTAAGTCAGGCTTGCCGTCTTTTGCACCGTACACCTTGATAGTAGCTTTATAGCTTTGTGTACCATTTTGTTTTAAGAGATCAAGTAGCTCTTTATCTGATTTGCCTTGGGTGCCTGCTAAATCCACTTCGTAGAAGTAAAGGCCTTTGCCCAATTTCTCTACTGGTGGAAGAGCAGGATTTTTAGCTGAACCGTTGTCTGACCATGGAGCCTTGTCGGATGCTTTCAAGATCAGGCGAGTTAACATGCCGTCTCCAGCGAAGAATTCATATGGAATGACTTGGTTGACACCAGCTGTAAATGGTCCTGGGAAATTAGCTCTATCCAAGTAAGAAGCTGGGACATCTACTGTATCTTTGGTGTTGTCGGCCACACCTTTTTGCACTTCAGCTGGAGTGGTCAAGCCATTCAAGTTAACATCCAAATCTTTAGTCGCTACCAGATTAGTTAAGTCAGGCTTGCCATCTTTCGCACCGTACACCTTGATAGTAGCTTTATAGCTTTGAGTTCCATTTTGTTTCAAGAGGTCAAGCAACTCTTTATCTGATTTTCCTTGGGTGCCTGCCAAGTCTACTTCGTAGAAGTAAAGGCCTTTGCCCAATTTCTCTACTGGTGGGAGAGCTGGATTTTTAGCTGTTCCGTTGTCTGACCATGGGGCTTTATCTGAGGCTTTTAACAAGAGGCGAGTCAACATACCATCTCCACCAAAAGCTTCGTATGGAATGACTTGGTTGACACCAGCTGTAAATGGACCTGGGAAATTGGCTTTGTCAAGGTAACTAGCTGGGACATCTACTGTATCTTTGGTGTTGTCGGCCACACCTTTTTGCACTTCAGCTGGAGTGGTCAAGCCATTCAAGTTAACATCCAAATCTTTAGTCGCTACCAGATTAGTTAAGTCAGGCTTGCCATCTTTCGCACCGTACACCTTGATAGTAGCTTTATAGCTTTGAGTTCCATTTTGTTTCAAGAGGTCAAGCAACTCTTTATCTGATTTTCCTTGGGTGCCTGCCAAGTCTACTTCGTAGAAGTAAAGGCCTTTGCCCAATTTCTCTACTGGTGGGAGAGCTGGATTTTTAGCTGAACCGTTGTCTGACCATGGAGCCTTATCGGATGCTTTCAAGATAAGGCGAGTCAACATGCCATCACCAGCGAAGAATTCGTATGGAATAACTTGGTTGACACCAGCTGTAAATGGTCCTGGAAAATTAGCTCTATCCAAGTAAGAAGCTGGGACATCTACTGTATCTTTGGTGTTGTCAGCCACACCTTTTTGCACTTCAGCTGGTGTGGTCAAGCCATTCAAATTAACAGTCAAATCTTTAGTCGCTACCAGATTAGTTAAGTCAGGCTTGCCGTCTTTTGCACCGTACACCTTGATAGTAGCTTTATAGCTTTGCGTACCATTTTGTTTCAAGAGGTCAAGCAACTCTTTATCTGATTTTCCTTGAGTTCCGGCCAAATCCACTTCATAGAAGTAGAGGCCTTTGCCCAATTTCTCTACTGGTGGGAGGGCGGGATTTTTAGCTGTTCCGTTGTCTGACCATGGAGCCTTATCAGATGCTTTCAAGATAAGGCGAGTCAACATGCCATCACCAGCGAAGAATTCATATGGAATAACTTGGTTGACACCGGCTGTAAATGGACCTGGGAAGTTGGCCTTGTCTAGATAAGTGGCTGGGACGTCTACTGTATCTTTGGTATTGTCAGCCACACCTTTTTGTACTTCAGCTGGAGTGGTCGCTGGTTGCGCTTCACTGGCTTCACGGTCTTGTCCAGAAACTGTAGACTCAGGACTTTCCACAGGTTTAACTGCATCTTCTGTTTGTTTCTTAGAGTCAGGTTGTGCTTGCACTTCTTCTTTTGGTGCTACTACCGGCTCTTTAGCAGTTGCGTCCGCTTTTTCTGAAGAGCTTGTCGTATCCACACTTGCTTTAGGTGTTGGAATAGACCGTTCTGAAGGAAGAGCTACATCGACTGCTTTTTTGAGAACCTCTGCTGGTAAGTCGCTCTTTTCACTCACCGAAGTTGCGTCTGGCACGACTTGGGCAGGAGTCGGATTGACGACATCAGCACGCGCAGAACTTGGTTGACCAACTAGGACAAAGAAGCCACTGGCTACAACAACTGAAGCAACACCGACACTGAGACGGCGAATAGACCAACGAGTATATCTCTGATTTGGATTGAATTTCATAGGATTCTCCTTAGAGCTTTTTATTTGATGGCTCTAGTATAATCTCCTAAAATTAAAAAGGATTAAGAAAAAGTTAAAATTTTTCTTAAATCCCTCTTATAAAATACTTATATTGATTCATTAATCATTGAGGAAGAAAACAACCCTTCCTCTCCTACTCACTAAGCTCTGTTAGAGTATCCAAATGTTGGTTATTAATCACCGCCATGATATAGGCGCCTGACCGTAAAAGGTCATCGGGACCGAATTGAACATCTAGAGGAGAATTTTCATAGTCACGAAATCCAAGTACATTGAGATTGTATCGCCCACGTAAATCTAGCTGGCTAAGGCTTTTCCCCCCCCAAGATTGGGGGATTCTCATCTCGACAATTGAAACATTCTTGTCCAACTGAAAGACATCTACGCTGTTATGAAAGAGAATTCTCTGCGCTAACGAACGCCCCATTTCAAATTCCGGTGAGATGACCGAGTCCGCACCAATTTTCTCCAGTACCTTTTTGGCCATATGACTTTTTACCTTGGCAATGACGGTCGGCACCCCTAGACTTTTACAGTGCATGACTGCAAGAACACTGGACTCCAAATTTTCCCCCGTTGCGACAACCACGGTATCGCAGGTGTCAATCCCCGCTGATAGAAGGAGTTCTTCATCCGTGATATCCCCAACTACCCCACGCGCTAACACCGGTTCAAATTGATTGATACGCTCCTCGTGGTCATCAATAGCAATGATATTCATATGATGCTTGGCAAGAGCAGCCAAAACACTGCTCCCAAAAATTCCCAAACCTAAAATTCCAATTGTTCGATCTGACATCGTTCTTCCTTTCTTATCCGATAGTGATATCTGCTTTCATATAGTGAATCAAATCTTTCTTGTCTGGCTTATATTCTGCTAAGCTGACCAGTAGTGTCAAGGGGCCAATACGGCCGATAAACATCAACAACATAACGATACTGAGAGCTAACTTGCCTAACTCTGGTGTTAAATTCGCCGTCACCCCAACTGTCGCAAAGGCTGAAATGGTCTCAAACATGAGGTAGATAAAGCGCGGATTTCCTTCTGCTGTTATCCCTAGTAAAATCAAGCCCAGTAAGAAAGTCAGCAAGAAGATAATAAAGACACTGAAAGATTTTTGTACGGTTCGAGGTTCAATGGTCCTCCGAGCTACATTGGCATGAGGCAAGCCCAATAATTCACTGCGAGCAAAGACCAACAAGACAAAGAAGGTCGTAATCTTGAGTCCCCCTGCTGTCCCTCCAGGTGCCCCGCCCAGAAACATCTGCAAAATGTAGATCAGTAAGGTAACTGGTCGAGCCTGGGTGTAGTCAATAGAGGCAAAGCCTGCTGTCCTCATACTGACAGTCTGGAAGAAACTAACCAATAGTTTCTCTGGGACGCTGAGATTCCCAATCGTCCCTGGATTGTTCCACTCGATTAAGAGAGTCGATACTGTTCCAAAGAGCAAAATTCCCGCCGTTAAAAAGAGAACCAACTTGGTATGGAAACGCAGGCGGCGTTTTTTCTTTTTCCCAAACTGGATCGCTAGGTCAAACCAGACCATAAATCCTAGGCCACCCGTTATAATCAATCCTGCAATCACTAGATTGATCAAAGGGTCCGTCTGAAAGACTGCTAAACTCGTACTTCCAAAATTATCAAATCCAGCATTGCAGAAAGCTGAAATAGCCAAAAAGATAGAGGTTAGAATCCCTCGCCCCCATCCAAATTCAGGAATGAAGCGGAAACTCAGGAGAAAGGCACCGAGCCCTTCTACCAGAAAAGTCGTCAAAAAGATCGAGCGGATGAAGTCCCTTAAGGACTGGGTCTCCCCATAACTAAAACTTTCTTGAATAGTCTCACGGCTACGAAGACTGAGCTTTTGTTTCCCTTGGATATAAAAGATTCCAATAAAGGTCATAAGCCCCAATCCACCGATCTGGATCAACAGCATGCAAATCAACTGGCCCCAGATATTGTAAGTAGAGGCCACCGGCTGGGTGAAGAGCCCTGTCACACAGACCATGGACACAGTCGTAAAGAGATGGTCAAAGTAGGTCGCTTGTGACGTTGCTGCTTGAACCAAGGGTAGGCTTAAAAGGAGAGAACCCAAGAAGATTACTAGGGCAAAACTTAAAAAGATGCGACGAGCTGGTGATAATCGAACTAGCGTCGTCTTTATTTTTTCAAAAAATGATTTGAATACCATAGCTACATTGTACCATAAAAATAGTAAGAGCACTCACATGTGGTGCATAATAGCAAGACAGAGTTCGAGGGCCTTATCAAAAGCTTCTACGCCCCAGTCACGACTGTCGTAGTTATCTAGATCCGCCAGGGAATCTGCGGTAAAGAGCAGTTCTCCCCAGACAACCCTACGTAACTGAGCTACTGCCGCAAGAGCAGAGCACTCCATCTCCACAACAGCACAACCTTCTTCCTTGCGATAGGCAACCTTTTCAGCTGTCTCTCGGTAAAAACCATCTGTCGTCCAGGTCATAACTTCCTCATAAGGAATGCCTCTTTGTTCCAAGACTTGCTCAATGGCAGAGATAACCTCAATCTGCATCTCCATATAACGAGAAGGTGCTACATAGTGGTAGCTGGTCCCCTCATCTCGCAGAGCGCAAATAGGGATGAGAAAAGCATTCTCCTCTATATCGGCTAGTACGCCACAGGTTCCAGTGGAGATGATTTGCTCTACACCATAGCCAATCAACCAATCCATAAACTGGGCCGCTGGGGCAGAACCAACGGGCGCCTGGGTCAGACAAATCTCCTCACCCTTGTAGTTGACGACATAGACTGGATAAGTCTTGGTGGCAGAAACGAACTCACCAACACAGTCCGCTCCTGCTTCCTGAGCGTAGCGGTCAATCTCTTCCTCCAAAAATGCATAGATGCATTTCTTTGGCAACTTTAAGTCCAATCCCTCATGTGTTGGCATAAGGACCGCCTGGGGATTGTCATCAAACTCCAAAATGGGAATCGCGTGTTTCTGAATCATAGCCCACCTCCTCTAATTTTGTACTATTGTATCAAAAGCTGACGAAGTGTCAAGGAGTTGTCTTTAGCAAGCCAGAAAACTCCTCTTCCATACATTTAAGAAATCGTTGCTCTGCTGGAGTGGTCGGTTTCTGTTTTAGTAAAGTGATTGAGGACTATCACCAAAATAGCAAATTCAATAATAAAAAAGCACGAATCTGCATCAGACAATATATACCCTTTTATATTATCTTGTGCAAGAAGCCAAACCAATAGAATCTAGCCTCCATTTTGTCTAGGCCTACTCTATTTCCACAAAGCACCTAAAATCTGTTTTTCTAATAAGTCTAAGTCTTCTTCTTTTATTTCTCCATTGTCGCTAACGATATAAAGCTGAGCGAAGTAAGCCAACAATGGGCCAACACAAATACGAACCATTTGAGGAATCGTTAACTCTGGATTTACACGTGGATCTGCTATCAATTCCTTACGGAGTACTCGAAGTTTATCTTGAATAGCATTCCAGATAAAAATCTGTTCATTTTTTAGTTTTTTATTTGAAAAACTCTCCTGCAGAATGATTTTCATCAAAGCACGATTTTTTTTGAGATAGCTCATACGATCGTGGACGAGATAACGAACCCTCTCTTCTGTCGTTTCAAAAGCTAAGAGTTCCTCAAAAAAACTACCGAAAATGCCTGGGACTACAGGATGTAAAATAGCCGTCAGTAAATCATCCTTCGTCTTAAAATACTTAAACAAAGTTGCCTGGCTTAGTCCAGCACGCTCAGCTATGTGAAGAGTTGAGGTCCCATGGTAACTCCTAGTTGATATGAGATCCACTGCTGCCTGCATGATTTTTTTCTTTCCTTGAGGGTAATTCGCTTCTTCTAAGTAATCTTCAAACGATTCAAAAACAGTCTTATCCATCTAATCTTCACACCTTTTTAGCATTATTTATGTTGATTTCTAAACTTTACGATAACGACGCAATCCAACAATATTGAGAATTGTTAAAATGATCAAGAAAATCATTAAAACACCAAGATTTGGCAAAATATCACCAAGATTGTGTCCGTAAAGAATAATCTGGCTTATTGCATCACCAGAATAGGTTAATGGCAAAAATTTCCCCACAGTTGGAGCCCATTCTCCCATGGATGACAATGGAATAATCCCTGAGAAAAAGAGTTGAGGCATAATCACGAGAGGAATAAATTGCATCATTTGGAATTCTGATTTTGCTAGAGTAGACAAGAGAATTCCAAAAGCTAGTGCTACAAGAGCCAGTACCACATTAACTATTATAACATTTAAAATATTTCCTACAACTTCTACATCTAGTAGCCAAATTGCTGCTAAGACGACAACTGCCGTTTGAAAAATCGCAATAATACCGTAAGACAACATATAGCCATAGACAATTTCAGATCGTTTCACTGGTGTTGCTAACAAACGTTCTAGTGTTCCACTGGTGCGCTCTTTCAAAAGCGCCATACCTGAAATCAAAAAGACAAAGAAGAAAACTACAAAACCTATCAAAACCGGAATCATACTGGTAAAGAAGCTTGTATTTTCATCTCCATACTGGTAAGACTCCTTGATTTCTGGTGTTTTTGCGTCCGAGTCCAATTGTGGAAGAGCTTGTTTAACACGAGATACTAACTGATCGGTGCCTTCACTGGCGATACTCGTTCGTAACACTTGTCGTATCATAGATGTTTTGGAGGCGTCTGTGTTGGCGTAGTCGACCTGGTACTCATCGTTTTTATAAGAAATCACAGCATCGACTTTTTCATTTGCTAGTGCTTCTTTGGCTTGTTCTAAGTCTTGATAAGTCTCGACGTCCACATGGTCGAGCTCATCCATTTTCGTTACCAAACCAGTTGGTAGATCCTGTGTTGCTAACTTGACATTCACGGTTGTACTAGCTGAAAACATGAGGTTCATCAACCACATGATAAAAACAGGTGCTATAAACATCAGAGCTAGAGTTCGTTTGTCACGAAGTAATTCTTTGATGACTTTTTTTGCAATCGCTATTGTTCTCATTTTACTCACCTTCTGCTTTTAAAAATACTTCTTCAATACTTGAAACTTGATAACTTTCTTTTAAGTGTTGCGGTGTATCAAAAGCAATGATTTTTCCGCCTAATAATAAGCCGACCTTATCCGTCAACTCTGCTTCATCCATAACATGGGTAGTAACTAATATCCCAACCCCATTGTCTCTAAGCGCGAATAATTCTTTCCAGATTTTCTTTCGAAGAGAAGGGTCGATTCCAACTGTCGGTTCGTCCAAAATCAAGAGTTGAGGATTTCCTAAAAGCGCGATAGCCAGCGACAAACGCCGTTTCATTCCTCCAGAATAACCAGATACCGCCTTGTTTAAGTAGTCTGTCAGATCTACTACTTGAGCTATATAAGCAATTTCCGCCTTCAGGTCTTTTTTAGAAAGCCCCTTTAGCTGACCAAAAAATTCCAGATTTTCTTGGCCTGACAAGGTCTCGTATAAAGCATCTGATTGGGCCATATAGCCAATATCTCCTAAAATATAGCGATTGGGCATAGTGTGATTTAACACTAAAGCTAGGCCTCCATCAGCCTTTTCCATTCCTAACGTAGTCTTAATCATAGTTGATTTACCAGCACCAGACGGACCAATTAAGCCTATAATTTCTCCTGGCTGCAATTCAAAGCTGACATGATTCAAAACTATTTGATGGTCAAAAGATTTTACTAAATCTTGTAAATGTAGTAATGTTTTCATATGCTTCCTCCTAGGTGAGTGCTTACTCACTTACTGAATATAGACCTATTATAGTGAGTGTTTACTCACTTGTCAAGAAAAAAGTTGAAATTCTTTAAAAAATAAAGCACCAGATTCGTATCTGATGTTTATAATGCACATGTCTTATTTCTAAAAATGTTTTTGAACTTCCTCTCTATACTCCGAAATGGTCTTTTCTGTCCACTTTTTAAAGGCCTATTTTTCCTCTACTTTTCTCGGCTAATCCAACCATCGTCATTGCTATCGCAACTCTAATGACCTTGGTAATGGGAATTCATTTTACTCATTTTTATATGAAACAGACTAAGAAATTTTCAAGACCTAATTGAAACCAAATTAGCCCTCGGAAGTCAAAAAATCCTCGAACTCTACGCTGACCGTCTAGCAGAATCAGATCAAATGTGGCATGACATTTCTAAGAATTCGGTCAAGGGTCGTAACCTACAAGCCGCTTACGTAGATGTGGACGTCGATGGATTGACTTTGGGAGACTTCTTCGCCTTCAACCAAGGACTAAATAAAATGGGCGACGAAGCGCTCCCTTCTAAAGTTCACCCTGAACATTTTGTATTTGCTGGGGTGCACGGTGGACAGGAAGTGATGAAGTTGATTGGAGAGTACGGTCAACCAACTTATCAAAAAATCTTTATCAGTCTAGATGCTGAAAAACCAGTAGTTCCGGATACTGATACAAAAATTTCTATGGCAGGTGATACAGCCACTCTCATGTCCGATCCAAGCCTTGATATCAAGATGTATGGCATGCACCAGTTCAAGATGAAAAAAGGTAGACTTCGCATCAAATTAGGTGTCTTTTCCCCAGAAGCAGCTCCAAGCGAGATGGTACTCTGTCACCACGAACACCTAGCAGTTGAATTTTTCAATTCCCTCGCAATCGCCTATCAAAACAAAACATTTAAGGGCAAACTACTCAACCCCTCTTAAAATTCAAGTAAACAAAAACGGGTGACTGAACAATTTATCCTTTGAAAGCTAGGATTATAAAACCACTCGTAACATATCAATCTATCACCCATATAAAAAGATAGCCATTCTAATTGAATGCTATCTTTTTTGTTTATCCTTGTCCACCAGGGGCTGGACCGCCAGGACCACCATTTCCTTGAGGGTCTCCATTTGGTCCACCGCCTCCAGGCATAGAGTTGACGATTTCCGTTTGTTTTTCGCCATTGAGATAGATATCCCCGCCTGTGTAGGTCGCTGTTCCATCAAAGTCAAAACCTGTTTGACCAATCATTTTAATGGTTCCACCTGTAACTGTGATATTGCCGTTTGAATCGATTGGGTCTGTATCCCCTTGACCAACTTCTACTATCAGGTTCCCACCGTTCATGGTGAAGAAGATTTCACTCTGTTGGGCATTTTTGTTGGCTGCATTAACTCCATCATCTGTCGCATAGACATTGATATCGCCATCGTTTATGGTGATGGATTTTCCTTCTACCCCTTCTGTTGAATTCTTAACGGTATAGGTACCACTATCAATGACAAGATCTCCAGAAGCGTGGATGCCATCATCCCCTGCTGTAACGGTGATGGTGTTGTTGGATAGGTACATGGTTCCGACTGAAGTATCCTCATCATTGTCCACCTTGACCCCATCCTCTTTGGCATCAATGGTCATGGTCGTACCAGTGATGTTGAGTTCATCATTAACATTAAAGGCATCGCCAACTGCTGTGATGTTATAGGTTCCACCCGTGATGTGGAGGGTGTCGTTGGCCTTGATACCATTGTTTTTCTTGCCATCTACATTGAGAGTTCCTTTCCCGTTGATGGTCAAATCCACCTTAGAAAAGAGAGCTGCGTCAGCCTTTTCGTCGCTATTCGAGCTTGAGTCAGAGAGACTGTTGGTGGTTCCCTCTGCTAGAGTCAGGTAGACATGGCCAGCTGATGTCGCAGATATCGCTGCATTGGTATTGGTCATGGTCGCACCTTTTAGGACTAGATGAACATCTGCCGACTTATCTGCCTCGACCTTGATTTGCACTCCGTCAGACTGACCTGAAATCACATAGGTTCCAGATTTTGTGATGGTCACTGTTGATTCAGAGACTGTCACCCCATCTCCAGAGACGTTTGCAGATGAGCCAGATAGCTCAATCTTAGAAGATGTGCTTTCATCATAAGAAGTATCATAGTCCTTCTCTGTAAAATAGGATGATTGGTTTGTCTTTGTTGCAGTTGTTGTTGCACTATTTGTCGTTGCATTGGTATTGGATGTAGTTGTTGACTGGGCACATGCTGCCAGCAGCACCATTGCCGTTAAACTCGTTGCGAGTAGGGTCCATTTTTTTGATTTCATACCTTTTTCCTCTCCTTCGTATGATATAGCTAGACAGTCTACTGAAGATTCCTGAAACGAAACTAAAACTTTTCTGAAAGTTTCCTTAAATTCAGTTTGGATTAGATTTCGCCTAGTAATTTTTTAGAAAGGGCTGCTAAAACAATTTTTGAACTCTGGACTACCTTTAATAGATTTTTAAAACCAACATCCCTCAGTGCGATGTTTCCTTGACCAAGAAAGCAAAAAAGAAGAAAAATTTATAAGATTAGAGTTCATAAAAAGAACAGCCTCGGCTGTTCTTTTTAGTTTTCTTTTACTGGGATTTCCTTAATCACGCGCGCAGGATTGCCACCCAAAACAACATTGTCTCCAAAGGACTTGGTAATCACGGCCCCTGCTCCCGCCACTACGTTATTTCCCAGTGTCACTCCAGGAAGGACAATGACGCCACCTCCAGCCCAGAAATTGTCACCGATGGTGATGGGCTTGCCGTATTCGATCCCTGAATTGCGTTCATGCGGATCTAGTGGATGAAGAGGTGTTAGAAACTGGCAGTTGGGGCCAATCATGGCATTGTTACCGATGCGAATCGGACAAACATCCAGCATGGTCAAGTTCCAATTAGAATAAAAATTTTCCCCTAGATGGATATTGATTCCATAATCAACCACCAGATGTGGATTGACATAGAGATTTTCCCCAGTTGAACCAAACCAAGTCTTGATGATTTCGGCTCCCTTCAAGGGATCTTCTTCCCGGTTAAAGGAAGCCTGTTTTTGGCGAGAAGCCTGAGCCAAGGCCCGTAATTCTGGGTCCGACGGACGGTAAGGCTCCCCTGCTATCATTTTCTGGTATTCGCTAGCCATCTTATCACCTCATACTTACTTTGGACCCATCATATCAAAAAGCCTTTGAAAGGTCAAGAATACTATAATATCAAATTTTCGGACACTATCAACGCTCACTTATTCTTGCAATTTATCGATTAGAAATCGTTCACTTTGTCTATATCAATCACAATGTATTGTTTACATGATGTTGTAAAAAAGTGATTCCCAAAATGGAAATCACTTTTTATTCAGCAAGGAAATTGTTCCTGAACATCGAAACCATAATAAAAATCATTGTTTCGTACCAAGTTCTCGCAATTTCTGATAAACTTGCTCTTCATCCGTTGCCACCTGATAAACAATATTTTGATTTCCCAAGGAATTAAAAAAATACTCTTGAATAGCAATAGCTAATTTATCAGTGTCTCGCATATTATCTGCCTTAGTTTCTACAAAAAGATAAATAATCTTATTTTGAGCACCTTCAATTACAAAAACAAAATCAGGACTAGTTGTTCCACCCATATATTTTGGAATACGAATAGCCGATTTAGGTAATTTCCCAAATACTGTTACTGCCTTATCATAGTGGTGCTGAAGAAGTTTTTTCTCTGGGTTCTCACTATCATAGTAAACTGGTGGACGGTCGTAAAGATATCGTTCTTCCCTCCCAACCTCAGTCAACTCTTTTGTACCTAAATTTCCAATAATAATCTCATTTACAAAACTATCCGTTGTAGCATCATAAAGTGTTGTAGTAGCTTGAAAATCCAAACTTTCATAGCGATAAGCTGTGCTATAACTCTTCTCAAAAGCACATTTAAAGGCTTTAACCAAATTTTTCAAGGTCTCATTATTTAGAATATTATCATTTCTAATTTTTTTCAATACTTTTAAGAGCCGCCTATGTAATGCTTTAATAGGTAAATTCGTTTCCTGTACCAGCTTTTTGAGGAAGTCTCCATACGCCATACCAGCTCTCGTATGGCTATAACGAGCTGTCTCCGTTGAACTAGCAACTTCACTACCCCCTGCTACTAGACTTTCCCTTATCATACCAAAATATTCAACAACATAGTGCGTCTCATCTAAAAATATCTGATCCATAAGTTGTGATATGTCAACAGCTCCATCATCAAAAACTATCATACGTCGCTTCGAAAAATCTCTCCAAAGTTCTTTTACCTGTTTCCAGTTGTCTTGATTTAATTTAACATGCGTAACAGGCCTTGTTTCATTACTATTACGAACCTTATCGCCTCTCAGTTGCTGTTCTGTCAGGATAGGATACAACTGGCATAATTTCTCCCATCCTCCCTCTTGATAAGTCATAGAAAAATCAATAATTCCCTTCTGTCCCAACTGATTTTTGAGGGTATCCTCCGTCAAATCCGAATAATGGCTAAGAATCAACCGAATCGTTTGCTCATCTAATCTTTCTCTATTAAATTCAATTGGAGCGTCGTTGTTGATTTCTCCAATTAATTTTTGAGCAAAATCTCTCTCATCATATCCAATGAGGAAATCCAACCGAGAGACAAATTCGTCTTGTGTGACACGGCGTCCCTTCTCATCAACTGGAAGACGAAGTCCTCGACCTACTTCTTGAATCTTCGAATTTTCAGATCCGGAAGTGCGAAGTTTGCAAATAACAAAAACATTGGGGTTATCCCATCCTTCACGAAGTGTCCACTTTGAAAAGAGGAAGCGTCTAGTTAGCCAATTCCCTTCACCATCTTTAAAAGACAATAGCTTGGTTTTATTATGAAGAATATCATCAACTTCTGCTTGGATATCATCGGCACTTGACCCACGATCTTCTCCGAAATAGCCTGCATGAATGGACTGAGTATCAGCCTGCAAGTCACATAGGCTTGCTTTAAGGTAGCCTAAATAATCTTTACTGATAGCATCTGACATTTTTTCCATGTCTGCTATCCTGCTTTGCAATTTCGCCAAAAGCAGACGCTCAAAAGTCAAACGCAACCAGCCATCCTTCTTTCGATAAGAGGCAATAGAGTCAATGAAAAAAAGGGTTAGAGCCTTAATCTTAGGTTGATTATTCGGACGACTAAAAAGTTCCCATTCCTTTATAAAGTGCTTATCAATAGCATCTTCTATCATAAGTTCCTGATAAGAGTTAGCAAAGGTGTGAGGCATGAGCATCATCCCAACAGCCAATTCTAATCCATTACTGAGCACTTTGGAACCTGCATAAAAAACATCCCCCTCAAAAGCAGAATCAACATCAGCAAGATTATCTCCGACCGCTAGCGTCCTTGTCAAATTGCCTTTTTTCAGCGTCAACTCCTTCGCTTTTACGCCTACTACCTTCCATATATTTTGGCTTTCCTCTTTAGTCAATTTAGGATAAGCAATATCAATCCCCTTTACAAGCCCTTGATTAAAGGACTTGACAGCAGTCAAGTTATAGACTGGTTGGTCTTGATAATAGTGTTTCTTTAAATGTCCTACCCGACCATTTTTTACCATCACCTCAGGAAATGTAGCCCCAAAGCGAACAATCATTTGAGGCTTGAGACTGGTTACCGCTTGATAATTTTTGCCGTCAATGGGAAAACGATGCGGTTCATCTATAATAACAACTGGACGCGTCCTTTCAAGGGCTGCAATGGGCTGTGTGATGTTAGACAAAAGAGTCTGATCGTATTTGTCACTCGTCATAGAAGACGATCGTAGCATATCTGCATTGACTAGAAGAACTTGAATCGTATTGCTATTGAGCCTTGAGCCTTCGATAAAACTTGTCAGTTGAGCTGGAAAGTTTTTGCGACCACTTTTCACTTTAAAGTCTCCTGCATTGATGACATTGAGATCAATACGAACGCTACCATAATGTTGAGAAAAGTGCTGTTTAGCATAATCCGACTGTATAAAGTGCCTAGTTCCTTCTTTGATAGCGGGACTCGGAACGACAATAATAAATTTAAAAAGTCCTCTCTCCTTGTGAAGCTCATAGAGAAGTCTGGTGTATACATATGTCTTACCAGTTCCTGTCTCCATCTTGACATCTAAAAATTTCATCTCATTATAACGTCCTTGGAGAAGAGGATTGGCGTAGGCATAGTTGATATCTAGATCCATACTACAATCATCAACCTTTGGGAAAGCATCCATAATGGCTTTTAAAGCTTCTTCTTGATGAGGTAGTTCTTCTAAAAATAGTTTCATGATGACCTCCTAATAACTCTTTATCAGCTTGACTACCTTGTCCAGACTGGACAAGGCCAACTCAAGCTCACATAGGGATGTCATCTCAAAGCTATAGCCGTATAGAATAATGGTCTGTACTTCTAGTTCACGCCTACCAAGAAGATTGACTAATATTTTTGTTTGTTCTTCTGTCCAGCCCTGTTCAATCAAATATAGTCGATTATCCAGTTGGATAGCAGGGTAACCAGCAAGATCAAGATACTTTTCCTTCTTATCAACTGCATAACCATCAGACAACTTCCAAGTTGTCAGAATGGTTTCGTGCGCTAAAGCTCCCCCCTCAACTCCCAGATAATCTGCTGAAAAAGGTGTCAACATGTCGTCAAAATAATCTTCGCCAATCAAGTTAATCTGTCCAGATCCATCCATAAAAGTTCCTGTCTCAATATCATACGTATCCAAGTCTTCCAACAATTTTTGATCAGGCTTGACTACTTGATAATGCTTAAATCCACCATCAAAGTTAGGAAAACTAGGATTTCTCTCAAGAATTTTAGCCCTCGCGCGCTTAATCCGCTCACGAGAAATTTGATCAATATAGCGATAGCCGTCCTTATAGGCAGCTTCTGCTCCTTTTGCAGGGCTTTCTGTGCCATCAGAGTTTGTCGTAAAAGTCGGCTGATCTAACTGTACCATGATATAGCAACGATTTCCTCCATCCTCTGCATTTAACTGCATGACTGCATCAGCTGTTGTCGCAGATCCAGCGAAAAAGTCTAGAACAGTAGCGGAGTTGTTCCCAAACATCTTTAATAACATTTTAATAAAAGCTGGATTTTTTGGCATTGAAAACAGTTTCTTTGAATCAAATTCTCCGTAAACAAAACCAGCAGTCTCTGTTTTAAAATCCCACTCATCAGATGATTTGATTAAACTTTTCTGTTGTTTGTAAACATTTCTATCCTTTTCATAAATACTCTTTTCTTTAAATAACAACGATTTTGTATTAAATAATTCTAGAAACTTACTCTTAGAGTATGTATTTTCAAGAAGTTCCCCATCTTTTATTGATTTATAAACTTTATATCCTTTATCTAACAAATCACTTCTAACTTCATCGATCTTCTCAGTTACTAGCTCAATCGTTTCTCCATTATAATAAACTGAGTAATTCTTATTATCATCAGCAGCTAGTTTATTTGTGCTTTCACCAACTAAAACACGCTTCCCATGGGAATAATACCCATATTCATCTTTTAATAATTTGTTTTTTCTTACAACATTTTCAAACGGAAGGGCTTTGTCAAAATCTCTTGCATAAACTAACAGTGTCTCATGACTGACAGCTACAAATTTCCCATTTTTTCTTCCCTTAGGATTATTTTCAATAGCTAGATTAGCCACAAACTGTCCTTCTCCAAATATCTCGTCCATAAGTAACTTTAGATTAGCTTGTTCATTATCGTCGATAGAGACAAAAATAACACCCGTATCCTTGAGAAGACGTTTTGCCAGCCAGAGTCTAGGATACATAAAGGTTAACCAAGCTGAGTGTGTAGCACGGCCCTGAATAGACTTAAGCCGAGAAAGCCCCTCCTCATCCAGACCAAACATAGCTTTGAGTTTCTCATCGCTGTGAGAAAAGCTATCAGGATAGACAAAACCGTCCGATCCTGTATTATAGGGCGGGTCAATATAGATGACATCGATGCTATTTTCATAACCAGCTTGCAGGTGACGTAGAACTTCCAAATTATCTCCCGTAAAAAAGAGATTGCGGCTGTTCTGATGAATCATCTCTTCATTATGCTTGATATTAGGAACAACCACCGTTTCTGAAAGCTCTCCTGTTTGTTTTTTTGCATAGTTCTTTCCAACAAAATCTAGTTGGTACCCAGAAGATAACTCCGTTTGAACACTCTCCTTAGCTAGACCTCTCTTAAATTTGTCCATATCAAAGCTTTCGCCTACAAAGAAATCTGGAAGTTTACTCTTCAACTCCTTGAGAAAGGCTGATTTAGATGTGATAGCTTGATTTTCCATCCGAATATCCTTAAGCATGAGCCACCTCTTTCATACTTATGGTACGCAAAAAGCCTGTCACAAAAGTAACAGGTATACGTATAAATAAAACATTAAAAAACTTAGCTATTCGCGAAATTATATATATATATATATATATATATATGTGTGTGTGGTTTTTTATGCATATTTCTCCTCGCATCTTCGGTTCATAGAGTTTTCTTAAGTATCAACCAAAGTTCTTTTGATGTTTTTTTTATTATATCATAATTTAAGCGATTAAATCCTAAAAACATCGAATATACCCAAGTCAAAACAACTTGCTTGACAAAAGCTTGACTTCATGGTTTAATATACCCCATAAGGGTATATTTGGAGGTGCCTATGTTTCACTTATTATTTACAAAAATTGACAGTATTTCTACCAGCGAGTTAGAAGTTAAACTCAAGGAACCGATTCAACTACTGGATGTTCGGACGCCTACGGAATTCCGTAGAGGTCATATCAAAAACGCCAAGAATGTTCCTTTAACAGAAATCGGTTCTTACACACCTGCAACAAAAGAAACACTTTATGTCATTTGTCATTCTGGTGTGCGAAGCAAACTAGCTGCGAAGAAGCTAAAGAAAAAAGGCTACGATGTCATCAATGTCCGAGGCGGTATGAGTGCTTGGACAGGCAAGGTCATCTAGATTTATAAAGGAGAAAGTCAATGAAAATTATCATTGTCGGAGGAGTTGCAGGCGGAATGTCAGCAGCAACCCGTCTCAGACGTCTCATGGAAGACGCTGAAATCACTATTTTTGAGAAAGGTCCCTTTGTTTCCTTTGCAAACTGCGGGCTGCCTTACTATGTTTCAGGAGAAATTGCAAACCGTGATAGTTTATTGGTCCAAACTCCTGAAAGTCTCAAGGCACGCTTTAATCTCGATGTGCGGCCATTTCATGAGGTCATCAGCATTTCGCCAGCAGAACACACTGTGACCGTACGCCATGATGGACAGGAATTCACAGAAAGCTATGACAAGTTGATCCTCTCCCCAGGAGCTAAACCATTTGTTCCTACCATTGAAGGCTTGGCAGAAGCTAAGAACGCCTACACGCTCCGCAATGTTCCCGATCTCGATGAAATTATGGCAGCCTTGGACCATCATCCAAAAGAAGCTGTCGTTATCGGTGCAGGCTTTATCGGTCTTGAAATGGCTGAAAATCTGGCGAAACGTGGATTGCAAGTTACTATCGTTGAGAAAGCACCCCATGTCTTGCCACCATTAGATCAAGAAATGGCAGCATTTGTCCAAGCAGAATTGATTAAAAACGGTGTTCGCGTTATCACTTCTCAGTCTGCGACTCGATTTGAAGACCAAGGAAAAGTCATCGTTCTCGAAAACGGTCAAAAGATCACTTCTGGCCTCACCATCCTTTCTGTCGGTGTTGAACCTGAAAACGGACTGGCTAAAGCTGCGGGGATTGAGCTGGGGCTTCGTGGTGGGATCCTGGTCGATGAACATTACGAAACCAGTCAAAAAGATATTTTTGCAGTTGGAGATGCCATCGTCGTCAAGCAAGAGATTACGGGCCAAGACGCTCTCATCTCTCTCGCTTCTCCTGCTAATCGACAAGGGCGCCAAGTAGCGGACGTCATCGCAGGACTCGGGCGTACAAACAAGGGCAGTATCGGTACTGCCATCGTTCGTGCTTTTGATATGACAGCTGCTTCGACTGGTCTCAGCGAACGTATCCTTGGCATGAATCAACTTCCTTACAAGGCCCTTCATGTCAGCGGAAAAGACCACGCCGGTTATTATCCAGGCGCTACTGATATGACCTTGAAGCTTCTCTTTGAACCAACCACTGGAAAAATCTATGGTGCCCAAGGAGTTGGGAAGAAAGGTATTGACAAGCGAATTGACATCCTAGCAACTGCTATCAAGGGAAATCTCACCGTCTTTGACCTACCAGAATTGGAGTTCACCTATGCGCCGCCATTTGGCTCTGCCAAGGATCCCGTCAATATGCTGGGCTACGCAGCCTTGAACCTTATCGAAGGTCTCAGCGACAGTGTTCAATGGTACCAGCTCGAAGACGAACTAGCTAAAGGAAAGAAATTCCTTGATGTACGGACAAGTGGCGAATTCCAGAGTGGTCGACTCAAAGTCGATACCATTCACATCCCCCTAAACGAACTACGGGAACGCTTGGATGAACTGGACAAGAACCAAGCCTATATCGTTAGCTGCCACAGTGGTTTGCGCAGCTATATCGCAGAGCGTATCCTCAAGCAAGCAGGATTTACCGCCCAAAACCTTGACGGCGCTTATTCACTATACAAAATGGCTAACCCAGAAGGAGTAGAATATGGTAACTAGTATCAGCATGGCTGACTTTTATGAAAAATATCAAAATGAAAATCTAGATCTTATCGATGTCCGTGAAGTACATGAATTCCAAGCAGGTCATGCACTAGGTGCAAAGAATATTCCTTTAAGTACCTTGGAGCAAGGCTACAAAGAACTCAAACCTGACCATGAATACCATGTCATCTGTCAAGGGGGAGTGCGTTCTGCCTCTGCCTGTCAATTTCTCAGCGCCCAAGGCCTCACCGTTACCAATATAGAAGGTGGTATGAATGCTTGGCCCGGTCAAGTAGAATAAGCAAATGAAACTGGGAAGCAACTCAATTTCTGGAGAAAATGAAGTAATACTCAATGAAAATCAAAGTGCAAACTAGGAAGCTAGCCGCAGGCTGTACTTGAGTACGGCAAGGTGAAGCTGACGTGGTTTGAATTTGATTTTCGAAGAGTATAAATCTCCCCACAATAAAACGCATACTATCAAGGCTTTTCAACACCTGATAGTATGCGTTTTTTAATTTTAAAGACTTTTTACCCAGCTTCTTTTGATTCAAATTAAACTATTCTATTAATAGTTAGATATGCCTTTGCAACTATCGTCTCAAAAAATTAGTTCATTTCCGTTTAATCAAGTATCGGATGGCCTTTTCTAGGCGTTCTTTTTGAGCCTCGGGATCATCTAGTGGTTGGTTGATGCAGGCGGTGAGATTTTCCGTAATCATCATCTCAATCACGCGCTCAACACTCGACTTCACTGCTGTCAACTGCGTCACAATATCAGCGCAGTCACGATCTTCTTCAATCATCTTTTGAATCCCACGCAACTGACCCTCTGAACGTTTCAAGCGTGTTATATACTTTGAGTTTGTCATTTCTTTTTCCTTGCTCGATTTTTCTTCATTATATCTCGAATAAGGGGCTTTGTCAAAATTCGCATCCCATCCGTCTTTGTAGGAACTTATCTCATATCTGTATATCTGTGTTTTCATGATATAATAGTAAAAAACTGTTCAGAATGGACGTACTTATGAATTCTATCTATGGTAGCTGTGAGGCCTATTTACCCACTATCTTGCAAACCTTTATTCAAGACATAGAGGAGGCCGCAGCCAATTACAAAAAAGAAACCAACCTCAAACTATATGAGCATTTGCATGCGCGCATCAAAACAGAAAAAAGCATGCGTGAAAAATGCCAACGCAAGGGCCTTCCTCAGACAAGTCAATCTGCTCTTAAAGAAATACGAGATGCTATTGGCGTTCGAATTATCACAGGCTTTACAGATGATATCTACCGCATCGTAGAGTATATTCGCCAGATGCCAAGCATCCATATTTTCAAAGAGAAAGACTATATCCGTCAGGTCAAACCCAACGGCTACCGTTCCTATCATCTGATTCTAGAGGTGACCACTCCCTACCCAGACTGTCTGGGAAATGACCAGGGTACCTATTTTATCGAGATTCAACTGCGCACAATTGCCATGGACTCCTGGGCTAGCCTCGAACACCAGATGAAATACAAGAAAAACATCCAAAATCCTGAGCGAATCACGCGCGAGCTCAAACGTTGTGCCGATGAGCTTGCTTCTTGTGACTTGACCATGCAGACCATCCGTGATTTGATTCAGCGCTCTGATCAAGACTAAGGAGAACCTATGAAAATCCTACTTGCCGAAGATGAAACCCAACTAAACCGTGTTATCACTGTTGCTTTAGAACGCGAAGGCTACAGCGTTGATTCTGTTTTTAACGGACAAGACGCTGTCGAAAAGGCTAAATCTAACCACTATCACCTCATGATTTTTGACATCATGATGCCAATTAAAACTGGAATCGAAGCCCTCAAAGAAATTCGCCAGGCAGGCAATACGACCCACGTTATCATGCTGACAGCCATGGCCGAAGTAGATGACCGTGTAACCGGACTCGATGCAGGTGCTGACGACTACTTGACTAAACCTTTCTCGCTCAAGGAGCTCTTGGCTAGACTCCGTTCTACTGCACGCCGCCTGGAAGACTATACTCCGGATACAGTCGAATTAGGAAATACCCGCTTGGATATTGATGAACAAGAATTGGCTGCTACAAACAGCATTCGTTTGGGGAAAAAGGAGACCCAACTCTTGACTCTCCTCATCCAGCACGCTAACCAACCCCTCAGTTGTCAACAACTACTAGAGCAGGTCTGGCCAGACGAGCTGGAAGAACAGGATCACGAGCTCGTCTTTCTCTATATCTCCTACCTACGCCAAAAACTCCAAAGTGTACAGTCTAGCTTACAAATACTTGGGGCTGCAGAAGGCCCCTTCCAATTGACAGGAGGTGACTAGATGTTTCGAAAACTACGCATCAAATTTATCGCAACGGCTACTCTTACCATTGCTCTGATTCTAACCTTCTTTCTAGTCTTGATGAATAGTATCGTCTACACTCAGACGGAGGGTAACATCCACACCGTCCTCTCTATCTTAACCAAGAATGAGGGCGAACTTCCTATTACAGACGAAATCAAAGAAAGTCTGACTGAGAAAAATATCCAAGAAGGGATTGTCTATAATTTTCAATACTTCTCCGTCAGAGAAAAGGAAAATGACTACGCCATCTCCCTTACAAATGTCCAGTCCTTAACTGAGGCTGAAGTCAAAAGTTTTCTCCCAAACATCCTCAAAAAGCAAGAAACTTATGGTTCTATTACTCATAAGGGACGCTATTTTACCTACCAAGTGAGCCAATCTACGACTGGGAAACTACTGGTCTTCTTTGAGACGACTAACTATATCCGAGAACGAGATACCTTACTTCAGGTCTCTATCTGGCTGGCCTTGGCTAGCTTACTCCTCCTCATACTGCTCTTCACCTTAATTTCAGGGATTGTTATTCGTCCTTTTATCAAAAACTATGAAAAACAACGGATGTTTATCACCAATGCAGGACACGAACTCAAAACGCCTCTAGCCATCATTTCGGCCAATACCGAGCTACAGGAGTTAATAGAGGGAGAGACTGAGTGGAGTATCAGCACTAAAGAACAGACGGAACGACTCAACCACCTGATTGGAAGACTCATCCGACTTGCTCGGCTCGAGGAGCAAGAGGATATCAAACTAGCTCCTCAAAATATCTCCGTCATCGCTGAAAAGGTTGCCTCAGATTTTGCTCCTCTCTTTACCAAAGAAGATAAAAAATTTGAAAGTTCTATTGAAGCAGACGTTGTAGAAAAAGTAGCCCAAGAAGAATTTTATGAGCTTCTTAGCATCCTTCTTGACAATGCCCGAAAATACTGCGATCCCGCTGGAACAATTCGCTTGACACTCCAACGCAAAAATTACCTACTACGCAAACGAACTTGCATCACTATTTCTAATGATTATAAAGATGGACAAGCAGCTAATATTAAGCGTTTCTTTGATCGCTTTTATCGTGCGGAGACCTCTCACAACAACCAAACCATATCTGGACACGGAATTGGTCTCTCTATGGCTCAGCATCTCGTCAGCCTATTTAGAGGTAAAATATTTGTCACCTACAAAAAACAGGTGATTACCTTTACAGTCTGGTTATAGCTATAGCTCTTTTACTCTTTATCATTTCATAAAAAGCGAACAAGTCCGCATTCTAAAAACAGAATACGAGCTTGTCCGCCTTTTTCTATGTCTACGATGTGGTTTTCACATCTCATCGTTCCAAGCGAATGCGGGTCACAATGCCGTCTGGGTCTACAAGATCCAACTCACTCAAATTTATCCACTTGATTGTTGCTTCTACCTCTTGTGCTTGCTTAACTATGTCCAAGAGTTCTTCCTTGCTTTCGACCTCAAGGACGTAGTAGGCCAAGCCAGGCAAGCCTGATTTGCGCGGAGCTAGACCTTTTCCAGCCCATTCATTGACAGCCAGGTGGTGATGGTACTGACCAGCCGCTATCCAACTAGCACTTGGAATACTAAACTTATCCTCTAGCCCTAACACCTTTTGATAAAACTGGCTCGCCGCGTGGCTATCCTTAACCGATAGATGGATATGCCCCATTCCCGTCCCTTCAGCTAGGACAAAGGGATCCACCTTTTCCCCTAACTCATAGATATCCTGTGCCGCAAGGGCTTCGGTCACACCGATAATGCGGCCGTCTTCTCGAATATCCCATGAAGACACTGGCTTATCACGGTAGAGTTCAATGCCATTTCCTTCTAAATCCTCTAGATAAATGGCCTCGCTGTATCCATGATCTGCACCCCCGACCAGAGGAATCCGTAAGTCACTTAGGTGTTTCAAGACATCTGCTAAGGCTTTTCGTGTCGGCAACAAAATCGCCAGATGGTAGAGCCCATAATGCTCCCTTACTTCACCATCCTTTTCGGCCTGAATCAAGTGAACCAAGGCTTTTTTACCAAGTCCCAAAATCGCTTCTGTCTCCGTTTGCGATAAAATCTCCAAGCCAATAATCTGGTGATAAAAAGCCGTTTGACTCGTCACATCCTTGACATTTAAAACCGCCTCTGCTAGGTAAATGTGGCTTTTGTAAGCATAAGTCATAGGGTGTCTCCTTTTTGCTGTAACTTCATATATTACATCAATTATACACTGTTGAAATAAAATGTCAACGAAGACAACTCAAAAGAGCTGGAAACCAGCTCCTTATAAATCTAAGATTTCAAAAAATTTTATATTTTTGATTACGAAGAAAAAGACGGAAGAAGATACCCTCAAAAAGGATCTCCCCCTTAACTTTAGAGTATTTTTATATCATCATTTAGAAATTTTCTACTCCAAATGATTTTTAATAGATTACGAAAATTTACATTTTCAATACTAAAAACTATTATAAAACAACATACATTTAACAACTAGCAATAAAAGGCCGTTTTATTTACGGCCTTTGTTTCTACATTATATTTATCTAGCGCCTCTTCGCTTTCCTAGTTGGCGACCCCACCGATTTGACTAGATGAAATTAGTAGAAGACCTGAAAATAATGTCAAGTATATCACCTTATTTCTAATTGATTGATTTTCCCAAAAGAGATATTCAATAACTTTTTGGTATAAAATAGAAGTAATCATAACAATGCCATTAGTAATTAGAGCGAATGATGGGGGTAGGATTCGAACCTACATTACTAATTACTTTATTCAGGTATAAATATTATAGCACAAAACAATAAATTAAGGAAGATTGTTCTAATTGTTAATATAATTACTAACTAAATGTATATGTAATTGTAATATAATGTCTATCTACCGAAGAAGCATTTATTTTTCTAACACATCAGATAGAAAAATCTAATTCTTTTTATTTCACAACAAGCTCATAACGCGTCTTACTTGTAAAAGTTTGCCCTGCTTTGAGAATGACTTGGTCTTTGAGGTCACTGTGAATGGCATCTGGTAAGGCCTGAGCTTCAAGGGCAATGCCATTGTGCTGTACCATTGGCTGACCTCCTATGACGACAGTCTCATCCACAAAGTTTGCTGTGTAGACCACAAAGCAAGGGGCCTCTGTCTTGAAAAGTAGGAAGCGACCTGAGTTTTGGTCATAAAGGAAACCAGCATTGTCATGACCTGCAGGGAGGGCAAATGGATGATCCAAACCAGATACTAGCTGGATTTGCTCATCGTCCTCTGCAAAGATATCCTTGAGCAAAGCACCATTGTAGATGTGTTTCACCACATCACGATCAGCATCTGGAGTCTTGGCCGGAACACCGTCGGGAGCGATTGGGTAAATGCCCTCCGTATTTAGCTGGAAGACATGGCGGTCAACTGTCTGCGTGAAATCACCAGACAAGTTGAAGTAGCTGTGATTAGTTGGATTGACCAGCGTATCCTGATCTGTCGTTACCTTGTAGCTGACTTCGTAGGCACCAGTTTCTTCCAAGTAGTAGCTAATCCAGATCTTGAGATGACCAGGAAATCCTCCTGTCCCGTCTGTACGTTCTGTGTAGAGAGTCAAGCCATGGTCGCTCACCTCGACCAATTCAAACAAGCTCGAATCCCAACCTGTTGAACCACTGTGGTTACAGTTGCTAGCATTGTTGACTTCAAGATTATAGGTCTGGCCATTGAGCTCAAATGTTGCACCTGCAATACGGCCCGCTACAGGTCCTACACTTGCTCCATGCTTGGGACTATTGCCTACGTAGCTAGCAAAATCATCAAAGCCCAAGATCACATTGGCAAAATTTCCAGCCTTGTCAGGTGTGACATAGCGCAAGATGGTCGCACCATAAGTCATAACTTCAAGCTGGTAACCACCATCAGTCTCAAAGCGATAGGCCAAGACATCCTTGCCCTCATGATTTCCAAATACACGCTCTGTGTATGCTTTCATTTTCATCTCCTTTTTTCTATTTCTATTAAGTAAACAAACCATAGAGAGTGTATGCACCATCTATGGTTGTAGTTTCTATTTTCAGAATCCTTTGTCAGAAAACCTTGAATATCTTCTTAACAAAAAGAGATTCTTCTATTCTTGTTTTATGCTTCCACACGTTCAGTCCATGAAGTCGCTGTTGTTTGAAGAACCTTGTTGAGTTCGTCAATGTTCTCAAATCCAGTTGTACGCAACCATTCACGAGCTGCTGCTTCACCATCTTTGATGTAGGCTTCAACTGAACCAGCCCAGGTTGCACGGCCGCAAAGAACTCCGTTGAAGTTTGCACCCGATTCGTGGGCAAAGACAAGGGTTTCTTGGAAAAGTTTAGCTGAAACCCCTGCACTCAAGTAGATGTATGGCAAGTTCGTTGCTTCATCTTGTGCTTTAAAGAAGGTTGCTGCTTCTTCGCGGCTATGGACGATTTCACCATCGCCAAAACCTTCAACGTATTTGACATTAACTGGAACTTCTACTTTCAAAACATCGATGTTAAAGCGTGGGTCTGAGAAGACCTTCATGGCACCGATAACCTTGTGTGGTTTCACTTTTGCGTATTCTGCAGAACCTGCATCAGCGATTTTTTCATCGTAAGCCAAGATTTCAAGGAAGAAAGGAATGTCTTCTGCCACACACTCAGAACCGATACGTTCGATGTAGGCTTGTTTTTCTTGGTTGAGTTCGTCAGCGCTGTCTACGTCATAGTAAAGCAAGAACTTCACAGCGTCTGCACCTTGTTCTTTAATGCGTTTTGCAGACCAAACATCCAAGCAGTCTGGTAAGCGTTTAGTGCTTGTTGTGTCGTAGCCAGTTTTCTCATAAGCAAGGAGAAGACCAGCATTTGGATCAAGCGCTTTTGTAGCTGGAAGACCATATTCAGGGTCGAGAAGCATAGATGATGCATATTTTGTCAATTCATCTGCAACCAAGACTTTGAGTTCTTCCATTTGAGCCACTGTTGGCTCTTCTGTTTGGTATTGAGCCATGAGGCGTTTCAAAGCACCACGTTGGTCAAAGGCAAGAGCTGAGATAATGCCGTTCTCGTCAGAGAGTTTTTTCAAGCAAGCTACTTTATTGGGACTTAATTGTAATTTACTCATAGACACTTCCTTATTTTTGATAGTCATGAATGATAACACCTTGTACCACACGGTTTACTGTACCTGTAGGAGACGGTGTATCTGGTTTGTTTTCCACTTTGAGCGAAGTCAACAGGGCAAAGAGTTGGGCATAAACGATGTAAGGGAAGACACGGTAAATATCATTCAAGACACCTCCACAACCAAGGGCCACTTCTTTGACATTTTCAAGACCAGAGGCTTGATCACTCAAAAGAACGACACGACGAGCAATGTGATCACCAGCAACTTCATGAACCAAGTCCAAGTCGTACTTGCGAGTGTATTCTGACGTTGTGCCAAAGATCAAAACAACTGTATCTTCATTGATAAGAGATTTTGGACCGTGACGGAAGCCAACTGGGCTTTCATACATGGTCGCCACTTGACCAGCTGTTAATTCCAAAATCTTGAGCTGAGCTTCATGAGCAAGACCAAAGAAAGGACCAGCGCCCAGGTAGATAACACGGTTAAAGTCAAGGTCAACCAGCTCTTTGACATCTGCTGCATTTTCTAGAACCTTACGCGCAAGGCTAGTCACAACTTCAAAACGTTCAGCTTTCACAGCAAATTCTGTAGGATCAAAGACCAAGAGAGCTGTCAACATCATAGACGTAAAGCTAGAAGTCATGGCAAATCCAGCATCATTAGAGGCAGCTGGTTGCAAGAGCAAAAGATTGCGCTCATCGCCATGAGCTTGAAGCGCCAATTTACCATCTGCAGCACATGTAATGGTCACTTGATAGAGGTCGTCAACCAAGGCTTTAGCCAAATCAACAGTCGCCACACTTTCAGGTGAATTCCCACTACGAGCAAAGGAAACAAGGACCGTCGCCACATCTTTTTTCAAATAAGTTTCTGGGTTGGCTACAATATCTGTTGTCGCAATAGAATTGAAATTCCATTTGCGCTCGTCATAGACTTCCTTAAAGTATGGCACCAAGGTATCTCCCACATAAGCAGAAGTACCAGCACCCGTCAAGATGACCTTGATATAGTCATGTCTATCAGCGATACCTTGCAGAAAGGCTGCAATTTCTTCACGTTTCGCTTGATAGGCTTCAAAAGCTTCTTTCCATACATCAGGCTGTTGGTAGATCTCACGAGTTGTGATTTCTGCACCCAGTTCAAGTAATTCTTCTTTTGTGTAATTTAGCATAGAGTTCCTCTAATCTATTATTGTTTCATTCCTATTGAAAATATGGGAATGGGAGTGACTCCCATTCCCATGTATATTCTATACAAGCTGTTCTAACGGTTTAGCCGTTGTCACATCTTATACTCGATGAAAATCAAAGAGCAAACTAGGAAGCTAGCCGCAGGCTGTACTTGAGTACGGCAAGGCGACGCTGACGTAGTTTGAATTTGATTTTCGAAGAGTATTATTCATCTTCGTCATCATCGAAGCCTGCTAACAAATCATTGACTTTCACAATGCTTTCTGCAGCACAGCTCTTGTAGTCCGCATCTGCACCTGTAAGGCTAGCATTGATAAATTCAATCACCATTGGAAGATTCATCCCTGCGTAGAGTTCAATGTCGCGACCTTCCATGATCAAACGGCTCACCACGTTACATGGTGTTCCACCGAGAAGGTCCGCAAAGACTAGGAAATCATCCAATCCTTCGATAGCAGCTTCAAATTTTGCAGTAAATTCTTCTGGGCCATCTTCTGGAAGAAGAGCCACTGCATGAATGTTGTCTTGTGGACCCATAATCATTTCCGTGCTACCTTTCAGTTCTTCACAGAAACGACCATGACTCACCAAAATTAACGATTTCACCATAAATTATGCGCCCATTCCAAGCAAGAATTTACCGATGAATGAAAGACCTACTGCAAGAACGATAATGATACCGATCGCTTTAGTAGAGTTCATACCTTTCTTACCAAGCAACCAGAAGATAAAGGCAGTAAAGATTGCTGGAAGCAAGCGTGGGAAGATTGAGTTCAAGATGTCTTGGAAGTCAATCATCTTTTCACCGATTGGCAATTTGTAAGAAATGTCAAAGTTGATCATTGTTGCTACAAGAGCACCCATCATGAAGACACCAAGTACAGATGCAGCATCAATCAAAGCTGTCAAGGTACTTTGCATGTTGTTGATAAGGTTAACCCCTTCTTTGTAGGCAAATTCCAATTGTTTCCAACGGAAGATGTCATAAGCAACTGCAACTGCGATCCAAAGGAAGATACCCCATGGTTGGCCGGCGATAGCCATAGTTGCTGCGATAGATCCCATGATGGCAGGTACAAGTGAACCAAAGATTGTGTCTCCAAGAGGAGCGAATGGTCCCATCAAACCTGTCTTGATACCGTTAACGGCATCTTTCGAACCTACACCATCTTTTTCTTCCATGGCAAGGTCAAAACCAGCGATAATTGTGTGGAAGAATGGAGAAGTATTGAAGAATTGAGTATGAACTTTCATCATTTCTTTCAATTCAGGAGTTCCATCCCCATACATTTTACGCAATTGAGGCAAGATCATGTAAAGGTAACCAGAAGCTTGCATACGTTCGTAGTTCCAACCTAATTGGAAAGTAAACAAGCTACGTTTGTTGATTTGATTAAAATCTTCTTTTGTAAGTTTGTAATTAGAATTCGTCATCTTCGATTTCCCCACTTTCTGATGGTGTAGAAGGTGCTGCTACAGCTACTTTTTGGCTGTTCTTAAAGTGAACAACTGCAAGGAAGATACCTACGATAGAAACACCGATCATAGACAAACCTTTGAAGTTATTAGCAAAGCCAATCTTTTCAGCAACATCAGCAGGAAGAGTACCAAGGATACCTGCAACAACTCCACCAAGACCTGTTACATATGAGTAAAGAACAGTCAACATAGCTGTCAAACCAAATCCCATTGCAAGGTAGTGAAGGTTACGTTTAACTGGAAGGTAACGAAGCAAGATTGCAAATCCAAGACCTGGAAGCATACGACCTGCAAGCGTCAAACCGTCTGCAACCCATTGGTATTCTTTAACAAGGTTTACAACACCTTGTACGAATTCTCCACCAAAAGCAAGGGCGAAGAATACTGGAAGGGCACGAGATAGAGCCCATGGAAGCGCACCAAGAAGGTAGTTGCGTTCGATTCCTTTGTAGTCAAAGCGTTCGATCGCAGCATCAATACGGTGAGCGAAGAATGTAGTAGTCATACGACCAAGTACGTCGAAGTAAGTCAAAAGTGCTGCTACTGGTACAGCGATTGTAGTGATCGCAAGGTCTGTTTCGATTCCTTGAGAAACTGAGAAAGCAGTCGCAAGAACCGCACCAGAAGTTGCGTCGATACGTGAAGCACCACCGAAGGTACCTACCCCAAGTACGAACAACTGCAAGCTACCACCGATAAACAAACCAGTTGTCAAATCTCCCATGACTAAACCAGTAATGAAACCAGCGAATACAGGGGAACCTGCAGAAGAAACGATCGTCAACTCATCACAGATTTGATAAGCTGAGTACAAAGTGAGAAGTAAAATTTGCCACCATTGTATCATAACAATGACCTCCTAAAAATTTTTTCCTATTTTAATAAGCTCAAAAAGTCTGAAACTGGATCATTTGGAACCATTTGAGCAGTGAGTTTCACACCTTTTTCTGCTAGTTTGTGGAAATCTTCCACATCCTTATCTACCACATTGATAGAACGTGTGATAGAGCGAGTTTCTGGTGTTTGAGACATATTGCCGACGTTAAGTGTTTCAAGTGGAACACCTGCTTCGACCAAACCAAGGAAACGGTCTGGTTTACGTGCAACGATAAAGAGACTTTGGCTATCGTATTTACCAGCAAGGATATTTGCTGCTGCTTTCTCAACTGGCAAGATACTGAGTTTCACACCTGGTGGTGTCGCAAGTTTCAAACCACTCTTTTCAATATCGTTGTTAACAACTTCGTCGTCTACAACCATAATGCGTGAAACATTTAGTTTTCCAGCCCAAAGATTGGCTACTTGACCGTGGATCAAACGTCCATCGATACGGCATCCTACAATTGTCATAAGTTTTCCCCCTTTATGTGTTTTAGTGTAGGTTTACGAGTTAAGTGAATCTCTTCTTTATATTCGCCTTCAGTTTCAAAGATGATGATGCGGTTAGCAGCTTCCTTGAGATAACTATGAGGGATATAAAGTGAGAGGGTCGGGCCGACATTCCAGAAACGCCCTAGGTGACGCCCATTGACAAAGGCAACTCCCTTACCAAACTCAGATAAATCTAAGTAGGTATCCTTCGGCTCTTCAACAGTAAAGTCGAAAGCGTAAAAGGCTGGTTGTCCTTCTGTCCATCCTTTTGAAAAATCAATTTTCTCAGGATTATCCAGTGGAAGTGGATATTGTTTCCAATTCAGTAAGAAATGTAGATCTTTGCAGACACCTGTACGAATTCCTTTATGTTGCGTATCTGCTAAGAACTTGTGTCCATAGTTAACACGCCCCATATTTTCGATCAGGATATCAATCTCTGAACAGCCTTCTCGGTTTCCCTGACAGTAGATGTCTTCACCAATCTCTGTCTGGTATTGAGTAGCAATCCATTGACCATCTACAAAGAGTTGAGCTCGGTCACGTCCATCGATGATACGGAGGCGTTCCTCTTCTGCATCCCAACTTGCCTCAGTGCGGTAGAGAAGGTAGCCATAGCTTTGACCAAGTTCTTCCATCGCCTTTGGATAGAGGCTTTCAGTTGGACTAGAGAGACTATCCAGGGTTTCAAACAGGGAAACTTTTTCGGCCAATGGAACTGCCTCTATCTCCATGCTTTCCTTATAGAGTGGTTCCAACTGTGGATACTCTGGGAAGTGTGTTGCCATCATCTTCTTGACTGCTAGATATTTAGCAGTTGGATTTCCTTCTTCATCGAGAAGGGCATCATAGTCGTATGATGTGACTTGTGGTAAATCCAGAGTTCCTCGAGCTGAGCAACCATTCATGAAACCAAAGTTTGTCCCACCATGGAACATGTAAAGGTTGATAGAGCCTTGCTCCAATACCTCTCGAACAGCTTCCGCCAACTCTTTTGGATCGCGTGTGATGATGGGTTCTTTCCAACGGTTGAACCAACCATCCCAGAATTCCATACACATGAGAGGCCATTTCTTGCCATGCTCATCAAAGAATTCTTGCATTTGTGAAAAGTTGTAAGGAGCCTTAGAACCGAAGTTCCCTGTCACAAAGAGATCATCTTCGATCAAGGTCCCGGCTTTCAGAGTAGCCCTCCATGGGCCATCTGAAGTAAAGAGTGGGCAATCAATCCCTCGCTCTTCCATCAATTTCCGAATTGCTCGTAGATAAGACTTATCTTCTCCATAAGAACCATATTCATTTTCGACTTGCATCATGAGAATGTTTCCGCCATTATCCAACAAGCGAGGCACAAGCCTTGGCAATAATTGGTCATAATAGCGAGCAACTGCCTCGATGTAGGCCGGGTCGGACGAGCGGATTCGCATGTCCTTGGTCAAGAGCCAAGCCGGCAAGCCACCAAATTCCCATTCCGCACAGATAAATGGAGACGGGCGTACAATGGCATAGAGACCCAAATCTTGTGCTATTTGAAGAAATCTCTCCAAATTTCTGGCACCTTCAAAATCAAATTCCCCTTCAACGGGTTCATGTAAATTCCAAGCCACATAGGTCTCGACCGTATTAAAGCCAAGCGCCTTTAAGTTATAGAGAGAATGATACCAATCCTCTGCTGGAATCCTAAAATAATGAATGGCGCCAGACAAAATCTTGAACGGTTTCCCATCTAAATAGAAATCGTCCTCAATTTTAAATCTTGTCATGTTACCACCTCTGACGAATTAAGTTTGCGCTTTCATTTATTATAATATTAAATATAATCAAATATTTTGCATTTGTCAATAGGTTTTAGAAAATTCTTTAAAATTTTTCTATTTTTTTACTTACTATTTACCAAAATTATCTAAAAATAGCATGAAAGCGATATTTTAATGTATGATAATTCACAAGGTTATAAAATGGAATTTTTTACATGTAACATAACATTTTTAGTCTATTATTTTAATTTTTTTTACCTAAATACTACTATTTTGTCTGTATTTATGGTAAAATCAGAACTGGAGAAAGAGAATCGAGGTGAAAATTATGGCTATTCCAAAATACCAATATATTAAAGATGAATTAAAAAACAAAATCATCTCTGGTCAATTTGCAAGTGGGGATAAATTTTATACAGAAGCAGAATTGATCGCGATGTACGATGTTAGTTCAATCACTGTTGTGCGTGCTTTGAATGACCTTGCAAAAGACGGCTATATTGTCCGCCAACAAGGTAAAGGGACTTTCGTTTCACGTGCACGTAAGCACAAACTCGTTGAATTTTCAGATGTCGAAATCTTTGAAACAAAAGATGATAAAGTTACTGTTCTTTCTATCGAGCGTGGAAACAAGCTTGAATACCTAGAGAAGCTTGGACTACGTGGAGATCAGTTCTATTATAAAATTGAACGTACCCGTCAAACAAATGGCGTAACTTACATCTACCACACATCTTATATTCCTGAACAATATATCAATGCTAACTATCCAAATCTTGACTATTATAGTTCTATCTATAAACGTTTCAAGCTGGATTACCGCATTCACATGACTGATGAGCATTTTGAGGAAATCAATGAAATCGCATTTCCAACACCAGAGCATGTTGCTTCTGTACTTGGAATCGATACGCAATTTCCAACAGTCTTCCAAACGAAGACTACTAAACTTGAGGCTACTGGCCAAGTCCTTGCCTATAGTGAAACTTATAAGCGAGCAGACTACTACAAAATTAAATTCCTCTCATGTAATCGAGGTCATTAAGAAAAAGCTTGAGCCTAGCTCAGGCTTTTTCTATATTCATTATAGCACGAGAAAGAAGTTGTGAAAACGCTATGGAGGACTCTTATTTAATTAGTAGCGTTTTTACTAAAAACAAGTTAAATATTGGTTTTCTCTTTCTCATTTCTAGAAATAATTTTCTTCTAAATCTTATGATTTCCTCTATTCATCAAATCTCACGGTCTCAAGCCAATGGCATTCAACGATGGTTTCTACTACGAGGACAAGGATGATGTTGAGTTTGACAAGGATGTCATCATCTCTTACTGGTCTAAAGGATGGTGGGGCTACAACCTTGCATCTCCTCAGTATCTAGCAAGCAAAGGCTACAAACTTCTTAATACCAACGGAGATTGGTACTACATTCTCGGTCAAAAACCAGAAGATGGTGGTAGCTTCCTTAAGAAAGCTATTGAAAATACCGAAAAAACTCTATTTAACCAGCTAGCTTCAACTAAATATCCTGAAGTTGACCTACCTACTATTGGTAGCATGCTTGCTATCTGGGCAGACAAACCAAGTGCTGAGTACAAGGAAGAAGAAATCTTTGAACTCATGACTGCCTTCGCAGACCACAACAAAGACTACTTCCGTGCTGACTACAATGCTCTCCGTGAGGAACTTGCTCAAATCCCTACTAACTTGGAAGGATACAGCAAAGAAAGTCTCGATACCTTAAATGCAGCTAAAGAGGCTCTCAACTACAACCTCAACCGTAGCAAACAAGCCGAGTTAGACGCTCTCGTAGCCAAACTCAAAGCAGCCCGCCTAGGCCTCAAACCAGCGGAAACTCACTCAGGAAGCCTTGATGAAAACGAACTAGCTGCCAATGTTGAAACTAAACCGGAACTCATCACAAGAGCAGAAAAGATTCCATTTGAGGTCATCAAGAAGGAAAATCCGAATCTCCCAGCCGGTCAGGAAAAGATCATCACACCAGGTGTAGAGGGCGAACGCACTCATTACATCTCTGTCCTTACTGAAAATGGGAAACAAACAGAAACTGTTCTAGATAACCAAGTAACCAAAGAACCTGTGACACAAGTGGTTGAAATCGGTGCCCCTATTACTCACAAAGGGGATGAACACGGTCTTGCTCCAGCCACAGAGGCAAAACCAAGACTAGATATCCAAGAAGAAGAGATTCCATTCACTACCGTAACACGTGAAAATCCACTCTTGCTCAAAGGGAAGACTCAAGTCCTTACCAAAGGTGTTAACGGTCGTCGCAGTCATTACTACTCTGTCAGCACTACTGCTGACGGCAAAGAAGTGAAGACTCTTGTCGATAGCCTTGTAACGCAAGAAGCAGTGACACAAGTCATTGAAGTCGGCACTGCCGTTGAGAAAGCTGAGCAAACTGCACCAACTACTGCCAAAGCAGATGAAAAACAACTCCCTGCAACAGGAAGTCAAGACTCTGCAGGCTTGATCGCAGCAGGATTCATGGCGACTCTAGCAGCCTACGGACTAACTAAGAGAAAAGAAGATTAAACCTCTTCGACAAGAATAGAAAAAAGCGAGATTGAATCTCGCTTTTTTGATTTATGATTAGTCCCCCAGTCCGAGACGGTCAAAGATGTCATCTACTCGTCTGGTGTAGTATGCAGGGTTGAAGATTTCATCGATTTCTTCTTGAGTGAGGCGTGATGTTACTTCTGGATCTGCTTCCAGAAGTGGCTTGAAGTCTACTTGGTTATCCCATGAGTGGGCTGTTTTTGGTTGAACCAAGTCGCAAGCTTGAGACCAAAAGTTGTCGGCTCAGCATGCACACCGTGGGTACGCCCCATCATGATTGTGAACTTGTGTTCTTTAGCCTTGTCAGCGATGATGTTGGTGAAGTAAAGACCGCTCCGCAGATAGCAGCCGACAGCATGCCCTCGCCGACAAAGCCAGCGTGGGAAGGCTCATGGCCGCTTCCACCACCAGAAATCAGGCCAACCTTGCCCGTCTTCTCACTCTTGCGAGCGATGATATCAAAGCCCTCGACCCGATAAACCAAATCGCTGTGAATATAGGCCAAGCCATCCAGCATCTAGTTCACAACTGCTGTTGGATCGTTGATAATTTTCTTCATAGGTGTCCTCCTTTTCTCCGCGCTTCTTTCAAATTGAGTTATTCGCCCTAAAAAGAAAGCGCTATCATTTTGACGTTGTTTTAACATCTTATCTTACTAAAAGCAAATTCTGCCGCATCTTAGACTAGAAGGAAGCATCAAATTAGTTGACAAGAAAAAGTAGACAGTGTATACTAAAGATAGATAAGTAGACAGTGTATACTTTTGGAGGAGATACATGAAACGCAATACTGCCCAACTGAAAGAACAGCTGATCCAAACAGGGATTGACGAAATCGGAAAACATGGAATTGAACAGCTTTCACTCAGGACTGTTGCCAAGATCTGCGGTGTGACTCACGGCAGCCCTTACCGCCATTTTGAGAGCAAGGAAAGCTATCTCAAAGTCGTTTTGACTCAGCTTTCGCTCTTTCTCAATCAGGAAATCAATGAAAATATTGATGCGACTGGTTCTGCGCGCGATCAGCTGACCCAGCTTGGACTTAATTTCATTATTTTTGCCAAGACCTACCCTCATTTTTTTGAAGCTCTCTTTATCAAATTTCCTTTTAAATATATGAAGGTGACGCAGGACACTATTCTCTTGGAGTCTGACTTGCCTGGATTTGATAAATTTAAGGAGCTCGTTTTAAAGCTTCGCAAGGAGGAAAATTTTAGCAATAGCGAAGCAGAAAGCCTTTTTCACTTTTGGAGCTTTATCACAGGCCTAGCCGTTCTGGCCAACAGTCCTATCGGACAAGACCTTGATCCTCAAGCCATCCAAAGCACGATTGAGCATATGCTTGACATTTATATCAAAGGAGAACAATCATGAAAACCTTGATTATTTACACCCACCCCAGCCCAACTGGCTTCAATGCTGCTATTCTCAAAGAAGTTCAAAGCAATCTTTCTAAAAAGCACGAGGTGAAAACTTTGGACTTGTATGCTGAAAATTTTAATCCGATTTTGCGCTTTGACCAAGAACATAGACGCCGTGACCTGCACAAAGACCCTGAAATGGCAAAATACAGGGATTTGATTACTTGGGCAGACCAGCTGATTTTCATTTTCCCTATCTGGTGGAGTGGTATGCCGGCCATTCTCAAAGGCTTTATCGACCGCGTCTTTGCTGCTGACTTTGCTTACTCTTATAAAAAAGTTGGTCTCCAAGGCCACTTGCAAGGCAAGTCCGGCTGGATTATCACCAGCCACAACACACCTGCTTTTGCCTTGCCTTTTGTCCAAGACTACGGCAAGGTACTGAAAAATCAAGTCCTGAAACCGTGTGGAATTACTCCAGTCAAACTGACCGTCCTCAACAGTGTAGAACGCAAAACAGACCAAGAACGCCAAGAAATGCTCAAGAAAGTCGGACAACTGGCCAGTCAAATTTAAGATAAAGAAAACGGGAGCGGGCAAGAACTCCAAACAAGTTAAAAAAAGTTCGTCTTCCCACCCCCGCTTGGAGCTTAAAAAGCGAAGGAAGATGCCAATCAACCACTGCGTCATCTATTTTTTCTAATTTATTTTCAAAAGCCTGGACTTTTTGCCCAGGCTCTTTTTTTATATTTAATCCAACCCCACGCGCTTGAAAATTTCATCTACGCACTTGGTGTAGTAAAGAGGGTTGAAGATTTCATCAATCTCTTCCTGAGTCAAACGAGAAGTGACTTCTGGATCCGCTTCGAGAAGCGGTTTGAAGTCTATTTGGTTATCCCATGAGTGGGCTGTTTTTGGTTGCACTAGATCATAGGCTTGCTCACGGGTCATGCCTTTTTCAATCAAGGTCAACATCGCACGTTGGCTGAAAATCAAACCAAATGTAGAGTTCATGTTGCGAATCATGTTTTCTGGGAAGACGGTCAAGTTCTTGACGATATTTCCAAAACGGTTGAGCATGTAGTCAATCAAAATGGTCGTATCTGGTGTGATGATACGCTCAGCTGATGAGTGAGAGATGTCACGTTCGTGCCAGAGAGCGACATTCTCATAAGCTGTAATCATGTGGCCACGGATAACACGCGCAAGACCTGTCATGTTTTCAGAACCGATAGGGTTGCGTTTGTGAGGCATTGCTGAAGACCCTTTTTGCCCTTTGGCAAAGAACTCTTCCACTTCACGTTGCTCAGACTTTTGCAGACCACGGATTTCAGTCGCCATACGCTCGATGGAAGTAGCGATGCTAGCAAGAACTGCAAAGTACTCAGCGTGAAGGTCGCGAGGAAGGACCTGTGTAGAGATTTCTTGAGCACGGATACCAAGCTTGTCGCAGACGTATTTTTCAACAAAAGGTGGAATGTTGGCAAAGTTCCCAACCGCACCAGAAATTTTACCAGCTTCCACACCAGCAGCCGCATGCTCGAAACGCTCGATATTGCGCTTCATTTCGCTGTACCAAGTCGCTAATTTGAGACCAAAAGTTGTAGGTTCAGCATGCACACCGTGGGTACGCCCCATCATGATAGTGAACTTGTGTTCTTTCGCTTTATCAGCGATGATGTTGGTGAAGTTTTCAAGGTCACGACGGATGATGTCGTTGGCCTGCTTGTAGAGGTAACCGTAAGCCGTATCCACCACGTCGGTAGACGTCAAACCATAGTGAACCCACTTGCGCTCTTCGCCAAGCGTTTCAGAAACTGCACGCGTGAAAGCCACCACGTCGTGGCGCGTCTCCTGCTCAATCTCCAAAATACGGTCGATGTCAAAGTCCGCCTTCTCGCGAATCAAAGCCACATCTTCCTTAGGGATTTCCCCCAACTCAGCCCATGCCTCGTCAGCCAAGATTTCCACCTCAAGCCAAGCACGGTATTTATTTTCTTCACTCCAAATGGTCGCCATCTCAGGGCGAGAGTAACGGTTGATCATGTTTAAGATACCAAGGGCGACTAGAAAGTGACTGAATTTTAGGAAACCAACGACGGACGCTTACGTCCTAGGAGGTTTATCTAAATTCCGAGCTTTCCGCCCGGGTTCAGTTCTGCAAACTAGATGCCCATTTCCTTTCTTTGTTTACAATTAGGATGTGCGTAAGCCCGTATTCGGTTAAAATGAAACAAGGGAATTTGTTTCTTTCTTTTTTCTGTCTATAACTGGATATATAAGAACAATTGCTTGGATACTAATAACTTTTCTTATTTCCCTTAAAGCAAGTCAATACACTCTGCTAATTCCTTTGTTCTCTTTGTATTTTTAAATAGATTTGCTGGATATGCATCTGGGTATAATTTTTCTTTTGCAATTATTAATTTCTTAATTAATTGATTATACTCTTTTTCTAAATCTGGTAACTCATTCATTTTAATATAGGTATCTTCAAAGTTTAGATTTTTATTTTTCTTTAACTCTTGAAAAATAAGATGAAGTATAAATCTATTACCATGAATTGAAATTAATTTACTTGACTGATTTTGTGGATCTTGTTGATATGCAAATTCTACCTGTTGTAATTTTCTATATACCTCTACACAATTCCACAATTTATAAGCAGATGTACCAGAATTAAAAATATGCTTATATGGTGGTTTATTAATATTGTCAAAGATACTACCATATGCTCGTTTTAGTTGCGTTGAAATAGCAAGATCATCTAAATAACATCCTAAAGCTACCGTAGCACTATCTAAATCACATCCTTCCGAAGGATCCGGGAGCTCTACTCCTTGTCTGTAAACATATTTTTTACCATCTATAGCTAGATCTTTCATCAATCTTTTTTGTTCGTTATCTTGTGCTGCAAAATCTTTATTCTCTATCCTATTTTGAGTATTAGACAGTTTAGTAATTGTTTGTCCTAAGTTATCAACATCATCTCCTAAAATAATAATTTGTACTTGCACTATAACATTAGTTAAATCAATATCTTCCGCTTTATATGCTTCGTATAATGCTCCTGTTGTTTGGGCACCATTTATTATACTTGCTCCAACTAATTTTAATGTAGTATAATCATTTGTTGATGCACCCTTCAATAATTTTTCCCCTCTCTCTGCAATAATTTTAATACCATTATTATAAAGGTAAAAATTCTGAGGTTCCTCTCTCAATACTTGGAGTATACCTTTATTAACATCTGTATTCTGCTTGAAATTTCTAATATTATTTTCAAAGATTTTATCTCCATACTGCTCTCGCCAATTTACAATATCAACAGCAGACATCCAGCCGTAATATACCTTATAGTTATCATTAGACAGTGTGGGTGACCCCCAGTTATGTAATGTTACGTTCTCTAAATCAATATTTGGGGCTACTCCCTGATTAGCCATATGGGAGTACACATCATTAAGCTGTATCAATCTGAATGTTACTAATTCATCGCTACCATCAGAATTTGTATCTTTTAGAAAATCATCAATCACCTCTTGACTATTATTCGAAAGTTTCTGATTTGAAGAGATCGAAACTACAATTTCTAGACGGTAATCAAAATCGGAAAGAGCTTCTTCTATCTCTGTTGCCTTCGCACATATCAAATCATTAAAATTTGAAAAATCAAGATTCAATATCCTTTTTACACCTTTAATAAATTTTAAAGTATCACCTTCCGAAATAGAACCACTCGCTTCATTACTAAATTTTGTTTGTATAAAATACAGAATTTTTTTATTCTTATCATTAAAAATAGCATCTATACCATTATCTTTAAAACCATCAGTAACTGATACAACTGCATCCTCAATGTTTTCTGAACCAATTAAAAATGTTGAATATGCAGCATATGCTCTGCTATACCACATTTTTTCATAATCATCTGTTTCTGGAAGAACCTTAACATTCCCCATATATATACTATTCTTGAACATTTTTTTCAATTTACTTTTTATACGGTTTATCTGAATATTTGTTGCCATTGTTTCTTATCTCCAATAAATCATTTTCTAAAACTCAACCACACTATCTGGCACACTACTAAACAAAGTCACATGTCCCATTTTACGGTTGTACTTCGCTTCTATTTTACCATACATGTGGAGGTGGGCGCTTGGATTTTCTGCGACATATTTTTCAGCGGCCTCGACATGCTGTCCGAGGACATTAAGCATAACAGCTGGGGCATGCAGTTTAATAGCTGGCAATGGTGCTCCCAGAACACCTAGGATATGTGTATCAAACTGGGAGAAGTCGCAAGCTTCGATAGAGTAGTGCCCAGAGTTATGTGGTCGTGGGGCAATTTCGTTGACGATAATGTCGTCAGCTGTCGCAAACATTTCCACGCAAAGAGTTCCAGACAGATTTAGCTGTTCTGCAATACGTACAGCCATGGCTTTGGCTTTTTCGGCTAGGCTTTCTGAAATGCGGGCTGGTACAATGGTCTTAGACAGGATATTGTTGCGGTGGATATTTTCCTGAACTGGGAAAACCGTCACGTCCTTGCCATTTCCTGATACGATGACGGAAATCTCAAGGTCAAAATTGACAAATTCTTCCAAGACACAGTCTGCTGAATCAGCCAGTGCATAGGCTTCTTCCAAATCTGCTTCCGAGCGAATAACCTTCTGACCATGGCCATCGTAGCCACCAGTCGCCGTTTTGAGGACATAGTTTTTGGACAGGTCGATATCCGCCAAGTCTTGGCTAGAAGTCACGACTTTGTAAGGTGCAACAGTGACTTGGGCCTTGTTTGAGAGAAAATCCTTTTCAAAGATGCGATTTTGAGAAATGCGGAGCAGGTCTGTCCCTTGAGGGAGTTGTCCCTCCTTGATAACAGCATCCAAACCGTCAGAATCGACATTTTCAAACTCATAGGTCAGGACATCGCAACGCTCAGCCAACTGACGGAGGGCATCCACATCGTTATAAGGCGCCACGATAATTTCCGCCACACGAGAGGCCGGGCAATCAGCCGCAGGATCCAGCGCGATAACCTTGTGCCCCATGTAGATAGCAGAAATGGCCATCATCTGACCCAGCTGACCGCCACCGATAATTCCGATTGTTTTAGATGAGCTCATTTGTTGACTCCTCTGCGATTTTTCCTTGTTCTTCTGCAAAATCCGCCAAAGCTGTCGCAATAGCCTGATCCTCTACTGAAAGGAGACGGAGGGCAAAGAGACCCGCATTTGTCGCACCTGCCTCACCGATAGCCATTGTCGCAACAGGCACACCGCCCGGCATCTGTACGATAGAGTAGAGCGAGTCCACGCCACTAAGGGCACGTGATTTGACGGGCACACCAATGACTGGAAGAGTTGTTTTGGCTGCTACCATACCTGGCAAATGGGCTGCGCCTCCAGCACCAGCTATGATGACCTTGATACCGCGACTCCGTGCTTCCTCCGCATGTCTGAACATAAGGTCTGGTGTGCGGTGGGCAGAAACAACTTTCTTTTCGTAGACTACACCGAAGCGGTCTAAGACTTCGGCGGTTTTTTGCATGGTTGCCCAGTCGGATTTTGAGCCCATGATGATGGAAATTACTGGTTTAGTCATAATTTTTCCTTTTTTTCTTTTTTTGATAATGGTCTTAGGTGGTGGGGACGGAAGCAAACCTTCGGTTTCATTCCTAAATTTTGAGCCTAAGTCTCAAAATTTCCCCCGACCAGAACATTCACTGTGCTGGTCTTTTCACCACGGCGACCATTATCGTATTTGGCGACTTCGTCGCGTTATTCTTATATCTTTACTTAATGGCCTTGCTTCCGATATCTGTTCGGTAGAAGAGGCCTTCTGTTTTTTGTTGGGAGAGTTCTTGGTAGATGCTTTCTTGGGCTTCTTTGACGGTATCTGCTGTGGTGACGAGCATATAGACACGTCCGCCATTTGATAGCAGTGCTCTGCTATTTTCTGCAAACTTAGCTCCTGCATAGTAAGTGATGATGTCGCCCTCCGTTTTTGCTGGCAAGTTGACACCTTTTTCATAGTCTAGCGGGTACCCATTGGATGCGACAACCACGCCCAGCGTCACACCCTTGTCCGTCCACGTGATCTTCGGATCCTTACCATCGAGGATATCCGTAATATTTTGTGCAAAGTCAGATGTCAAACGAGGTAGGATAATCTGAGTTTCAGGATCTCCGAAACGAGCGTTAAACTCGATAACCTTAGGTCCATCAGCTGTCATGATAAGCCCTGCGTAAAGAACTCCCAGATAAGGACGGCCTTCTTTAATCATGCCCTCTAGGACTGGCTTGACAATCGTGTCAACCGCTGTATCAACTACACTCTGTGGCAAGTGTGGAACTGGCGCATAGGCACCCATACCGCCCGTGTTAGGCCCCTTGTCGCCATCATAGGCACGTTTGTGGTCCTGAGCTGTTGGCATGATGTAGAACTTGTCACCATTGACAAAGGCAAAAAGTGAAAATTCCTCTCCTGCAAGAAACTCCTCGATAACCACACGCGCACCTGAGTCACCAAATTTATTGTCCAAAAGCATCTCATGAGCAGCTTCGACCGCTTGCTCGACTGTCTCAGCAACGACGACACCCTTACCAAGCGCTAAACCATCTGCCTTGACTACGATTGGAGCGCCTTTCTCCTCAATATAAGCCTTAGCTTCCTCGAAATCTGAAAATGTGCCATAGGCTGCTGTCGGAACGCTGTATTTGACCATTATTTCCTTAGCAAAATCCTTGGACCATTCCAGCTCCGCTGCAGCCCTAGTCGGACCAAAAGCCTTGAGGCCTGCTGCATTGAAATCATCCACTATTCCGGCGGCAAGAGCATCATCCGGCCCAATGAAGGTCCAAGCGATATCGTTGACCTTTGCAAATTCAATTAACTTAGAATGTTCGGAAATAGATATATTTACCAAATCAAGTCCATCTAAGGTCATCCCGTCATTCCCAGGTGCCACAAAAACTTGCTCAACGTCTTTAGACTCCAATAACTTCTTAGCAATCGCATGTTCACGACCACCCGAACCGACAACCAACAGTTTCATCTCTTAACCTCTTTTGCGAATTATTTACTAACATTATACCACAAACGTTCGTTTTAATCTTGTTTCACTTAGCATTTTAAGCCAAAAAAGGAAAGAAACTGTTTTCTTCCCTTTTGCTTCTTAATGTCTAAAATGTCTCACTCCTGTAAAGACCATAGTCAAGCCATATTTATCAGCCGCTTCAATAGAGTATGTTTATAAATTAAATTTTTAATAATAAAGACAGGTTTCGAAAATCTAAGTTCAAATAGAAATTGATTAAAGTAAGTCCAATATTTCTTTAACAAATTCAAGCTCATCAATCTCTAAAGCAATAGATAGGTTACGAATATTTTCTAACGATGGAATATTTTTACCGTTTTCGTAGTTACATAGCGTTTTTTCACTAATCCAATCATCACAATCAAAAAATTTTTGGCTACGATCATCTATAAATCCCTGTCTAGATTTTGGTAAATCCGTTAAGCTCGCTCTATGTTTTCTTATTAAATTTCCTATTTCTCTGTGTTGGGTTTCATTTTTTCTCAAAGTCATATTTTTATTATACCAAAAAGAACCTAGGTTCCTTTATTTATTTTTAAAAAAAGATATAATGCTAGTATAGCAATTGAAAAATCAACTTGCTGAATAAATTTTAGGAGGCTTACTATGAGCTCAACATTTAATTTTAAGGCTAGCGCCGTTCGAACTATCGAATCCCCGTCGCAAAAAGGTGTCACTACCTATTTTGTATATCTCAACTTTAGAGATCTCCCTTCCAACTTACCGATGGAAGTCAATCCGAGACAACCTAAAATGACTACAGCTGTTGCCAAATCGTTAATTAATGCTGTCAAATCGCCTGATACTGATTTCGATATCAATAATCGAGGAATAGTAATTGTTGCTAAACAATTCAAATTCACACCCAATCAAAATTTGGTATCTTTAGATCTAGGAGATGACCCTCAAAATTACGGAATCCTGGATGGTGGTCATACATACAAAGCGATTATAGATAATAGAGATCAGATTCACTCCGGACTAGATAAGTTTGTCAAACTTGAAATTATTGTTGGAGAACAATTGACAGTTTCACGTATAGCCGATGCACGAAACACTTCTGCTCAAGTTAGTGATATCGCATTGTTTGAACTAGACGATAAGTTTGATCTAATTAAAGACTCGTTGTCAAATGAACAATACGCTTCAGAGATTGCTTATAAAGATAACGAGAATAAAAGAATTCCAATTGCTGAATTAATTCGTTTGATGTTTACTTTCAATATTAAACGTTTCCCAGATGATAGTACTGCACCAGTATCTGCGTATTCTGGAAAACAAGCAGTATTCAAAGATTACCAAAAGGAATTCGGAACAGACAATAATATCTATGAAAAATTAGCACCTTTTCTTCCTGACTTAGTTGATCTTTATGAACTAATTCAAAAGGAACTTCCTAACAAATACCAAGAATACAAAAATTCTGAAGGAAAGAATGCAGCATTCGGAAGAATTCGTGGAGTTGAGGGCTCTGGAAGTTATTATACTGACTTTACTGAACAATCTATCAATTACAATATCTCTACTGGTTTTCTGATGCCTATTTTCGGTGCTTTTAGAGCATTACTTAGAGAATCCGATGGAAAAATCAGTTGGGAATTCGATCCTAAAGATGTATGGAAAATTGCTGGGACAAGACTGGTACAAAATACTTTCGATACAGATACTAACCCTCAACAAATTGGAAAAAGCAAAACACTATGGCAAGCTAATTATAGAATCGTTGATAGTGTCAGAAAAGATTTGCTTTTAGACAAGCTTTTGAATGAAAGAAATTAAGATAAAATTTTTTATAGAAGAATCTGCACAGTTTATGTAATTTAACTATCAAAAAAGCGCTCAACTTTGACTTGAGTGCTTTTTCTATATTTTAAAATTTTTATCATTAATACTGTTACACGATAAAATAAATTTAACGAAAAATGAATAAAATTTTAATGTCTAAAATGTCTCACGCCTGTGAAGACCATAGTCAAGCCGTATTTGTCAGCAGCTTCGATAGATTCTTGGTCACGGACCGATCCACCTGGCTGGATGATAGCCTTGATACCTGCTTTGGCGATTTCTTCCACATTATCCGCAAATGGGAAGAAGGCATCAGAAGCAAGCACAGCGCCGTCAAGACGGTCTTTAGCTTGGTCAATGGCAATACGGACTGAAGCCACACGGTTAGTTTGACCAGGACCAACACCAAGTGTCATGTGGTCGTTAGTCACAATGATACCGTTTGATTTAACATACTTGATGGCTTTCCAAGCAAACTCAAGAGCTGTCGCTTCTGTCTCAGTTGGTTGGCGTTTAGTAACCACTTGCCAGTCAGCTGGGCTTTCCTTGACCACGTCTTGGTTTTGCACAAGAAGTCCACCAACCACGCCTGTGTATTCTGCTTCCACTTCACTGGCCTCTTGAGCATCAAATGGCAAGGCAAGGATACGCAAGTTTTTCTTTTTGTTGGTCAAAATGGCTAGCGCTTCATCCGTATAGCTTGGTGCAATGATGATTTCAAGGAATACACCATGCATCTTCTCAGCTGTCGCAGCATCCACCTCACGGTTAAGAACAACGATACCACCAAAGATAGACACTGGGTCAGACTCATAAGCGTAGTCCCAAGCTGTTTCGATATCATCAGCTTGACCGATACCGCATGGGTTCATGTGTTTGAGAGCCACAACGGTTGGACGGTCTTTGAAGTCACGGATGATACGGATAGCAGCATCCGCATCACGGATGTTATTGAAGGACAATTCTTTACCGTTGAGCTGTTTCGCTGATGCAATCGAATAGTCAGTCGGCAAGGCTTTTTGGTAAAAGTCTGCATCTTGTTGAGGATTTTCCCCATAGCGCATGGCTTGTTTGAGGTCATAGGTCAAAGTGAGCTTTTCAGGTTTGCGTTCTCCGACTTGAGCTGTGAAATACTCTGCAATCAAGGCGTCATAAGCCGCTGTGTGACGGAAAACCTTAGCTGCCAGACGTTGACGGGTTTCGTAAGTCGTTTCGCCATCGTCTGACAACTCGTCCAAAACCACTGCATAGTCCGCAGGGTCTACTACAACCGTAACGCTAGCGTGGTTTTTAGCCGCTGAACGAAGCATGGATGGCCCACCAATATCGATGTTTTCAACTGCGTCAGCGTACGTCACGTCTGGTTTGAGGATTGTTTCCTTGAAAGGATAGAGGTTGACCACTACAAGGTCGATAAGCTCGATCTGATTATCCTTAGCCGCTTCCAAGTGGCTATCCAGGTCACGACGAGCGAGGAGCCCCCCGTGGATATTTGGATGAAGGGTCTTGACACGACCGTCCATCATTTCTGGGAAGCCAGTCACATCATCGATCGCAATGGTCTCCACCCCAGCATTGTCAAGGGCAACTTTGGTACCACCTGTTGAGATGATATCCCAACCAAGTTTTTTAAGTTCTTGGGCAAATTCAACAATGCCCGCTTTGTCTGAGACGCTGATTAAGGCGCGTTTAGTCATGTTATTTCCTTTCATTTACTTATCCAACAATTCTCTAATAACTTCTGGATACAACTTGTACTCTGCCTCATGAATCCGAGCTTCAAAGCTTTCAATGGTATCATCAGCTAGCCGTGGCACACGCACTTGTTTGATGACCTTGCCTGTATCCACACCAGAGTCCACCCAGTGAATGGTCACGCCGCTCTCACCAACACCAGCATTCCAAGCGTCCTCAATCCCATGAGCTCCCGGAAATTCTGGCAGGTAGGCTGGATGAATGTTGATGATTCGACCTTCATAAGCCTCCAATAAGGTTGGCCCAACGATTTTCATATAGCCCGCGAGGCATACCAAGTCAATCTGGTGTTCTTCCAATAGTTCAACAAGGGCTGCTTCATAGTCTGCCTTGTTCTCAAACTCCTTGAGTTCAAAGGCATAGGACAGAATGCCAAGTTTGTCTGCACGCTCTAGCACATAGGCGTCACGATGGTCTGAAAAGACAAACTCCACCGGAAACTCTTCGGCAATCACCTGAAAATTTGAGCCATTACCAGAAGCAAAAACCGCTATTTTTTTCATTTGATGATGACACTTTCGTTTTCTTTCGTGACGATGCGACCAATTTCATAGACTGGTTCATCCAGCAATTCTTTGACACGATCTACATTTTCAGGGCTAACTGCCAACATGAGTCCTACGCCCATATTGAAGATTTCAAACATTTCTTCATGCTTGATCTGACCGTATTTTTCAAGGGCTTTGAAAATTGGAAGAACTGGAACCTTGCTTTCCTCAATCTCTGCAGCCAAGTCAGCTGCAAACATTCGAGGGACATTTTCGATAAAGCCACCACCTGTGATGTGGGCAATACCGTTTACCAAGCCTTCCTTGATGAGTGGCAGAACAGCTTTGACATAGATACGAGTCGGCTCAAGAAGGACTTCCTTGAGTTTCTTGCCTTCCAATTCTGGCAAGACTTCCTCACCTGTATAGTCGGCAAAGACACGACGAACAAGTGAGTAACCATTTGAGTGAATCCCACTTGAAGCAAGCCCGAGAAGAACATCTCCTTCCGTCACTTTTGAACCATCAATAATTTGAGATTTTTCAGCCACACCAACTGCAAAACCAGCCAAGTCATAATCATCTTCACCGTACATACCAGGCATTTCAGCCGTTTCCCCACCGATGAGGGCAGCGCCTGCCTGCACACAACCTTCTGCCACACCAGCAACGACTTGTTCTAGCTTGGCTGGTTCATTCTTCCCTGTCGCTACGTAGTCAAGGAAGTAAAGAGGCTCAGCTCCTGCAGCGATGATATCATTGACACACATGGCCACACAGTCCTGCCCAATCGTATCGTGCTTGTCATACTTGATAGCCAGCATGAGCTTGGTTCCGACTCCGTCAGTCCCTGAAATCAAGACGGGCTCTTTGACACCTGTTTTTGAAAGGTCAAACATACCACCGAAACCACCAAGAGCTCCCATAACACCTGCGCGTTCCGTACGAGCCACATGTTTTTTGATTCGTTCAACTACTTCATAACCCGCTTCAACATCCACACCTGATTGAGCGTATGCATTCTTATTTGTCATTTTGTCTCCTCTTCCTTTTCTTTCATGGAGAATTTCATCTGTCTATTTGTAAAAACTCGTCTTATCCCCTAAGCTTCTACGATATTCTTCTTCATAGTCGTAGAGAGGAGTTGGGTAGTCGCCGTCAAAGTAAGCGACACAGAGACCACCGTTTGGCGCATCTGTTTCGATGCCGATAGAATTAATCAAGCCATCAATCGAAAGATAGGTCAGGCTATCTGCACCAATGATTTGGCAGGTTTCTTCTACCGTATGATTGGCAGCGATCAACTCCTGACGCGTCTGGATATCAATCCCGTAGAAGCATGGATAAGCTAGCGCAGGACTTCCAATGGCAACGTGAACCTCAGACGCACCTGCTTCTTTTAAAAGCTGAACGATACGGCGAGAGGTTGTCCCACGGACAATGGAATCATCCACCATAACCACACGTTTGCCTTTGACAACACCCGAAACGGCAGATAGCTTCATCCGAACCCCTTGCTCCCGCAATTCTTGAGTCGGTTGGATAAAGGTACGTTGGGTATATTGGTTTTTGATCAACCCCATTTCATTTGGCAGACCGGACTCCTCCGCAAAGCCCATGGCTGCGCTGAGTGAGGAATTGGGCACACCGACTACGATATCCGCCTCATGCTTAAATTCACGCGCCAATTGGGCACCCATACGTTTCCGTGCCGTATGAACATTGACACCATGGATATTGGAGTCAGGGCGGGCAAAGTAGATATACTCCATAGAGCAAATCGCGAGCTGAGTATCATTCGTATAACTATCGTACTGGATACCATTGTCGTCAATAATGACAATCTCGCCTGGTTTCACATCGCGAATCCACTCCGCACCGATGACTTCAAAGGCACAAGTTTCAGATGAAACGACAACTGCTCCATTAGCCATTTTCCCGATTGATAGAGGACGGAATCCGTTTGGGTCAAGTGCTGCAATTAACTTATCTTCAAACATCAAGAGGTAAGCGAAACCACCTTTGACAAGACTAAGTGCTTCCTTGATTTTACCCATTAGACTAGGATTGTGACTACGACGAATGAGGTGAGCCAAGATTTCCGAATCGGAAGTCGAACTGAAAATAGCTCCTCTTTGTTCCAATTCTTTCTTGAGCGATTCGGCATTGGTCAGGTTTCCGTTGTGAGCAAGTCCAAACTGCATATCGTGAAAGCGGAAGAGAAAAGGCTGGATATTATCTACAGAAGCTTCGCCAGCAGTCGCATAACGAACATGCCCAATCGCGCTCGTTCCAGTCAGTTTATCCAAATTAGCTGGATTTCTGAACACTTCTGATAAAAGCCCCATATCACGATGACGCTTCAATTGCCCCTGATCATTAGAAAGGATTCCCGCCCCCTCTTGACCACGGTGCTGAAGACTATGGAGACCAAAATAGGTCAATTTAGCAGCATCTGGATGCCCCCAGATACCGAAAACACCACATTCTTCATTAAGAGATTTTACTTCGTATGTCATTTTTTATACCTAATTTTTATTTGTGTATCATTCCTTTAGTAGAGCGGAATGATACGGTAGGAGCTCATTTCACTCGCAAAACAAACCTTTTGCAATCACCAAGAGCTAGATCTACATGACTTTTATATTACAGATACTATCTAATCTATTAGAAAATCTGTAAGTCTTATTTCCCAGTAAAGTATTTAACCGCCGACGCAAACAGATGCTGGTCTTTATTTCCTGGGATGTTTTGGAAGAGACCGTCTTCATAACGTTCTGAGTGGCCCATCTTACCGATAATTTGGCCGTTCTTGCTAGTAATTCCTTCGATGGCATTTACAGAACCATTCGGATTGTACTTAGAATCCATACTTGGTTTGCCGTCAAAGTCAACGTATTGGCTAAAGATTTGACCATTGTCGCGGAGCTCTGCGAATTCCTCAGCTGTCACGACAAACTTCCCTTCACCGTGCGATACAGGAATAGCGTGGATATCACCCACTTGCACTCCAGCCAACCATGGCGAGTTGGTATTGGCAATCCGAGTTTCCACCATCTTGGCCACGTGCTGGTTGGCATCATTGTAGAAGAGGGTTGGGCTGGTACTGTTAGCATCTTCAAAGTTTCCATATGGAAGAAGACCTGATTTGACCAAGGCCTGGAATCCATTACAGATACCGATAATCAAGCCACCACGAGCAATAAAGCTATCAATGGCCGCACGCACTTTTTCATTAAGAAGGATATTGACAATAAACTTAGCTGATCCATCCGGCTCATCCGCAGCTGAGAATCCACCTGCAAAGAAGAGAATGTTTGCCTTGCCGATATTGTCAACCATGGTTTCAACCGACTTGACAATAGCCTCTTCATTCAAGGTCACAAATGGCACCAAGTTGACCTCTGCACCTTCTTTTTCGAAGGCCTTTGCTGAATCATATTCTGAGTTGGTTCCTGGGAAGACTGGGATGTAAACCACAGGTTTTTCAATGGTTTCTTTAGCTTTGATAACTTCGTTAGAATCGACAGCTGGAACTTCTTCCAGTTCTTTAGCTTGGGCAAATTCTGTTGGGTAAACTTCTTCCAGTTTTCCTTGGAAGGCACTGTCAAGTTTCTGTCCATCTAGCTTCACACCGTTGACAATCAGTGTAAAGTCTGCTTTCGTTTGTCCAATTTTCTCTACTCCAGTAATCTCTTCAAGAGATGTGAAGACAAATCCGCCTAATTGAGCTGTCAAAGAACTTTCAAATTCAGGCAAGGTCACCTCTGCACCGATATGGTTCCCAAAGGTAGCAAGAGCCAAACTTTCAAGGATACCACCATATTTAACAGCTGATGCAGATGTCACTTTGTGATCCTTTTGAAGGGCTTCAAACTGAGCAAAATTAGACTTAATCAAGTCAAAATCAATCTCTGCTGAGAGGGCTTGACCTGGGATGTAGTAGATGTTTTCACCAGCAGTCTTGAATTCAGGCGAAAGCACCTTACGGCTATCTGCTGTCGTTACCCCAAAGGCAACCAAGGTTGGCGGTACTGTCAATTCTTCAAAGGTACCGGACATAGAGTCCTTACCACCGATAGATGGCAAACCAAGTTGAATTTGTGCTTCGATAGAACCTAGAAGAGCCGCTACTGGCTGACCGAAACGCTCGGCTTGCTTGTCCATCCGCTCGAAGTACTCTTGGTAAGAGAAGCGAGCCTTGGACCAGTTTGCACCAGTCGCAACCAAACGAGCGGTTGCTTCGATCACTGCATAGGCAGCACCGTGGTATGGAGACCATTCTGCTACATAAGGATTGAATCCTTGAGCCATAACAGACGCAGTATGAGTCACACCATGTTGAACTGGCAATTTTTGTACAGATGCCTCAGTCGGTGTGAGTTGGTAACGACCACCAAGCGGGTGATTGACTGTAGAACGACCGACCGAACAGTCAAAGATAGTTTGCAATCCTTTTTGACTCGCATGGTTGAGATCAGATAGAACCGCAAGGGTATCAGCTTCAAGTGTGTCAGCAGATGTTTGACGTTCTTCTGGAAGTTCGACATCCTTGTCCACCACCTTTGCATCAACGACTACACGCACACCGTTTGTATCAAGGAAACGACGTTCCAAGTCGACGATGGTTTCACCATTCCAGTGCATGACAAGATTTGGTTTTTCAGTCACTGTTGCCACAACAACAGCGTCAATATTTTCTTTATTACATTCTGCAACGAAGGCATCTACATCCTCAGGACGCACCACAACTGCCATCCGTTCTTGTGATTCAGAGATCGCAATTTCTGTTCCATTCAAGCCTTGGTATTTAAGAGGAACCTTGTTGAGGTCGATTTCAAGACCATCTGCCAATTCACCGATAGCCACACAGACACCACCCGCACCAAAGTCGTTAGATTTCTTGATGAGACGAGTGACATCGCCATTGCGGAAGAGGCGCTGAATCTTGCGTTCTTCGATGGCATTTCCTTTTTGAACCTCGGCACCAGCAGTCTCCACAGACTCAACCGTTTGAACCTTAGAAGACCCTGTCGCACCACCGACACCATCACGTCCTGTCTTACCACCAAGAAGGATAATCACATCTCCCGCTTCCGGTTTTTCACGGACAACATTCTCTTTTGGAGCAGCCCCAACAACAGCACCCAGCTCCATGCGTTTGGCTACAAAGCCTGGGTGGAAGTACTCACGAACGTAGGTCGTTGCAAGACCAATCTGATTCCCGTATGAAGAATAACCATGGGCCGCTGTTTTAGAAATCACTTGTTGTGGCAATTTACCAGCACGAGTTTCCGAAATCGGTGCTGTAATATCACCCGCACCAGAGATACGCATGGCTTGGTAAACGTAGGAACGGCCTGACAACGGGTCACGAATGGCTCCACCGATACAAGTAGCAGCCCCACCAAATGGTTCAATTTCCGTTGGGTGGTTGTGAGTTTCGTTTTTAAACATGAGGAGCCAAGGTTCCTTGACACCATCAACCTCCACTTCTATTTCGATTGAGCAGGCATTGATTTCGTCAGACACCTCCATATCGTCCAAACGACCATTAGCACGCTCATAACGACCAAAAATAGTCGCCATATCCATCAAGGTTTGTGGTTTCTCCGAACGCCCCAACTCATCACGCATGGCAATATACTTGTCATAAGTCGCTTGCAATTGCTTTTGGAATTTAGAAGCTGAGAAATCAATCTGTCTCAACTCTGTCTCAAAAGTCGTGTGACGGCAGTGGTCAGACCAATAAGTGTCCAAAACCTTGAGCTCTGTTTCCGTCGGCACGCGCCCGATTGACTTGAAGTAGTCTTGGATAAAGAGCAAATCGTCCACTTCCATGGCCATCCCTTGCTCTGCCTTGTAGCGGGCAAAGTCTTCTGCTGTATAGCTTTCAAAGAAAGTCAATTTTGGAATGGTCTTGTCTGACTCTGAAAATTCCTGTTTAGCAATCCCTGTCGCGATGTCCTTAAAACGAGAATCCACTGGATTGAGCAGGTAGTTCTTGACCGCTTCTAACTCAGCAGCATCAATATCTTTATTAACCAAGTAAAGTTGGGCTGTATTGACAATAACATCACTCGAACTTCCCAGCAAAAGCAAGGCTTCCTGTGAAGAAGCTGCACGCTGGTCAAACTGCCCTGGCAAGCTTTCAATAGCAAAGAAAGCATAGTTAGCAAGATCAGCCTGCACAGCCGCTTCATCCAAGACATGGTCTGTCACCTGCTCAGAGAAGATGTGCTTCTCGGCAGGCGCAAACAAGTCCTCTGCTAAATCAAAGACATCATAAACTTGCACAATGCGAATACTTTTCAAAGTTGAAAGTCCCAAGTTAAGCTGGAGCTCCCTTACCAAACTCTCTGACTTGACCTGAAAATCAGCCTTTTTTTCAACAAAAATACGTTTATCCATCAATTCTTATTCCTTTATTTCAGCTCTTGCAATGTTCCCAAACGAACTCATGGTTGTTATTTCAACTCCTGCAACTTTTCCCAGACAATCTCATAAACATCTGTCAATTCTCCGAGTCCTCTGCGGAGTGAAAAGGTCTGGGGGACCTTTTCAGCCTGAGTCCTTTTAGTTGAGAGACGAAGGTTTTCCGTTACAAACAGATTATTTCAAACTCTGCAATTTTTCCCAGACAACCTCGTAAACATCTGTCAGTTCTCCCAAGCCCCGACGGAAAACATCCTTGTCCATGTGATTGCCATCCGCATCCCAAAGTCGGCAGTTATCTGGTGAAAATTCGTCTGCCAAGATAATCTTGCCATCCTTGTCAAAACCGAACTCTAGCTTAAAGTCAATCAATTTGAGACCAATCTCAGCAAACCAAGCTTTCAAAAGTTTATTGATACGACGGGTTTCTTCCTTCAAGTAGGCAATCTGCTGGTCATCCGCAATGTTAAGGAATTTCACATGCTCGTCATTGATAAAGGGATCATCCAAATCATCATTTTTGTAGTAAAATTCGACAATCGGAGTCTCCAAAGCGATACCTTCATCTACGCCAAAACGTTTTGAAAAGGAACCAGCTGTATAGTTGCGGAGCACAACTTCCAAAGGAATAATCTCAACCTTTTTATTGAGCTGTTCCGTGTCTGAAATTTTCTCCACAAAGTGAGTCGCTACACCAGCCGCATTTAATTTCTCAAAAATAAAAGATGAAATCTGATTATTTAACACTCCCTTGCCCGCAATCTGCTCCTTCTTGACACCGTTGAAGGCAGTCGCCTGGTCCTTGTAAGTTGAAATAATGAGATTTTCATCCTCAGTTGTATAGATATCCTTGGCTTTTCCCGAATAGATTAGTTGTTTTGACATTTTAAAGTTCGCCTTTCGTTTTACTTGAGCACATTCTAACATAAAAGCATGAAAAATTCAAGGTTTTTACGAATAAATAACGTTTTTCCTATTTTAAGCGTAAAGAAAAACTGCAAGATAAGCTCCTCTTACAGTTTTAAAATCATTTATCCTCTGAAAAACACGAATATTACCCTCTATTTAAAAATTGATCCCAAAAATAACGGAGATAGCTTTTCTTTCCCGTAATCATCTGCAGGCGACCTTCTAAGCCATAGCGAAGTGTTGTAGCCTGCTCAGAAGTCAGATGGGTCTCCGCCTCAATTTTAAAGAAATTTCCTTTTTCAGTCTTGGTAGCTGTCGCATCAATACTTGTAATCGTAGAATCTAGGAAAATTTGATTCTTTGCATCATTAGTTGTAGTATAACGAACAGAGTCCCCAATCTTGACTCTAGCAACATCTTTTGAACTGAGATAAGCTGTGAGTTTAGTTTTGCCTTCTTTTTCCAAGGATGGATAGAGCTGGGCTAGCAAGGTTCCTTCTGCGACCATCGTAGATTCACTAGTCTCAGGATTAAGGTGAAGCACCCCATCCTCACTCGCTGTAATCTTCCCTTTATCTAGGAGACCTCCTTGAACCTTCTTACCCGATTCCGCCTCCAAAATTTTCTGATCTAGAAGAGTTAATTCCTGACCAACCTTAGCCAAGTGTTGTGATTTGAGGGATTCCAATTGACTATCCAGTCCCGTTGCGTAGGCTTGTTGAGCTCCAGATCCCGCATACTGCACACGATAAGTAGCTAAACTAAACTCTAGCTGGGTAATTTGTGCATCCACCTGTGCAATAACTTGCGATTTAGCTTGCGAATCTTCTACGCCTTGGTTTTTATAGGTCTGATAAAAAGAGTAGGCCGCATTTTGACTATCCAATTGAGCTCCTGTTTCAATCGCCGACTTAGCTGTTTTGTAGTCTCGGATTTTATCCTCTGTTTGGCTGATAAGATTGCTAATCTCGGCCTGGCTCTGACTTGCTGCTGCATTCTGGGACGCGATGGTCTCATTTTGCTGAGAAACATTGCTCCTAAGACCATTCGCTTGGCTGAGATAGTCTCGAAACATCTCCTGATATCCAAACTTATCCGCCTCTGGAAATTGATCACTCCCCTCTTTCAAACTGGATTGCAAATAACCCAACTGCTTTTTTTGATCCTTTAACATCTCCAATTGACTGGCATATGCTTCGACCTGGACAGCCTCCGCCCCTTGCTGGTACTCAACGAGTAGTTCGCCTTGCTTGACCAACTTGTTTTCTTCCAGATAGTTGGCCACAATCCGTTGATTGCTAGTTGACTGGATGTTGGCAATGATCCGACTAGGTTCGACAGTTGCTCGGGTAGACAAACTAATCTCTTTCTCTGCAAAAACTGCAAATCCTAACAGAAACACGAGCAGAAGCGACATAGGTAAAATCACCCGACTGGAAAAATTATGGTAACGGCGATGGTAAAACTCCGCACTTTCTAAAAATTCTGGTTTCATCTTCTCCTCTTTCTAGCTATTGACCAAATGGGCGTAAAAGCCATCCTGTGCAAGCAAGTCTGCATGGGTGCCTTCTTCGACAATCTTGCCCTGATCCAGGACAACAACCTTCTCTGTCCTCTCAGCAATAGTCAAGCGGTGGGCAATGAAAATCAAGGTCTTGTCCAAAGCCATAAGATTATCCACAATCCGCTTCTCTGTCAAAATATCCAAACTGCTGGTCGCCTCGTCCAATATCAAAACAGGTGCATCCGTTAAAAGAGCACGCGCCAGAGCAATTCTCTGACGTTGTCCACCTGAAATCCCTGCCCCATCCGAAGTTAATTCTGTTTGGTAATTCAGGGGCATGCGCTCAATATCCTCCCGAATCTCGGCCAATTCAACTGCTCGTAAGATATCTTCCTGTGTCGTCCCCTCCTTAGCTCCCAGGAGAAGATTCTCCAAAATCGTTCCGTTAAAGACATAGGGCTGTTGAGGCAGGTAGTTGATATACTGGCGCAAGGCTTTTTTATCAATCTGATTGAGATTGACACCACCCAGACTAATCTCTCCCTGACTAGGGTCGTAGAAATTAACCATCATCTTTGCCAAGGTGGTCTTACCCGAACCTGAAATCCCCACGAAGCCATCTTAGACCCTTGGGGAATCGTCAAATTGATATCTGACAAGACGTCACGACCATAGCCATACTTATAGTGAACCTGCTTAAAGGTCATATCTCCCTTCATCATGCTCAAATCCTCAACTGTTTTCTTCTCCTCAAACTCCGAAGCGACCAGATAGACCTCGTTCAGACGATTATTGGCAACCTGCGCTGTTTGAAGTTTGGTTTGCAGATTGATGATATTTTCCAAAGGATTGGTAAAGTAAACAAGCAAAGTATTATAGGTAATCAATTGCCCCAAACTCATCTTCCCATCCATGACCAGAACTGCTCCCAGCCAGAGAACGACAACATTGAGCAGGAGCTGAGCAACTTTTTTCAGTGCCTTTTGCTGGCTTTCTGCCCGACTGTAGGTAAAGGATTTTTTCAGATAAGCCACAAATTCCTTGTCAATTTTTTGGTAACGCTGACTCTCACTGGTCAAGGACTTGATAGTCTCAATACCGTTGATGTCCTCAATGATAGAAGAAGACAGAGCGGCATTGGCTTCCATGGTATCACGATTCATCCTTTCAAAAGGCTTCATAAAGGCAAAGATAATCACTGTATAGATGGGAAGCGCAAGCAGACTAATGAAAAAGAGTATCATATTTTGTGAAAACAAGACAAGCGAGATAATCAAAATCGTCGACACATCTAGGAAAATCGACAGAATGGTCGATGCCAGCGCATCGATGATACTATTGGCATCTGTAAAACGAGACACAATTTCTCCTGTCCTGCGTGTCGCAAAAAAGGACATCGGCAGGTGAAAAACATGCTTGATGTAGGACAAAATCACGTCAATTGACAACCGTTGCCCCAGAACAAGTAAGAGGTATTCCTGCGCATACGATAAAATCTGCTGGAGAATATAGACAATGACTAGTCCCATTGAGATAATGCCCAAGGTTGAACGCATCTGGTCTGGTACGTAACTGTCAATGATAGACTGCAGATAATAAGAACCTACAATGTTAATCAGGGTTACCAAGAGTGTTGCCAAAACGATATTAGCAATCAAGCCCCGCTGTTTGAGTAATATTGGCAAGAAGGATAGGAGTCCCTGTTTTTTCTCCTTATGGGGTTTATAGTCTGGAGACGGAGCCATAAAGAGACTGACTCCTGTCCATTCTTGCGCAAATCGCTCACGAGAAATCTTGGCCAGCTTGACACCAGGATCTGGATCAGCGATATGGATTGTCTTCTTATCCTGACCTATCACCACATAGTAGTGAAGCAATTTCCCTTCCTTAAGCACATGAGCCACAAACGGAAAGGTCAAATCGGGCAAATCAAAGAGCGTCATATCCGCCTTGATAGCCCGCGTTTCAAAACCAATCTCCTCTGCTACCTTTACAAGCCCCAAAGCAGTCGTCCCATCCATGGTCGTCTTGGCTAACTCTCGTAGATGAGCCAAGGAGTAATAACTACCGTAGTAACCAAATACCATGGCCAAGGAAGCCACGCCACAATCCATCTGATCCACCTGAGGACGATAGTGCCTTTTCCCAAATTTCATATCCATCTCCTTTTTTCTAATAATCTCTAAAAACTTTGTAAGATTATTTTAACCAAACAAGGAAGAAATAAGGGAATTATTTCTGAAAAAACTATTTTTACGCCTAAAACGCACTTTAAAAAGCATAAACTATCGTTTAAATGTAAAAAGGCAGAACGAAAGTTCTGCCTGCTTAAAGCAACCGTTAAAAAATGAATGCCCAGAAATAAATTATTCTGAAATGATATTTTCTTTACTTTTATAAAGTAAGATAAAGGTCATCAAAAATAATGAAATCGTAGGTATATCAAAACATTCAAACCATGTAGGTAAATTTATTTTGTTTACATCAGCCACAATTCTAATCATTAGATAAGCCATTGAACTAAACAATACAATAAACTCTGGCCAAGCTTTTTGTAGTAATTGAACGACTTTCATCTCAAACTCCGATCTGATGGTTCATCAATTCCCTATCTTACTTTCTTTTGTTTTGTACTTGTATACTAGATAAAACAGACCAAGTAGAATTGGATAGGTTTCTGGATAAAACAGGGTATTAATCGGATTTTTCATAATCAAATACGTTGCGATATAAATAATAATCGATACGACAAAATACCCCTCAGCAAATCCTAATAAGAATTTTTTCATGATAGACTCCTATTTACCTGAAAAGAAAGGCGGGAAAACTCCACCATTTACATGCATAAAATCCTTTTCATTCAGATTGATCTTTTATAGTTTTGATTATTTTTCGTCAAATCCTTACAAAAAATACCAAAATAGCCCGAAGCAAGTAAACCAACTACAGTCCATTGCCAATCAAAGGATACTAATGAACCTGTACGAATCACATGAAGTACAAGATTGAGAGCTATAGCCAAGAAAGGAACTATAGTAGCTAATTTGGGTAAGAGTGTATTGAGATTAAGGTTCCGATTGTTCATAGTCTAACGCCCTCTGTATCCATTATAGACTCCCAATCCAAGTGTACCTCCTGCTACAGTAGCCGCTGCTCCATAAGCTGCTACTGCTTTCCAGCCTACAAGCACTGCCGTACCTATCGTTAATGTAATAACACCGCCTTGAACCTCTTCAAGTTCTTGAAAAGATAATTCTTGAAATTGTTTCATTGTTAAGCCTCCTTTCTAATCATATTAAGGTCGCAATGCTTTTCCAATAGCATATCCTGCTCCATAAAGAGCTCCTCCAATTGTAACCACAGCACCTGCTACTTTTCCTGCTAAAATAATTCCAGCTGCTGTAATAATCAATCCCCCATTCACATCCGTCAACTCTTCTTCTGTAAGAGCTGCAAAGTTCTGTTCCATTTTGTCAAAGTTTGTCATCTTTCTTCTCCTTATTTTTTTCTATATATCTAATCTTTAACCTCTAAGCCACTTAAATAGCCAGATTGGGTAAATTACTGAAATCATTTTCTTATCTCCTTCCCTTTTTCCTTACCTATCTATTCGAAAAACAATTCGAAAATGAGCAACTCATTCATTTTTATTTTAAAAACCACTTAATGAACCACGGATAAAGACCAGTCACATACATAAACATTCCTCCTTTTATCTTTCTCATCTCTTTATTCGCAATTTCTACTAAAAGTTTTTCTTTTTTCTGCAAACAAAAAAGCAACATGCAAATCATGTTGCTTTTTGCTATTCTTTACTTTTGACAACTGCTACCACATCTCCTACACTTTGCAGTTGGTCAATTTCCTCATCACTGATTTCAATTCCAAATTCATCTTCTAGTGTCAAGATGAACTCCATCAAGTCCACTGAGTCCGCATCTAGGTCATCTTTCAAACTCAAGGCCTCTGTTACGACAAAGTCCTCTCCCTGTCGCTCTTGGATAATGGTTACAATACGGTCAAAAATTTCTTTTTCTGTCATCTTTTTTATTCTCCTGAAAATTCACGCGCAGCCTGGGCAACTACGTCTGTTTCTAGCATAGTACGAATCTGGCGAATCGTACTATACACAGCCTTGGCATCACTTGAGCCATGAGTCTTGACAACCGGTGCCTTAACACCAAACAAGACTGCTCCACCAACATCTGAATAGTTGAGTTGCTTTTTCAAACCTCTAAGGCTATCCTTGAGAAGAAGAGCACCTAGTTTCGCTCGAAGACCACCACCTGTGATAGCTGTCTTAAGCAAGCCCATGATACCCATGGCTGTCCCTTCAATAGATTTGAGCACAGCGTTTCCCGTGAAACCATCTGCCACAACAACATCTGCAACGCCATTCATCAAATCACGCGCTTCCACGTTTCCGACAAAATTCAAGCTTTCATCCGCTGCTAGCAAGGCGTAGGTTTCCTTACGAAGAGGATCACCTTTGCTACTTTCTGTTCCATTATTGAGCAAACCAATACGTGGTTTCGAAATCCCACGAACATTTTTCGCGTAAAAGGAACCCAAAACAGCGTATTGGTGCAGATGATGAGCTGTATTTTCTGCATTGGCTCCAAGATCTAGCATGTCAAAGCCCTTGCCATCAATGGTCGGTAAGGTCGACATGAGTCCAGGACGGTCGATATTCTTGATACGACCTACAATGAAGAATCCTGCAGCCAACAAGGCACCTGTATTCCCAGCCGAGAGAACAGCGTCTGCCTCTCCTTCTTTGACTGCCTTAGCCGCTAATACCATACTGGCATTTTTCTTCTTACGAATAGCTTTTGTCGGCTCATCATCAAAATCAATCTTCTCATCCGTATGGATAATGCTGACGCGTTCTGTCGCTGTTAGATATTGCTTGATTTTACTTTCGTCTCCATAGAGTTGAATCTCAATATCTGAAAAGTCAGCAAGGGCTTGATTGACACCCTCAACGATGGCTTGAGGTGCGTAATCGCCCCCCATAGCATCTACTGCAATTTTTTTCATTTATCTTCCTCTTTTAGTAATTGTCCCCAGTCTGCTAGGGAATCAATAAATTTCTTTGATTTTAGGTGAATTCCAACATACTCTTCGTAGATTTGGTCTATAAACTTGCGCAAGTCTTGCTTGATTTCAGGCTTGAGCGAAATAGTCTCCAAGGTCTCAAAATCAATAGCTTGAAATTGATTGAGCAGATAAGGGATATTGGGATTCAGATGACAACGTCTATCATCTTCATGATAATGCTCTGGGCAGAGGCAGGCTCCATATTTAAAAGAAAAGTCAAAAGCCTGACCGACCCGATGGCAAAAGACACACTCATTAAAATTGAGACTAATTCCAAATCGAGTCAAGATTTGGATTTCAAAAATATTGGTCAAAACCTGATAATCCAATCCTGCTTCCATCAACTCCAAAGTCTTTTGTAAAAAAGCAAACAAGGGAGCATCCTGCTGATTATCCTGCAAACTAGCATCTGCAAGGGCAGCCACATAGGTCGCATAAGCCATAACAAAGAGATCACTATTAATCTTAGGAAAGGTCATGACCTCATGATAGTCCTCGATATAGCTGAGCCCATCATCATTGATTCGTAAGAGAAATCGCGCCAACACCAAGGGCTGAATAACCGGAGCTAGTTTGGACTGACCAGCGTGTTTGACGAAAAACATACGCTTGCCAGCCTGCTCGGTAAAAATCTTGACTAACTTGTCATCCTCACGAAAGTTACGATTGTAGAGCACCAAGCCTTGACTCGTGATAGACTGAATCATGCTTCTCTCATGTACTCCCCAAGTCGTTTCATGGCCTCTCTGATCGTTTCCATGCTAGCTGCATAAGATAGGCGAACATAGCCTTCTCCGTAGCGTCCAAAGGCTGCACCAGGGATAAAGGCAACGGCCTTCTTCTGAGCAAAATCCTTCAGAAAAGCAAAGGAGTCTTGATTGTAACCTACTGGAATCTTAGCAAAGATATAGAAGGCACCGTCTGGCTTGATAATCTCAAAACCAAGAACAGTCATTTTCTCGATAATATAATCACGACGCTGGATGTATTCCTTCTTCATAGGCTCTGCGTCGTTTTTACCAGCGGTCAAAGCCTCCACCGCAGCATGTTGCGCCATAGTGTTTGCAGCAGTAACCAAATATTGGTGACTCTTGATTAACTGAGCTGTGAAAGCTGCAGGAGCAAAGATGAAGCCTAAACGCCAACCTGTCATGGCATGAGACTTAGATAAGCCATTGATAATAATAGCCTGGTCTCTCAGCATAGTTCCCAGAGATACATGGGCTTGCCCTGTATAGGTCAATTCCGAGTAAACCTCATCACAGACAACGAAAATCTCATACTTGCGTAAAACGTCTGCCAAGGCTTCCAACTGCTCCCGACTATAGGTAATTCCTGTCGGATTAGCCGGATAGTTGAGAATGACCGCCTTGAGCTTGTCGCCTTGCTCCAAAATGGCCTTTTCCAACATTTCAGGGGTCAAGACAAAACCATTTTCAGTCGTATCAATCTCGACAACCTCTGCCCCAACTAGATTGACAATTGGCTCATAACCTGGATAGGCAGGAGCTGGCAAGAGCACCTTATCTCCCTCTTCCAAAATAGCTGTCAAAGTAGCAGATAAAGCCTCTGTCGCTCCAATTGTAACCAAGATTTCATTTTCAGGATTGTAATCTAGCTGGTATTTTTCTTTTACAAAATCACTGGCTGCCTGACGTAATGTTAACAGACCACTCATCCCTGTATAGTAGGATTGGTTCTGGTCGATGGCCCGCTTAGCCGCTTCCTTAACATGATCTGGCGTTGTAAAATCAGGTTCCCCCAAGGTCAAACGCAGGACCCCAGGAATCTCCGAAATAGCCTGGTCAAACTGGCGAATCAACGAAACTTGAATCTTATCTAATTGTTTATTAAAGCGCTTAGTTAAGTCCATAGATACCTCCTACTCTCAAACCGTATCTCTATTATACTACAAAAGCCCCCCGACCGCAAAAATACATTATAGAATAGCTTTCCACTTTCTATTTTACTTTTCCCGTTTACAGGTCTATAATGGTAACAGATTATGATTGGAGGTTTTTATGTCATTTCTATCAAAAAATGGAGCAGGCATCTTGGCCTGCCTTCTCATTTCTATCATTTCTTGGTTTCTAGGAGGACTTTTCCCCGTCGTGGGTGCACCCGTTTTTGCAATCTTTATAGGAATGCTCCTACACCCCTGGCTCTCGCCCTACAAACAACTAGATGCAGGTTTGACCTTTAGTTCCAAAAAATTACTCCAGTATGCCGTCATCTTGCTTGGTTTTGGTCTCAATATCTCGCAAGTCTTTGCAGTCGGACAAACCTCACTCCCTGTCATCCTTTCCACCATTTCGATTTCCTTAATCGTCGCCTACCTCTTCCAGCGTTTCTTTGCACTAGATACAAAACTGGCTACCTTGATTGGAGTGGGGTCTTCGATCTGTGGTGGCTCTGCCATTGCGGCGACAGCGCCTGTTATCCATGCTAAGGAAAAGGAAGTCGCCCAAGCCATTTCCGTTATCTTTTTCTTCAATATCTTGGCTGCGCTCATCTTTCCAACTCTAGGAACCTGGCTTCACCTATCTAATGACGGCTTTGCCCTCTTTGCAGGAACTGCGGTCAATGATACTTCTTCTGTAACGGCCACAGCTAGTGCCTGGGACAGTCTTTATCAGACCAATACCCTCGAGTCTGCAACCATTGTTAAACTCACACGCACCTTAGCGATCATTCCCATCACTCTCTTTCTCTCCTACTGGCAAAGTCGCCAACAAGAAAATAAACAAGGCGTACAACTGAAAAAAGTTTTCCCACTTTTTATCCTTTATTTTATCCTGGCCTCTCTCTTAACGACTCTACTTACCTCTCTTGGTGTGTCCAGTAGTTTCTTTACCCCTCTCAAACAACTCTCTAAATTCTTTATCATCATGGCCATGAGTGCTATCGGTCTCAAAACCAATCTAATTGCCATGGTTAGATCCAGTGGTAAATCTATTGTCCTCGGAGCTCTTTGCTGGATTGCCATCATCCTCACCAGTCTTGGTATGCAAGCATTGATTGGTACTTTATAATACAAAAGGTAGCCCATGGCTACCTTTTTATTGCTCAAGAATTAAGCGAGTATGTTCTCTCTTGATACAGCGATTCATCACGATGTCATCGCATCCTCCAGCACGCAAGATTTCTTCCGCTTCTAGATTTTCAAGTCCTAATTGCGCCCAAAAAATCTTGGCATCAGCCTTGAGAAAATCACGCGCCACATCTGGCAAAAACTCGCTCCGTCGGTATACATTGACAATATCCACAGGAAAAGGAATCTCAGCTAGACTCGTATAAGCCTTTTCTCCCAGGATTTCCCCACCTGCAGCCTTGGGATTAACTGGAATGATTTTATAGCCCCGAGCCTGCATTTCCTTGGTCACTCGATTGCTAGTTGTTTCCTCACGATCGGACAAGCCCACTACCGCTAACGTTTTACTGGTTGCAAGATATTGACGGACCACACCATCACTTGGATTGATAAATTCTTGGCTCATAGAAATCCTCCTTTTTCATCAGTATAGCATATTTTACTAATATTGACTATATTTTACAATTCATCATATAAAAAACTTCTTAAATCTGTTTAAAGGATTTAAGAAGTTAAAAAATTATTTCTTTTTATTTTAGTTTATCTTGTTGCTTTATATGCAAGTTGATCACCATGTTGCTTCACAAACTCATTGATCTCTGAATCAGGAATTTGGCGAAGGTAAAGATTGGCACGAATAGTATCATCCTCTTCACGACAAGTTGAGAGGACAAGATACTTATCTGTAGCAGATACTTTTACATTTGGTTTCTTAACCTCTGCTGTATCATAAATTGTAGTTAACTGCTTTTCAAAATCTTTATCATCTTCAAAACTGGTACGATAGAAGGCTGTTTCTTCTGGTACAATAATCATCGCAACAGCTTCGTAGTAATACTTTCTATCGGGTGTTTCAATAACAACATAGGGGTGCTCATTAAAATATTCTTGACGACTATAGTAGTTCACATCGTTAAACATACGATGATCACCAACCTTACTACCTCTAGCATGACCAAATAGCCAAGTTAAATGATCACTAAAATCTTTCTTATTATCAGCATCCATGAATACCGCACCCAAATAAGGTACCTGTTCTCCTTCAAAGGTCTTATTTAGATAGGTCTCATTATCCTTTGTTTGAACAACAGGCTCGTCTAACTGTGTTCCGGGAGCGTAGACATAAGCAATTGTTTCAGAATTAGTTGCAGTTAAGCCCTTAAATCTATTTGAAAGGTATTCTTTTTCTTCTGCACTAATAACATAGGATGGTTTCGATGCTTCTTGAGTAACTTCTGGTTCGTTAGTTGTTCCCTTTGGAGTTGCAAAACTATTAAATACAAAATAGCCACCTATTGCAACAAGCGCTACTGTAAGCGCGGAGAGAATAATTTTCCAAATGGATACTTTGGTTTTTTTAGAACGTTTACTCATTTTTTCTCCTTCAACTATTCTACTATTATCAAAAAAATCACTGAAACAAAGTTTCAGTGATAGGATACTTCACCAAATAAATGAATTATTTAGCAGCGTGTGTTTTTGGAAGAGCTTTTTGACCAGCTTTTGCATCTACACCAGCTTTTTTAGCTGCTTCAGCAGATTTTTTAGCTTGATCAGCTACACCTGGTTTACCTTCTTCTGGTTTAGCAGATGGTTTATCAGCTGCTGCTTGATCAGCTGCTGCTTGATCAGCTGCTGCTTGATCAGCTGCTGCTTTACCATGTTCTTTCTCGTAACGAGCATTCTTTTGTTCTGGAGTTTCGTTCAAGATGTAGTATTTACCTTCAGCTTTCTTCGCTGAATTTTGAACTTCTTGGAATTTTTGTACATATTTGTTACGTACGTTCAAGAATGCAGTGTTGAATGCTGCTTCATAAGCTGCTTTCTTTTCACCGTAAAGGTGTGAACCACCTTCAACAGCATCAAGTTCAGCTTTAGCTGCAACTACAGCAGGATCTTGTGCTGCTTCAGCCTTGATGTTTTCCATATGACCGTTAAGGTACTCTTCAACTGTACGAGCACTTACAAATTCAGATTGGTTTTCATATGCTTCGCGTGAATCATATGCTCCAGGAGTGTTAGCTCCACCATTGATATCTGCAAATGCTGGGGCTGCTGCAGAAAATACTGCAAGAGCTGCTACTGATGATAATAAAACTTTCTTCATTGTTTTATCTCCTCTTTAATTTCTTATTTATTTATAAGGCCTCGCCCTATTACCTAAAGTATATCACATATATGGTGATTGTCAAGTATTTTTTTATTTTTTTTAAAAAAATCTAATAAAGCAAAGAAAAATTTCGTTACACAATAGAAGAAAGCGTTTTTAATCTATGCCAACTAATAAAACATTTGCAAAAAACGAACAATATATGCTCTAACTTCTTTAGGTTTATAGATTTACTAAATCTACGTTTAGAATCTCTTATAAGAGATTCTAAAACAAAGTTTTCATTACTATTAGACTCTTATATAACTCACATATTTTCAGTTGTAAGTTTTAAATCTTTTTCTCAATACAAAATAGAGGAGAGAGAGGGCGTTTTTCGTGGATACGTACAATAGCATCTCCTAAGAGATGGGCAATAGAGATTTGCTCAATCTTATCAATCAAACGCTCTTCTGGTAGGTAGATAGTATCCAAAACAACCAATTTCTTAATAGCTGATTTTTGGATATTGTCCATAGCTGGCCCAGAAAGAACTGGGTGCGTACAGCTTGCGTAAACTTCAACAGCACCTGCTTCAGCAAGAGCATCTGCCGCATGACAAATAGTTCCAGCTGTATCGATCATATCGTCAATCAAGATACAAGTCTTACCTTCTACCTTACCAATGATGTTCATCACTTCACTGGTATTCATCTTGTCTACACTACGGCGTTTGTCAATAATCGCAATCGGAGTTTTCAAAAACTCTGCCAATTTACGAGCACGAGTTACCCCACCATGGTCTGGGCTGACAACCACGTAGTCAGAGCCAACCATGCCACGACGTTCAAAATAGTCCGCAATCAATGGAGCACCCATCAAGTGATCTACAGGAATATCAAAGAATCCCTGAATCTGTGCAGCGTGCAAATCAATCGTCAACAAACGATCTACCCCAGCAACTTCTAGCATGTTTGCAACGAGTTTTGCTGTGATTGGCTCACGCGCACGCGCTTTTCTATCCTGACGTGCATAGCCATAGTAAGGCATGACAACGTTGACAGATTCTGCACTAGCACGCTTCAATGCGTCCACCATAATCAAAATTTCAAGTAAATTATCATTTACAGGTGAACTAGTTGATTGTAGGATAAAGACGTGTTTTCCACGGATTGATTCCTCAATGTTGACCTGAATCTCCCCATCTGAAAATTGGCGAACAGTCGATTTCCCCAACTCTATCCCAATTTCTTGCGCCACACGCTCTGCCAATTCTCTATTAGAAGAAAGGGCAAACAGCTTTAAATCAGAAAAAGACATGATTTCCTCCGGTATTTATGTATCACTTGTTTTTACACAACATTTTCCATCTACCATTGTAGCGCTTTTTCCTTTATTTTTCAATCAAAAATAAAACAAGAGTAAACATTTATACCCTTGTTTTATACTATTTTATATTAGCCATATTAAAACTAAAAATCCTACATTTTAACAATCGATTTTATGCTAGGATGAGATTTTTTCGAGACAAAGTTAGTATACTTCTCTCATACTTCCTGTATCCACATCATAGACAGCACCTGAAATAACCACATCATCAGGAATCAGTGGAGATTCTCGAAGCAATTGCATATCCTCTCTCACACTCTCTTCAACATCCTGGAATGGTAAAAAATCTTGATCAGACACATCAACCCCGAGCTCGTGTTTCAAATGTTCATGAAAACTTTCATTTTGAAAGGTTTGAGCTCCACAGTCTGTATGGTGAAGCACTACAATCTCTCTAGTCCCCATTTGTTGCTGGGAAATCACTAGTGAACGAATCATGTCCTCAGTTACTCGACCACCCGCATTCCGCAAGATATGAGCATCCCCAAGGGCCAAACCAAGAGCATGGGCAACGTGTAGACGCGAGTCCATGCAGGTCACGATCGCTACTCTGGTTTTGGGTTTAAGTGGCAAATTTAACTGCCCATGTAGGGCAACATAAGCCTGATTGGCTTTCATAAACTGTTCAAAATACGACACGATTCCCTCCTCAAAAATTTGATAATCAAATATTTCTCCTATCTTATCATTTTTAAGAGGATTTGTCACGGATTATGCAAAGACCTTTTTCAAAACTTCCTGAATAGTCGTCACACCAATGACCTCAATTTCCTTGGGTGGAGTGATTCCTGTTAAGGAATTCTTGGGTACATAAATCTTGGTAAAGCCCAATTTTGCCGCTTCATTGATACGTTGTTCGATACGATTCACGCGTCGAATTTCTCCGGTCAAGCCCAGTTCACCCACAAAACATTCCTGAGGATTGGTAGGCTTGTCCTTATAACTAGAGGCAATAGCCACTGCAACGGCTAAGTCAATGGCAGGCTCATCCAATTTCACACCACCAGCAGATTTGAGATAGGCATCCTGGTTTTGCAAAAGAAGCCCTGCTCGTTTTTCCAAAACAGCCATAATCAGACTTGCACGATTGAAATCAAGTCCTGTCGTCGTGCGTTTAGCATTTCCAAACATGGTTGGTGTTACCAAAGCCTGAACCTCCGCCAAAATCGGACGAGTCCCTTCCATGGTCACAACGATTGACGAGCCAGTAGCCCCATCCAAACGCTCCTCTAGGAAAACTTGACTCGGATTGAGTACCTCAACCAATCCGCCCGACTGCATCTCAAAGATGCCGATCTCATTAGTGGAACCAAAACGGTTTTTGACTGCTCTCAAGATACGGAAGGTATGGTGGCGTTCCCCTTCAAAGTAAAGCACTGTATCTACCATATGCTCCAACATACGCGGGCCGGCCAGAGTACCTTCCTTGGTCACATGCCCTACGATAAAGATGGCAATGTTATTAGTCTTGGCCAGCTGCATGAGCTCAGCTGTCACCTCACGCACCTGAGAAACAGACCCTTGTACCCCTGAAATCTCAGGAGACATAATAGTCTGGATAGAGTCAATAATGAGAAAGTCTGGTTGGATACGCTCTACCTCAGCTCGAACACTCTGCATATTGGTCTCTGCATAGAGATAAAACTCACTATCAATATCCCCCAAGCGCTCTGCTCGTAACTTAATCTGCTGAGCAGACTCCTCCCCACTGACATAGAGAACGGTCCCCACTTGAGACAGCTGGGTTGAAACTTGTAGGAGAAGGGTTGATTTCCCGATTCCTGGATCCCCACCGATGAGGACGAGACTCCCTGGTACCACTCCGCCTCCAAGTACACGGTTGAATTCCTCCATCTCCGTCTTGGTTCGATTGACGTTGATTGAAGTCACTTCAGCCAGTTTCATAGGCTTGGTTTTTTCACCTGTCAAGGACACACGCGCATTCTTGACCTCAGCAACCTCAACCTCTTCTACAAAAGAAGACCAAGATCCACAGTTTGGACAGCGTCCTAGGTATTTTGGGGAGTTATAAGCACAATTTTGACACACAAATGTCGCTTTTTTCTTTGCGATGATAAACCTCTTTCTAAATTTCTATCTCACATTCAATCACTTGGCAAAAATTAATCTTCTCGTCTGGTACAAATTGGCGCATGAGCATTCGATGAGCGACAACTAGCACTGTCTGGTAGTCTCGGTACTTTATCATAGTTTCCAAAAAACGCACCTTCATCTCTTCAGCTGTCTCATACTGAATAGGACTATTAGGAAGCAACTCCCCCTTGTTTTCTAAAAACAGAGTACGTGCTTTTTCAAAATTCTCTATACCACTTTCGTAAACCTGCCATTCATGCAATAAAGGCTCTACTCTTAAAGGAAGGCCCGTAGCACAAGTAAGATAAGAAGCCGTTTCTAATGCTCGCGTCACTGCAGAAGACACCAGTATATCAGCTGAGCCAAGCAAAGGATTTTGGCAAAGTTCCTGAGCTTGTCGCCTTCCTTTCTCAGACAAAGGAGCCAAATCTAATCCAAAGCCAGTGTAGGAACACTCCTCTAACTCACGGTAGTCTGGCTCCCCATGACGTACAAAGATTATCTTCATCTTAATACCCTGTCGATCCAAATCCACCAGTTCGCACGCCATCTGCCTCATCTCCGTCTGCAATTAAGAAAGGAGCAAAGACAGCCTGAACCACACGCTCTCCAACTTCGAGAACCACTTCCTGATCAGTAATATTTTTCATCTGAGCAAAGATATGGCCTTCATTCCCAGGATTTCCATAATAATCCCCATCAATGACCCCAACTGAGTTAATCAAAACCAAACCCTTCTTGCGAGGGTTTGATGAACGGTCATAGAGATAGAGCACTTCTGTCGGCTGCATATAGGCCTTAACACCTGTCGGAACCAAGACAATCTCTCCTGGCGCAATAACCGTACGCACAGCAACCTTTAAGTCGTAACCAGCTGCATGAGCCGTCTCACGCTTAGGTAGCAAACTTTCATCTGTAAAACTCGAAACCAATTCAAAACCACGAATTTTCATATTTTTCTCTTTTCTATAATCATTTATTCTAGGCTATTTTATCTTATTTATTCGAAAAAAGCACGAAAAAAGAGCACACAATTCACATCGCTTAGGGCTGCTGGATTCCTCCCCTGACCCGCTTCACGCAGAACTGTTGCTCCACTATTTATTATACCACATTCCCTTCTATTTTTAAAGAGAAATTATTTTTTCCGTCGATTTCGGAAAAAATCCTGCATAATCGCTGCACAGTCATCTTCCAAAATTCCCGTTTCTACCTCTACACGATGATTGAGACGCTCATCTGTCAAAATATCGTACAAACTTCCAGCTGCACCAAATTTCTGGTTTTTAGCCCCATAAACTACGTTTGGAATACGGGCAAGCCCAATCGCCCCGCTACACATGACACAAGGTTCAATGGTCACAAAAAGCGTACAATCGAGTAGGCGCCAACTCTCTTCACTCGCATTCGCATTCTCTATAGCCATGATTTCTGCATGCATAACCGCCCGTTGCAACTCCTCGCGCGCATTATGCCCCCTACCAATGATTTCTCCATCCTTGACAATCACACAACCAATTGGAATTTCATCGTGTTCTAAGGCAATCTCAGCCTCTCTCAAAGCCTCTCTCATAAAGGCTTCTTTTTCTTCAACTGTATAATTCATCGTTCTTCTCTTTTTCTACTTGTCGATTTTATTATTATATCATGATTCTCAAGACAAAAAAAGCCACCCAATGGGGTGACTTAATAGGGAGATTATTATGAAAAAGAAAAGTTTAGGATTTTGCTACAACAAGTTAGGAGGTCTTCTTGTAACTGTCTATAGTATACCCAACCTCTCTTAAACTAATCTTAAAAATCTCCTATGACCAAACACTTTCTAAAATATTGGTTTGTTCACGACCAGGACCTACTGAGAATGTTGAGATGCGAACACCAACCAACTCACTTACACGACGAACATAGTTGCATGCATTTTCAGGAAGGTCTTCTAAATTACGGACTCCAGTGATGTCTTCTGACCAACCTGGCAATTCCTCATAGATAGGCTTGCAACGTTTCAACTGCTCGAGGCTAGCTGGATAGTAGTCAATACGTTGACCATCAAGATCATAGGCCACACAGATTTTCACTGTATCCAAACCACTCAAAACATCAATAGAGTTCAATGAAAGATTGGTAATACCAGATACACGACGACTATGGCGCATCACAACTGAGTCAAACCAACCCACACGACGTGGACGGCCAGTTGTTGTACCGTATTCATGACCTACTTCACGAATGCGATCCCCTACTTCATCAAATAATTCAGTTGGGAAAGGTCCATCTCCTACACGACTTGTGTAGGCTTTACATACACCTACAACCTTGTCAATCTTACTTGGACCAACACCAGACCCAATTGTCACACCACCAGCGACAGGGTTTGACGACGTAACAAATGGATACGTACCTTGGTCAATATCCAACATAACACCTTGCGCACCTTCAAAAAGCACACGTTTGCCATTATCAAGCGCATCATTTAAGATAACAGACGTATCTGTCACATACTGCTTGATTTGTTGGCCGTACTCATAGTACTCTTCAAAAACATCATCAATTGAAATAGGAGTACTGTCATACAATTTTTCAAACAGACGATTCTTTTCCGCAAGATTGCGTTCCAAACGTTCACGGAAAATATCCTTATCCAAAAGATCAGCAATACGAATCCCAACACGAGCAGCTTTATCCATATAGGCTGGACCAATACCCTTGATAGTTGTCCCAATTTTATTGTCGCCCTTAGCTTCTTCTTGTAGACGGTCTAATTCAATATGATATGGCAAAATGACATGCGCACGATCCGAAATGCGTAAATTATCTGTTGTCACACCTTCATCATGAAGATAGGTCAATTCTTTTACTAGAGATTTAGGGTTTACAACCATCCCGTTCCCAATAACAGAAATCTTTTCGGGGAAGAAAATACCTGATGGAATCAAGTGTAACTTAAATTTCTTGCCATCAATCACAATTGTGTGACCAGCATTGTCACCACCTTGATAACGAGCAATCACTTCTGCATTAGCTGAAAGAAAATCTGTAATTTTCCCTTTACCTTCATCACCCCACTGGGTACCAACAACAACAACTGAAGTCATAGTAAAACTTTGTCTGAGCCGTGTGGCTCTTCCTTTCTCATATACATGGCAGGAGTCTCACCTGCAATTATATCTTACAATTTATTATAAGAAAAAAACACTATTTTATCAAGAAGAAACACTAGAAAAGATTTGGAATTTCTGTAAATTATAAAAATCCTAACCTTAAATTTTAAATAAAATCCTTAAATTCACAAATTCAATGCTGATTATTGTTCGTGATAAATGATATATATGAAACTCACTAGTTTAGAGTAGTGCCTTCTAGCAAGAATTTATCTAAATACAAGCGATAGGCCGTCTGAAAATGATATAAATAAAAGTCTTTAACACTTGTAATTCTAAATCTTATCAAGTAATAAAGTAAAAAACGAAGATGAAGTGATTCCCACTCAGCACGACTCTGACCTAAAGAAGCATATTCTTGTTCAACTAATTTCAAAAAGACAAATGCTCTATCATAAAAATTTTGAAGCATATAAAAAATCCCTTTCTTATTATTAACACTAGTCTAACAAAAATAAGAACTAAAAAAGCTTCAAATCCTATAAAAGTAGAATTTAAAGCTAAACGGACTAAAAATAAAATATAGAGGCATTTATAGATGAAAAAATTAAGTTTTGAATTTTGAGAAGTTTACTTTATTTATAAAATAAAAAACGTTCGATTGAACGTTTCTAATAGTACTCCGCCAGTAGGACTCGAACCTACGACATCATGATTAACAGTCATGCGCTACTACCAACTGAGCTATGGCGGATAAAAGCTAAGCGACTTCCATATCTCACAGGGGGCAACCCCCAACTACTTCCGGCGTTCTAGGGCTTAACTGCTGTGTTCGGCATGGGTACAGGTGTATCTCCTAGGCTATCGTCACTTAACTCTGAGTAATACCTACTCAAAATTGAATATCTATCAAATACCAAGTAAACCTCACACTTCGTATCCTCAGTTACTTTGGATAAGTCCTCGAGCTATTAGTATTAGTCCGCTACATGTGTCGCCACACTTCCACTTCTAACCTATCTACCTGATCTTCTCTCAGGGCTCTTACTGATATATAATCATGGGAAATCTCATCTTGAGGTGGGTTTCACACTTAGATGCTTTCAGCGTTTATCCCTTCCCTACATAGCTACCCAGCGATGCCTTTGGCAAGACAACTGGTACACCAGCGGTAAGTCCACTCTGGTCCTCTCGTACTAGGAGCAGATCCTCTCAAATTTCCTACGCCCGCGACGGATAGGGACCGAACTGTCTCACGACGTTCTGAACCCAGCTCGCGTGCCGCTTTAATGGGCGAACAGCCCAACCCTTGGGACCGACTACAGCCCCAGGATGCGACGAGCCGACATCGAGGTGCCAAACCTCCCCGTCGATGTGAACTCTTGGGGGAGATAAGCCTGTTATCCCCAGGGTAGCTTTTATCCGTTGAGCGATGGCCCTTCCATACGGAACCACCGGATCACTAAGCCCGACTTTCGTCCCTGCTCGAGTTGTTGCTCTCGCAGTCAAGCTCCCTTATACCTTTACACTCTGCGAATGATTTCCAACCATTCTGAGGGAACCTTTGGGCGCCTCCGTTACCTTTTAGGAGGCGACCGCCCCAGTCAAACTGCCCGTCAGACACTGTCTCCGATAGGGATCACCTATCCGGGTTAGAGTGGCCATAACACAAGGGTAGTATCCCAACAACGTCTCCTTCGAAACTGGCGTCCCGATCTCTTAGACTCCTACCTATCCTGTACATGTGGTACAGACACTCAATATCAAACTGCAGTAAAGCTCCATGGGGTCTTTCCGTCCTGTCGCGGGTAACCTGCATCTTCACAGGTACTAAAATTTCACCGAGTCTCTCGTTGAGACAGTGCCCAAATCATTACGCCTTTCGTGCGGGTCGGAACTTACCCGACAAGGAATTTCGCTACCTTAGGACCGTTATAGTTACGGCCGCCGTTTACTGGGGCTTCAATTCATACCTTCGAGTTACCTCTAAGCACTCCTCTTAACCTTCCAGCACCGGGCAGGCGTCACCCCCTATACATCATCTTACGATTTAGCAGAGAGCTGTGTTTTTGATAAACAGTTGCTTGGGCCTATTCACTGCGGCTGACCTAAAGTCAGCACCCCTTCTCCCGAAGTTACGGGGTCATTTTGCCGAGTTCCTTAACGAGAGTTCTCTCGCTCACCTGAGGCTACTCGCCTCGACTACCTGTGTCGGTTTGCGGTACGGGTAGAGCATGTTTAACGCTAGAAGCTTTTCTTGGCAGTGTGACGTCACTAACTTCGCTACTAAACTTCGCTCCCCATCACAGCTCAATGTTACAGATATAAGCATTTGACTCATATCACACCTCACTGCTTAGACAGACTCTTCCATTCGTCTGCTTTAGTTAGCCTACTGCGTCCCTCCATCACTACATACTCTAGTACAGGAATATCAACCTGTTGTCCATCGGATACACCTTTCGGTCTCTCCTTAGGTCCCGACTAACCCAGGGCGGACGAGCCTTCCCCTGGAAACCTTAGTCTTACGGTGGACAGGATTCTCACCTGTCTTTCGCTACTCATACCGGCATTCTCACTTCTATGCGTTCCAGCGCTCCTCACGGTACACCTTCTCCACACATAGAACGCTCTCCTACCATACCTATAAAGGTATCCACAGCTTCGGTAAATTGTTTTAGCCCCGGTACATTTTCGGCGCAGGGTCACTCGACTAGTGAGCTATTACGCACTCTTTGAATGAATAGCTGCTTCTAAGCTAACATCCTAGTTGTCTGTGCAACCCCACATCCTTTTCCACTTAACAATTATTTTGGGACCTTAGCTGGTGGTCTGGGCTGTTTCCCTTTCGACTACGGATCTTAGCACTCGCAGTCTGACTGCCGACCATAATTCTTTGGCATTCGGAGTTTATCTGAGATTGGTAATCCGGGATGGACCCCTCACCCAAACAGTGCTCTACCTCCAAGAATCTTTATGTCGACGCTAGCCCTAAAGCTATTTCGGAGAGAACCAGCTATCTCCAAGTTCGTTTGGAATTTCTCCGCTACCCACAAGTCATCCAAGCACTTTTCAACGTGCCCTGGTTCGGTCCTCCAGTGCGTCTTACCGCACCTTCAACCTGCTCATGGGTAGGTCACATGGTTTCGGGTCTACGACATGATACTAATGCGCCCTATTCAGACTCGGTTTCCCTACGGCTCCGTCTCTTCAACTTAACCTCGCATCATATCGTAACTCGCCGGTTCATTCTACAAAAGGCACGCTCTCACCCATTAACGGGCTCGAACTTGTTGTAGGCACACGGTTTCAGGTTCTATTTCACTCCCCTCCCGGGGTGCTTTTCACCTTTCCCTCACGGTACTGGTTCACTATCGGTCACTAGGGAGTATTTAGGGTTGGGAGATGGTCCTCCCAGATTCCGACGGGATTTCGCGTGTCCCGCCGTACTCAGGATACTGCTAGGTACAAAGACTATTTTAAATACGAGGCTATTACTCTCTTTGGCTGATCTTCCCAAATCATTCTTCTATAATCTTTGAGTCCACTTTGCAGTCCTACAACCCCGAAGAGTAAACTCTTCGGTTTGCCCTCCTGCCGTTTCGCTCGCCGCTACTAAGGCAATCGCTTTTGCTTTCTCTTCCTGCAGCTACTTAGATGTTTCAGTTCACTGCGTCTTCCTCCTCACATCCTTAACAGATGTGGGTAACAGGTAGTACCTGTTGGGTTCCCCCATTCGGAAATCCCTGGATCATCGCTTACTTACAGCTACCCAAGGCATATCGTCGTTTGTCACGTCCTTCTTCGGCTCCTAGTGCCAAGGCATCCACCGTGCGCCCTTATTAACTTAACCTTATTTTCTGACCTTTCAGTCATAAACTCTTTTAATACTACAGCGTTTCGGTTTATTTTCTTGTTACTATTTGATATAGATATTCAATTTTCAATGTGCATTACTTGGTGATCTCTCACCAATGGAGCCTAGCGGGATCGAACCGCTGACCTCCTGCGTGCAAAGCAGGCGCTCTCCCAGCTGAGCTAAGGCCCCACAAGACCTCTCAAGACTAAACAAGACCAATGTGCAGTTCCTTATCCTTAGAAAGGAGGTGATCCAGCCGCACCTTCCGATACGGCTACCTTGTTACGACTTCACCCCAATCATCTATCCCACCTTAGGCGGCTGGCTCCTAAAAGGTTACCTCACCGACTTCGGGTGTTACAAACTCTCGTGGTGTGACGGGCGGTGTGTACAAGGCCCGGGAACGTATTCACCGCGGCGTGCTGATCCGCGATTACTAGCGATTCCGACTTCATGTAGGCGAGTTGCAGCCTACAATCCGAACTGAGACTGGCTTTAAGAGATTAGCTTGCCGTCACCGGCTTGCGACTCGTTGTACCAGCCATTGTAGCACGTGTGTAGCCCAGGTCATAAGGGGCATGATGATTTGACGTCATCCCCACCTTCCTCCGGTTTATTACCGGCAGTCTCGCTAGAGTGCCCAACTGAATGATGGCAACTAACAATAGGGGTTGCGCTCGTTGCGGGACTTAACCCAACATCTCACGACACGAGCTGACGACAACCATGCACCACCTGTCACCTCTGTCCCGAAGGAAAACTCTATCTCTAGAGCGGTCAGAGGGATGTCAAGACCTGGTAAGGTTCTTCGCGTTGCTTCGAATTAAACCACATGCTCCACCGCTTGTGCGGGCCCCCGTCAATTCCTTTGAGTTTCAACCTTGCGGTCGTACTCCCCAGGCGGAGTGCTTAATGCGTTAGCTGCGGCACTAAACCCCGGAAAGGGTCTAACACCTAGCACTCATCGTTTACGGCGTGGACTACCAGGGTATCTAATCCTGTTTGCTCCCCACGCTTTCGAGCCTCAGCGTCAGTTACAAGCCAGAGAGCCGCTTTCGCCACCGGTGTTCCTCCATATATCTACGCATTTCACCGCTACACATGGAATTCCACTCTCCCCTCTTGCACTCAAGTTAAACAGTTTCCAAAGCGTACTATGGTTAAGCCACAGCCTTTAACTTCAGACTTATCTAACCGCCTGCGCTCGCTTTACGCCCAATAAATCCGGACAACGCTCGGGACCTACGTATTACCGCGGCTGCTGGCACGTAGTTAGCCGTCCCTTTCTGGTAAGATACCGTCACAGTGTGAACTTTCCACTCTCACACTCGTTCTTCTCTTACAACAGAGCTTTACGATCCGAAAACCTTCTTCACTCACGCGGCGTTGCTCGGTCAGACTTCCGTCCATTGCCGAAGATTCCCTACTGCTGCCTCCCGTAGGAGTCTGGGCCGTGTCTCAGTCCCAGTGTGGCCGATCACCCTCTCAGGTCGGCTATGTATCGTCGCCTTGGTGAGCCGTTACCCCACCAACTAGCTAATACAACGCAGGTCCATCTGGTAGTGATGCATTTGCACCTTTCAATGAATTATCATGCGATAATCCATTTTATGCGGTATTAGCTATCGTTTCCAATAGTTATCCCCCGCTACCAGGCAGGTTACCTACGCGTTACTCACCCGTTCGCAACTCATCCGCTCGGTGCAAGCACCAAGCTTCAGCGTTCTACTTGCATGTATTAGGCACGCCGCCAGCGTTCGTCCTGAGCCAGGATCAAACTCTCATTAAAAGTTCGAGTTCTCACTCATTTCTGTCACTGACAGATTTATTGTTTTTCATTGTTCAGTACTACAACATTAGTTGTAGTGCCCTGCACATTGGTTCGTCTTGTTCAGTTTTCAAAGGTCTTTGTCACTCAATCTCTCTCAAGCGACAACTATATTAGTATATCACAGCT
>NZ_JBTHHX010000004.1:0-205012 GCF_054353455.1 Streptococcus sp. V913 | reverse complement strand
AGCTAAGCGACTTCCATATCTCACAGGGGGCAACCCCCAACTACTTCCGGCGTTCTAGGGCTTAACTGCTGTGTTCGGCATGGGTACAGGTGTATCTCCTAGGCTATCGTCACTTAACTCTGAGTAATACCTACTCAAAATTGAATATCTATCAAATACCAAGTAAACCTCACACTTCGTATCCTCAGTTACTTTGGATAAGTCCTCGAGCTATTAGTATTAGTCCGCTACATGTGTCGCCACACTTCCACTTCTAACCTATCTACCTGATCTTCTCTCAGGGCTCTTACTGATATATAATCATGGGAAATCTCATCTTGAGGTGGGTTTCACACTTAGATGCTTTCAGCGTTTATCCCTTCCCTACATAGCTACCCAGCGATGCCTTTGGCAAGACAACTGGTACACCAGCGGTAAGTCCACTCTGGTCCTCTCGTACTAGGAGCAGATCCTCTCAAATTTCCTACGCCCGCGACGGATAGGGACCGAACTGTCTCACGACGTTCTGAACCCAGCTCGCGTGCCGCTTTAATGGGCGAACAGCCCAACCCTTGGGACCGACTACAGCCCCAGGATGCGACGAGCCGACATCGAGGTGCCAAACCTCCCCGTCGATGTGAACTCTTGGGGGAGATAAGCCTGTTATCCCCAGGGTAGCTTTTATCCGTTGAGCGATGGCCCTTCCATACGGAACCACCGGATCACTAAGCCCGACTTTCGTCCCTGCTCGAGTTGTTGCTCTCGCAGTCAAGCTCCCTTATACCTTTACACTCTGCGAATGATTTCCAACCATTCTGAGGGAACCTTTGGGCGCCTCCGTTACCTTTTAGGAGGCGACCGCCCCAGTCAAACTGCCCGTCAGACACTGTCTCCGATAGGGATCACCTATCCGGGTTAGAGTGGCCATAACACAAGGGTAGTATCCCAACAACGTCTCCTTCGAAACTGGCGTCCCGATCTCTTAGACTCCTACCTATCCTGTACATGTGGTACAGACACTCAATATCAAACTGCAGTAAAGCTCCATGGGGTCTTTCCGTCCTGTCGCGGGTAACCTGCATCTTCACAGGTACTAAAATTTCACCGAGTCTCTCGTTGAGACAGTGCCCAAATCATTACGCCTTTCGTGCGGGTCGGAACTTACCCGACAAGGAATTTCGCTACCTTAGGACCGTTATAGTTACGGCCGCCGTTTACTGGGGCTTCAATTCATACCTTCGAGTTACCTCTAAGCACTCCTCTTAACCTTCCAGCACCGGGCAGGCGTCACCCCCTATACATCATCTTACGATTTAGCAGAGAGCTGTGTTTTTGATAAACAGTTGCTTGGGCCTATTCACTGCGGCTGACCTAAAGTCAGCACCCCTTCTCCCGAAGTTACGGGGTCATTTTGCCGAGTTCCTTAACGAGAGTTCTCTCGCTCACCTGAGGCTACTCGCCTCGACTACCTGTGTCGGTTTGCGGTACGGGTAGAGCATGTTTAACGCTAGAAGCTTTTCTTGGCAGTGTGACGTCACTAACTTCGCTACTAAACTTCGCTCCCCATCACAGCTCAATGTTACAGATATAAGCATTTGACTCATATCACACCTCACTGCTTAGACAGACTCTTCCATTCGTCTGCTTTAGTTAGCCTACTGCGTCCCTCCATCACTACATACTCTAGTACAGGAATATCAACCTGTTGTCCATCGGATACACCTTTCGGTCTCTCCTTAGGTCCCGACTAACCCAGGGCGGACGAGCCTTCCCCTGGAAACCTTAGTCTTACGGTGGACAGGATTCTCACCTGTCTTTCGCTACTCATACCGGCATTCTCACTTCTATGCGTTCCAGCGCTCCTCACGGTACACCTTCTCCACACATAGAACGCTCTCCTACCATACCTATAAAGGTATCCACAGCTTCGGTAAATTGTTTTAGCCCCGGTACATTTTCGGCGCAGGGTCACTCGACTAGTGAGCTATTACGCACTCTTTGAATGAATAGCTGCTTCTAAGCTAACATCCTAGTTGTCTGTGCAACCCCACATCCTTTTCCACTTAACAATTATTTTGGGACCTTAGCTGGTGGTCTGGGCTGTTTCCCTTTCGACTACGGATCTTAGCACTCGCAGTCTGACTGCCGACCATAATTCTTTGGCATTCGGAGTTTATCTGAGATTGGTAATCCGGGATGGACCCCTCACCCAAACAGTGCTCTACCTCCAAGAATCTTTATGTCGACGCTAGCCCTAAAGCTATTTCGGAGAGAACCAGCTATCTCCAAGTTCGTTTGGAATTTCTCCGCTACCCACAAGTCATCCAAGCACTTTTCAACGTGCCCTGGTTCGGTCCTCCAGTGCGTCTTACCGCACCTTCAACCTGCTCATGGGTAGGTCACATGGTTTCGGGTCTACGACATGATACTAATGCGCCCTATTCAGACTCGGTTTCCCTACGGCTCCGTCTCTTCAACTTAACCTCGCATCATATCGTAACTCGCCGGTTCATTCTACAAAAGGCACGCTCTCACCCATTAACGGGCTCGAACTTGTTGTAGGCACACGGTTTCAGGTTCTATTTCACTCCCCTCCCGGGGTGCTTTTCACCTTTCCCTCACGGTACTGGTTCACTATCGGTCACTAGGGAGTATTTAGGGTTGGGAGATGGTCCTCCCAGATTCCGACGGGATTTCGCGTGTCCCGCCGTACTCAGGATACTGCTAGGTACAAAGACTATTTTAAATACGAGGCTATTACTCTCTTTGGCTGATCTTCCCAAATCATTCTTCTATAATCTTTGAGTCCACTTTGCAGTCCTACAACCCCGAAGAGTAAACTCTTCGGTTTGCCCTCCTGCCGTTTCGCTCGCCGCTACTAAGGCAATCGCTTTTGCTTTCTCTTCCTGCAGCTACTTAGATGTTTCAGTTCACTGCGTCTTCCTCCTCACATCCTTAACAGATGTGGGTAACAGGTAGTACCTGTTGGGTTCCCCCATTCGGAAATCCCTGGATCATCGCTTACTTACAGCTACCCAAGGCATATCGTCGTTTGTCACGTCCTTCTTCGGCTCCTAGTGCCAAGGCATCCACCGTGCGCCCTTATTAACTTAACCTTATTTTCTGACCTTTCAGTCATAAACTCTTTTAATACTACAGCGTTTCGGTTTATTTTCTTGTTACTATTTGATATAGATATTCAATTTTCAATGTGCATTACTTGGTGATCTCTCACCAATGGAGCCTAGCGGGATCGAACCGCTGACCTCCTGCGTGCAAAGCAGGCGCTCTCCCAGCTGAGCTAAGGCCCCACAAGACCTCTCAAGACTAAACAAGACCAATGTGCAGTTCCTTATCCTTAGAAAGGAGGTGATCCAGCCGCACCTTCCGATACGGCTACCTTGTTACGACTTCACCCCAATCATCTATCCCACCTTAGGCGGCTGGCTCCTAAAAGGTTACCTCACCGACTTCGGGTGTTACAAACTCTCGTGGTGTGACGGGCGGTGTGTACAAGGCCCGGGAACGTATTCACCGCGGCGTGCTGATCCGCGATTACTAGCGATTCCGACTTCATGTAGGCGAGTTGCAGCCTACAATCCGAACTGAGACTGGCTTTAAGAGATTAGCTTGCCGTCACCGGCTTGCGACTCGTTGTACCAGCCATTGTAGCACGTGTGTAGCCCAGGTCATAAGGGGCATGATGATTTGACGTCATCCCCACCTTCCTCCGGTTTATTACCGGCAGTCTCGCTAGAGTGCCCAACTGAATGATGGCAACTAACAATAGGGGTTGCGCTCGTTGCGGGACTTAACCCAACATCTCACGACACGAGCTGACGACAACCATGCACCACCTGTCACCTCTGTCCCGAAGGAAAACTCTATCTCTAGAGCGGTCAGAGGGATGTCAAGACCTGGTAAGGTTCTTCGCGTTGCTTCGAATTAAACCACATGCTCCACCGCTTGTGCGGGCCCCCGTCAATTCCTTTGAGTTTCAACCTTGCGGTCGTACTCCCCAGGCGGAGTGCTTAATGCGTTAGCTGCGGCACTAAACCCCGGAAAGGGTCTAACACCTAGCACTCATCGTTTACGGCGTGGACTACCAGGGTATCTAATCCTGTTTGCTCCCCACGCTTTCGAGCCTCAGCGTCAGTTACAAGCCAGAGAGCCGCTTTCGCCACCGGTGTTCCTCCATATATCTACGCATTTCACCGCTACACATGGAATTCCACTCTCCCCTCTTGCACTCAAGTTAAACAGTTTCCAAAGCGTACTATGGTTAAGCCACAGCCTTTAACTTCAGACTTATCTAACCGCCTGCGCTCGCTTTACGCCCAATAAATCCGGACAACGCTCGGGACCTACGTATTACCGCGGCTGCTGGCACGTAGTTAGCCGTCCCTTTCTGGTAAGATACCGTCACAGTGTGAACTTTCCACTCTCACACTCGTTCTTCTCTTACAACAGAGCTTTACGATCCGAAAACCTTCTTCACTCACGCGGCGTTGCTCGGTCAGACTTCCGTCCATTGCCGAAGATTCCCTACTGCTGCCTCCCGTAGGAGTCTGGGCCGTGTCTCAGTCCCAGTGTGGCCGATCACCCTCTCAGGTCGGCTATGTATCGTCGCCTTGGTGAGCCGTTACCCCACCAACTAGCTAATACAACGCAGGTCCATCTGGTAGTGATGCATTTGCACCTTTCAATGAATTATCATGCGATAATCCATTTTATGCGGTATTAGCTATCGTTTCCAATAGTTATCCCCCGCTACCAGGCAGGTTACCTACGCGTTACTCACCCGTTCGCAACTCATCCGCTCGGTGCAAGCACCAAGCTTCAGCGTTCTACTTGCATGTATTAGGCACGCCGCCAGCGTTCGTCCTGAGCCAGGATCAAACTCTCATTAAAAGTTCGAGTTCTCACTCATTTCTGTCACTGACAGATTTATTGTTTTTCATTGTTCAGTACTACAACATTAGTTGTAGTGCCCTGCACATTGGTTCGTCTTGTTCAGTTTTCAAAGGTCTTTGTCACTCAATCTCTCTCAAGCGACAACTATATTAGTATATCACAGCTCCCTGTCTCTGTCAACAGTTTTTTTAAACTTTTTTCAAGTTTTTTCTAACCACAATACACCATAGTCCGTACGGGATTCGAACCCGTGTTACCGCCGTGAAAAGGCGGTGTCTTAACCCCTTGACCAACGGACCTTGAGCTTTTCAACTCTTTCTATTATACCTACTTTTTTACCTTTGTCAATAGGTTTGTTAGATTTATTTTTGATTTTTATAATAAATTTTTTGAAGAGGTTATCCTAAATATTACTATCTTCTATAGTATTTTAGTCCCCTAGAAAGAACTTACAAGCTTTTTCGTTTCACCAACTTCACGACCGCCTCTGTCCGTGCGGTGTGAGGAAACATATCGACTGACTGGATGTAGTGGAGGTCGTATACTTTCACAAGTTTAACCAAATCTCGTGCTAAGGTTGAAACATTACAAGATACATAGACCATCTTTTCTGGAACATAGGTTAGGATGGTATCTAATAACTTGTCATCTAAACCCGTTCGAGGAGGATCGACTATCAAGGCATCTGCTCGGTAGCCATCTTGATACCAGCGTGGAATAATCTCTTCTGCTGTTCCCGCTTCGTAATGGGTATTGTCAAATCCCATTTTTTTAGCATTTCGCTTAGCATCTTCAATGGCTTCTGGAATAATATCCATTCCTCTGAGACTCTTGACCTTATTTGCGAAGGCAAATCCGATCGTCCCGACACCACAATAGGCATCAATCAGATGGTCTTCTTCACTAATATCCAGGGCCTTAACTGCTTCACTATAGAGTATTTCTGTTTGCTCCGGATTGAGCTGATAGAAGGCACGGGGTGAGAGAGAAAACTCATAGTCGAGTACTCCTTCTTGAATGCTCTCTTGGCCCCAGATAATTTCTGTCTTCTCACCATAGATTTCACTTGATTTTGCTGTATTTGTATTGACAGCAACCGTGACAACTTCTGGAAAATCATTAACTAGGTCTTTGACTAGTTGATTCAAATTAAGCTGGCGATTCGTGACAACAATAATCTGAACTTGCCCCGTTTTTCTTGCTCTGCGTACCATGATAGTGCGAACACCTAGCGTTTTTCTCTCATCGGTAATAGGGATTTGATGGTAAGTAAGAAGTTCAGCTAAGCGATTTGCAATCACTTGGGTTTCCTTATCTTGCACTAAGCAGTCTTTCAATTCTACGAGGTAATGAGAGTTTTGCGCATACAAACCTGCCTTGACCTGATTGTTGAATTTTCGGGTCTGAAATTGCAACTTAGCACGGTAGTACTTTGGTTCCTGCATTCCGATAGTTGGACGGATTTCATAGTTTTCATATCCTGCAGGAGCAAATTTTTTCAAGGCTTGGTGGAGCAAATCCGTTTTGAACTCTAACTGTTTGTCATAGTGAAGGTGCATGATTTGGCAACCGCCACATTCATTATAAATCGTACAAGCTGGTACGACTCGAAATTTAGACTTCTTATTAACCTTTAGTAATTTGGCTTCAACAAAGTTACGTTTAATAGAAGTAATCTGACAATAGATATCTTCTCCCTTGAGGGCGCCAGGCACAAAAACGAGGGTTTTCTGGTAAAAACCGATTCCCTCACCATTAATGCCCATACGCTTGATTTTTAAAGGTATTTTTTGTTTGACTTTCAGATTCATACCCCTATCTTATCACATTTTAGGGTATAATAGAACTATGAAAATCACAAAACTTGAAAAGAAAAAACGCCTCTACTTGATGGAACTAGATGGACAGCAAACCTCTTATATCACGGAAGATACCATTGTCCGTTTTATGCTATCTCGAGATAGGGTCATTAGTAAAGAGGAACTGACCGAGATTCAGGACTTTGCTCAGTTTTCTTATGGTAAGAATCTCGCTCTCTACCATTTATCCTTCAAGGCCCGTACTGAAAAGGAAGTGCGAGAGTATCTGAAAAAGTATGATATTGATGAAAAAATAACTAGTCAAGTTATCGCTAACCTTAAAGAAGACAACTGGATTAATGATCGTCAGTATGCCTACTCTATCATCAATGCAAATCAACTTTCTGGAGATAAGGGACCTTATGTGCTAGCTCAAAAACTATCTCAAAAAGGGATTGCCAAATCAACTATTGAAGAGGTTTTAAAGGATTTTGATTTTTCAGAGGTTGCTCAACGTATTGCAGAGAAACTGCTTAAAAAATACGCTGGAAAACTTCCCGCTCGTGCCTTGCAGGATAAGATTATTCAAAACTTGACCAACAAAGGCTTCTCCTATTCTGATGCTAAGAATGCCTTTGACGATTTGGACAGTCAAGTCGACCAAGAAACGACTCAAGAACTCATTTTTAAAGAGCTAGACAAACAATATGCTAAGTATGCTCGAAAGTATGAAGGATACGAACTTAAACAGCGTTTAACCCAAGTTTTAGCTCGAAAAGGCTATGATTTTTCGGATATAGCCAGCGCTCTCAGAGAATATCTTTAATATTTTCGTGTAAAATTCAAAAAAATTAGACCGATTTATGATATAATAGTAAACGATAAACTTATAAATTGTAGAAAGTTGGTTAGTTATGAAACTTCCAAAAGAAGGCGACTTTATTACAATTCAAAGTTATAAGCATGATGGGAGTCTTCACCGTACTTGGCGAGACACCATGGTACTAAAAACAACAGAGAACGCCATTATCGGCGTCAACGACCACACACTTGTTACCGAAAGTGACGGTCGTCGTTGGGTGACTCGAGAACCCGCTATTGTTTACTTTCACAAAAAATATTGGTTTAATATCATTGCCATGATTCGTGACAATGGGATTTCCTACTATTGCAATATGGCCAGCCCCTACTATCTAGATGAGGAAGCCCTGAAATACATTGATTATGATTTGGATGTCAAGGTTTTCACTGATGGTGAAAAGCGTCTCTTGGACGTTGAAGAGTATGAGCGCCATAAACGCAAAATGAAGTATTCTGATGATTTAGACTATATTTTGAAAGAACATGTTAAAATCCTTGTTGATTGGATCAACAATGGACGCGGTCCTTTCTCAGAGGCCTATGTCAACATTTGGTACAAACGCTACATAGAACTAAAGAATCGGTAAAGTTGTCAAGCCGGGGTGAGAGCCCTGGTTTTTTTATTTTAACAACCCAGCTTTACAGCTGGGTTAATTGCTATATATCTAATTTAGTAACAGTAAACTTGATATGAGAATAATCTTTTTCAACATCCTTATCCAACAAGAAAGCCGTGGCGTCCTTCTTAACCTGAACCAAATCAATATTTTGAGCCTGGGCTGCATAGACGCATCCACAATAACATTGACGGTAGATATCATACTCTTCACACATCTCCACTGATCGTTTATAGCCTTGATTTTTCTTGAAATCACTTGGAAGATAGTGGGTGGTATAAATCTTTTGCACATCGATTCCGATGCTATTGATGGTTTGAGAATTCTTATGGGGACTGATGGTCAAGGCTGAGCCAAAGTAGTCAAAGCCTAAATCCATGGCCACTTGCGCTGTTTTATCCAGACGGTAGTCAAAACAAACCTTGCAACGGTCGCCACCTTCTGGCTCTTCTTCCAGTCCTCTGACTAACTTCCGGTATTCATTGGGTTCATAGGGAGCTTCTAGGTATTGGACCGTATTTCCTGTTCGCTCATTGAAATCACTGACAAATTTCTTGGTGACGTAAGCTCGCTTGTGGTATTCTGCCTTGGGATGGATATTGGAATTGGCAAAATAGATGGTCACATCTGCATACTTGGTCAAATATTCGAGGGTATAGGTACTGCAAGGGGCACAGCAAACGTGCATGAGAATAGTTGGACGTTCCTCATTTTTTTCCCAAACCTGAACCATTTTCTGCATAACACGGTCATAATTAATCTTCTGATTGGGATTCATCTTGCTCAGAATTTCTTCTACATCGATCATGTTCTTCTCCTTCTTCTAGTCTTATTTTATCATATAAGTTAGGAGAGCTCAAATCTGTTTAGAATAGAAAACCTTAAAAGGAGGGATGCATGTTCCCTCCTTTTGTGTTTTTTATAAGTTGCTTTTACATCATGCCGCCCATCATGCTTGGATCCATTGCTGGAGCTGGGGCTGCTGGTTCCGGTTTATTGGCTACGACTGCTTCCGTAGTCAAAATCAAGCTGGCTACAGATGCTGCATTTTGAAGGGCTGAACGGCTCACTTTCACTGGGTCAATGATTCCTTCTTCAATCATGTTGACCCATTCGCCAGTTGCTGCGTTGAAGCCTGTACCAACTTCAGCATTCTTCAAGCGGTCAATAACAATAGAACCTTCGAATCCCGCATTGTGGGCGATTTGGCGAACAGGTTCTTCCAAGGCACGGAGAACAATATTGCGCCCTGTCGCTTCATCTCCTGTCAATTCCAAATCAGCTACGGCTGGAATAACATTTACAAGAGCAGTTCCACCACCTGCAACAATTCCTTCTTCAACAGCTGCACGAGTAGCGTTAAGGGCATCTTCAATGCGGAGTTTCATTTCTTTCAACTCAGTTTCAGTTGCAGCACCGACCTTGATCACTGCGACACCACCTGACAATTTTGCCAAGCGTTCTTGCAATTTTTCGCGGTCAAACTCTGAAGTTGTGGTTTCGATTTGAGACTTGATAACCGCAACACGGTGAGAAATCGCTTCAGGATTTCCAGCACCTTCTACGATAACAGTGCTATCTTTGTCCACAGTTACTCTCGCTGCTTGACCAAGAGCTTCAATTGTCGCGTCTTTCAACTCAAGACCAAGATCCTCTGTGATGACTGTTCCGCCTGTCAAGATAGCGATGTCTTCTAACATAGCCTTACGACGGTCACCAAAGCCAGGGGCCTTAACTGCTACTACGTTGAAGGTTCCACGAATCTTGTTCAATACAAGAGTTGGAAGAGCTTCGCCATCTACATCATCCGCAATAATCAAGAGCGGACGGTTGCTTTGGAGAATGCTTTCTAGGAGTGGCAAGATTTCTTGGATATTTGAAATTTTCTTGTCGGTAATCAAAATGTATGGATTTTCAAGGTCAGCCACCATTTTTTCGCTATCTGTCACCATATACTGTGATAGATAACCACGGTCAAACTGCATTCCTTCCACGACTTCAAGCTCTGTCTCCATACCACGTGACTCTTCAATGGTGATGACTCCATCCTTGCCAACTTTTTCCATGGCTTCAGAGATGTATTCGCCGACTTTTTCAGAACGAGAAGATACAGCGGCAACCTGAGCGATGGCTTCTTTATTGGCAACAGGGATGGCATTGTTTTTCAAGGTTTCTACAGCTGCGGCAACCGCTGCTTCAATCCCCCGACGAATGCCGATTGGGTTGGCACCTGCAGTGACGTTCTTGATTCCTTCACGGACGATCGCTTGGGTCAAGACAGTTGCAGTTGTCGTTCCGTCACCTGCGATATCATTGGTTTTAGAAGCTACTTCTGATACCAACTTGGCACCCATATTTTCAAAATGGTCTTCTAGTTCAATTTCTTTGGCAATAGTAACACCGTCATTGGTAATCAAGGGTGAGCCAAATGATTTTTCCAACACAACATTACGACCTTTTGGTCCTAAGGTTACTTTAACTGTGTCTGCTAGGATATCAACACCACGAACCATGGCTGAACGAGCATCAGATGAAAATTTAATTTCTTTTGACATACTTACTTTCTCCTTCTATTCTTCAATGATTGCCAAGATATTGGCTTCGCCTACGATAATGTACTTTTCATCGCCATCTTTGACATCAATACCTGCATGAGCTTCAACTAAGACACGGTCCCCAGGCTTAACGCTTGGAGCAACCAAGTCACCGTTCAAGGTACGAACACCTTGTCCAGTAGCTACAACTTGGGCCGTTTTTGTTTTTTCTTGGGCTGAGCCTGCAAGGACAAAGCCTCCAACAGTTTGTTCTTTTTCTTCGATTTTCAAGACCACACGGTCTCCTAATGGTTTCAACATCTGCTTTCCTCCATGATAAACTACATATTATTAGCACTCTTTATGACTGAGTGCTAATTTATAGTTCTATTGTATCACTTGGTCAGAAATAGTCAAGAAAAAAGTCTGACTTTGGCAAGATAAAAAGCCTGAGACCAACTCAGACTTTTCAATGTTTCTACTCAATGAAAATCAAAGATCAAACTAGGAAACTAGCCGCAGGTTGCTCAAAACAGTGTTTTGAAGTTGTGGATAGAACTGACGAAGTCAGTTACCTATACCTACGGCAAGGTGAAGCTGACGAGGTTCGAAGAGATTTTCGAAGAGTATTAAAATGGCAATTCTTCCTCTTCCAAGACCAAATCTGCCAAATCCTGTCCTGCATTATTTTCACGCATAGCACGTTGAGCGCGGCTTTCCAAAAGTTGGAATCCTGTGGCAAGGACTTCAGTCACATAGTTCATCTGGCCATTTTTCTCAAAGCGACGGGTACGAAGTTCTCCATCCACAGAGATAAGACTACCTTTAGTTGCGTAGCTTGCCAAGGTTTCAGCCAATTTCCCCCAAAGAACAAGATTAACAAAATCAGCTTCGCGTTCGCCATTTTGGTCTTTGTAACGACGGTTCACAGCGATAGTTGCTCGCGCTACCGACTTGTCATTGTTGGTTTTGTGCAATTCTGGTGTAGACGTTAAACGTCCAATAAGAATAACTTTATTATACATATTTTCTTCCTCCTACTTATCTATTCGCAGGAAATCAAAAAAAGTTACAGAAATTTGTAACTTTTCGAGAAAATTTTTTATTTTTTATGAACCATGAAACCTGTCGCCTGTTGATTGGCCATAATGGTCATATCTGTAATCTGCACACGACGAGGCTGACTGGTCACATAGACCACAGTGTCTGCGATATCTTGTGCTTGCAGGGCCTCAATTCCCTGATAAACGGTTGCAGCACGCTCTTTGTCACCGTGGAAGCGTACCGCAGAAAAATCTGTTTCGACAATTCCAGGCTGAATGGTGGTCACCTTGATATCCGTTGCGATGGTATCAATTCGCAGACCATCTGAAAATGTCTTAACTGCTGCCTTGGTGGCTGAGTAAACAGCTGCCCCAGCATAGGCATAGATTCCTGCGGTCGATCCCATGTTGATAATATGGCCTTGATTGGCTTTTACCATTGCTGGTAAGAAACAGCGAGTGACTGCCATCAAGCCCTTGACATTGGTATCTAACATGGTCAGCATATCCAATTCTTCATAGTCTTGATAGGGAGCCAAGCCAAGAGCTAGTCCAGCGTTATTGACCAATATATCAATCTGCCCTATCGTTTCTAAAATATCGGAGCAGATAGTCTTCACCATGGTCATATTCGTCACATCCAGTGGAAAAGTCCAAACTGTTTGATTTGGAAAAGTTTCTGCAAACTCTGACTTGAGGGCCACTAGTCTGTCTGTCCGTCGCCCTGTTAGGACGACATTCTCACCTTGATTCAGATAAGCACGCGCAATCGCTTCTCCGATTCCTGAGGTCGCTCCAGTAATCACTACATTTTTTGCCATCTTATTTCCTTCTATCTGGTGTATCAGATACTAACAACTTCTTAGGCAGTCCAGTGCTTCGCTGGGTCGAATGGAGTTCCAACAACTTGGCCTTCTGACAATTCAATAACCCCACGTTTTTGCGGAGCATTTGGTAAGGCAAGTTCACGAGGGCTGCACATCATGCCAAAACTCTTTTCACCACGAAGTTCGCCTGGGAAAATGAGATTGCCTTTTGGCATCATAGCTCCCGGAAGGGCTACAATAGTTTTCAAACCGACACGCGCATTGGGAGCCCCTGCAACGATTTGTACTGTCTTGTCACTTGCGACTGCAACTTGACAGATATTAAGGTGGTCGCTATCTGGGTGTGCTACCATGTCGACAATCTCACCGACAACAAACTTTGGTTCCTTGTCGTTGACAATTTCTTCCTCAAAACCTTCCGCCCGCAACTCTTGGTTCAAAAGTTCTACTTGCTCATCTGATAAAAAGACTTGACCGCGCTCTGCAATTTCAAACAAACTTGAAAGGTCGAAAATATTCCAAGCCACTGTTTCCCCATTTTCTTTGAGGAAAACACGGGCTACCTTGCCTTTGCGCTCCACGTCCAGTTTGGCATCGCAGCTATTTTTCACGATGACCATAAGGACATCGCCGACATGTTCTTTATTATATGTAAAAATCATTGTTTCCTTTTTCTCCTATTTCAGTACTGCTAAAAAGTCGTTAATTTCTTCCTTGCTTTTACGGTCACGGTTGACAAAACGGCCGATTTCCTTGTCCTTTTCTAGCACAACAAGGCTAGGAATTCCGTAAACATCCCAGAGTTTGGCCAGATCCAGATACTGGTCTCGGTCCACTCGAATAAAGGTGAACTCTGGATTAGTCTCCTCAATCTCTGGCAAGGATGGATAGATATAACGACAATCGCCACACCAGTCTGCCACAAAAAGAAAAACTTTCTTGCCATCTTTTTCTACTAAAGATGCCAATTCTTCTAAACTTGCTGGTTGTATCATAAGACTTCCTCCTCGTAGACCAGATCTTCATTTTCATAGACAAAGGTATAGTGCCGGCCATCTTCAAAAATGACGCCACCGACAAGTCGCTCTAGGCCACTTTCGTAGACCTGAACATAGAGAGTCGCAATCTCACCCATATCTGAGAAAAGTTCGCGCACGATAGCGGTCAACTCTTCTTGAGTCTTCATGAGTTTGTGGTTATCTGCTGCTTTTTTGGCACCCAAAGCGAGGGCACTTAGACCAGCCACTGTCAAGCCAGTCATCCATAATTTCTTAGCTTTCATACCATTCATTGTAACACAAAAAGGGCTCTAGGACAAATGGGGAAGCAGTATCTAGACAGGGAAAATTCCTTTCCCTCAATGAGGAGAGAGGACAGCTTATCCTTATTGCCAAGCGCCTGAGTTAACAAGAATTTTTTGAAGGGATCAAAAAACCTCTGAGATTGTTCTCAAAGGTTCTGATTTTACTAATTGCTGTTTTCAACTGCTGCAGTAACAAAGGCAGTGTAGAGTTCTTCTGGACGATTTGGACGGCTGGAAAGTTCAGGGTGATACTGACAAGCCACAAAGAATTTATTCTCAGGAATTTCCACAATTTCGACCAAACGATTGTCTGGAGAAACTCCTGAGAAGACGAAACCTGCTGCCTCAAACTGTTCACGAAAGGCATTGTTAAACTCATAACGGTGACGGTGACGGCGTTGCACCACTTCTTGATTGTGATAAGCAGCCGCTGCCTTAGAACCACGTTTCAACTTAGATGGGTAAAGTCCCAATCGAAGGGTTCCTCCCATATCCTCAACATCAATCTGGTCACGCATGATATCAATGATAGGGTATTTTGTATCTGGTGCAAGTTCTGCAGAATTGGCACCTTCAAGCCCTAAAACGTGACGAGCATACTCGATACAAGTCAACTGCATTCCCAAGCAGACTCCCAACATTGGAACGTCATTCTCACGCGCATAGCGGATGGCTTGGATTTTTCCTTCTGTACCACGTTGACCAAAACCTCCTGGTACGATGATTCCGTCCGCATCAGACAAGAGTTCTGCCACATTCTCTGCTGTCACATCATTGGCGTTGATCCAATTAATCTTCACTTCTGCGTCGTTGGCATAACCAGAGTGTTTCAAGGCTTCAACCACTGAGATGTAGGCATCTTGCAACTCCACATACTTACCGACAAGGGAAATTTTAACTTGTTTTTTCAGGTTCATGACCTTGTCCACCATAGCTGACCATTCTGTCATATCCGCTGCTGGTGCGTCTAGTTTCAAATGGTCACAAACAATTTGATCCATACCTTGCGCCTGCAAGTTTAATGGAATTTGGTAAAGATGTTCGACATTCAAAGACTCGATAACAGCTTCTGGTGCTACGTCACAGAACTGGGCTAGTTTGTTTTTAATTCCTTGACCAGCTGGTTTCTCGGTGCGAATGACCAACATATTTGGCTGGATTCCCAATCCTCGCAATTCTTTTACTGAATGCTGAGTTGGCTTGGTCTTCATCTCACCAGCAGCCTTGAGATAAGGAAGCAAGGTTGTATGGATGTACATGACGTTATCTGCACCCACATCTGCCTTCATCTGACGAAGAGCCTCTAGAAATGGCAAGGACTCTATATCTCCAACGGTTCCACCAACCTCTGTGATAATGACATCAGAGTCAGTCGTTAGAGCGGCACGCTTGATTTTTTCTTTCAAAGCATCTGTGATATGAGGAATGACTTGAACAGTTGCCCCAAGGTATTCGCCACGGCGTTCCTTACGAAGAACTTCACTGTAGATTTTACCAGTTGTCACGTTGGAATATTTATTGAGATTGATATCGATGAAACGTTCATAGTGACCCAAGTCCAAATCTGTCTCAGCCCCATCATCTGTCACAAAGACTTCCCCGTGCTGGTAAGGACTCATGGTTCCCGGATCGATATTGATATAAGGGTCAAATTTTTGAATGGTTACTTTGAGACCACGATTTTTCAAGAGACGGCCCAGACTTGCTGCCACAATCCCTTTCCCAATAGACGATACCACACCACCAGTTACAAAAATATATTTCGTAGACATAGATTCCTCTTTCTAAAATGCTCAAGGTCTTGTTAACTACGAGGGGAGATCGAAAACAAGCCCCTTATGGATAACGACTTTTCAAGAAAAACTTCCTGAAAAAACAAAAACAGCTCCCTAGTAACTAGGGAGCCCCGACCTCTAAAAGAGGTGCCCGAACAATATGATACCTTAAAACAGAACATTTGTCAACCCGAATTGGTAAAGCATGAAAATAGGAGACTGTTTTCAAAAAACCAACTAAAGATCCACATCCAAACGGATGTATCACTCAACTACTTTGCCCAAGCAACAAAAAAGGAGATCAGGCGATCTCCTCTGTGAAGTCTTTTACTCTTCTTCACTCGTTTCAGCATCATCATCTGAAAACTCATCGTCTTCTTCGTTGAGATCCACGTCTTCTCCCAAGTCATCAGGGGCGATTTCGTTGATTTCCGCATCGTAAGCTTCCACTTCATTTTTCTCATCATCTGGATTTTCATCATCATATGAAAGAGCTGGGTCTGCTTCGTATGCATCTTCGTCTTCTGGATCATCTGCATTGTAGTCAATGGCATCTGAATCACCATCCATAAAGGCATTGACACGTTTTTTCTTAGCTTTTGGTGCTACTTCATCGTCGTCACTTTCTTCAAGAGCGATGATTTCTTCGTCAATTTCGTCTACACCATACCATGAACGAAGCCCCCATTTGTTGTCTCCAAGAGAGATGAAGCTACCGTCAAAGTTCAACTCTGTGTAGAACAAAGGCAAAGCTTCGCGGATATCGCTGTTTGATGTTCCAAGGTAGTTTTGAATTTCATTTACAAGATCGCTAAAATGCATCTCATGATCGCGACCACGAAGTTCCAAGATAGCACGCGCTACCTCAATCATAGATAGTTCACTTTTTTCTTGCCCAGCAAATACTTCTAATTCCAAAGCGTTTCTCCTCATTTTTACTACTATCGCCAGAGCAGACAGACTCTGACCACATTTTATCATGTACTCTTTATTGTACGATAATTTTGCGGAATAGTCAAAGGTTAAATGGGAGAAAGTGATTCATATTACTCCTAAATAAATCGTCAGAGTATTTTTTAGAACAGTTATCTTATTTTTTTAAAATTATTAAAATTAATAGTAATTTTTCCCCAAAAATTCTATTATTCTATTTTTCAAAGAAAGCAACTCGCAGCGCTCCTTATCTAAACTACTTTCCATTATTCTAATTTCTGGGTCTTTAAGTGAGCAAATATAATATCCTTCCTGCTCTGTGAATCCCTCTTCCACATGAGCAAGAGAATTCCTCTTATCTATCAAAGCTGACCAGTCTGATTTTAATTTCTCATAATCTCTTTTATTTCTAGGCGATAAATTAGTTCTATTCAGTCTGACCCTTTCTCTAAAAAAATCTTCAAATAATTTTCTATAAGAGTGATCTGGATTATCGTCGCTTAATTTTTCTCGTAACAAATGCTCTATCTCTGCATTTTCGCACATGAATCTCCCACGAATTGCATTTAATTCGTCCCAGCGACAAAGAATAACATTAATCGCATCCTCAAAATGTTTTTCCTCTAAACTATCAGAAACTGAAAAAAATGTGAAATTTGAAAAAATATCTAGATTTTTATGCTTTAGAATATTGATAACATCTGATTTTATAGTGTTATAATTATTATTAGAATACAAAATAACAAATTGTTTAAAACCATTTCTATTTCTTATTTCTTCAAGATAATTTAAACCTGTTTCAGATGCATCTAAGTTAAAATCTGAAATAAAAAAATCATATCTCTTAGCTGAAACCAACTCTTTTCTTGCATCTTCAAATGTTTTAAATTCTTTAATTTGTGCCTTATAGCCTTTATCTTTTAAGATATCCTCTACAAGCTCTTTCCTATAAGTATGGGCATCCATGGTTAAATCATCCTCCAACCACAGAATATTTATTTCTTGTCTCAATTTAAACCTCGCTAAACTCAATTTGAAAATCAACTATGTTATTATTTAGTTGGTGAACTGATATCTTCCAATTAAAATCCTTACAAATTTGCTGGCAAATATACATACCTAGCCCGGTTCCTCGCCGCTTTGATGTTACTCCAATGTTAAATATATTTTCAATAGGAACAATATCAATTGGTCCTGTATCTGAAGTAAAGTGCATTATTTTATTATCTTCATTAAAGAAAATATGTAGTTCTTTTGCATTGCGTTCCTGGGCATTAATTATTAAGTTATCAAGTAGAGTACCAAAATCATAAACATTTATGTTTTGATATAGTTTTCCAACTCCTAAGCTAATCTTTACATTCACTGTATCATCGATTAGATTGTCTACATAGCTCTTTAAGTACGACTTCAATTCAATATTTTCAAGGTTACTAAAAGATTCAAAATTTAATCGTAATATTTGTTTTTTTATTGAAGATAGTTTATCAGAAGTTCTTCTAATTTTATAGATCGAGTTCGAAAATTTTTCGTACTCTTCTGGTGTCATAAGCCGAATCATTTTCTGTAGAGTAGCTGTTAGCTCTTTACCTGCTTTTCCTAATTCATGGAAAAGCATATCTTGACGCGCTGGTTTTTCATTTGAGATTAATTTCTCCTTAATCTCAATTTCATTTTTTAATCTACTATTTTCTCTATCAATTCTTTGATTTTCTTTTTTTACCTCTTGATTCTCTTTTCTTAACTCGACAGTGGCCTGTTTCAAACTCTTTTGAATTTCTTTTTTTTCAGAGGAGCTTGTATTCATATCATCGAGAAGTTCGAATTTTTTTTCTAGTGGTTGTGCGATTTTTGGGAGTTCATAAACTCTTGGAGCTACAGTAAACTTATACTTTTTAAATCTTTGAATTAGCTTTTGGATCGCATCATTGTCATCTGTTTCAATATCATCAATATCACTATTTCCAAACCTTGTCAATTGCATATAGGATTCTAATGGTCTGTGAACAAGTTCCATATATACTTTTTCAAATTCTATAGTATAAGAATTAGTAACAAATCCTCTATCACGAGATGTAACTTCATTAAAATGATTTTCAGAATCTGTTATGTTAATCCAGCCTAGCAATTCCCTATGTCCTAAATATCGATTAAAACCTTGTGTTTTACGTAGATTTAAACCAAAGGAATCAAAATCAACTTCTCCATATGGAAAAATCCTAAAATTATTCTTATACAAGAAAATAGACCCATAATTTTTCGGTTCAGTTTTCATTATTTTTGTAAAATTATATTTAGCAGCAAAACTCATATAGTATATTTTAAAATAAATATCTTTTAAGATTGTATTATTCTCAATTTTTAAAGAGTAAATAATCTTTTCCTTATCAAATAAGGTAATGCTGATTTCTTTTTCTTTTATATCACACTCAATATATATAGTTTTTTTATCTAATACTGTAGCAATATGATTACTAATATATTCATCCAATTCAGCAATTCCCGAGGAGGATGAAATGTACTTAACATTAATCTTTATTTTACCATCATCCACAAATGGATTTACAAGTCTTTGAAGAGCTTCAATAACCCTATTAACTCTATTTAAGTCCCAAGTATCTCTCAAGTTGGAGATGGTTAAGATAGTCCCTGATTTTTGAATAAAACTATCTTCGATTACATCTAAGCTAGTATATGTGACGTCTAACTCTTCAAATTTTGTTAGAGAATTTTTTTCAAATTTACCCCAGTCAATTTTTAATTCACTAACTTCATCATCTTTATGACTAATAAGTTTAAGCTTAGTTCCTAATCTATCACAAGAAAAACGACCTATTCCCTTGGATCCAGCATATACCTTATCACTATCTTTTTTTTCTGAATGAGCAACAAACAGCCATTTATTTTCAATATCATCACGATTCATTCCCTTACCGTTATCTTGAATGATAATGTAATTTTCATAACTGTTTATAATTAGATTTATTTCTGTTGCATCAGCATCATAACCATTTTTTACCAATTCGAAGATAGCTACTAATTCATTTGTAATCAGGTCTTTACCAATTATATTCTTTAAACCCGAACTAACTTTAAAGTGTAATTTTTCTTCCATCTCAACTCCTTATTCAGAGATTTTCAAAATAACTTCTCCAACTTGTTCCGCAAACAAAGGAGGAACAGCATTAGCAACTTGAGTATATCGAGGAACATCCGTTTTTCGTCGTTCACCTCCTGTAGTATATGGCCCTTTGAATTCATAATCATCTGGAAAACTTTGTATTCTAGCGTGTTCTCTAACTGTCATGATTCGAGGCTCATCATAATGTATATAATCATCTGGAATAGAAGTAATCGTATTACAAATCGAATTTTTCTTTAAAGGAGTTACTCCACGCTTCTTTAAACCTTCAACCAGATTCATAGATGGTGTAATTCGTATACTTTTTTCGGAAGCAGTCATTAAACGTTTAAATAAATCTATTGTTTCACTTTTATGTTTCACGAATCGATGACTATCAGGTAAAGCGCCTCGTTCAATGTTATTTCTCATTAATTTTTGATATGCTGAAGTTGCTCGACCATACTTCCCATTTTTAAATGCCTTAGTGTCTTTACTATCAACTTCTCCATGACTTTTTTTCAAATCATTAATAGCTTGAGAAATTGTAATTGGTATTTTTAGTCCTCTATCCCTCAAAAAACAATCTTTATTTTCCAATAATTCATCAAAAAATATCTCATAGGCCCCATTTTTTGATGCAAATAGAATGAACCGTTTCCTATTTTGTGGAACACCGTATTCTGACATAGTTATAATTTTATAGTCTAAGTTATATCCTAATTTATGCAACTCTGAAACAAGAATATCAGAATATTTTTGTTTATTCGTTTGATCCTTAAATTCTACAGTAAAGCCTTGAACATTTTCAAAAAATAACATAGTAGGTTGAACTAATTTGATAAACTCAATATACGAATGCATTAATTGATTTCTCATATCATCATTTTTTCTCTTTCCTGCCATGGAAAATCCTTGACATGGTGGACCACCTACAACTAAATCAACGGAACCGTTTAATGCAGCAAGTTCCTTACTATGAACTTCTAAAAGTTCATTTATATCCCAATTTTTCATGTCAAGCCAGTTCGGCCATGAAAAATGATTTCTTCTCTCAATTAAATTGTATTTTAAAGTACTAAAAGCATCTTTATTTTTTTCAACTGCAAATATTCCATGCAACCCAGCATTATAAAGCCCTAAGGATAAACCACCTGATCCTGCAAATAAATCTATGTATTTCATTCTTTCTCTTTCAGTCATTAAAATTTATTATCACAATTTTATCACAAACTAAAGAAAAAAACACGGCTCATCACCGTGTTTCTGTGTTTATTTAACGAGTTTCTTCATCTCATCAATACGTGCTACGGTCGCATCGTATTTAGCTTGGTAGTCGGCTTGTTTGTCGCGTTCTTTTTGAACGACTTCTGGTTTGGCGTTGGCTACGAAGCGTTCGTTAGAGAGCTTTTTGCCTACCATGTCCAGTTCTTTTTGCCATTTAGCGAGTTCTTTGTCGAGACGAGCCAGTTCTTCTTCGACATTGAGGAGGTCAGCCAGTGGCAAGTAGATTTCTGCTCCTGTGATGACGCTTGACATCGCGAGTTCAGGTGCAGGGATGTTGGATGCGATCTCCAAGTGTTCTGGATTTGTGAAGCGTTTGATGTAGTTGACATTGCTGTTAAAGAAGGCTTCCAAGTCGCTATCGTTTGTCTTGACAAGAATGGTGATAGGCTTGCTTGGAGCTACGTTTACTTCCGCACGCGCATTACGAACCGCACGAATCAAGTCTTTGAGGCTTTCCACACCAGTGTGGGCAGCGAGGTCTTCAAAGGCTGGGTTGACAGTTGGGTATTCTGCTGTGACGATAGAGCCTTCTGAGATTTGTCCAAAGATTTCCTCTGTCACGAATGGCATGATTGGGTGAAGGAGACGAAGGATCTTGTCCAAGGTGTAAAGGAGAACAGAACGTGTGATGACTTTCTCTTCTTCATTATCGCTATAAAGGACCTCCTTGGTCAACTCAACGTACCAGTCCGCAAACTCATCCCAGATGAAGTTGTATAAGATGTGCCCAGCCACACCAAACTCAAACTTATCAAAGTTTTCAGTGACTTTACCGATGGTTTCATTGAGGTTGTGGAGAATCCAGCGGTCTGTGACATTTCCAGCTTCCTTGTTAACAACTTTTTCCACATTGGCAGTTGCTTGCTCAAGGGTCAAACCTTCATTGTTCATGAGGATGTAACGAGAGATGTTCCAGATCTTGTTAATGAAGTTCCATGAAGCATCCATTTTCTCATAAGAGAAGCGCACGTCTTGACCTGGCGCAGAACCATTTGACAGGAACCAACGAAGGGCATCAGCACCGTATTTCTCAATAACATCCATGGGGTCAATCCCGTTTCCGAGAGATTTGGACATCTTACGTCCTTGCTCATCACGGATAAGACCGTGGATAAGGACATTTTGGAATGGCTGACGACCCGTGAATTCCAAGGATTGGAAGATCATACGAGACACCCAGAAGAAGATGATATCGTAACCTGTTACCAAAGTTGAAGTTGGGAAGTAACGTTTGAAGTCTTCTGAGTCCACATCAGGCCAGCCCATAGTTGAGAATGGCCAAAGGGCAGAACTGAACCAAGTATCCAAGACGTCTTCGTCCTGAGTCCAACCGTCACCTTCAGGAGCTTCTTCACCGACGTACATTTCACCTTCAGCATTGTACCAAGCTGGGATTTGGTGTCCCCACCAGAGCTGACGAGAGATTACCCAGTCGTGGACATTTTCCATCCATTGGAGGAAGGTATCGTTGAAACGAGGTGGGTAGAATTCTACCTTGTCGTCTGTGTCTTGGTTGGCGATGGCATTTTTCGCCAATTGGTCCATCTTAACGAACCATTGCGTAGACAAGCGTGGTTCAACCACGACACCTGTACGCTCTGAGTGACCAACACTGTGGACACGTTTTTCGATTTTAACGAGGGCATCGATTTCTTCCAGTTTCTTGACAACCGCTTTGCGGGCTTCAAAACGATCCATGCCAGCGAATTCGAAGGCAAGCTCGTTCATGGTTCCGTCGTCGTTCATGACGTTGACTTGTGGCAAGTTGTGACGTTGACCAACCAAGAAGTCGTTTGGATCGTGAGCAGGTGTGATTTTCACGACACCTGTACCAAACTCAGGATCAGCATGCTCATCTCCAACGATTGGGATGAGTTTGTTAGCGATTGGAAGGATGACGTTTTTACCAATCAAGTCCTTGTAGCGTGGGTCTTCTGGATTGACCGCAACGGCAACGTCCCCAAACATGGTCTCAGGACGAGTTGTCGCAACTTCAAGGGCGCGTGAGCCGTCTTCCAGCATGTAGTTCATGTGGTAGAAGGCACCTTCCACATCCTTGTGGATAACCTCAATATCAGATAGAGCTGTGCGAGCAGCTGGGTCCCAGTTGATGATAAACTCACCACGGTAGATCCAGCCTTTCTTGTAAAGGTCCACAAAGACCTTACGAACAGCTTTTGACAAACCTTCATCAAGAGTGAAACGCTCACGAGAGTAGTCTACAGAGAGCCCCATCTTACCCCATTGTTCCTTGATGGTAGTGGCATATTCGTCTTTCCATTCCCAGACTTTCTCTAGGAATTTTTCACGGCCGAGGTCATAACGGCTAATACCTTCACCACGCAAGCGCTCTTCAACCTTAGCCTGGGTCGCAATCCCCGCGTGGTCCATCCCTGGAAGCCAGAGTGTGTCGAAACCTTGCATCCGTTTTTGACGGATGATGATATCCTGAAGAGTCGTATCCCAAGCGTGACCAAGGTGGAGTTTCCCAGTTACGTTTGGTGGTGGAATAACGATAGAATAAGGCTTAGCCTTTTGATCGCCTGAAGGCTTGAAAACATCGGCATCAAGCCATTTTTGGTAACGACCAGCCTCAACCTCGGCTGGATTGTATTTAGGTGAAAGTTCTTTAGACATGTGTGTTCTCCTTTAAACGTTTAATCTTATTTATATATGATTGTGCTTCACCATCTATTCTATTAAAAGTTGTTACATATGAATATCCCCCTAAAATTAAAATAATTAATGCAGTTATCATTTGTATTCCGAATGAAAAAAATAGCTCTGTGTTCCAAGAAATAACCCTAAAAATAAGAAAAATCATTGGGAGTGTATAGAACACATTAAATAGTACTTTTATCATTTTATCACTAGGATTGTCAACTAAGTTAAATATGTATATCATTATTTCAGATATTGCAATGAACATAATTCCAATTAGATAAAAAATTCCCGCTATTTGATTGGTATCTATTGCTACTGCAAGATATATTGATAGCATAATAGGTATAACTTTACATAGTAATGAGAAAAACAATGTGATATTCCAATTTACTTTTCTTTTAACTATAGACTCTTCATATTCTAATAATAATCTCAAATATTTACGTAACAATTTATTAGAATCTAAGGAATAGTTAAAATTATTTATCAACTTCCAAATATGTGCATCTTTCAAATAATATTCTTTCCCTATATTATCTATCTCCTTCTGAGTCTTATCCAATAAATTCGAATCTTCTGGAGATAAAACCATTCTTAATTTTTCAATTGCTTGTTGAGTTTTTTTAATTTCATAAGATGACAAATTGTTTGAAATTCTAAGTATCTCTTTTCTCCTATTTTGGTAATTTTCTACTTCGAATTCAACTAAATTATTTTTACTGTTTGATAAAAAAGATAAAAAGCCACTTAAAAATGTTCCTATACCAAAGGCAGCCATTAATTTAAATATCTCGTCCATTTTGAACTCCTTATATATTTATTTATATTGTTAAAAATGTGAACTTATAAATAGATAATACTTTCTATAAAAACTCTCTGCAATCCTCTTACTGAACTGTTCGAAATTATCGAACAGTTCAACTAACAGTTATTACCGTCCTCCCACTCACTCCTCAGCAAGCCATATATGAGACTGTCACAGCGGTTTCCTTGAACATCCTTTCGGTCTCGGATGCGAGCTTCGAGGGTGAAGCCAAGTTTCTCTGCAACTCGTTGACTTTGGACATTGTAGCCAAAGCAAGTCATCTCAATCTTATGAAGACCCAGTTCTTTAAAAGCTAGGTCAATCAAGGCACGTGCTGCTTCTGGCACATATCCTAAGCCCCAATAGTCTGGATGCAAGATATAGCCAATCTCCAGCACATCATCTTCATGGCGATGGTTGAAATCAACAGAGCCAACGATTTTATCCGTCCCTTTGACGACAATTCCGTAGCCAGCTGGGAGATTTTCCTTTTGATTGCGCTCAGGAAGGATATGCTCCAGGTAATAAATCTCATCTTCCAAGGTCTTGACGGGTGGAAAGCCTGCTGGGTAGGAAACTTCTGGCCTACTGGCATAGTCAAAGATATCCACTGCATCCGCCACTGTACGGACTCGTAACACTAGCCGTTCGGTTTCTAATCGTTCTGGTAATTGTGCTTGCTCCATCTTCAGCCCTCACTTTCCATAAAAAATGCCCCTGCCATCTACATGACAGGGACGAATGTGTTTATCCGCGGTACCACCCAATTTCGGGCAGACGCCCGCAACTCTTGTCTTTGAAGGATATACAAAGACACTTTTATTTCATTTTAATCATCAGCAACCAGTTTTGACACATTTGTGGACTTCTCAGCACCGCCACTTTCTGTAAAATGTGGGATTCAAAACACCTCTGATGGCTTTATTGTAGCAAGTTTTTGACAGAAATGCAAGGGACAAGAAAAATTACTTGAAGCTGATTCCGTGTTCTTTTAATTTCTTAATCGTAGCTGGGCCGATTCCTTTCAAGGCAAGGAGTTCTTTTTCTGTCCAGTTTTTGAAGTCAGAAGCCGACTTGATACCTTCATCATAGAAAGTCTTAGCGCGATCTACTGAGAGGCCACCCAAAGTAGCTGCGAAATCTTCTACTGAACTGGCTACTTTTTGAGCTTGTTCCTTGGTCGCTTCTACTGCTTGTTCCACTCTTTTAGAGACAACTTTTCCTGCTTGGCTAGCAGATTTTTCCGCATGTTTCACGACTTTTTTGGTCTCTTCGACAACCTTGGTCACTGTAGTTGAAAATGCACCTGAGCGACGAAGGCTATTTCGCAATTGTTTTTTACGTTGGAGTTTCTTTGACATGATAAAATCCTTTCAATAAAAAATCCCTGCTCTGACAAGGATTTAATAAAGATATTCTATCAAGATTTTGGCAAAAAATCAAGAAAGGAAACGAGATTGTTCTTAAAAATCTAGCCGTTTTTTCTTTCAATCTAATTCGACAACGATTCAACTTCTTGATAAAATATGCAGTAATTTGCAATATTAATTCACATAAAAAGCTGATAAGGAGAACAATGTGAATAACGAAAGTTACTTTGATGGTGGTCTTTTGAGCTAGGTTAGATATGCTATCCTAGCCATGATCATCATAGGATTTACTATTGGAATCACTACGCCTTGGGCAGTTTGTATGATGCAAAACTGGAAAGTCAAGCGCACTGTCATCGATGGACGTCGCCTCTATTTTGACGGAACAGGTTCTCAATTATTCGGGAACTGGATCAAGTGGTTCTTGCTCACCATCATCACTTTGGGCATCTATTCATTCTGATTGCATATCAAAATGGAACAATGGATTACCAAACACACACATCACGTATAAACAGAAAAAGTGCGTTCATACGCACTTTTTGATTTGTAACGATTAATAATTCCGCTCGCCAAACAAGCCCTCTGGCAAATCATGAAATCCCTTGCCCGCCTTGAAATTTTCAAACTTACCAAGCAAAAACTGATAAGCATCCAAGCGGCTTTCATAGCGAATCATGGCATCTTTGGCACGCTCGTCTTGGTCCTCTTCGTAGACTTTTTGACTTTCCTTGTGCGCCATGTCGTTGATCATGATCTGGGTATTAACCCAGGCCTCAAATTCCTTCATAAATTCTTGTTCGTAACTCATTGATTCTCCTTATTCTAATCCACGGAAGTAGTCCGTATCAATCTCACGATAGGGCTGGATGTCCTGAACATATTCTAGCACGCCTTGGAATTCCCCGTTTTCATTGTGCACTGCGGCATAGGTGATGTGGACAAACTTGTCTCGCGACTCTGACTTGAACCACATTTCATACTTGTCCTTGACCCCTTCACGAAGACCTTTCATAACAGACTTCACCTTGTCTAAGTACTTGGGCGGATGGCAGAGTTCTACATTACGCCCGACTTGGGACGGCGTCCGTTTGAAAATCATCTCATCAGCTGGTGCATTGTCATTGTAATACTGGAAAATGTCGTCTTTATTGACAAAGGTGATCTCCATGGGGAGGTGATTGAGGATGAGGTTGGCCTGCTCAACTGAGAGATAGCCATTGCCAAAAGCCTGTTGACTATGACGATCCAGCACTGCTTCCTTTTCCTTAGGAGTAAAGGTAATGGTGAACTGGCCTTCTGGCGTATCGATAACTTGTTGCACTTGGCCTTCAGCAGTGTCTAGTTCCACGGACTCCACTTCGCTCTTTTCCTCAACAAAACTCTGGCGTTCTGGAACCCATTTCTCAGACGGACGGATGATGGCATAACCATAGGCGTCGCTCTCCTCCGCAATCTGAATCCAATCATCCTGAGTGAAAGACTCAAGGAGAATCATGAGAAGGATAGACTCTTCCTTGAAAATCATACTTTCAAACTCTGTCGCAAAAGCTTCAAAATCTTCTTTTACTGTGCTAATTGGAACTTTTGGTAGTGCTTTGGCTGTCGCTAGAGCTGTCTGAAAGAGTTCTCTGATCTGGTCATCCACTCCCCACATAACTTTTGGAGGGGAATCGTGTCCATAGCGCTCCATGATGGGAAAGAAAAGCTCTTCCTTACGCTGGTAGTGGATGTCAAATTGGCCCAACAGCCCCATTTGACGAACCAAACCCTTACGCATCTCCGCCAGCATTTCCTCATCTTCCATAGACTCATAGGTATCTAACAATCTCCGAATGCGAATCAAGGCAGCACGGAGGGCCAGATTTTCATCCTTGAAGACGCGAACTGGGTGGCCAGGGTGTTCGGTATCCTCCACTTCGACGCCCTTAACAGCATTTTTAAAAAGATTGGCATGGACATCGCAGAGTTCCATGACATCTTCAAAGGTGACACCTGAGTCTGAGTTCATCAGCTCGTGCTCCATGAGGGAAATCTCGATAGCTGAAACACCCGTAAAGGTCGCATCAAAACGCTCCTGAACTGACTCAGGAGAGGCGCCATTGTGCAATTCTAACAAAATATCCCGTAGGATATGAATCCGTTCATCTGCCATTAGTCTAATCCAATCACTTCGTAGCCATTCGCTTCCAGTTTGCGGACAATCTTATCCATAGGAGTTCCTTCAAGCTTAGAACCCTGTTTGAGCGATACTTTGCGACCAACTGTATTGCGCATCAAGGGATTAGCAAGTGGTTTAAAACCGAGTTCCACTAGGATTTCCAAGACTTCTGGATGCTTGTCTACCACTTCCGCAACGGGTATTGACACATCGATGATATTATCCATGACGACCTCCATGTATGTTCTAAAATGATTTTCCTGCTTATATTATACCATATGGGAAGAGATTAAAAAACTAGCAGCGGAGTTCCTGCTAGTTTCTTTCATTTCAAGTTATTCCTTATCATCTGGTTTTGCGAGCCACTGGGCGACATCCATCAGCTTGTCAGCAAGCAGTACTTTCCCGAAACCTACTAGAGCATTGTCGTCTTTTTTCATGTTCTTCAGAACTTTGACGCTTTGCATCACAAAAAAGTAATTCCCGTAAGTCTTGGCTAGAATTTTAATGAATCCCATATTATCTTTCCTTTTCTAACTGCAGTTTCTAGCCGATTGCTATACCAGACTAGCTAGTTATTGATAAGAAATCATTTCATCTCACTCTTTCCAATTTCTATACTATCATACAAGTTGAGCTTTATAAAGCTTTTTAACAATTTTTTACTCTATAGAGATTCCCCCAGTATTTTTTATTGCCATTTCTCCACCAAAAAAGAGGGTTCCCCCTCTTTCTTAGTTCTTATCCAGATTGCGTAGCATCTCGTCAATCTTGTTCCCATATTCGATGGATTCGTCTTTGACGAAGGTCAAATCTGGGATTTTGTACAATTTCAAATTGCGACCAAGTTCACGTTTGATGGTACCAGTTGCTTTTTCAAGCCCGATTTGGGCTTTCTGATTATCCGAAGCAAGGTTACTCAAAATGGTGTAGTAAACCTTGGCTACAGACAAATCACCTAGCATCTGAACATCTGTGATGGTCACACCTTGGACACGCGGATCACGGACTTTCTTTTGCAAAATCTCATTGACTTCACGCTTGATTTCCATGCCCACACGATCCGTACGGAAATGATTTGCCATGATATTCCTTTCTCTACTTTGAACCAAAAGCTAGGCCAGCAGACCTAGCTATTTTTAAACTTCTTGATTTTCATTTCAAATTGAAACAAAGTTCAATTTGAAATCATCTGCTTCTTTCGCCGTGGTGAAAGTGATGGAACTGATTTATCAGTCCCATCACAGGGGATTTTTGAGACCCTAGGCTCAAAAATAAGCAATGAAACCATCGGTTTGCTTGCGTCCCTCACCACCTAAGAAAGGAGCAAAAAATCTTATCTCTTGATTTCTTCCATGACATAAGCCTCAATCACATCATCTATCTTGATATCATTGTAGCCATCAATCATCAATCCACCTTCACGGCCGTTTGTAACTTCTTTGACGTCATCTTTGTAGTGTTTCAAGCTTGCAAGTTCACCATCATAGATAACAACACCATCACGAATAACACGGACTTTAGAGTCACGGGTAACTTTACCACTCGTAACCATGAATCCACCAATGGTTCCCACTTTAGATACCTTGAAGGTTTCACGGATGATTGCTTCACCGATAACTTTTTCTTCGAATTCTGGGTCAAGCATTCCTTTCATGGCTTCCTCCATCTCTTCGATAACCTTGTAGATAATGCTGTGGAGACGGATTTCTACATCATCTTCTTCTGCTTGTTGACGCGCTTGTGGTGTAGGGCGCACATTGAAACCGATGATAAAGGCATTTGAAGCTTCGGCAAGGGTCACGTCAGATTCGTTGATGGCACCGACCGCTGAGTGAACGATGGTAACTTTGACACCTTCTACATCGATCTTTTGAAGCGAGGCAGAAAGGGCTTCAACTGAACCTTGTACGTCGGCCTTAATGATGACGTTAACAGACTTGAGCTCACCTGCTTTAAGCGTATCAAAGAGGTTTTCAAGGCTGACACGTTGGGTTACTTGACGTTGCTTCATAAGAGCACGTTTCGCACGTTCTTCACCTGCTGCACGCGCAGATTTTTCATCTTCGTAAACAGCAAAGTGGTCACCCGCCATTGGCGCTTCGTTCAAACCAGTGATCGATACTGGTGTTGATGGACCTGCAACCTTAACACGACGACCAAGGTCATTGGTCATGGCACGGACACGACCGAAGGTATTTCCGACAACGATTGGGTCTTGGACATTCAAGGTACCTTGTTGCACAAGAAGGGTTGCGACCGCACCTTTTCCTTTATCCAAGCGAGCTTCGATAACGGTACCGATAGCACGCACTGTGGGGTCGGCCTTGAGTTCTTGGATTTCAGCCACAAGAAGGACCGTTTCCAAGAGTTCATCGATATTTTGGTTGAACTTAGCTGAGATTTCGACAAATTCAGAATCTCCACCCCAGGCAGTTGACATGACACCGTGTTCAGCCAATTCACCGATAACGCGTTCTGGGTTGGCACCTGGTTTATCAATCTTGTTGATGGCTACGATGATTGGAACGTTCGCTGCTTTTGAGTGGTTGATGGCTTCGATAGTTTGAGGCATAACCCCGTCATCTGCCGCTACAACCAAGATGGTAATATCGGTAACAGAGGCACCACGCGCACGCATAGATGTAAAGGCCGCGTGTCCTGGTGTATCAAGGAAGGTAATCTTCTTGCCATTTTCCACAATTTGGTAGGCACCGATATGCTGAGTGATACCACCCGCTTCACCCGTCGCAACACGAGAATTACGAAGGGTATCCAAAAGGGTTGTCTTACCATGGTCAACGTGTCCCATGATGGTTACAACTGGTGGACGCTCAACTAATTCATCTTCATTAAGATAGCCATCTTCGACAAAGAAACGTTCGATGTCGGCATTATCCACTTCAACCTTTTGTTTGGCTTCGATACCGTAATCTACCATGAGGAGTTCAATGGTTTCTCCATCCAAGGATTGGTTTTGTGTGGCCATAATTCCCATCATGAAAAGCTTCTTAACGATTTCAGCTGGTTCACGTTTGATACGTTTTGCGATTTCCGCAACAGTCATACCATCTGTATATTCGAATTCTGTTGGCAATTCGTGGAACTTACGCTCTGTAACAGGTTTTGGAGTCTGATTACGATTGTTCTTATTATTGCCTTTTTTGTTCTTCTTATTGTTATTCCAGTTACTATTTCTTTGATTTCTCACTTGATTTTGACTACTTCGATTCTTTTGTTGTTTTCTAGGACCATCTTCTTCGTGATCATAATCGTCACGTTCTTTGTCTGGTCGAGCTTGTTTTTTACGACGTGTATCCACTGGCGCTTCTTTCGCTACAGGAGCTACTGTTACGGCTGGCTGCGTTTGTTCAGCTAGCTTAGCAGCTTCTTCAAAGATTTCCTCTGGCTCCTTGCGTTTATTAGCTTGAGCCAAGGCTTCTTTGGCAGCTTGCGATTGTTTGAAGCGCTCCTCGCTTGAGCGTGCGTACTCTGCATTTTGCTCTGCTTTTAGGGCTGCTGCACGGGCTTTAAAGTCAACACGTGGTCCAGCTGGTTTTGGCTGGAAGTCTTGTTGCTGACGGCGATTATTGCCACGATTCCCTTGACCTTGTGGTTTTTTCCCTTGGTCGTTAAAACGGCGGTTGTCGCGGTTCCCTTGACCAGGTTTACCACCATTACGGCCGTCGTTTTTCTGACGGTTGCCGTTTTGTTGTTGGTCACGGTTGTTGCCCTTGTTTTGTTTGCGTCGCTCTGCCTGCTCTTTGGCACGCGCCTCACGCTCCGCCTTGAAGTTTCGACTTTGTGGTCTCGCTGCCACTACTTTTTCTTCCTTAGGAGCTGCGGGTGTAGCTGGTTTACTTTCTTCCTTAGCAACAGCTGGTTTAGCTGATGCAGGCTTTTCTACCTTCTTTTCTACACTTGCTTTTGCATTAGGAGCAGGTGCAGGCTTAAAGCTCGCTGCGATTCGCTCAGCAGCAGCAGCTTCCACGCTCGATGAGTGGCTTTTTACATCCAAGCCCAACTCTTTTGCACGCGCTACAACTTCTTTACTTTCTTTTCCAAGTTCTTTTGCGATTTCGTACAATCTTTTCTTAGACAAATCATGTCCTCCTCTTCTATTCCATAAGAGACCTCATTTTCTTTGTAAATCCAGCATCTGTCACAGCCAAAACCTTTCTCGATTTTCCAACTGCTATGCTTAATTCCAGTGTTGAAAACACGGTTATAACTTCTACTTGATAATAGTCACTTTTATCTTGAATCTTCTTGGTTAGATTAGGGCCAGCATCATGGGCTAGAAAGACTAGCTTGGCTTTCTGGTCTTGGATGGCTTTAACCACCAATTCCTCACCTGATATGATCCGGCCTGCTCGTTGAGCAAGTCCCAAGAGATTACTTATCTTTTGCTTATTCAAGCCCTAACTCTCTTCTTTTTACTTTGTGATCCACATAAGCGATCAACTCGTCATAAAAGCTTTCTTCCACTTCCATGTTAAAGCTGCGGTTAAAGACTTTCTTCTTTTTTGCCTCTTGGGCTTCTGCATTGTCTAGCTTGATATAAGCGCCACGGCCATTGGCCTTGCCTGTCGGATCGATAAAGACTTGTCCTCCTTTATTCTTGACAATGCGGAGCAAATCACGCTTGTCAATCACTTCGTTAGACACAACAGACTTGCGCAAAGGGATTTTTCTTGTTTTCATCTTTCCCTCCTCTAGCAGCTTTTATTCTTCGATCAATTCATCCGCAACTGCGTAATCAACTTGACCTGCTTCTTCCATAGCTTCAAACTCACTGGCAGACTTGATATCGATACGGTAACCCGTCAAGTGAGCTGCCAAGCGAACGTTTTGTCCACGACGACCGATGGCAAGAGAAAGCTTATTATCAGGTACAACGACCAAGGCACGTTTGCTGTCGTTTTCATCAAAGATAACTTGGTCAACCTCTGCAGGTGCGATGGCATTGTAGATAAACTCAGCTGGATCTGCTACCCACTCGATAACGTCGATGTTTTCTTCTACAGGAATCATACGATCGCTCTTGGCGTCATAGCGAGCTGGGTGGAATTTGCTGGTGATCTTCTTGATGTTGGCACCACCACGACCAACGATTGTCCCGATAGCATCCACGTTTGGATTGTGGCTACGAACAGCAACCTTAGTACGGTCGCCTGCTTCACGAGCTACGCTCATGATTTCAACAGTTCCGTCATAAACTTCTGGAATTTCTTGCTCCATCAAACGTTTGATCATTTCTGGATGGCTACGACTGACAAAGACGTTGACACCACGAGGATTGTCTTCGACCTTATAAACATAGACTTCGATACGGTCGTGAGAAGCAAAGACTTCTCCAGGGATTTGGTCTTGTTTTGACAATTGGGCTTCAATGCTACCAAGGTTGACATAGATAAAGCGATTGTCAAAACGTTCTACTGTACCAGACATGATTTCTTGTTCATGTTCTTTGTAAGTATTATATGTGATGGCACGTGTTTGCTTGCGCATTTTTTCCATGATGGTTTGTTTAGCAGATTGGGCTGCTACACGACCAAACTCAGCTGGTGCTTCTTCAAACTTAATCTTGTCACCAAGCTCATAGGCTGAATTAATAGCAAGGGCATCTTTCAAGCTGATTTCCAAACGGCTATCAAATACTTCATCTACAACTTCACGGACAGTATAAACTGTAAAGTCACCTGTTTTTTCGTTGAAGTCAATGGCTACGCTATCAGATTGACCATAACGTCTGCGATAAGCGGAACGAAGCGACTCTACTACTGCGTCGATGATGTCTTCTTTTTTGATTCCCTTGTCTTCTTCCAAAATGCGGAAGGCCTCTAGCATTTCTTTACTCATGTTCTTTTTACTTTTGAATCCTCAAAAGCTATCCTTTCTTTTCTATAGTTTTACTGCTAAACGTGCTTTTGATACTAAACTGTATGGAATTTGGACGGTTTTCTTACGTGTCTTGTCCATATACTCCATAGTCAACTCATCCTCTTCAAAGGACAGCAAGGTTCCTTCAAAGACTTTTTGCTTATCGATGGCTTGGTAGAGCCCGACATGGATGTATTTTCCAACTGCTCCAGCGACGGCATCCTTGGTTTTCAAAGGACGTTCCAAGCCTGGACTGGTGATTTCTAGGAAATATTGTTCTGGGAAGGGATCAGGCTTGATGGTGTCTAGAACAGGACTGATAATTTCTGTCAGGTCTGCCGTGTCGTTCAAGGTAATTCCTTCAGGTTTATCTACAAAAATACTGAGAATCATGTCACTGCCAATCTTTCCATACTCGATATCCACGAGTTCAAAAGGTGCTTGGATGACAGGTTCTACAACTTCTCTGACTAATTCTACGATTGTTGCGATTGCGTCCACCTCCTCATAAGCAAGAGGCGAAGATATTTCCCCGCCTCTCTTTCTCATATTCTAACTATCAGTATAGCACGTTTATCAATTTATGTAAAGCATTAGCACTCAAACGGCTGGTTTTTAAGCTATTTCTTAAAATTCTGCCTCAACTCGGTAGATAACCTGACCCTTATTAGAGAATTTTTGCTCATATTCTGTCATGACATTGTCTTCAAAGTCACTAGCATGTAAGTCCAACCAAACACCATTGAGTTTCATCCCATACTGAGAAAAGCTCACTAGACTGTACTCAAACAAGCCACGGTTATCTGTCTTGAAATGGATTTCCCCATTCTCAGGCAAGATGCGCTTGAAGGTATCCAAGAAACTCTTGTAAGTCAAACGACGTTTTTCATGGCGTTTTTTAGGCCAGGGATCAGAAAAGTTTAGGTAGAGACGATCAGTCTCACCGTCTTCAAAGTAGTCCGTCAAATCTGAACCATCAACCCACAACAACTTGATATTAGGAACTCCAACTTCTAATACCTTATCCAAGGCATAACTCAACACCGACTTTTGGATGTCAATCCCGATATAGTTGATGTCAGGGTTTTGTTTGGCCATTCCTGATACGAAGGCCCCTTTCCCACTTCCAACTTCAACATGAATCGGATGATCATTTCCAAACAAGTCTCGCCATTTCCCTTTAGCTTCCAAGGGATTAAGGACAACATACTGGGGATTAGCCTCTAGTAACTCTGTCGCCCCTTTACGATTTCTAACTCTCATCTTTTCTTTCCATACTTGTCACGGAAGACACGCAAGGCATAAATCTCCCGGTTTACATTGTCTAAATCTTGATTTTCACAGTATTTGGCAATCTGGTTCAAATAAGAATACTGACCATACCAGTACAATTTATCTAACACTGTCTGATTGTACTTATAGCCATAGTCTCTCAACCATTGGCGCCACTGATGATCTGGAATGTAGTGGCATAGCAAATGCGCCACATCAAACATACGATCCGTCAGGCGAACCGAATCCCAATCCACTAGATAAACAAGCCCACTCTCTGTCTCGATCCAATTACTATGGCGAAGGTCTCCATGCACAATCGTTGCATGCTCTTCCCTAAAGCCTGGAACCGTCTTACCTAGTTCAGCAATCACACTGTTCAAATAGTGATTCTGCTTCAAGATTTCTGGTACTTCTTGTTGCCAAGAACGCAATAAATCAACTGGTTTTTCCATGGTATATCCCAAACGGCTCAACTGCTTCATCAAGGGACGCGAGCGGTGAAGGCGGTTCAAGATATTGATAATCTGCTTGCGATTCATGTCGTAAGGGGTCAATATTTTGCCCGTCAACCATTCCTGGGCACACATATCACTGCCATCTGGCAAACGACGAGTCCATAGTAATTGAGGAGCGATTTGTTCTCTGGCTAAGCCAGGTAGGATTGGAGAGGTGTTCATTTTTACAAAGACGCGCTTCCCATCAGGGTAGCTTCCCATATAAGCCTTGCCGCTCTTCCCAGGTATAGGGGTCAGCGTTAGCTCATTATCACCCAAGTCCATTTCTTTCCTCCGTATAAAGTTTCCTTACTATTCTACTAGTTTTTAGTCTATTCGTCAACCGCTCCACACCTGATTCTCAAAGAAAAGCATCTCAATTGGTTCAGGCTATCATTATAGTTTAAAGAAGGCAAGCACCGTCTTCTGCTTACCTTTTCATGATTTTTAGAAATAAGTTAAAAGTGGCAAACTGTTGTAAGACATGTGGACTAGAGTAGAAACCCACAAATTTTGGCTCTTTTTATAAGCAAAGCCCAGTAACAAGCTCCCAAGTAAATAATAGAAAAACGAAGGCACATCATAAGGTTCATGCATGAAAGAAAAGGGAGAGGAAGTCAGTACAAACCCTAACCAAGAATTTTCAAATATAGCTCCCTGAAGAAGTCCTCTGAACATGAGTTCCTCCTGGATTGGTCCCAAAACTGTAACACTTACAATAAAGGAAAGCGGGAGTCCTTTACTCGTTTCCTCAAGGTGTTGAGCCGAGGCACCAGAAGCAACTGAGAAAAAAGCATGATAGCCTATATTTACCAGCATAGTGAGAAAAAAGATTCCAATAAAGAGCAAGAGTTGTTTCTTGCTTAAAATCCCAAAAGAAATCATATCAAACCATTTCGCATAGCCAAAACTAAGGAAAAGCAAGAGACTCTTTACAGCAATGAATGTGTACTGGTGTTGAAAATAATCTCCTTGATTGATGGAATAACCCGCTGCACCAAGGATTTCAAATACTAAAAATCCAAAAACAAGGCGTGGCACTTATTGAAAATGGCCATAAAGCTATCCTCCTCAACAAACAAACTTCCCTACAAGTCATCCTTGAGCTCTAGTCTTTCCAAAACAAACCATTTTAGTAACCAAAATCCGACAACATAGCCAGCCCCCAAAAATATAACTATAAAAGCTAGCATGGGATTCAGGGAAGAAAAGACCGCCGCAGATACAAAGGTTAACACAAAAACATTAAAGGCAATGGTGTCAGAAGACAAGACTAGAATATAAGGTGTCAGCCAGTCTACGGTTTTTGAATCTAGGAAAAATAAGTGTTTATACATGATAACCTCCTCTATAGCTAAAAAGCAAGCCTTTTGGTTTTTTCACCCTAAGACCCTATGTAAAAAAGTCAGCAAAAATGGTAATGTCGCTACGATATTATTGATAACATGCACCGCATAGGATGGATAAATGCTCTTGGTATAGCGGGTCAAACCAGCAAAGATGATTCCAACTGTTGCAAAGACGAAGATATCTAACAGACTAGGCAGGCTTGAAAAATGAGGGAGAGCAAATAAAATAGAAGGAAGAAGCAAATCAAGACCAAATCGCGAATGCTTAAAGAAAGCGTGTTGCAGTAATCCTCTATAGATTAACTCTTCCATCAGTGGAACCAGAAAGAACAGGGCTATATAAATACCTAGCTCTGCAAAGTTAGTCCCACTATAACCAATCAATACAGCCCAACCTTCCGCAGTTGACTGAACATGTTTAGCTGTCTGAACGTTAAAAGAGATCTGGAACACTACCACTAATACTGTCAAAATCGAATACCAAAGCCATTTTTTTCTTGGAATGCGAAAGAGATAACCATGGCCTGTCTTAACAAGAACCACAATCATGACTCCAATAAAAAGTAAACTCAAGATATTTTGAATCCAGAATAAATTGCCTATCTGAGAAGAAAATTGCCAATAGTTTTGGACGATAAGCGTCAGCTGAGAAAGTCCAAATACGAAAAATAGGTAAGACAAGACTGCACTTATTTTGAAGAGAAGCTGATACTTTTTCATAGAAATTCTTCCTCATTTCTCATATTTCAGCCTATATTCCACATAAATGAAAACCTGCTCCTATATAACCAAGGTCACGATAACCACGCGGGCAGTACCCACTTACTGGAAAAGGACCTGAATTTTTTAATATAGAAGGGTAAGAACCAAATGGACTTCCCTGATAAGCATACCCTCTATAAATATCAGATACATCTCCACCCTCTATATGATCAAGCATCTCAGTATCCATAATTTCAAATTGTGACAACATTTTTGTATCCATGACAAATACTCCTTTTTTATTTTTAATTTTTGTCTTGTTACAACTTTGACAAGTTTAGTATATCATCGTTTATTAATTTTTTTCATCCAAATCTTGAATTGTCATCGAAACATCTTGAATTACTCAAAGAGCACAATCTTCCCAATCAACTAATAAGAAGAGACTGGGACAAAAAGATTTTGATTTTAGGAATTCTATATTATAAATTTTTAAAATCGATAGATTAGACAAAAAAGCGAACAAGACAGAATTCTGAGTGTTAGATAACTGATTTTGTTCGCTTTTTATATTTAAGATTAGACTTTTGTCCCAGTCTCTTCTTAGAATCGATAATTATTTTTACTCCACTATTTTTAGCTAAATATCCTGTGTAAAAAAGTCAGCAAAAATGGTGATGTCGCGACAATATTATTGATAACATGCACCGCATAAGATGGATAAATGCTCTTGGTATAGCGGGTCAAACCGGCAAGGATGATTCCAAATGTTGCAAAGACGGAAATATCTAACAAACTAGGTAGGCTTGAAAAATGAGGAAGTGCAAATAAAATGGAAGGAAGGAGCAAATCAAGGCCAAATCGCGAATGTTTAAAAAAGGTGTGTTGAAGTAATCCTCTATAGATTAACTCTTCCATCAGTATACCTATTTGTGCTTTAGAGTGTGAAGCCACTTTATCCTCTAAACGTGTCTTACTATAACATTCCTGTTCTTTAAGCCACGATTTCGCTATGCCTTCTTCTCCCCGCTACCTCACGATAGTCAGGCTTGAGAATCGCTATTGAATTCATCGGTAGCGGGTGCACACGGAGGACTTACACATCAAATACACGACATGCCCGTCGTACTCAAAAAAGAAAGGACGAAATTCGTCCTTTCTCGATCTTAGCTTTTCTTCAACTCACTACAGTTGACAATGAGCCAAAGGATAGTTAATAACCTATTGAAGTGTCAAATGTTGCTAACTCCATTTATCTTCAAATTTAAATAGACACATTATCGGAGTTATCAGTAAGAAAAAATCTAACCAATTCAGATAATTCATAATATAGGATATAATACCAGCCATAACGAAAAGGTACAAAGCCGTACGATATCCTCTCTTTGGGTTTTTATCAGCCTTGGTGTTAAAAATAATGTACACACAACAAATTGCAATGAGTATAAGCTGAATCATAGTTTCATTTAACATATTAATACCCATTCCTTTTTTAAACTATTTTGGGGGTCTCAATCCAAAAGCTATAATGCCACCTACTATAGCGCCCCCTGTTGCGCAAATCAAGTAAGCTTGAGGGCCTCCAGCGATACAAGATTGTCCTGCCTGAAATGCACCCGACAAGGCTCCTACAACTACATCTCCTCCCAATCCACCTCCAGAAATATTACTTAATTCTTGATTGTCTACTATTTTGTAATCAAACATAATTTCTACTCCCTTCTATGGCCAAATATTATCAGCAATTGCAGTAAAAGAACCACCAAGTTTAGCTCCAGCCCAAGCACAGCCAGCAGTCATAGCCCATGTGGAACCACCAGTAAGGAGTCCTCCTACCGCACACATAGCAACTCCGATACCTGCTCCATAGACAGCTCCTTTTCCTACTGTTCCCCAATCAGTTCCTCCCTCAATGCTAGCCAGCACATCAGTATCCATAATCTTAAATTGTTCCATCATTTTTGTATTCATATAGTATTTAACTTTTCAGTTACGGAACAAGTTTAATATAAAAATTATCAAAAAAACATAGGCAATGAAGAGAAAAAATAATTTATCATAGATTAGAAATAATATGACAAAACAATTCAATGATGTTAATTCAATAGTCTTTTGTTTTTTATCAGAGGTACTTATAGATAGATAAATGAGATATGTTTGGAAAGCGAAGAGAATAATATAGAATATAGCCTTCATAAAATATAGCTTCCATTTTTATGATGTAGCACTATAGGCTAAATATCCACAAATCACTGCTCCTCCAATTCCTCCTATTGCAGCGCCCCATGGTCCTAGAAACTTCCCATATTTCACTCCACCCGCTGCACAACCTAAAGCAGCAACTACAGCCGCTCCTCCGGAATTACCTCCATAGATCTCACTTAACATTGTTTCATCTACATTATAATAAGTATTCATACAAATCTCCTTTTATCAAAATCCACCCGTTGCACCTGTTACTCCTGCCCAAAGAGCCACACCAAATTTAGCTCCTATGTATCCACATGCTCCCATAAATGGCGCTCCAACACCACTCGCAGCACAAATGGCTGTTCCTAAGCCCCAGCCACCAAAAGCTGCACCACCACCTTCTAAGACATTAGTTTGCCAATTATTCTTGCCTCCTTCAATACTGGATAACATAGTTATATCCATTTCATGAAATTGTTCTATCATTTTTGTATCCATAACGAATACCTCCATTCTAATCTTAATTTTAATTTTTGTCTTGTTGCAACTTTGACAAGTTTAGTATATCACTGTATATTATATTTTTTCATACAAATCTTGAATTATCATCGAAACGTCTTGAATTGTTAAAAAATTTAAAAAGCAAGCATTAAAAACATACTTGCCCTTTCACTCTTGTCTATAGGAAAATTCTAGCCATATGTTATTACAAACAAATAATATCATTGCACCTGTTTACCATCTATTTTTATTTATGAATTCTTTGTCTCCACTTAATCATACCTGAAGTAATTAAGAGTGCAACCGCTAAACGTAATAGATTGTAACTTTCTTCCACTCCTGTATTAGGTAGTAATTGTTTACTCAAATGACTGGTTTTGGAGGGAGAATCATTCCCCTCAACCTTGGATAAAGGAGTTTGTAACTTCTCAGTATTTTCAGAAATCGTCTGAGATGACTCCCCTCGCTTCTTCTTATCTATCATTACCAAATCTTCAGACTGAACAGTTATAGTGTTAGAAGGAGGAATATTATCCTTCAATGGCTCTCTGTTATCACTGTTATTAGTCGAATTTTCCTTTGAATTCTTCACCTCTCCTGTTTTCTCATCATGCACACTTTCAGTTACTGTTTCCTCGGACGATGCTATTGTTTCCGTTTGCTTAGGTGAGTTTCTCGAGTACATATAATCATAAACCTGTTGTGCAGTCGCTCCCCCACCAACCCATCCAGATATCGGACGTCCATTTCTTAAATACAAAATTGTTGGTGTTCCTGGAATCCCGACTTTTTTAAATAGAAACTCTCTCGCCTCCCCATCAAAATCCTTACCATCCAAATCATAATACTCTAACTTTTTTTCAATCAAGTTATTAAATTCTTTCAATTCAGGAGAAAATTGACGACAATGAGAGCAAGTTTTTCTACCAAAATAAATAGTATGTTCCAATTGATCCTCTGTAAAAGATTGACGTACAGCTTCAATATCTATCTTTTTAAAGTCCGTAACATTCTGTTCATACTCTTCTGGAGTTACAACGGCAGGTTTTTTCTCCACCTTTTCCTTAGTCGATGGTAAATCTGGTGCCACAAGAGAACTATCATTAGTCTGTATAGAGGAAGAAGTTGTCTGATCTTCTGCATATACAACACCCGTAGTAATAGATGCAAATACAAGTGGCACAAGTAATAGCGATTTTATATTTTGTTTCTTCATAAGAATACTCCTTTACATTTGTTAGCTTTATCTTACCTTATTTAAGATTACAAATTCATATAAATCTTAAATGGTCATCGAAACATCTTGAATTGTACAAACTTCATTAAAAAAGGTAAGTATTTCGAAAACACTTACCTTTTATAATTCATTAGCTTCTACTTTTTATAATACTTCAAACCCCAAACGAAAGGAAGATGTTCCGTTTTTTAGCAAGAAAAGTTTTCATTTCTTTGCTCCTTTCTTTTTCATTAAAGCAAAATAGATCATAACTGCAATCACATAGGCTATAGTATAAAATAGCTGATACCAAATACTTTCCCTAAGCGGATAAAGAAAGATAGACATGATCAGATACAAGATGAAAATGATTAATATTTTTTTCTTCATAAGATTTCCTCCTAAATGTGTGCTTTATCTTAGTTGAGCTACAACCTTTACACTGCTAGTATAGCACCCATTTTGACCTTGGATCACTCAAATCATGAATGGTCATCAAAACATCTTGAATTGCAAAAACTTTATTATAAAAGGTAAGTATTTCAAAAACACTTACCTTTTAATTTGAGTTTTCTGTCTTGTTGCAACCTTGACAAGTTTAGTATAGCACTGTTTTAATTTTTTTCACTCAAATCCAGAGTCACAATAAAAATATTAGAAATACATAAACTATAATTAACATATCACCTGGACTACACCCTAGTATCCATATCTAATATTAGATAATTCTCTTAATTTTTTTATCTGATCAGACTGAATTTCAGATAAATGTAGTCCATTTTCAATTAATACATTCGAAATTTCAATGTTCATTCGACTAAGGGTATAAGGAATCGATACACTTCCTTTCTTTAATTCATATTCGTAAGAAATCAATATATTTTTCAAAGGGAGAAGTTGAGAATCACATTTTATATTTTGAATAAGTTTTTCTAATATGATGATAGCTTCACGGCGTCTTTCAACTCCTCCAGAAAACCACTTTAAACCTCTCATTATAAAGGTCCCCCCGAATTCCAACCTGCATTCCCACCTGAAAATCCATTAACAATAGAATTAGTAAGAATTTTATTTATAGCTTCAGGCCAGTTTACCCAGCAACCTTTAGAGTTATCACAATATAAACCATTACCGTAATATATTGTTTTTCCTCCTACTTTACTCGCAAGCATATCAGTATCCATAACCTCAAATTGTTCCATCATTTTTGTATCCATGAAAAATACTCCTTTTTTATTTTTGTCCTGTTGCAACTTTGACAAGTTTAGTATATCATTGTTTGTTAAAGTTTTTCATCCAAATCTTGAATTATCATCGAAACGTCTTAAATTGCAAAAACTTTATTATAAAAGGTAAGTATTTCGAAAACACTTACCCTTTTATACTTCATTAACCTCTACTTTTTATAATGCTTCAAGCCCCAAATGAGCAGAAGCATGATGATTAAGCAGAGAACAGCGCCAATATAGGCAATTAATTGCTGATAGAATTCTCCTGCTGTGATACCTCTATACAAACAGATAATAGACATAAAGCCTGTCAAGCCGATGAACATGAGTTGATTGGTTCTAGGACTAACCAAATCATCATCTTCAAACTCTCTTATCTTCATTTCCCTAGTGAGATAAACAGTAGCCAAAATAGAAGCTAAGTTAATAACCACTAAAAGAAATTGGAGGACTAAGGAAAAATTTAAAAATTGACGAGATAGAAATAGATAAGTAGAGACAAGCAAGGGCAACTGCCCTAGGAACAATCTCGCAAGGAAGATGGTCCGTTTTTTTAAAAATATTTTTTTCATTGCTTTCTCCATTACAATTAAATGACATCTAATCATTTTCTAAAATTTGATAACTTTTGTGAAATGTTTTAGCAGAAACAACTCTATGATTGGTGATATCTATATAATCACCTGGATAACCAAGAACATACATTCCATAACCAGCGAATCCTCCTCCAACTGTTCCAACTAGACCAAACTTGATATTCGTTGCGAGAGAAGTGTTGAGACCTGCCATTAGAATGCGCACATGATTATCCAACCAAACCATATAGTTTTTTTGAAAAGCTTCCTCTACCCAACTTGGTTTAGGAGTTGCTTGACCAATTTCCCAAACATCAACAATTTGATTCCCATATTTTGCCTTCATAGTTCAATCCTTTTTAAATACCATTACATGAGTTTGGAGTTCCCCCTATACCATAAGGACCACATGGTTTTGAAAAATGTATAATAGGCCACTTACCATTTAATTGATCCAAAGTTGGAGAAGGTGCTAGCCCACCCAATAAACCAGAAATCATATCTCCCCAACCTCCGAAACCTCCTTCAACTTTCGCAAAAATTTCGGTATCCATAATCTCAAATTGTTCCATCATTTAATATTGTTAATCTAAACAGTAATAGTATCCATTTCCCTATTTTTTAAGATTTTTTGTCCAATATTATGTCATATTGGTTACTTACATTTACTACAAGAATGATAAACAGTTATAACAGATATGAACTAAAATAGCCACCGATAGATTTTGACTCTTTTTATAAGCAAAGCCCAGCATGAAACCTCCAAATAGATAATAAATAAACGAAGGAAAATCATAAGGTGCATGCAGGAAAGAGAAGAGAGAGGCAGTCAGTACAAGACCCAACCAAGAATTTTCAAAAACCGCACCTTGAAGGATTCCTCTGAAAACAAATTCCTCCAGAATAGGCCCAAAAACTGTCGCGCTTGCAATAAAGGATAAGGAAATTCCTGTACTAGCAGCCTCAAGGTGTTGATATCCTGCACCAGAAGAAACTGTAAAAAAATTATGATAACCTATATTTACTAGCACGCAAAGAAGAAAGCTTCCAATAAAAAGTAGAACTTCTTTTTTCGTTAATCTTCTTAGCGAAACCATATCAAACCATTTCGCATAGGCAAAACTCAGTGAAATCAAGAAAGTCTTTGCGATAATAAATATGTGCTCGTTTTGAAAAAAATCTCCTTGATTGATGGTGTAACCTACTGTAGTAACTATTATAAAGACTAAAAATCCAACAAACACGGCATGACATTTATTACACAGGTTTGAGTTCTACGCTTAAATAAGCTTCAATTTCTCCTCGCTCAGCTTCAGATAAGTACTTGTATGATTGATTTGTGGTAGAATAGTTTGTGGACATGTTCTTCTCCCTTTATACTGTTTTTCGCAACTCTAGTATATCAGATGAACATGTCTTTTGTGTTGCACTTCATTTTACAACAGAGCGAATATATTTAATTGTAAAAGTACCAATTATGATATTTTTCGCTCTGCAGAATAGAAACATCATTTGCTTTCAAAATAATGATTAACACAATCATATTTATTTGTTACAAAGATTTCTTTAACTACCTCCTCTCTCAGGTTACATAAGCATTTTATTCGGGTGTCCTATATTTTATGAGCAATAGCCACCATTTATATTTTCATACTACCATCCTATCAAACAAATAATCAAAACAGACAATTCTACTTTCAATTGTGTAGCCTTTCGCTCCTCTTCCATTATAGAATCATCCTGACTACTATAGGATTGACTGACTTCTCATGATTCGTTGTTACTATGCTTTCAGCTATCATCATAATCTCTCCTCAATATATAAGTTGTACATCTTTCCTCATTACTATCGACCTATTTGAACTTTAGAATTCAGAAATCCCTCATCTACTATCCCTTCCTCTTCCTACTACCTCATGATTATCTTGCTTACAAGTAACTGTTTAGCCCACCAGTAGCAGGTGCTCACGGAGAACTTACACCTCAGATGAGATACTTGACCTGCTCGTCGTACCCAAATAATTAGGCTAGTCAAAAACTCATTTTTAGGAAAAATAATGCGAATCTCACTACAATAAAACGCATAATATCAAGGTTGTTCAATGCCTGATAATATGCGTTTTTCTGATTTTAAAGACTTTTCCCAGCCTCTTTGATTATTATATTGTACAAATTAGTTAAATTAAGATTATGAAATTAAACTAATTTGAAATGATTTTAACATCTTTTATACTCTCTAAAAACACCTCTGTAATACATCATAATACCTAATACAGCAATAAATTTATGAATAATAGTATTTGATCCGAATAAAATGTTTAGGACCATAGTCGTCATTATAAAACTAATTGCAAATATAAAATAACGCTTCATTTATACCTCAACTAACTGTATCGTAGCAAAAAGCTCCAGTTCCCCCAAGAAATCCTACAACAGCTCCACCAGGTCCAAAACCAGCACCACCTAAAATAGTAGAACCCAGTGTACCAATAATACATCGTGCAGCATCTAAACCACCATTAATGATAGTTAGTTCGCTCGTATCAACTGTATCAAATTTTTCTAAAATATCAAATGTCATAATTATAATTCCTTAAAATTTTGTTTTAGCTAAAAATTATTACATGCAAAAACTTGCATATCCTACTAGCACTCCTCCAAGTGCTCCCCAAGGTCCTGCTGCAGCACCAAGACTTCCTATACCAACTACACCTTCAAAGCATGAAACTCCACCTTCAATATTGGATAGCATTACTTCATCCATTACTTCAAATTGTTCCATCATTTTTAGATTCATGACAAATACTCCTTTTTTATTTTTAATTTTTGTCTTGTTGCAACTTTGACAAGCTTAGTATATCATTATTTTTTAAAATTTTTCATCCAAATCTTGAATTGTCATCGAAACGTCTTGAATTGTAAAAACTTTATTATAAAAGGTAAGTATTTCGAAAACACTTACCCTTTTATACTTCATTAACCTCTACTTTTTATAATACTTCAAGCCCCAAATGAGCAGAAGCATGATGATTAAGCAGAGAACAGCGCCAATATAGGCAATTAATTGCTGATAGAATTCTCCTGCTGTGATACCTCTATACAAACAGATAATAGACATAAAGCCTGTCAAGCCGATGAACATGAGTTGATTGGTTCTAGGACTAACCAAATCATCATCTTCAAACTCTCTTATCTTCATTTCCCTAGTGAGATAAACAGTAGCCAAAATAGAAGCTAAGTTAATAACCACTAAAAGAAATTGGAGGACTAAGGAAAAATTTAAAAATTGACGAGATAGAAATAGATAAGTAGAGACAAGCAAGGGCAACTGCCCTAGGAACAATCTCGCAAGGAAGATGGTCCGTTTTTTTAAAAATATTTTTTTCATTGCTTTCTCCATTACAATTAAATGACATCTAATCATTTTCTAAAATTTGATAACTTTTGTGAAATGTTTTAGCAGAAACAACTCTATGATTGGTGATATCTATATAATCACCTGGATAACCAAGAACATACATTCCATAACCAGCGAATCCTCCTCCAACTGTTCCAACTAGACCAAACTTGATATTCGTTGCGAGAGAAGTGTTGAGACCTGCCATTAGAATGCGCACATGATTATCCAACCAAACCATATAGTTTTTTTGAAAAGCTTCCTCTACCCAACTTGGTTTAGGAGTTGCTTGACCAATTTCCCAAACATCAACAATTTGATTCCCATATTTTGCCTTCATAGCTTCAATCCTTTTTAAATACCATTACATGAGTTCAGAGTTCCCCCTATACCATAAGGACTACATGGTTTCGAAGGATGTCTAATAGGCCACTTACCATTTAATTGATCCAAAGTTGGAGACGGTGCTAGTCCACCCAATAAACCAGAAAGCATATCTCCCCAACCTCCTTCAACTTTCGCAAGCATATCAGTATCCATAATCTCAAATTGTTCCATCATTTTTGTATCTATGACAAATACTCTTTTTTAAAAAACTAAAATAAATCAGAATAGAATCCTCATAATTTCACTATAAGTCTTACCAACTTAGTCCCAATTTATCACCAACCATACCTCCTAGGCATGTTAATCCACCCCCAATTGCACCAATGTGTGCTCCAACAAATGCACCAGCAAGTCCACCTACTCCTAAAGTGGCCAAACCTGCTCCAGTTCCACCAGTTATAATTCCCGTAGTGACTCCTGCAATCAGTGCATTTCGACAATCAGTGGAGCTATACCCGCCTTCAACTTTCGCAAGCATTTCAGCATCCATAACCTCTAACTGTGACAACATTTTTGTATTCATGATAAATACCTCCTTTTTTATTTTCATTTTTTTACCAAAGTCTTAAATTCAATAAACAAATAGAATTTTTTTATAGTATCTTTTTGATTTTTCTAAAAAAGTATGTACGTATACTATCTTCTTAAAGGTAGCAGTACCTATTTTTTAGTTTAAGATTTCAATAATCTTGAGTATCTAAAATATCTTAATTTTCGTTACTCTCCTTGCAATAAAAAGTTTTACTATACTATTTATTATCTTGCAGAAATTAAAAAATATTAGTAAATTAATAGTTTGTAGTTAAGTTTTTTTATTTCCATCAACCAAGTAAAGCATCAACAATTATATAAACTATTGATAATATAATTAAAATTTTGCTAACTACCTTATTTCCATCATTCTTAGATAGCTGTGATATTTTGTAAGTAAGTAAATAAGATAGTAAATTAATAGCAATAATAATACTATATTTAAAAATCATAATCTTACAAAGAGGACATAATTCCTGAACCTACACAAATAAGTGTTGCTGCTCCCCCAGTTATCGGACCAGCCGCAGCAGCTAATAGCACTGCTCCAATACAACCACCGATTGCAGATCCTAAATTGCCTCCTCCTCCACTAACTATTTCGAGTTCCTCAGCATCCATAATCTCAAATTGTGACATCATTTTTGTATCCATGACAAATACTCCTTTTTTATTTTTAATTTTTGTCTCGTTGCAACCTTGACAAGTTTAGTATATCGCTGTTTATTAATTTTTTTCATCCAAATCTTGAATTGTCATTGAAACGTCTTGAATTAGCTTTTTATTTCAAATCACACCTATAGATTTTTAAAGAAAGATAGTTTCTAATCACTTTTTTACCATTCAGGAAGTTTCAATGACAATTCAAGATTTTATAAAATATGGACTTAGTATCATGGTATAATAAATTCATATTTTATATGAAAGGATTTGCCAATGACTTCTTATAAACGTACATTTGTTCCTCAAATAGATGCCAGAGACTGTGGTGTCGCTGCCTTAGCCTCGATTGCCAAATTCTATGGTTCAGATTTTTCTCTAGCTCACTTGAGAGAACTTGCAAAGACCAATAAAGAAGGGACGACTGCTCTTGGCATTGTAAAAGCCGCTGATGAAATGGGCTTTGAAACAAGGCCTGTTCAAGCAGATAAAACGCTCTTTGATATGAGCGATGTTCCCTATCCATTTATCGTTCACGTTAACAAAGAAGGGAAACTCCAACATTACTATGTTGTCTATCAAACAAAGAAAGACTATCTGATTATTGGTGATCCTGATCCTTCTGTAAAAATCACCAAAATGTCAAAAGAACGCTTTTTCTCTGAATGGACTGGAGTAGCTATTTTTCTAGCTCCCAAACCCAGCTATCAACCCCATAAAGATAAAAAGAATGGTCTACTGAGCTTCCTCCCTCTGATTTTCAAACAAAAACCTCTCATTGCTTACATTGTTCTCTCAAGCTTATTAGTCACTATTATCAATATCGGTGGTTCTTATTATCTCCAAGGAATCTTGGATGAGTACATTCCAAATCAGATGAAATCAACTTTAGGAATTATCTCAATTGGTCTAATTATCACCTATATCCTCCAACAAGCCATGAGCTTCTCCAGAGATTATCTCCTAACTGTTCTGAGTCAGAGATTAAGTATTGATGTGATTTTATCCTATATTCGCCATATTTTTGAACTTCCTATGTCTTTCTTTGCGACACGTCGTACAGGAGAAATCATTTCACGATTCACAGATGCTAACTCTATTATAGATGCCTTGGCTTCTACCATTCTCTCTCTTTTTCTTGATGTTTCCATTCTGATTCTTGTAGGGAGCGTCTTACTGGCACAAAACCCTAATCTCTTCCTTCTTTCTCTTATTTCCGTTCCTATATACATGTTCATCATCTTTTCTTTTATGAAGCCTTTTGAAAAAATGAACCACGATGTCATGCAAAGTAATTCTATGGTTAGTTCTGCTATTATCGAAGATATCAATGGGATTGAAACCATCAAGTCACTCACAAGTGAAGAAAATCGCTACCAAAATATCGACAGTGAATTTGTCGATTATTTGGAAAAATCCTTTAAACTCAGTAAATATTCTATTTTACAAACTAATTTAAAACAAGGAACAAAGTTAGTTCTGAATATCCTTATCCTATGGTTTGGCGCTCAATTAGTCATGTCGAGTAAAATTTCTATCGGTCAGCTGATTACCTTTAACACACTTCTTTCTTACTTTACAACTCCTATGGAAAATATTATCAACCTACAAACTAAACTCCAATCTGCGAAGGTTGCTAATAATCGCTTGAACGAAGTCTATCTAGTTGAATCTGAGTTTCAAGTTCAAGAAAGCTCTGTTCATTCACATTTTTTGATGGGCGATATTGAATTTGATGATCTTTCTTATAAGTATGGTTTTGGGCGAGATACCTTAACGGATATTAATCTCACGATTAAACAAGGAGATAAGGTTGGCCTAGTTGGAGTTAGTGGTTCTGGTAAAACAACTTTAGCCAAAATGATTGTCAATTTCTTTGAACCTTACAAAGGACATATTTCCATCAATCATCAGGATATTAAAAACATTGATAAAAAAATCTTGCGACGTCATATTAATTACCTGCCCCAACAAGCCTATATCTTTAATGGATCTATCTTGGAAAACTTAACATTGGGCGGTAATAATATGATTAGCCAAGAAGATATTCTAAAAGCTTGTGAATTAGCTGAAATCCGTCAAGACATTGAAAGAATGCCTATGGGCTATCAAACTCAGCTCTCTGATGGAGCTGGTTTATCAGGAGGACAAAAGCAACGAATCGCTCTCGCTCGTGCTCTCCTAACTAAAGCTCCTGTTTTAATACTAGATGAAGCTACTAGCGGTCTTGATGTCTTGACCGAGAAAAAGGTTATAGATAATCTTATGTCCCTAACTGATAAAACCATTCTTTTTGTAGCCCATCGTCTCAGTATAGCCGAACGAACCAACCGTGTCATTGTTCTTGACCAGGGTAAAATCATTGAAGTTGGGAGTCATAAAGAGTTAATACAGGCGCAAGGCTTCTACCATCATCTGTTCAATAAATAAGGAGAATGTTATGAATCCTAATCTTTTTAGAAGCGTCGAGTTTTATCAGAGACGTTACCATAACTATGCGACAGTATTAATCATACCACTTTCATTACTGTTTACTTTCATCTTGATTTTCTCCCTTGTTGCCACAAAAGAAATTACTGTTACTTCCCAAGGAGAAATCACCCCTACAAGTGTCATTGCATCCATTCAGTCAACAAGTGACAATCCTATCCTTGCTAATCATTTAGTGGCAAATCAAGTAGTTGAAAAAGGAGACTTACTCATCAAATACTCTGAAACAATGGAAGAAAGTCAGAAAACTGCCTTAGAAACTCAATTACAAAGACTTGAGAAGCAAAAAGAAGGACTTGGAATTTTGAAACAAAGCTTAGAAAAAGCGACTGATCTTTTTTCTGGCGAGGATGAGTTTGGCTACCATAATACCTTTATGAATTTTACTAAACAATCCCATGATATTGAACTGGGTATCACAAAGACTAACACTGAGGTTTCAAATCAAGCTAATCTTGCCAATAGCAGTTCATCAGCCATCGAACAAGAAATTACAAAAGTGCAACAACAAATTGGAGAATATCAGGAGCTGAGAGATGCTATCATAAATAAAAGGGCACTCTTACCAACCAGCAATCCACACCAGTCAATTTTGAATCGTTATCTTGTAGCCTCACAAGGACAAACACAGGGAACTGAAGAGGAGCCATTTTTATCTCAAATCAATCAAAGTATTGCAAATCTTGAATCATCTATCGCAAGCCTCAAAATTCAGCAAGCTGGTATCGGAAGTGTAGCAACTTATGATAATAGTTTAGAAACCAAAATTGAAGTACTCCGCACTCAGTTTTTACAAACAGCTTCTCAGCAACAACTAACCGTGGAGAATCAATTAACAGAATTAAAAGTACAACTAGATCAAGCGACACAGCGTTTGGAAAACAATACCTTAACCGCTCCAAGTAAAGGTATCATTCATCTGAACAGCGAATTTGAAGGTAAAAATAGAATTCCAACTGGTACAGAAATTGCTCAAATATTCCCTATTATAACAGATACAAGAGAAGTACTAATCACTTACTACGTATCATCTGACCATCTCCCCTTACTAGATAAAGGACAAACTGTAAGATTAAAACTTGAGAAGATTGGAAATCACGGCATTACCATCATCGGTCAACTTCAGAGCATTGATCAAACTCCCACCAGAACAGAGCAAGGCAATCTCTTTAAATTAACCGCTCTTGCAAAACTATCTAATGAGGATAGTAAACTCATCCAATATGGCCTACAAGGTCGCGTCACTAGTGTAACTGCAAAGAAAACATATTTTGATTATTTCAAAGATAAAATTTTAACACATTCTGATTAATTTTCAGATAACACTCTAGAACTATTTATTATCTTATCAAAAAGGAGAATCGTAACATGGATAAGAATCAAAACCTAACTTCATTTCAAGAACTAACAACTACTGAACTCAACCAGATTACAGGTGGAGGATGGTGGGAAAATTTCTTATATAGCGTTAATAGATATTCTCATAACATCACACAAGGACTTCATCAGCCAATACAACTATAAAAAAATAAGACCGAGATACAAGAACTCTCGGTCTTATTTTCATCATTCTGTATGCATCATAGTAAGTATCTGACGAAAGACTTGATTTTGACAGATAGTATTGAGACTAGCATTGGGATAACTTTCCACTATCTTCATAACGGTATAAAGACCAACTCCTCTCTCCTCCCCTTTAGAACTAACTCCAAAAGAGAAGATTTCAGAAACATCTATGTCCTCTTCTTTGATGGAGTTTTCAATGATAAAGGTCTCCTGTGCCCCATTTTTAAAAAGGGCGATTGAAACATGAGGTTGACTGGCCTCTTCACTAGCTTCAATAGCATTGTCACAAAGGATAGACACAATGGTTAGAAAATCAAGTAGACTCATCCCCTCAACTTGAATCTCCTCAGGAACTTCGACATTAAAGACAATATCCTTTTCTCTGGCTTTTATAAATTTTCCTGCGAGGAGACTTTTGAGGGCACGATCCCGAATATTCACCAATCTACCAAGGTCATATTTGTTGTCCTGCAATTTTTCACTAGAATCCTTCAAGACGGAGTCGTAGATCTCTTTTATCTGCTCCATATTCTCCTCTTCAATGCCTAGGCTTAAGCCGGTCAAGAGGTTGGCATAATCATGACGAAAGCTCCGAACTTCCTTATAAAGCTCCTCTATATGCCGACTATACCGTTCCATATCTCTATAGCGCAGGGCCTGTTCTTGGTTCAGTTTCTCCTGAAGTTTTTCCTTCAAATAGGTATCCAGCTTCTTGATAACCCCCATAAAAAAGAGCATGTAAAACACTAGGATCAGATGGCGAACAGTCTTTGATTGAATGCTTTGTTCATATTCAAAGAAAGACAGAGTTTCCATAACTAGATAGTAGGTTCCCATTATCCAGTTAATTTTAGTCAGGGACTTTTGAAAACCTTTATCTAGAATCTCCCTTCTCAAACTAGTAAAATCATAGTCCAACCATTTCAAAAAGACTAGAGAAATGAAGAAATTGAAAATCATTATACATAACCAAATAAATGAATAACTGTCATATACTTGCCCTTGTCCCAAAAATGGAAGAACAAAATAAGAAACACCTCTATAAAAGAGATTCACCAATATCATTGGAAAGAGACCATAAAAGAAAAGGAGTTTTTTAGGAAGCCCTCTTAACAATAAGAAAGATAACCCTATGCCAAACAAAGGTTCTATAAAATATGACAAATATTCACTCACAGCTAAAAATTGAAAAGTCGCAAAAATGGCCCCTAGGAGAAATTTCAGAAGAAAGGCCTTAAAAATCCTCTCGAAAGTAAGATCAATTCCATCTACCTTAAAGAAAATGACAATTTCTAGCCCATTAGTAATAAGTGTATACAATAATATCCAGGCAATATTCATAAATTCTCCTAGCTCAATGCAAATTATTGATAGCCTCAGAAACTTCCCTAACCTTATAACGCGCGATTAGACAACTTCCACCATTGGGAAAGAAAAGCAGTTTTTCTTTCTTATCCAAATGCACCACATTTGCAGGATTGATGAGAAAAGAACGATGACACTGCAAGAGACGAGGCTCCTGCTTGAGAACCTCCTCTAGGCTCGCCGTAAATTCCAGTCTATCCGTCTTGGTATAGAGAATAACACGATGGGCTCTAGGAGACGTTTCGAGATAGTAAACCTCTTTAAAAGGATACTGGAATTGAGCAAATTTTGATTTAAAGTAAAAGCAATCTTCCGCCAGGCTTTTGCTGTCTTGACTATCGGCATAGAGAAGAGCTGTCTCGATACGAGACTCAAACTCCTCTGCCGACAAGGACTTATCAATGTAGTCCAAAGCAGACACTTGGTAGCGAAAGGACAGGGGCATAAACTCCGAGTGAGTCGTCACAAAGACGATCAGGGCATAAGGATCTCGATCCCGAATCTTTCTTGCCACTTCTAGGCCTTTCATCTCCTCATTTCGAATCTCAATGTCCAAAAAGAATAGCTGATGTGCTCCCTTCTCATGCATCTCTGCCAGAAGTTGGTCTGGCTTGCCAAAGACTTCAAAAGAGCTGGGAATGATATGATGTTCTTTCAAGAGTTTCTCAATCGTCGTTTCAATCCTAGCTTGTTGGGAGAAATCATCTTCTAAAACAAATATTCTCATCTTCTTACTCTCCTTGTTTCAACCATCTTTGGCGAATATCTCTATAGCGACGTCTGGCATACTGAACAGCATATCGACCTTCTTCTCCAAGAAAAAGAGTCTTTCTTTGGATATCCATGGATTTTAGCCGTTCAAGGTTAACCAGACAATTTCGATGACATCTCGTCAAGGTTTCTCCATATTGTTTCTCAAGATTGCTTAAATTTTGAAATAGATCAAAGCTAGCGTTTTCTGTAACAATCTGCACGGTATGGGCTTTGCTTGGATGCGTTTGGATATAGTAGATATCCTCTATGTTTAATTTGAAAATTTCTTTCTCTTTTTGGATGATAATGTAGTTCATGGATAAAACCTCCTAAAAAGAGGATAGCATAAATCTAGAAACTATTTTTCACCAAATCCTAAACGGTTCTCAAAAATTCCTAAAGTGTCGAATCATTCGTAAAATATCTATAATAATCTTACAATTATTTTATCATAAAATCCTGCAATTACCATTCAGGAAATTTCAATGACAATTAAAGATTTGAAGATAAAAAAAGAATTAAAAGTGATAAGCTATGATTATAGAAAGACAATCACTTGAAACAGCTTTAGAACCATCACAAAGGAGGCATTCTCATGACAGATACAGACCCTATTAAAAGAGCTCATACTTTGATTACTGACTTAAACAAAGCCTACCAAGTCTGCAAACAGGCAACAGCTGACGATGTCCGCTTTCAGGAGCAGCTGGACAATATCCTTGACTTTCTCTCTAAAACTGAGACAGTGGATAATCGATTCTTGATTGAACTGGAAAAATTTTACCAGACTTCCAGTCTTCTCCTGGGTCTCAGCGCTCTCAATCCAGATGCTCCTACTCGCGCCACTTGGCGGGCCTATGACCGTTTCCACTTTGACCAAGTCAAAACCAAGCTAAGTCTCTACGGACCAACTATTATCTTGTAGAAAATAAAAGAAGCTGAGACAGACTGAACTCAACTTCTTTTTGTATTGTTTAAGCAATGTTAGTCTTGCATCTGACGTTTTACCTGATAAGGCAAATACAAGACTTGTAAAACCAGTCCAGCTCCAAGCAGGGCTAGAAGGGCTAGTTTTTCTTGGAGGGTAATCAAACCAATTATCAGTTGAACCATTAAAACAAAACCTGTCAATCCTCGGATAACTGCCTGTAGTCCTTTCTCTTTTTCACCCTTTTCTAAAGGAAAGAGCTGGGTCAAGTACTGGTAGTCAAAAGCTCGATAGAGAGCCAACAACTGGAAGAGCAGGAGGTAATTAAACAGGACAACCACTGCTGTCGCAATCCAAGACTGCTCGATAAAGATTTCAGCTAACAAGGATAAGAACAAGAGGCGGAGACTGAGGGCAAAGAGGTCTCCATTTCGCAGATAAGAACGAAGATAGAGGTTTTGCCAGATCTTCCCTGGCGCCTTTTGAACAGTCTTTAGGATGAAATCCAGATAAGCGCGACGTTTGACACTATTTGAAACGCCCTTGACCTGAGTAAAGAGGGCAAAGAAACGAAGCAAGACTTGCTTGCGCTTACTTTCTTGGGAAATGACATAGTCCCAGTCCAGTCCAGTCTCTGTAAAAAATTTACTGGCTTTTTGGCGAAAGAGGAGGTATTTCCCAGTCCCCAATAAAAGCACATAGGCAAGAAAGACTGGCAAGCCATAGCCCATAGCTAAAAACAAGGGAGCAAACAAGAGTAAAAAGAGAGTTTGAACAATTGTCCAGAAAACCAGTGAACGCACCGTCTGCCCTTTGAGGTATGACTTGACCTCCTCTTCAGCTACTAAGAGAAAGAGCTTGTCAGGTGCCTCCATATAAGTGGCAATCCCTCCCCAAGCCAAAAGCAAGGCAGATACAATCCCCAAAAACAAGAGGATGGGCCAATGATTTTCAGGAAAATCTTGCAAGAGTTGACTGTACTGGTAAGATAGAAAACCGATGAGAACTAGTAGGAACAAGACAAAGTGGTCATTGAGAACATAACGCAGATAACCTACACACTCCTTACGAAAAGCCTGCTTTCGCTTTAAAAACAAGTCTTTCATAACTCCTCCTCTTTGGTCAGAGCCAAGTAAATATCATTCAAACTCGCTTCAGGCATGTCAAAGGCTTCGCGGAGTTGCTGGAGGTTCCCCTGAGCCCTCACCTCCCCCTTGTGGAGAATAACAAAGGCGTCACACATCTTCTCCGCCGAGTCCAGCACGTGGGTACTCATGAGGATAGACTTGCCTTTTTGCTTTTCTACTTCCAAAAGCTGAATCAAGTCAGAAATAGCCAGCGGATCGAGGCCAAGAAAAGGCTCGTCCACGATAAAGAGGCTCGGATCCACGACAAAAGCACAGATAATCATGACCTTCTGCTTCATCCCTTTGGAGAAATGAACTGGAAACCAGTCCAATTTTTGGTCCAAACGAAACATTTTCAACAAAGATTCTACTCGCTCAAAAGCCACATTTTGCTCAATACCATAGGCCATGGCAACCGTTTCAATATGCTCTCTGAGGGTCAATTCCTCATACAAGCTAGGCGTTTCTGGGATGTAGCCAATCTGTTTGCGGTAGTTGGTCGCATCTTTTCGCAGAGTTAGGCCATTAATCTTGATTTCCCCACTGTAAGGTGTCAAAAGACCGATAATTTCATTGATTGTCGTTGATTTCCCAGCACCGTTGAGACCAATCAAACCGACCAACTGCCCACTTTCAACTGTAAAGGACACATCTTTCAAGACAGGGACATGAATATAGCCCCCTGTCAGGTTTTTAATTTCTAACATATTTTCTCCGAATCTGGTATAATGTAGCTATATTATATCAAAATTCAATACAGTAGAGGTGGATTTTATGTCAGATTGCATTTTTTGTAAGATCATCGCAGGGGAGATTCCTGCTTCAAAAGTATACGAGGATGAGCAGGTTCTTGCCTTTCTTGATATCTCTCAAGTAACGCCTGGACACACGTTAGTCGTACCAAAAGAACATTATCGCAATCTTTTGGAGATGGATGCAGCAAGTGCCAGCCAACTCTTTGCCCAAGTGCCACTAGTAGCTCAAAAAGTTATGAAAGCTACCAAAGCTGCTGGTATGAATATCATCGCCAACTGCGAGGAAGTCGCGGGTCAAACGGTCTTTCATACACACGTGCACCTCGTACCTCGCTACAGTGCAGAAGATGACCTTAAGATTGACTTTATCGCCCACGAACCAGACTTTGACAAACTCGCTCAAGTCGCTGAAACCATCAAAAACGCCTAAGGAGTTGCCATGAAATTATCCAACCTACTGCTATTTGCAGGAGCTGCAGCCGGAAGTTATCTGGTCACAAAAAATCGCCAAACCATCACAGATGAAGTCTTGAATACCACTGACCGCGTTCAAGCTATCAAGGATGATGTGGATATTATCCAAAACAGCCTGCAAATCATCGACCAGCAAAAAGAACTCATCAAGGAATACCAAGAAGACATCACTTACAAGTTTAAAGTCTTGGAAAAGGATTTCCAAACCAGAATGGCGGTCCTCCAAGACGAAAACCAAGGATAAGAATGCCTCCAACTTTCCTTAAATCCATTTTGGGTTACTAGATTCGAACAGAAAAGGGAGGGAATGAAAGTGAAACAGTTTTTAAAAGTTCTAGCGAAGGTCATCGCGATTCCTTGTGGTTGCCTCTGCCTGCTTGCAGCCTTGGCATTTCTACTAGTGGCCAATCTTTTCAAGGCCTCACCGAGTGACATCCAAAAAGGGAATGACGACTTAAAACAAATCTTTACCTCCCTTGACCTCCCTCCCGAGAAAGTCGAATCAGATGGACACTATCAATACGAGGGTGGAGGCTTAAACTTTTATGTTACTTTCTCAGATGAGGTTATCAATAGTCACCCCGTCCTAAAAGAAAGTCCAAAACTCACCAAAAACCGACTGGAAGTCTATGTCCTACAGGCAGGGGATATTTCATACTATAAGGTAGGAGACAACTTGTTCAATCGTGGTTTAATACAATTTTTAGAGGAGGAGGGCGAGAAGTATTTCCAAGAAAAAGGAAAGAAATCAAAATCTTCTTACACAATTCTAAATTGGAAAGATCAGGAAAGTCTCAAAAAGGGAATCGCATTCTATGAAAAAGCCTTGACCTTGGTAGATATTCAGGATAATTCGGCGATCAAACACATTGATACCATCACAGTGAAATCTGGTAAAGAAGCAGAAATCAAGCAACTCATCCAGGAGATGGATGCGGCTGGTTTGCTCACTCAAAAGTATAAATAGTAGGCTAACTGGAGAAAGATTTCTCGATACTAAATTTCCCAAGATTATACAAAAAAAGAGCCCGCTGGCTCTTTTTACTTTATTCTCCTTCAAAGGCATCTTTTATGTGGTCAAAGAAGCCTTTTTTCTTTGGATTGACTTTCAAGTCACCTGCAGCTGCGAATTCTTTAAGCGCAGCTTTTTGGCGGTCGTTCAAACCTGTCGGAGTCACGACATTGACAGTCACGTATTGGTCACCAACGGCACCGCCACGAAGGCTCGGTGCTCCCTTACCACGTAGACGGAATTTCTTGCCGGTCTGAGTTCCTTCTGGAATGACCAATTCAACATCACCATGCACGGTTGGAATTTCCACAGTATCACCAAGAGCTGCTTGGACAAAGTTGAGGTTCAGATTGTAGAAGATAGTGGTTCCTTCACGTTCAAACTTATCACTAGCTTCTACTGAAACCACCACATACAAGTCACCATAAGGTCCACCGTTAAATCCTGCTTCACCTTGACCCGCTAGGCGGATTTGTTGGCCTGTTTCCACACCCGCAGGGATCTTCACATGTACGCTATGAGCTTGTTTTTCATGACCTGTTCCGTGACAAGTTGTACATGGATCTTTGATTTCTTTTCCGCGACCATGACAGACATCACAGGTTACTTGGCGGCGCATCATACCAAGCGGAGTCTGCGTATCGACGTTAATAACACCAGCGCCATGACAGCGTCCACAAGTGACTGGACTTGTCCCTGGCTTAGCACCAGATCCATTACATGTACGACAGCTAGCTTCACGATTGTATTTAACTTCCTTTTCTGTTCCGAAGATAGCTTCTTCAAAGGTCAAGTTCACACGGTACTGGAGGTCATCCCCTTGACGAGGAGCGTTTGGATTGCGCGAAGCTCCGCCTCCACCGAAGAAACTTGAGAAAATATCCTCAAAACCACCGAAGCCACCTGCTCCGTCAAAGCCACCAAAACCACCGGCACCACCAAAGCCACCGTTGGCACCTGCAGCACCATATTGGTCGTAGGCTGCACGTTTTTGGTCGTCACTCAAAGTCTCATAGGCTTCTTGAACTTCCTTGTATTTTTCCTCAGCACCAGGCTCCTTGTTGATATCTGGGTGGTATTTTTTGGAAAGCTTACGATAAGCCTTTTTGATCTCGTCTGCCGAAGCGTTTTTTGACACCCCCAGACGATCATAAAATTCAGTATTGTTCATACAAGATACTAAGAGCGAACAGAAAGCGACTGAAATTTAGGAAACCGACAAGAAATCCTGATTTCTTAGGAGGTTTATCTAATTTCCAAGCTTTCCGCTCGAGTTCAATTACGAACACCCTTATTCCTTTCTGTTAATATTGCGGAACGAGACCACGATTTAAGTCGGGTTCAATTCCTTTCTTTTATATTCCCAAACAAATCAGGTTCAGTCCCTTTTTACCGAAAAACAGAGGCTGGGTTGCAACCTCTGGATTTCTTCTTATCATTACGACGTTCGAGTTTTAAAAATCAAACTAGTAATGCTAAATCGAGCACTCCCTAACCTCTTGGTGAAAAAGAGACGTAGCTGTTTTCGTTTTAGCGAACTACAGATATGGCTACCTTTAGGTGCAAATCTTCCTAGAAACTAAAAGATTCCTATTTTCACTGTGAGGTTTTAACGGGCTTTGCATCTTATTTTTCAGTAAACTCTCCGTCTACGACGTCATCGCCTGTGTTTCCTGTTGCTTGTGCGCCCTCTGCTCCTGCTTGAGCTTGTTGAGCAGCTGCGGCTTGTTCGTAGAGTTTAACAGCAAGGCCTTGAGCTTTTTCGTTCAATGCTTCAAGTTTTGCTTTCATTTCGTCCAAGTTATTGTCTTCTTGAGCTTTTTTAAGGTCATCAAGGGCAGCTTGGGCAGCATCACGTTCTGCATCGAATCCTTTGCCTTCAGTTTCCTTGATTGTCTTTTCAGTCGCAAAGATAGCTTGGTCTACTTCGTTACGAAGATCTACTTCTTCCTTACGTTTCTTATCTGCTTCAGCGTTTGCTTCTGCATCTTTCATCATGCGGTCGATTTCTTCGTCTGTCAAACCTGAGTTTGATTGGATAACAATTGTTTGTTCTTTTTGAGTTCCAAGATCTTTAGCCTTAACAGACACGATACCGTTCTTATCGATATCAAATGTTACTTCGATTTGTGGGATACCACGAGGTGCAGCTGGGATATCAGTCAATTGGAAACGTCCAAGAGTCTTGTTATCTGCTGCCATTGGGCGTTCACCTTGAAGAACGTGGATATCAACGGCTGGTTGGTTGTCTGCTGCAGTTGAGAAGACTTGTGACTTAGATGTTGGAATAGTAGTGTTGCGATCGATAAGTTTTGTAAATACTCCACCCATTGTTTCGATACCGAGTGATAATGGCGTTACGTCAAGAAGGACAACGTCTTTAACATCACCAGTGATCACACCACCTTGGATGGCAGCACCCATAGCAACTACTTCATCAGGGTTTACTGATTTGTTTGGTTCTTTACCAGTTTCAGCCTTAACAGCTTCTACAACGGCTGGGATACGAGTTGAACCACCAACAAGGATGACTTCATCGATTTCTGACAAGCTCAAACCTGCATCTGAAAGGGCTTGACGAACTGGAGTTTTAGTACGTTCAACAAGATCACGAGTCAAATCGTCAAATTTCGCACGAGTCAAGGTCATTTCTAAGTGAAGAGGTCCAGATTCACCAGCAGTGATGAATGGCAAGCTGATTTGAGTTGAAGTTACACCAGAAAGGTCTTTCTTAGCTTTTTCAGCCGCATCTTTCAAACGTTGAAGAGCCATCTTGTCAGTAGACAAGTCAATACCATTTTCTTTCTTGAATTCTGCAATCATGTGATTGATGATTTTTTGGTCAAAGTCGTCACCACCGAGTTTGTTGTCCCCTGCAGTCGCCAATACATCGAAGACACCGTCACCCAATTCAAGGATAGATACGTCGAATGTACCACCACCAAGGTCAAATACCAAGATTTTTTCTTCTTTGTCAGTCTTGTCCAAACCATAAGCAAGAGCTGCTGCAGTTGGTTCGTTGACAATACGTTCTACTTCAAGACCAGCGATTTTACCAGCGTCTTTTGTAGCTTGACGTTGTGCATCATTGAAGTAAGCAGGTACTGTGATAACAGCTTTAGTTACTTTTTCACCAAGGTAATCTTCAGCGTAACCTTTCAAGTATTGAAGGATCATAGCTGAGATTTCTTGTGGAGTGTATTCTTTTCCGTTAGCAGAAACTTTTTCAGAAGTTCCCATCTTAGATTTGATAGAGATAACTGTATCTGGGTTTGTAACTGCTTGACGTTTTGCGGCATCACCAACGATGATTTCACCGTTTTTGAATGAAACTACAGATGGAGTTGTGCGATTTCCTTCTGGATTTGCGATGATTTTGCTTTCAGTTCCTTCAAGAACTGCTACTGCTGAGTTTGTTGTACCTAAGTCAATACCGATAATTTTAGACATGTGTTTTTCTCCTTAAATTTTATATTCTATTTTCTTTTTGATACTCTTCTTAGGTGGCGGCGCCGTCAGAGCTTGACTCGTCAATCTCTTTGACTAAACTTTGAGCCTAAGATCTCAAAGTTTGCGCAAATAACGCCACGGCGAAGAGTATCGTCTTTAGTTCGCTTCGCTCACTATTGCAAAGTTGACCAACATTCTTAACTTTCTTCATAGTTTATTGTCGTTTCGGACAAAATTTTTAAACTCTATTGCCTAGTTATAGACTACCACCATGGCTGGGCGTAGAATGCGGTCATGGAGTTTGTAGCCTTTTTGAAAGACTTGGGCGATGGTATCTGCTGGATGTTCATCGTCTGCTGGGAGAGTTTGGATGGCCATGTGATAGTTATGGTCAAATTCGCCGTCAGCTGCGATTTCTTCGATTCCTTCTTCTTTCAAAGCGTGAATCAAGCTCTCTTGCACCATCTCCAATCCTTTTTTCACATCATCTGTCAAACCTTCAACTGCTAGTGCACGTTCTAAGTTGTCGAGCGATGGTAAGATTGCTTTTGCTAGGTCCTGGCTACGGTAACGTTGCAAGTTTTGACGTTCTTCATTGGCACGGCGCTGGATATTTTGCATTTCCGCATGAGCACGAAGGTATTTGTTTTCGAACTCATCCGCACGTTCATTTGCCAAGTCCAACTCAGACTTCTCAGGAGTTGTTTCTTCAGTTGTTTCCACAACTTCCTCTTCTTTTATTTCTTCGTTTTTTTTATCTTGGGCCATTTTCGCCTCCTTTAATGATTTCAAAATTAATTTACTTCGTAATGATTACTGCTGAGGTAGCGATAAAAATCTGTCAACTTCATGGTCAAAACACGATTGACCACATTGACTTGGTTGACCAATTGCTGGTAATCCAGGTTGACTGGACCGATAATCGCTAGAATTCCAAAACCTCGATAAGGAATGAGGAATTTACTGCTAATCACCGCCAAGTTTGCTAGACAAGACTCCTGACTGTCCGCAACACGGACATTTTGCATCTGATCTTCATGCAGACCCTCACGAATCTCCAAAGCCACCTTTTGCGGTTGGTCAAAGAACTGATAGGCCGCTAGATTGGCAAAATTCAAGAGATTGACTTTGCCCGATACCACAATGTTTTCGTTGAACATTTCTTTAAAAATGTGTTCAAAGAGATCCATGACATTGTCCGTTGTTGTAAAGTAACGCTGGATAATCTGCGGAATCTCCGTCCGAATCTTGTAGTGAATATCTAGAACGGTATGACCGAGGAAACGTTCCTGAATGATGCTCTTCAGTTTCAGCAAATCCTCCTGCAAAAAGTTTCTTGGAATCAGAAACTGACTAGTAACTGTTCGTGACTCGTCTAGAGTGAATACTGCCAAGGCTGTATGTTGCCCTAAAACAACGATATCAAAGGCTGTCAACCGCTGCCTACTGGGCTCAACATCCAGTGCTACTACCGTACAGCCACTCAGGTCTGTTAGTAGATTAGCAGCCTCTTGTAGAATATCCTCCAATTTGAAGAACTCCTGATCAAAGGCTTTGACAATCTCATAAACCTCATTTTCAGCCAGTCGGTCAAAATCCAGTGAGTGTTTCACATAGTACTGAAAACCAGCAACACTTGGCATCCGACCGCTTGAAGTATGAGCTTTCTCAAGCAAACCTTGCTTTTCTAAAGCCGCCATATCATTACGAATGGTAGCACTGCTAGAGTTAATAGACTCTTGCAAGGCTTTGGATCCGACAGGTTCGTGCGTTTTGGTAAAGATGTCAATAATCAGATTTAAAATATCCTGCTGACGCTCTGTAACCATCTCATCACTCCTCTCTGTCCGATCGATTAGCACTCTATGCACTCAAGTGCTAACTCATGATTCTATTATACACCCTTAGAAGAGAATGTCAAGACAAAAACTCAAAAAATTAGCACTCTTTTACCAAGAGTGCTAAAAATCAGTCTGAAGACCTAGAATCTCACTTCTCATCTACTTGGTATTTCCTTTTAAGCCTGAAAAAACCATAGATTAGATAAGAAATTAAACAAGCGTATAAAAAGAAAATAATAAAGAAAGACCGAGACAAGTTTTCTCGATACAAACTCATGCAAACAACAAGACCACCTGAAAAAGTGGCTATACAGGAACGAAGTCTAGACCGCATAACTTCCCATCTGAGACCTTTACTCATATAGACTTTCTCCTCTGAAAGTATATCAGAAGTTGGTTTACGAAGAATTGAACAAAAACCTGTTTCTATCAATTCCCAACCGCTATTTCTAAAATCTTGTAGTTCATGCTTATACTTTTTAAGAAATCTAGAATCACAGATATGATAGATGACATCATCTGGTTGACATTGTTCAAAATAGAAAAAACCAAAACGGTTAGTTCTATATCTCCAACCTTTCAAGTGCATCTCATGTAAATATTCTTCTTCCTTGTCCAAATCAACAATGGTGAAAATCCGAAATTGCTTTTTATTTATCATGTCTTTCCCTCCAGATTAGAAAACAGGTATTGCTTCATTTATCAGATAATTCTTTCCACTTTTGACTCAATTTCCAAAAAATATAAGAAATCTGAATCGCAAAAACGATCAATAAAATCCAATCTATTATGAAAATCAAAAATACTTCCCATCTGAAAGAACTAGCTCCACTGACAAACTTTGAGAAAACCGGTAGTAGAGCTAAAAATAGAATCAAAATAGGAAGCATCCGCATTATTAAAATCCGTTTGATCATAGCTAACTTCCCTGTAGCGTCATTATAGATTTCAAACTCAGTATCCGATTCAATTTCAGAATGTGCTTTTCTAAAATAGGAAAAACTATTAAAGTCTGTAATATGCTCCCAGCCACAGTCTTTAAATAGTTGTAAATAGGAGGCTCTCTCTGATTTTTTCATGGGATAAAAGTCCAACTGATAAGACACCTGCTCCGGTTGGCACTTTTCAAAAGTATACTTAACCGCAACTACTAAGTTAGAGTAGCTTACTTCCTTAAGTTTCCAGCCCTTAGCATGCATTTCCCCAAGGTATAAAGCCTCTCTATCATAATCTGCAATTGTAAAAATTCGATAAACATTTTTCTTTTCCATCAACCTTCCTCCCGACTATTTCTATAGAGCCGTTCAATACGTTTCAGTTCAATCTCCAAAACTTTTCGTCCCAAGTCTGTGATCTGATAGATTTTACGTTTTTCCTCTTCTCGGACAAAGGAGATCAAGCCATCCTTTTCCATTTTTGACAAGGTTCCATACATAGTTCCAGGACTAATCAAAACTTGCGAATCAGTCATCTCCTTGACCTTTTGTGTGATACCATATCCATGATTCTCCTTCTGTAAACAAAACAAGATATAAAAACCTGTTTCAGTCATGGGAAGGTAAACACGCCTGATCTTATCTGTTAATTCCATTTAACCACACCTCCTATTTAATTCGATATATCGCACTTCGTTATATAAAATGTATCACAGCTCGATATAAAACACAAGAAAAAAATCTGGGACAATAGTCCCTTATCTCCAAAAAAAGCAACGGATTTGCCGTTGCTTTTTGCATGATTGCGATAGTCTTGCTAAAATAGAATTGCTCAATAAACCATTTAGAAAGGCTATCCCATGCACATTCACTATAACACAAATCAAACGACTTTACCACTAGAAATCAGTTCTTTCTTGCCACAAGACCATCTTGTCTTTACCATTGAAAAAGTGGTGAATGCCTTGGAGGATCGTCACTTCCACGCCTTTTATCATGCCTTTGGTCGCCCGTCTTATCACCCTAAAATGCTTGTATCTACTCTTCTATTTGCCTATTCACAAGGGATTTTCTCTGGTCGATAAAATGATGATTGAAAATCTGGCTATGCAGTACCTAACAGGAAAGTTGGTTGTCAGCTATCGCACCATCAATCGATTTCGAGTCGCTGAAGGGATGGAAGAACTCATCCGTGGTCTGTTCATCGACCTCAATCTTCGTTTAAAAATGGAAGAGTTAGTGGCCTTAGATTGTCTGTTTATTGACGGGACTAAGATTGAAGCCAATGCCAACAAGTATAGTTTCGTGTGGAAGAAAGCGACAGAGAAATTCTCCGCCAAACTTCAAGAACAGATACAGGTCTATTTTCAAGAAGAAATCACTCCCCTGATCCATCAAGCTATCGAACTGGATACACAAGAGCCTATCTCCTCAGAGCAGTTGCTTGCATTCGCTCAAGTCCTTGAAGAAGAATTGGAAAAATTGAACCAAGACATTGAGGAGACACCCGTTAAAGGGAAGGATGAACGTAAAACCCAGCGTCGTAAACTCAAGAAAATCTTGCGTAAAGTCAAGGAGGATTTTTCAGTACGTGCTGAAAAATTTGAGAGCTATCAGGAGACATTTGAAGGTCGTAACAGCTTTTCCAAAACAGATCCAGATGCCACTTTTATGCGCATGAAAGAAGACCATATGAAAAATGGCCAACTCAAGGCTGCTTATAATCTTCAAATCGCTACTGAAAACCAATTTGTGCTTCACTATGATGTCTTCTCAAATCCGACAGACACCCAGACTCTTCTACCCTTACTTGAAACCTATCCGCATGACTTGAAGACAGTTGTCGCAGATGCTGGATATGGAAGTGAAGAGAACCTCCTTCGTTTAGATGAAAAGAAGGTGAACCATCTGATTAAATAGGCCATGTTTGATCAGGAACAGAAGAAAGGGTATAAACAGTCGGCTAGAAACTTAGCGAATTGGCACTATAATGACAAGGAGGATAGCTATACACATCCTGATGGCTGGTGCTATCGTTTTCATCATATCAAACATCAGAAAACACAGGCGGACTTTCAACAGGAAATCAAGGTTTACTACGCTGATCAACCTGAATCAGCCCCTCAAAAGGGACTGTATATGAACGAACGCTATCAAAACTTGAAAGCTAAAGAATGTCAGGCGTTTTTATCTCCCCAAGGTAGACAGACAGATTTTCGCTCAACGCAAGATTGATGTGGAACCTGTCTTTGGGCAGATAAAGGCTTGTTTGGGTTACAAGAGATGTAATCTGAGAGGGAAGCGTCAAGTGAGAATTGACATGGGATTGGTACTTATGGCCAATAACCTCCTAAAAAACCCAACTAATCGCTTGATTAGTTGGGTTTTCATTTATGAAATTGAATTCCTTTGTTTAATCTTTAATGATTAAAACATTAGTCTTCTTTTTTCTTGCGTGCCACAAGACCAAATCCGCTCAATACTCCAAGAAGTCCAAGAGCTGCTAGGCTAGAGTGAACTTCTGCACCAGTATTAGGTAATTCTTTGGTTGCTTTAGTCGGTTTTTGTTGAGGGGCAGTAACAACTTTTTCGTAGACATGTTCAGTGTCGCCGTTTGGAAGTTTCTTAGTTTCTACGAAGCGGTAGCCTGGAATGTCTTTCTTAGGTTGTTCGCCATCTTCACTTGGATATCCTGGAATGTCGTTGCCTTCCTTATCCTTGTGACTGGTCTTCACTTTTTCGTAGACATGTTCAGTGTCGCCGTTTGGAAGTTTCTTAGTCTCTACGAAGCGATAACCTGGAATATCTTTCTTAGGTTGTTCGCCGTCTTCGCTTGGATATCCTGGAATGTCGTTGCCTTCCTTATCCTTGTGACTGGTCTTCACTTTTTCGTAGACATGTTCAATGTCGCCGTTTGGAAGTTTCTTAGTCTCTACGAAGCGGTAACCTGGGATGTCTTTCTTAGGTTGTTCGCCGTCTTCTGTTGGATAGTTTGGAATCTCGTTTCCTTCTTTATCCTTGAATGATGTCTTAACTTTTTCGTAGATGTGCTCTGTATCTCCATTTGGAAGTTTCTTAGTTTCTACGAAGCGGTAGCCTGGAATGTCTTTCTTAGGTTGTTCGCCATCTTCACTTGGATATCCTGGAATGTCGTTGCCTTCCTTATCCTTGTGACTGGTCTTAACTTTTTCGTAGACATGTTCAGTGTCGCCGTTTGGAAGTTTCTTAGTCTCTACGAAGCGATAACCTGGGATGTCTTTCTTAGGTTGTTCGCCATCTTCACTTGGAATTAATGTATTCCCCTTAGTATCTACAAAAGAAGTAATTGGATGTACAGTTGGAGCTGGGGTTTTCTTCTTGTAGACATAAATCACATGGCTGTCACCTTCAGTCACCTTACCATTAGCTGACGCGGAATTTGGAGATAATTTCACAAATTCATAGCCGTCAACATTTTTCGGACTTGTAGTGTAGTCTTCGCCCACTGGAGCGTTGGTCTTCACTTGCGTTGGACCTTCTAACACATTGCCGTCTTCATCAACGTATTTCACGTCCACATTACCAGTCTTCGGTTGTGGTTGAGGAGCTGGAGTGAATTCCCAAGTACCGACGAAGTGGGCATCCGCTCCATTGATGGTTTCTGATGCCTTGTCATAGGACTTGAAGCTCCATGTGCCTTCTGCCGTCTTCACTTCTGTTTGACTTGGTTGAGTCGGAGTCGCTTGACTACCGTCTTTCAAGTCTGTTTGGTCTGCTGGAAGCAAGGATTTCACTTCTTGTGGAAGGTCTTTTCCTGGCGTTCCGCTTACAAATTCATGTGTTGCCTTGTAAGTTGGTGCTGGAGTGAATTCCCAAGTACCGACGAAGTGGGCATCCGCTCCATTGATGGTTTCTGATGCCTTGTCATAGGACTTGAAGCTCCATGTGCCTTCTGCCGTCTTCACTTCTGTTTGACTTGGTTGAGTCGGAGTCGCTTGACTACCATCTTTCAAGTCTGTTTGGTCTGCTGGAAGCAAGTCTTTTACTTCTTGTGGAAGCTCTTTGCCTGGAGTTCCGCTGACAAATTCATGTGTTGCCTTGTAAGTTGGTGCTGGGGTAAATTCCCATGTACCGATGAAGTGGGCATCCGCTCCATTGATGGTTTCTGATGCCTTGTCATAGGACTTGAAGCTCCAAGTGCCTTCTGTAGTCTTCACTTCCGTTTTACTTGGTTGTGTTGGAGTCGCTTGACTACCGTCTTTCAAATCTGTTTGGTCTACTGGAAGCAAGTCTTTTACTTCTTGTGGAAGCTCTTTGCCTGGAGTTCCGCTGACAAATTCATGTGTTGCCTTGTAAGTTGGTGCTGGGGTAAATTCCCATGTACCGATGAAGTGGGCATCCGCTCCATTGATGGTTTCTGATGCCTTGTCATAGGACTTGAAGCTCCAAGTGCCTTCTGTAGTCTTCACTTCTGTTTGACTTGGTTGTGTTGGAGTCACTTTGCTGCCATCTTTCAAGTCTGTTTGGTCTGCTGGAAGCAAGGATTTCACTTCTTGCGGAAGTTCTTTTCCTGGAGTTCCGCTTACAAATTCATGTGTTGCCTTGTAAGTTGGCGCTGGGGTGAATTCCCAAGTACCGACGAAGTGGGCATCCGCTCCATTGATGGTTTCTGATGCCTTGTCATAGGACTTAAAGCTCCATGTACCTTCTGCTGTCTTCACTTCTGTTTGACTTGGTTGAGTCGGAGTCGCTTGACTACCATCTTTCAAGTCTGTTTGGTCTGCTGGAAGCAAGGATTTCACTTCTTGCGGAAGTTCTTTTCCTGGCGTTCCGCTGACAAATTCATGTGTTGCCTTGTAAGTTGGCGCTGGAGTGAATTCCCATTTACCGATGAATTTCACATCTCCATTTTCAACAACTTCTGAATCCTTATCATAACCTTTGAATACCCAGTTTCCTTCTGGAACAGATACTTTAGTAGTTGTTGGTTGAGTAGGATTTACAGTCGTTCCATTTGCAAGACCTGATACTTTAGCTGGTAACAAGTTTGTAACTTCTTGTGGAAGGGTCTTACCAGGTGTACCGCTCTCAAATTCATGAATCTTGTTGTAAAGTAAGGTCGTTGTTACCTTGTTTGATGCGAAATAAAGGTTATCTGGTTGCATAGCTACAATGTTTTCGATAGGTCCTGAAGCTTTGTCACCAACCTTATTATTTGTTACTGTATTATAAGTAATACGAATAGGTGTTCCGGCCTTATCTTTGTTCAAGTAGGCAGTAGCCATCTTGACAGTTACTTTTTGACCTGACTTCTCAACAGTATAGTCTGTATCCTTTGCCAACACAACACCATCTGCATCAACTGTAAGATCTTTGAAATCTAAACGATCATCAAAGGTATCAACGAAATCAAGGCTTGATAAAGCTGCAATGATTTCTTTACCTGGTTTTGGAATCTTGAAAAGAGTTTTATAAGTAACTGCCTCTCCTGCTTGTGCTGGGATTTGAGCTGGATCTACCTCCTTTTCTGGGGCAAACTGTACTTGTTCCATGTAAAGAGAGAAAGTTGCAGAGGCATAGTTCGCTGAACGGTAACCAAAGTTCATGGTGTTGTTAACTGAGCGTAGGGCTAAACCGGAAATATTATTTTCGGCCTCCGCACCACTTGTACCACCACCTGGGCCTGCATTCCAAACAGTTTTATCACCTTCTTGAACCGCTTCCAAATTATTGCGGTTGTTCATCACTCGCTTGTCAACGCTAGTGTTGTAATTGGTAACATAGAAAGCTTCCTTGGTATTCCATAGACCATTTGCATCAATATCAGTTGGTTTCATCACCAATTTCATGTCAGGTTCTGAACCATCTGAATACTTAAGTTCTGCTGTTATATCTGCATCAACCGTAAAGGTATTTTTCATGACATCGTCATGTGCCTCATCAACATATGCGATATTCCCAATTTCAAATTGGTTTGCTCCCCATAAATTAGAAACGTTGAAAAAGTTAACTGTTTTCTTATTAACATCAGCCATTTGAGCCGGAGCTTCTGAGTTGTTGATATAATGAAGAGTAACTTTATTAATCGTTAAATAAGCATCTACTTGCTTACCATTGACTGTTCCAGCATTGGCAAATTTCAAAGACAAAGGTTTATCAAAGGTTTGATCTTCCTTTTTGGTTTTATCTACCTTGAGGGTGAAATTTTCCATTGGATAACCAGGATATTTATGTTGTAGATCTCCAAAACCTGGAGCATCCATATGGTATTGCTGCACGGCAGATGACTTAGATACAACACTCATGTTATCCGTAGTTAACTGAAACTGGTAAAGACTTAGTGCAGAAAGATCTGTGTCATCCTTTATTTCTTGCGGTGCCGCAAAAAGGCCTTGAAACGGCAGTAAGAAAAACGCTAAAACAAAGGTTATCATTCCAACGATTGTCTTTTTAAGCCTGTTTTTCGACTTTATCATTCTTTTTCTCCTTATTAAATTTCTTTTTACTTTTTATGATTACACATAAAAAGAAATTTATTGCCATTCTCCATATGGTAAGAACTCCGTTATTAGTACCCAAATTAGTAGTTTTCCCAGCTAACCTACCAATTCTTATCAAAAGAGCTTGTCAATAAATGCTTTTTAGTTTAGCACTCAAAGTAAAAGTTAAAGACAAGAGTTATAGCTCTCAGAGAGACTAGTAACCCACACTCAATTATATCATTAATCAAGCATTTTGGGCAAGCACTTCATTAAATTTTTCTTAAACAAAAAAAGGTCAATTAAAAGCAGATATAAAAAATATTTACTTTTTTTGTAGTGTTACAATAGATGTGAGACAAAGTAGAAAATCGCCATTAAATACGATCTTTATAAAGAAAATCTAAAGATAAACTTAATATCTCTTTCTGAGATTTGTCAGAATATTCCCATTCTGATGCATAATTGTAAGCTAGACAAAAAAACATAAATAGCCTATATTATCTATACTAAAAACTGTATCAAAATACATTTATAACTTAGCAAACAAAAAAGATTGCCCATTCGGACAACCTCTTTTCTACTATTAATACAAATCTAGATAATTATCAACTTCCCATTGTGACACAAAGGTCGCATAGCTAGCCCACTCGATACGCTTGGCTTCAAGGAAGCTCGTATAGATGTGCTCACCTAGTGCAGCCTTGACCACTTCGTCTTCAGTCAAAGCTTTCAAAGCGTTGTGAAGAGTTGATGGAAGGTCTGTAATACCAGCTTCCTTACGCTCTTCTGCTGTCATGATGTAGATATTTTCTTCGATAGGAGCTGGTGCTTCGATTTTGTTTTCAATACCGTGCAAACCAACTTCCAACAGAACCGCCATAGCGATGTACGGGTTAGCCATTGGATCCACTGAACGCAACTCAAGACGAGTTCCCATACCACGTGAAGCTGGTACGCGCACAAGTGGCGAACGGTTACGACCAGCCCAAGCGATGTAAACCGGCGCTTCATAACCTGGAACCAAACGTTTGTAGGAGTTAACAGTTGGGTTCATGATGGCAGTATAGTTGTAAGCATGCTTGATCAAACCACCAAGGAAATGGTAAGCTATTTCTGACAACTGCATTCCTTTTGGATCATTTGGATCAAAGAAGGCATTGTTTCCTTCTGCATCAAACAAAGACATATTACAGTGCATACCTGAGCCAGCAATACCAAATTTTGGTTTCGCCATAAAGGTTGCGTAAAGACCATGTTTACGAGCAATAGTTTTAACAACGAGTTTAAAGATTTGAATCTTATCACAAGCGCGGAGCACTTCATCATACTTGAAGTCAATTTCATGTTGTCCAACCGCAACCTCGTGGTGACTCGCTTCTACTTCAAATCCCATTTTGGTCAAGACATTCACGATTTCACGACGTGTATTGTCTGCAAGGTCAGTAGGGGCCAAATCAAAGTAGCCACCCTTGTCATTTACTTCAAGTGTTGGGTCTCCATTTTCATCTAGTTTAAATAGGAAGAATTCTGGCTCTGGTCCAAGGTTGAAGGATTTGAATCCTACTTCTTCCATATGGCGAAGAGCACGTTTCAAATTGCCACGAGGGTCACCTGCAAATGGTTTACCTTCTGTTGTATAGACATCACAGATCAAACCTGCAACACTTCCGTTTTCATCTCCCCAAGGGAAGACTCTCCATGTATCCAAGTCTGGGTACAAGTACATATCTGACTCATTGATACGTACAAAACCTTCAATAGAAGATCCATCAAACATTGCCTTGTTAGTCAAGACTTTGTCTAGTTGTTCATCTGTAGCAGGAATTTCGACGTTTTTCATCGTTCCCAAAATATCTGAGAACATGAGACGAATAAAGGTAACATTTTTTTCCTTGACTTCACGACGAATATCTGCAGCTGTGATTGGCATGGTTATTCTCCTTAATATATGACTACTTGCGGTTGCCTAACCGCGACCAAAAGGTGAATGTGCTGAAGCAAAGCGTCCCTGCTGGAGGAGTTCATTATGAAGTGCGCGACGCACCTCCGTCTGACTCACCACTTTCTTGGACTTCGCCTCACGTTCAGCATATTTTTTCTTAATGGCAGCGATATTGTAGCCTTCAGAGATATAATCTTTGATTTCAAGCAGACGATCCATATCATTCAACGAATACATGCGACGGTTCCCTTCGTTTCGATCAGGTTTAATCAACTCTTGATCTTCATAATAACGAATCTGACGCGCTGATAGATCGGTCAACTTCATCACACTACCGATAGGAAAAACAGCCATATTTCGGCGAAATTCTCTTTCCTTCATTTACAATTTCCTTCTTTCTGTCTATTATAGTCTAAAAAAATAAATACGTCAATCGATAATGTTATAAAATGTAACATTATTTTTCTTTTTTCTCTAAAAAGAGATGAATACGATCAATATCATAATTTACGAGAATTGCGACAAAAACTCCCATAAAAGTTTCCGATACACGCGCAAACACGTACAAAATTGTTTCACCGCTCGGTATTGAGAGGGTAATGATTAACATAGCTGCTACACCACCAATAACCCCCGATTTATTATTCATGGCCACATTTGTCATAATGGTTAACATAGTGCAGATTGGAACAACCACCAAGGTCACCCAAAAGGCTCCGTGAAATAAGGTATTTAAGAGAAAAAAGATAAGAGCATAGAAACCACCGATACTATTTCCTAGAATACGTGAAGTTCCAAAATGAACACTCTTATCAAAGCTTTCTCTCAAACTAAAGACTGCTGTCAAAGCCCCAATTTGAAGTCCCTTCCAACCAAAAAATCCAAAAATCAAGAGAACTAAAAAAACAGCAATTCCGGTTTTAAAGGTTCGTAGACCAAACTTGAACTGTGACTTGTCAAATTTATATTTTTTAAAATAACTCATAATCTCAACTTTCTACTTCCATTTTATCATAAATTAGTTGATTTTATGAGTAAAAATCAATAGGAAACGTTTTTAATTCAAATAACAAGAAAAAGAGAAAACTAAGTTCCTCTTTTAATCGAGTTTTCAGGCATTACTTGCTTTCGTCTTCTTTTCGTTTCAACTGACCAAGTCCTAAAACTCCCACTAAGGCAGCTAGACCAAGATATGGCATGTAGCTTGAATCATTTGTTCCTGTTTTTGGAAGTGTAGTTATTTCTTTACCAACAGAAACAGGAATTGGTGTTGAAGGTTCTTCAACTTTTGGACTAGGAACTCTTGGTTCTTTTGGTGTCTCAGGTTTGTCAGGATCCTTTGGTTTTGGAGTTGGAATTGGTGTCGGTTTGTCTGGATCCTTTGGTTTTGGCGTTGGAATTGGTGTCGGTTTGTCTGGAGTTCTTGGTATTGGAGTTGTTGTACGTACTGTGTTAGATGCATAAGTAACCTTATTAACAGTATTTACATAAGTATTTTCAAATGTTCCAATAGCAATTCTGCGCATTTGAAGGTAGGTTTCAGCTTGGAATGGTGAATCCAAACTAATCTTTTGTAAGAATTCTTCCTTGAAACGAACAGTTACAATACCATTTGCAGCATCTGTTTCAGCAGTTGTTTGAGATGTTAGATCTGTACCTGCCTTAATCACTGAACCATCTTTCATTGTCAAGTTCAGAGAGCTGAATGTCTTGTAATTACCAGTATACTGATCACCAGCTTGGTCATAATCATCCACAAAGTTGTAATCTTCTAATTCCTCTGAATGATTTTGTGGAATGAGGCCACCAATCAGACGATAGTTAAATGTTTGATAAAATTGAATTGTTTTACCATCCAGATTTTCACTAGTTGGATCTAGACTTACTGTTACATCTTTTTTCGGTGTGATTTTCGGTACGTTGTTAACCACTACTTCTGTAGCATAGCCATTTCCGAAATCAATTTGATAGGCCTTATTTTCATACTTACCACCTGTCTTACCAAATTCAGACTTAACAGTCATCGGATCTGTAATGACTAATGATGTTCCAGTTGCTACATATTGCTTGTAAAATTCTTCTGGATTATCAGCAGAGAAGAGTTGGAAAGCACCCTTAACAGTAATGTTAGCTTTCTTCAACAAGTCTTGAACTTTCTTAGGAGCAGCTTCTAGACTGTCATATTTTTGAACGCTGACACCTGATACTTGATTTCCTTTTTCATCTGCAACCTTAATCAAATCAGGACGAACATCTAAAGCTTCTTCTGGATAATCATCTACATAGTAGAAGCCGTTTTGGATTGCTTCCTTAGAAGATTTATCACCCTTATATTGATCCAAATCCCATGTTAATTCGTAGTAGTTGGTTGAACCAGCTAAAACTTCTTTTCCATCGATATTAAGGCCTTCTTTATTCTTATTTACTTTCGTTGGCTTAATATAGTTGTTATTTGGATTATCAGGATCATTTGGTTTACCAGGAGTCGTTACACGAACAACATTTGACTTAATACCATAAGCATCATTGACTGTCAAAGTGAAGTTATTCGTATAAGTTGCCCCATCGTTCAATACTCGACCAACAACCGTTGGATGAAGAGTCTCAACAGGTTTAGTTAAGTCAGCATTGTATGTTGCCAATGTCTCATCAGTCGCCTTAAAAGTTACAGTATGACTGGCTTCATCATAAGTTGTATCAAAGCCTGTACTTGCAGCCTTAGTTGCATCCAAGTCAAACTTATAACCAGTTGGAAGCGGATCTACCAATACAAATGAAGTAGTTTTTGGACGTCCAGCTGTCAAGGCTTCAGTTTTCAATTCAAACTTAACAATTGACTGTTTAGCAACCAATGTCCGGTCAATATCTACACCATCCTCATTCTTAATTTCTTTATTAATCTGAGGCTGAGCTAATAAACTGCTATAGTGGAAATGAACTGTCGGTACCACTGGTGGAGTTGGCAACTGCTTAGGAGTTGGTGCTAGCGGTGGAGTTGGCAATGGATCATATGTTGGCTCTTCCGGTTTTGATGGCTCCGGTTGATCTGGAGTCTTAACTGGTGGAGTTGGCTCATTTTCATATGTTGGTGCTACTGGAGCTGGTTCCAATGGTTTCTCTGTCTCATATGTTGGCTCTTCTGGTTTTGATGGCTCCGGTTGATCTGGAGTTTTTACCGGTGGAGTTGGCTCATTTTCGTAGTTTGGTGCTACTGGAGCTGGTTCCAATGGTTTCTCTGTCTCATATGTTGGCTCTTCTGGTTTTGACGGCTCTGGTTGATCTGGAGTTTTTACCGGTGGAGTTGGCTCATTTTCATATGTTGGTACTACTGGTGCTGGCTCCAATGGTTTTTCTGTCTCATACATTGGTTGAGTTGGAGCTGTTGGTGCAACAGGTTTCGTCGGAACCCCAATTGCATTAATGTTTGAATTGAAAGCAAACCAAATATTTCCACTTTTAGAAGAAGCCATATTAAAGCTAATCTCCGATTGAGTTATTTCACCGACAATAGCTCCGTACCAATTATTTGGACTAGAGGTTGTATCCCATTCCGATGTATTCCAACGAGCGCCTAGCGATTTTTCTGCATTTGATGAATCTGCATAAGCAGAGTTATTTTCATGAATCTTGATAGATGAACCAGAAATTGGAATATATCGACCGTTAAAGTTTCTAACACTTTCAATTGCATCTTTATCAATTGCTCCACTACCGTTACCTCTATTTAGAGATGAAAAATTAACTAATCCTCCTGTGAGATTCATAAGTTGACCTTCTTCATCATAAAACTTGACTTTTACATTAATGTTTGTAGAAGTAAAATAATCATTATACCATGCTGTCACAGTTGGATCACTCGAGGCAAACATAGTCATTTTGGTTCCATCGTTAAAACCTGTTTCTTTTAATGTGTAAGTGTAAACTACTTTTGAAATTTTCTTACCATTAAAACTTGAATTTTTTAGACCAGTATAGGTAACATCGACTGGTTTATCCTTTTCTAATACAAGCTTTGCATAAGTGTTATTCGAATTGATTGCATTGAAATATGAATATGCTGTAGATTTTTTCCTATCAGGATTTGTTGGCGAAATCCCCCATGATTTTACCAGAGCATCCAATTCCTGCTGCCCATATTGATGTACAGATGAATCAATTGTTCGTATTGCATTTGGTTCTGATTTAAAGTTCAACGATTGTGATCTTGGTTCTGAAAGATAACCATCTTGTTTCTTTTTACTCTCCGCTTCTGCGAGTGCTGCAGTATAAGCTGCGAACTCTTTCTTATATTTGGCAAGATCTGCTTCATACTGCTTCATCGCCGCTTCATAAGTTGCTTTTGCAGTTTCATTACGTTGTTTAATCGCTTCATTTTCAGCTTGAAGCGCTGCATTTTTTGCCTTGTTGTCTTCAACAGCCCTTTCATAGGCTGCTTTTGCATCGGCATTTGCTTTTTGAACGCGAGCTAGTTCTGTCTGATAAGCCGCTAGCTTAGCTTGGTAGTCTGCTTCATTGGTAGCATTTGCTTGCTTAACTGCCGCCAAATCTGCTTCGTATTTCTTCACCGCTGCGTCATAAGTCGCTTTAGCCGTCTCATTACGTTGCTTAATCGCTTCATTTTCAGCTTGAATGGCTGTATTTTTTGCAGTATTTTCTTTTACTGCTTTATCATATGCCTCTTTAGCTTCAGCATTAGCTTTTTGTACTCGAGCTAATTCTGTCTGGTAAGCTGCTAATTTAGCTTGATAATCAGCATCATTATCTTCTTTAGCTTTCTTAATAGCTGCAAGATCTGCTTCATACTGCTTCATCGCCGCTTCATAAGTTGCTTTTGCAGTTTCATTACGTTGTTTAATCGCTTCATTTTCAACTTTAAGCGCTTCGTTTTTCGCAGTGTTTTCTTTTACTGCTTTTTCATAAGCTTCTTTAGCTTCAGCATTAGCTTTTTGTACTCGAGCTAATTCTGTCTGGTAAGCTGAAAGTTTATTTTGATAATCCACTTGACTATCTTCATTTGCTTTTTTGACAGTTGCTAAATCTTTTTGATATTGTGCTAGCTTAGCCTCATATTCTGCTTTAGCTGTTGCATTGGCAGTGTTGATTTTTTCAACTTCTTCTTGATGACTTTTTAGATCTTTTTGATACTTGTCATCCGCTGCTTTGTTTTCAGCATTGATTTTATCTGTTTCTGCCTGATGAGCTGCGACTTCTTTTTTATATGCTTCAGTTGTCTTCTTTATTTCTTTTGCTTGTTTAGCATAGTCGCTTTTAATTTCATCTTGTTTTTGAGCATTTTCTGTAGCAGTTGTGGCTGTTCCTTTGTCTTTTGTTTCATCTTGAACCACCTTAACTCCTGCAGATTTTGCATCAGCAACTGTTTTATCCAAATCAGCTGATGATACTTCTACTGGCAAAGCTGAGTCTTTAGAACCAGCCTTAGCTTGGCTTTCTTTGGCAACTTGGCTCATTTCACCCTGTGCCTCAGGTAGATTTGTGGCTGGGTTTCCTGTAGTAGCTACCTCAACTGTACTTGTGCTCTTCGTCTCTGTGACTTCGTCAGCAAAAACTGCCTGATCTGCAAAAGCAATCAAAGCAGTTCCTAAAACAGCACCACACAAAGTTTTCGCAACTTTGCTTTTACGAAATCCATAGACTTCTTTTTTATTTTTCATTATAAGCCATTTCCTTATCTAAATTTAGTCGTTACTTCTTATACTAGCACTTTACAAGGCAAGATGCAAATATTTACTCTTTTTTCTCTCTATTTATAGAAAAATTCCACATGTTTATAAATTAAATTAAAAAGAAGATGATCAAACCATCTTCTTTTAGTTAAACTATTTATTTTTCAGTCAAGGCTGCAAGTCCTGGAAGAACTTTACCTTCGAGGAGCTCCATTGAAGCTCCACCACCAGTAGAGATCCATGAGAACTTGTCTGCGCGACCAAGGTTGATCGCTGCAGCAGCTGAGTCACCACCACCGATGATTGATTTCACACCTGGTTGTTTCACGATAGCGTCCATGACACCGATTGTACCAGCTTGGAAGTCAGGGTTTTCAAATACACCCATTGGTCCATTCCATACAACTGTTTTGGCACCAGTCAAAGCTTCGTCAAATTTAGCGATAGATTTAGGACCGATATCCAAACCAAGGAATCCTGGATCTACTGCTTCACCTTCAGTGTCTTTCACTTCAGTGTAGTCAGCAAATGCGTTTGCTTCTTTTGAGTCAACTGGCAAGATCAATTTGCCGTTTGCTTTTTCAAGAAGAGCTTTCGCAACATCCAATTTGTCTTCTTCTACAAGTGAGTTACCGATTTCGATACCTTGTGCTTTGTAGAATGTGTAAGTCATCCCACCACCGATAAGAACTTTATCAGCTTTTTCAAGCAAGTTTTCGATAACACCGATCTTGTCTGAAACTTTTGAACCACCAAGGATAGCCACGAATGGACGTTCTGGAGCTTCGACAGCTTCTTGGATGTAGGCAATTTCGTTTTCAAGAAGGAATCCAGCAACTGCTTTTTCAACGTTTGCTGAGATACCAACGTTAGATGCGTGTGCACGGTGAGCTGTACCGAATGCATCGTTTACGAAGATACCATCTCCAAGTGATGCCCAGTATTTACCAAGTTCAGGATCATTTTTAGATTCTTTCTTGCCGTCAACATCTTCGAAACGAGTGTTTTCAACCAAGAGAACTTGTCCATCTTCAAGAGCGTTAACAGCGGCTTCCAATTCAGCACCACGTGTAACACCTGGGATAAATTTAACTTCTTGTCCCAATTTAGCAGCCAAGTCAGCAGCTACAGGAGCAAGTGATTTACCTTCTTTGTCTGCTTCTTCTTTTACACGTCCAAGGTGAGAGAAGAGGATTGCTCGTCCACCTTGTTCAAGGATGTACTTGATAGTTGGAAGAGCTGCAGTGATACGGTTATCATTGGTAATCACGCCATCTTTAACAGGTACGTTGAAGTCAACACGAACGAGAACTTTTTTCCCTTTCAAGTCAACGTCTTTAACAGTCAATTTTGCCATTAGATATGACTCCTTCTTTTTTTATACGTGTTAATTATATCACAAAATCAACAAAAGAGATAGAAAAACCCTAAACTTTTCTTGTTCTTTCTTATAATTAAAACTAGCATTTTTTAAAATCAAATCTAGAAAAACCTTATCAAATAAGTAATCAATGCGAGATAAAATAATCAAAACAAGGTTTGACTGCAGCCAAACCTTGTTTTTAGTTTTTATGAGGAAATCCAAGAATTCTAAATTGATTAGTCTTCTTTCTTCTTTCTAGCAAGCAAGCCATAACCACTCATTGCTCCGAGAAGTCCCAGAACTACTAGACTGGCATCTCTTGTCGCTCCTGTATTTGGAAGCTCTTTACTTACTTCTTCAACTTTTGCTGGTGCTGCTGAAAGAGCTTGATCCCTCGTTTGTGAGACTTGCTCTTCTTTCGTTCCTACTTCAACAATTTCTGGAAGAGCTTCCTTGAGAACCTCAGTCGAATGAAGGGTGCGTTTGCCCTGAGCATCAACTTCTACAAAGCGACGAACTTGGCCTTCAACTCCTACTTGTACTAGCTGACGTTGGCCTTTGAGAAGGGCTGCATTTGGTCGTTCTTGACGTTTGAAGGAAACTGTCCCCTCTTCAATTTCCAGTTTCGGAGTTTCTAGCACTAAATCTTTCACACCTTCAGCTGGTTGGTTGCTCGATAGAACTTTTGTACCAACTTCGGTGATTTCTGAGATTGATTCCTTGACTACCTCAGTCGAACGAAGGGTGCGTTTACCCCGACCATCGACTTCTACAAAGCGACGAACTTGACCTTCAACTCCAACTTGCACAACACGGCGTTGGCCTTTGAGAAGTTCGGAGTTTGGTCGCTCCTGACGTTCAAAGGCTGTTGTTTCAGTTTCAACAACTAGTTCAGGGAGAGCTTCAACCGTTGGAGCCACTTCATTTGGTTCCATGCTACCAACATGGTGTCTTTCTTCTGTAGGAGCTAGTTTCTTGTTCAGCTTTTCTTTCATGTCCGCAAAAGCTTGTGGAGTTGGCATCTCTGAAGCTAATAAAGTTTCTGCTTGTTCAATCAACTCAGCTTGAGAATCTTTTTCACGGACGGATTCGAGCAAGCCTTCCAATTCTTCTCTAGCAGTCTGATAACGTTGATTTCCATCCAAGTCTGTCCCTGCTTGTTTCAACTCATTCAAAGCCCGGTTGACTTCTTCTTGGCTAGCATTATGGTTTTCTGCTACAGCTTTCGCTGTATTGAGCTTCTCTACTAGTGCTGCTTGTTTGTCCTCGCTTGAGAAGGTGTAGGCAAGGGTTGACTGACGGCCTTGGGCAGCAGTAATTTCTTGTTTGAGGTACTCATCGTTGACAGCTGCTTTTGGAGAAACCAAGACATCAAACTCAGCGGTGTGCCCCTTGTAATGCAAGGTCAAGGTCTGACGACCAGTCTTTTGAGCATCGTAGCCCGTAATTTCAACACCTTGATCTGTGAAGGCATGGCTTTCTTCTGTCTCATCATCATAGAGAACACCGAAGCGACCTTCTGCAAGATCCAGTTGCTCTCCTACTAGATAGTCTGTTTTCGGTTTCTTAGTAATGTACAAACCTGCTACTTCTTTTGGTTTTCCTTCATCTTGACCAGTCACTTGTACGTTTAAATTACCAGCAACTGGAAGTCCAAGGTAGCTGACTGTGAGCTTCTGTTCCCCTTTTTGATGAGCGTCATACCCAGATACCGTCACACCTGAGTGAGTAAGGTTAATCAGCTCGTCAGCTTGTCCCCCTTCGTATTGAACGCGGAGTGTTCCGCCTCTGAGGTCCAGTTTTTCTCCCTCTTTATAAACCGTCTTCTTAAGTCCTTTTTCAAGACTAACTGCAGCAATCTTTCTCTCATCCTGTGGAATCGCTACAGCCAAGGTGTTACTGATTTCTTTACCAGGTAGTTGGGTATGATAATAGAGTAGATTTGGTTGCTTGTCAAAGGCCAATGGTGCTGTTGCTAGGTCACCACCATTTTCAGACTTCAAAGTTGCAATCGGTGTTTGTGAATCAGCCTTGTCGTAAACGGTGATGGTTGCGCCTGCTGGAACATCAGAGAAGCCGAGTTGAACTTGATGGTTTCCAAGCGAACGAGCAGCTACCTTAGCCATTGGAATATTTTGACTTTCTGTGTCCAGGGTTTCATACATCTTCCAGTTGTAGATACGAATGGCCTTCCAAGGTGTTCCGTTATCAGAAGTGATAACTTTTAGACGCCAGTATTGAGCGATGATTGGTTTATCAAGAGTGATATCTGTCACGTGTGCTTTATTGCCACGGACCTCCTTAGCTAACTTCCATTCACCATCCGCATCTTTATAATAAAGGTCAAAATCCTTGGTGTTCATCAAACCGTCGTTTACGGATTCTCCACCAGCTCCCGCATGATCCATGACCCATCTAACAACAGTACGTGGCTTGGTCAAGCGAATATCCACACTACCGCTCAACTGAGCTGAAGACCATTTATCTGACAAGCTAGTAATGGTGCCGTTCAACATACCTTCAATGCCTTCTCCACCTTCAGTATTTGGGAAAGTGCTACCGATAACCTTTGCACCTGGAACAATATTTTCAGCTAAAGGTCTTGGGAGAGTGGTATCTTGAACAGTCATCCCCCAGTTAAAGGATGCCGTCGCCGCTTCGGAACGAAGTCCATTTTTACCAACTGCAACGACTTTCAATTCCTGAGTCCTACCAGTCGCATTAGCTGAGCGGCTAACTTTTGGCAAGTAGATAGTGGAAGCAGATGATCCTGTTAACAAACGCCAGTTATCTCCATCTTTTTCGTAGACTTCATAGAAATCTGCATCTTGGTTACCCGCAAACTGGACCACTGCTTCAGCTTCTTGGGCATTCTTGAGAGATTGTTTCACAACAGAAAGTCCCGTCGGCGCTTGTGGTGCTTGGTGGTTATCTGAAATTGTTAATTGACCTAAGTTGAACTGATAATCTTTTACAGCACCTTCATGTTCGAAGAAGAGTTTAACTGCATAAATGGTTTTACCTGCTAGTGAGCCAAGGTCAAATTCTTCATTCTTCCAGTCATCAGATAAAGTCAGTTCTTTCCATGCGGCTGCATCCTCAAATCTGTAGTCTGGAGTCGTAGAGAAGGCCATATAAACTTTCGAGCCTTTTCCTCCCTTGTGGGCAACCCGAAGTTTGGTTTTCTCCGTTACTTCTAGTTTAGTAGAATACAAATTCACATCTTGGTCCGTCTTACCAGCTACATCACCTGAGAATTTAAGGGAGTTCCCACCATTATAGGCATCTGTAAAGTCATATTCTGCATGGAGTTTTTCACCCGTTGAAGTCTGCCACCAACGCCATGTTGGCAAGACACCTGAAACCGAACGGTAGTTCCACTCAGAATCCTTAGAAACTTTACCGTCTACAAACCACTTTCTACCATGTCCTGTATTAAAAGAGGTCGTGAAGGTCCGGCCTACTGCTGGAGTGCGGTCCGCAACCAAATTGGAAATTCCATACCACTCTTTGTCTGCTGGTTTTTGAGCTGTTGGATTCCCTTGGTAACCTGTAAAGAAGATATCTTCATTCTTGTGGTAGTCTTCACCTGTTTTACCGAGACTGGTAATCGTATCCGGCGCAAAAAGTCCAAGTGACAAGCGCAACTTGCCATTTTCATCTAAGAGAGCATCCCAGTTGACTTTGGTCTTATACGAACCACCTTGTTGCAATTCCAAGCCTGCAAAGACATCATATTGACTACGTTCTAGCCATTTGGCCATCTCTACAGAGTAGTCATTCTTTTCCTTGTTCCAGTTGAAGTTGGCAAAGAACTGATCTGCAGGAACCTTGTCACCTTCTTTTTGCATGAACTGGTAATTGTATTCACCAAGGCCATCTTCGTGGTAACGACCGTATTTGTAGGTCATAGCATCGTACCAAGCATACTTGATTGGATGGTTGACCTTAGCTGCGTATTCTTTTGTATAGAGCATGAATTGGCGCATTTTTTCACCAAGAGGTGCTACCAATTCACCCGTTGTTTCCTGGTTGATGAAATAGCCATCAAATCCGTAATACTTAGCAAGATCGACAAGTTTTCGTGCGATAGGGAAGGTGCCATCTGCGTCTTGTTTCAAGGCAGCGGCAAATTTCTCTTGGTCGGCAATGCTGTTTGACCAGTTGAAAAAGAGGGTTCCATAAACGGGAACTCCGTTGCGGTGCCCGGCATCAATGACATCTGGAGTAGGGACTAGGCCTTCCCAGAAGACCATTGAATCCAAGTATTGCCAGTAATCGAAGGCGTAGGCCTTGAATTCTTCTCCACCTACAGAAGCGTGGTCTTTGGCCTTTGAGTTGGTATTTGCTAGCGCCTGAACCTTGGCTCTTCTGCTTGCTTTTTCATTGACCAACTGCCCTCTATGGCGCTTGGCGAGTTCAACTGAGGAACGGTTAATAGGATCATCCTCACGCGCACCCGGTTCCCATTTCAACAAATCATCCCAAGTATCAAACTTGATTTCTTTTGGCCGGAGACTCTTCTCTTCATTTTTAGGAACGTCTGCTAGATTTGGTTTGTCGGCTTTTTTATCAGCTACTTGAGGCGCCTCCTCTGGCTTGGCTCCTTCTTTGTCAGTTGCTGGAGCTGGCTCCTCAACTTTATCTGTCGGAGCCGGCTTTGCCTCTTCTTTTTCATTGAGCAAATCAGCTATTGCTGGAGAGTTTTCTGAAATTGGTTGCTCAGCTACTTTGTTTTCAGTTTCTTCTAATTGTTTTTCGATGGTTGCAGTGTCTGGACTCGCTGTTTCACTAGCGCTTGTAGCTTGAGCGCTCGTATTAGTAGCTGTTTCAGGGGCAGTGACTTGTTCAGCAAGGGCTGGACTCGCAAATAGAGCTGAACCAATCATCAAGGAACAAGCTCCGATTGACAGCTTGCGAATACTGTAACGGCACCGTTTTTCAAAAAATAGATCTTTCATCTTATCCTCCTAATAAAATAAAAAGTAAGCGCTTTACTTTTTAGATAAACAGTAACTGTTCTCAGTGCACAACACCAGAACAGGATCATCTTCATTTTATCTTATATGAAAGCGTTGTCAATATACTTGACACAAAAACTATAGCTAGGATAATAATCAGTAAAATTTGGACATGATTGAATAAAACCACTCTTGGAAAGTAAATTTACTCCCTATTTTTAAAGCAAGTTGCCTTTTCTTAGGAAAATTTCATCTAAACACTTGTGAGATTTACTTTTATCCTTTAAAATAGAATGGGAGAAATTCCGCGATTATTTTTCGGAGGAAAAAGAAATGTCCATTAATTGGCAGGAAATTTTATTTCACTTTTTAGGTGGTCTGGGGCTATTCTTATATAGTATCAAGACCATGGGAGACGGTTTGCAACAAGCTGCTGGAGATCGCCTTCGTTTTTACATTGACAAATATACCAGCAATCCCTTCTTCGGTGTGCTAGTTGGTATCGGTATGACGGCGCTGATTCAATCAAGTTCTGGTGTTACAGTCATTACAGTGGGACTTGTCAGTGCAGGACTTTTGACCTTGCGTCAGGCTATCGGTATTGTCATGGGTGCCAATATTGGAACCACCGTTACATCCTTTATCATCGGTTTTAAGCTAGGAGATTACGCCTTACCTATGCTCTTTATCGGAGCGGTTTGTCTCTTCTTCACCAAGAATCGCTCCATCAATAACATCGGACGGATTATCTTTGGTGTAGGAGGTATCTTCTTCGCTCTCAATCTTATGAGCGGTGCAATGGAACCCCTAAAAGACCTGCAAGTCTTTAGAGACTACATGGTTGAACTAAGTAAGAGTCCTATTCTAGGTGTCTTTGTCGGAACTGGACTGACCCTACTCATTCAAGCTTCATCCGCAACTATCGGTATCTTACAGAACTTATACGCAAGTGGTTTGATTGACCTGCAAGGTGCTCTACCGGTCTTGTTTGGTGATAATATCGGAACGACCATTACAGCCATCATTGCTTCTCTTGGAGCCAATATCGCTGCCAAACGTGTTGCTGGTGCCCACGTTGCCTTTAACGTGATTGGTACGGTTATCTGTATTGTCCTCCTTGTTCCTTTCACTGGCTTGATTCAATGGTTTGAATCTGCACTCAATCTAGCTCCAGAAATGACCATCGCCTTTGCACACGGGACCTTTAATATTACAAATACCATTATCCAGTTCCCATTCATCGGTGCCTTGGCTTACATTGTTACCAAGCTCATTCCTGGTGAAGATGAAGTTGTTAAATACGAGGCTCTCTACTTGGATGAACAACTCATCAAACAGGCGCCTTCTATCGCTCTAGGAAATGCCAAAAAAGAACTTCTTCACTTGGGGAACTATGCTGCAAAAGCTTTTGACCTTTCCTACGACTACATCGTCAATCTAGATGAAAAACTAGCTGAGAAAGGCCATAAGACTGAAGAAGCAATTAACACAATTGACGAAAAACTCACTCGTTACCTGATTAGCCTTTCAAGCGAATCCTTGAGTCAAAAGGAAAGTGAAATTTTAACCAATATTCTTGACTCATCACGTGATTTGGAACGGATTGGAGACCACGCAGAAGGCTTGATCAACCTAACAGACTATCTCCAACGCAAGAATATTCAGTTCTCTGAAGCTGCTTTGCAAGAGCTAGCTGAGATTTATCACGCTACCACTGAGTTCATCAAAGATGCCCTTGATAGTGTGGAAAACAATGATATTGAAAAAGCTCAAAGGCTGATTGAACGCCATAAAGAAATCAACAATATGGAACGCATCCTCAGAAAGACCCATATCAAACGCCTTAATAAAGGTGAATGTTCAACACAAGCCGGGGTCAACTTTATCGACATTATTTCCCACTACACTCGTGTGTCTGACCATGCTATGAATCTAGCCGAAAAGGTCATTGCTGAACAAATCTAATACTCTTCGAAAATCAAATTCAAACCACGTCAACGTCGCCTTGCCGTACTCAAGTACAGCCTGCGGTTAGTTTCCTAGTTTGCTCTTTGATTTTCATTGAGTATAAGTGCCAAGAAGCTATCCTGAATGGGATGGCTTTTTCATTTCCTCATCAAAAATGTTTTTTCTGACATATAAAAAATGCTTTGATTCCATTGTGAATCAAAGCATTTTAAAGAGTTCTCCAAACATGATAGCAGAAACTGCAGTGCCCCTGTACTTGGCTTCCTCTCTTTTGATAAAGCGCGCCAAGTTGATCAACTCTGGTGCTGGGTGTTTGGGATTTCTGAACAATTCAAGATTGACCAGACCTGAGAGACGGACTGCTAGTAATTGCTCATTTGTAGTAGGCAGTTTCTTAGCAGTCTCTAGGAGAGCAGCGACTAAATCTTCACTCAAGCCCTGACGGGCATGATTATAGAGATCTTTTATAAGGCTTTCTAGGTTTGGTTCTGCCATTCCGAGCAACCTCCCTTATGTTTAATAATTTTTAATCAAATCAACCGTTGAACGATCCAATTTTTTCACCAAGGCTTGCAAGAAAGCTTGAGCTTCTAGGAAGTCATCCATAGCGTAGAGGGTTTGGTGAGAATGGATATAACGAGCGCAAACACCGATAGTTGTAGAAGGAACACCACCATTTTTCAGATGAGCTGCTCCAGCGTCCGTTCCACCTTTTCCACAGTAATATTGGTACTTGATACCAGCTTCTTCAGCCGTTGTCAAAAGGAAATCCTTCATACCTGGGAGAAGCAAGTGACCTGGATCGTAGAAGCGAATCAAGGTTCCATCCCCAATCTTGCCTTGTCCTCCATAAACATCACCAGCAGGTGAACAGTCAACTGCCAGAAAAACTTCTGGGTCAAACTTAGTTGTAGAAGTATGAGCCCCACGAAGCCCAACTTCTTCTTGGACATTGGCACCAAGATAGAGTTCATTTCCGAGCTTTTGGCCTGAAAGGGCTTCTGCTAGCTCGCTTACCATGAGAACACCATAGCGGTTGTCCCAAGCTTTTGAGATGATATTTTTTTCATTGGCTGTAAGGATCGCGCTACTATCAGGTACGATGGTATCGCCAGGGCGGATGCCAAAACTTTCTGCTTCAGCCTTGTTCGCAAACCCACCATCAAAAACGATATCGGCAATGGCTGGCATGGTTGGTCCACCCTTTCCACGTGTCAAATGTGGAGGGACAGAACCTGAGATCACTGGAATTTCACGACCGTCACGAGTAAAGAGTTTAAAGCGTTGGCTGCTGACCACCATAGGATTCCAGCCACCGATTTCAACGACACGGAAGGTTCCATCTGGCTTAATCTCGCTGACCATAAAACCAACTTCGTCCATGTGAGAAGCGACCAAGACGCGTGGTGCATCGGCAGCTTCTGAATGCTTGATACCGAAAATACCACCTAAGCCATCTGTCACCACTTCATCCACATGTGGTGTCAACTTTTCACGAAGATAAGTCCGGACAGGTGCCTCATGACCTGAGATCGCAGGGATTTCTGTTACTTCTTTGATTTTTGAAAATAATGTTGTCATATCAGTTCCTTCTTTCTGTCCTCCATTTTACCACTTTTTATAGGAGAAGGATAGTGGGAAGGTAGGTTGGGTTTTACAAGTTTATCCTATAAAAGAGGGGACTAGCACTTGTTTCAGGAAGTTTTCCTTATTTTTACATTAAATTGTCAGAATATTTATTGACAGATTAAAGAAATCGTGTTACATTTATATCCGCAGGTATCTTTCGATACCAAATCTATTTGAAAGGACGGGGTATGAAACTCTCTCATATTTTAACAGGCTTACTTCTACTCCTAGTCTTTCTCTCCATTACCATTGGAACCAGTGATTTTTCTTGGGAAAAATTCTTTGCTTTTGACCAACAGACCTGGCTTCTCTTTCAAGAGTCGCGTCTTCCAAGAACCATCAGTATTCTCCTTGCAGCCTCCAGTATGAGCATGGCAGGACTCCTCATGCAGACCATTACTCAAAATCAATTTGCTGCTCCGAGTACAGTCGGAACGACAGAAGCTGCCAAACTGGGAATGGTACTAAGCCTCTTTGTCTTTCCATCTGCGAGTCTGACCCAAAAGATGCTCTTTGCTTTTGTTTCATCCATCGTATTTACCCTCTTCTTCCTGGCCTTTATGACTATTTTTTCTGTAAAGGAAAGGTGGATGTTGCCTCTGATTGGAATCATCTATAGTGGGATTATCGGTTCTGTCACAGAAGTTATCGCCTATCGTTTCAATCTGGTTCAGAGTATGACTGCTTGGACCCAAGGCTCCTTCTCCATGATTCAGACCCATCAGTATGAGTGGCTCTTCTTAGGCCTCATTATCCTGATAGCCGTTTGGAAATTATCCCAAACCTTTACCATCATGAATCTGGGCAAGGAAACCAGTGAGAGTTTGGGGATTTCCTACTCCCTACTTGAAAAGCTGGCCCTCTTTCTAGTGGCACTAACAACTAGTGTCACCATGATTACCGTGGGTGCCTTGCCTTTTCTCGGAGTCATCGTTCCCAATCTTATCCGCAAGCGCTATGGAGATAATTTGAGTCAAACCAAACTCATCGTCGCACTGGTCGGAGCCAATCTGGTTCTGGCCTGCGATATCCTCTCTCGAGTTCTCATTCGGCCCTATGAGCTGTCTGTCAGTCTCTTGCTAGGAATCATCGGTAGCCTTGTCTTTATCCTACTTCTCTGGAGAGGGGGACGAAAAGATGCAGTTTAAAAGCAAACATACCAAGCTCTTCTGCCTTCTCATTATTCTGTCCATCGGAGCTTGTCTCCTCTACTTTTGGCCCATCACTAACCTGTCTGCCTTTGCCTGGAAGCTACGTTCCCAAAAAATCATCGTTTATCTCTTGGTAGCCATCGCGACAGGGATTTCGACCATTAGTTTTCAAACCCTGACGGAAAATCGCTTCCTAACGCCAAGTATTTTGGGAATCGAATCCTTCTATGTCTTGCTACAAACCCTGCTACTGGTTTTTGAAAGCAAATTTCTACAGCTTGAAAAGTCTCCTATCTTAGAATTTTTAATCTTACTTCTTGCCCAATCCCTCTTCTTTCTTGCCTTACAAGGCTACTTGAAGACACTGATAAAACAAGACCTGGTCTTCATTCTGCTAATCTGTCTAGCCCTCGGAAGTCTCTTTCGAAATATCAGTACCTTCCTCCAAGTCCTGATGGATCCAAATGAATACGATAAACTGCAGAACAGTCTCTTTGCCTCCTTTCAGCATCTCAACACTTCCATCCTAGCCATCGGTTCTCTGATCATCCTCGCTTTGACAATCTTTTTCTTTCGAAAAGCAGTCGTTCTGGATGTCTTACACCTGCAAAGAGAAACGGCTCAGATACTGGGACTCGATGTTGAAAAAGAACAGAGAGAACTCCTCTGGGGCATCGTACTTTTGACCTCAACGGCAACTGCCTTGGTAGGACCTATGGCCTTCTTCGGCTTTATGCTGGCCAATCTCACTTACCTGATTGTCAAAGATTATCGACACAAGTTACTCTTTATCGTGGCTATTCTGATTGGATTTATTAGCTTGACCTTGGGGCAAGCCCTCATTGAACGAGTCTTTGCACTGGAAATTCGCATCAGCATGATTATCGAGAGTGTGGGTGGCTTCTTATTCTTTATCTTACTTTATAGGAGGGCACGTCGGTGAAACTGGAAAACATTGACAAATCCATTCAAAAACAGGATATTTTGCAAGGCATTTCGCTTGAAGTCAGTCCTCAAAAACTGACTGCCTTTATTGGTCCAAATGGTGCTGGAAAATCAACTCTCCTCTCCATTATGAGCAGACTGACCAAGAAAGATCAGGGAGTTCTCAGTATCAAGGGCCGTGAAATTGAGAGCTGGAATTCGCAAGAACTGGCTCAGGAGCTTACCATCTTAAAGCAGAAAATCAATTACCAAGCCAAATTGACTGTTGAAGAACTGGTCAGTTTTGGGCGTTTTCCCTACAGCCGAGGTCGACTGAGAGCAGAAGACTGGGAAAAAATCCGACAAACTCTAGACTATCTAGAACTGACCAATCTAAAAGACCGCTACATCGATAGCCTGTCTGGAGGACAGCTCCAGCGGGTCTTTATCGCTATGGTACTGGCCCAGGATACGGACTTTATCTTGCTGGACGAACCGCTTAACAATCTCGATATCAAGCAAAGCGTCAGCATGATGCAGATACTTCGACGACTGGTGGGAGAGCTCGGCAAGACCATTATCATCGTCCTCCACGATATCAACATGGCCAGTCAGTATGCGGATGAAATTGTCGCCTTCAAGGACGGCCAAGTCTTTTGCAAGGGAACGACTGCTCAAATCATGCAGGCTGACCTGCTCAGTCAACTCTATGAGATTCCCATCACGCTGGCTGATATCAATGGCAAAAAGATCTGTATCTATAGCTAGCTATTCTGAATTCATGTTAGAGAACCCTCAGTCTCTTAGCTAAAAAGCCTGTCTAAGAGACCCCTACATCGTTATCACATTTTAAAAAGGAGAAATCATGAAAACATCCCTTAAACTTTATCTCACTGCCCTAGCGGCTAGCTTCTTGCTCTTACTTGGTGCATGTAGTACAAATACAAACTCAAGCACTAGCCAGACAGAGACAAGTAGCTCTGCTCCAACAGAGATAACCATTAAAAGTTCACTAGATGAGGTCAAACTTTCAAATGTTCCTAAAAAGATTGTGACCTTTGACCTCGGTGCTGCCGATACTATTCGCGCTTTAGGTTTTGAAAAGAATATCGTCGGAATGCCTACAAAAACTGTTCCGACTTACCTAAAAGATCTTGCGGGAAATGTCAACAATGTGGGTTCCATGGTTGAGCCAGACCTAGAAGCCATTGCTGCTCTTGAACCAGACCTAATTATCGCTTCACCACGTACCCAAAAATTCGTAGACAAGTTCAAAGAAATCGCGCCAACCGTTCTCTTCCAAGCAAGTAAGGACGACTACTGGACTTCTACCAAGGCTAATATCGAATCCTTAGCAAGCGCCTTTGGTGAAACTGGTACACAGAAAGCCAAGGAAGAATTGGCTAACCTAGATAAGAGCATCCAAGAAGTCGCAACTAAAAACGAAAGTTCTGACAAAAAAGCCCTTGCTATCCTCCTCAATGAAGGAAAAATGGCTGCCTTTGGTGCCCAATCTCGTTTCTCTTTCTTGTACCAAACCTTGAAATTCAAGCCAACTGATACTCAATTTGAAGACTCACGCCACGGACAGGAAGTCAGCTTTGAAAGTGTCAAAGAAATCAATCCTGACATCCTCTTTGTCATCAACCGTACCCTTGCCATCGGTGGAGATAACTCTAGCAACGACGGCGTCCTAGAAAATGCCCTCATCGCTGAAACACCTGCCGCTAAAAACGGTAAAATTATCCAACTAACACCAGACCTCTGGTATCTAAGTGGTGGCGGACTTGAATCTACTAAACTCATGATTGAAGACGCTCAAAAAGCTTTGAAATAAGCAAGAAAACCCAACATCAAATGATGTTGGGTTATTTTTCTTCTTGATTTCGTTTGAGGGAAAAGTGGTCTGGGACGGGATCCTTACCTGTTTTCGACCAGGGATGGCAACGCAAAATCCGAGCCAAGCCCATCAGAACACCCTTAAAGCCATGCTTTTCAATAGCCTGAATCATGTAGTTGGAACAAGTCGGCTCAAAGCGACAAGAGGGGGGAAAAGCTGGTGAGATAAAACGTTGGTAAAAGCGTACAGGCGCTATTAAGATTCGTTTCATTATTTCTTGGTTACAGCCATGGTGTGTAGTTGGCTGATTTCTTTTTTATTAAGGCGACGGGATTCTCCCGGACGAAGACCTGTCAAGTCTAGGTGCCCAAAACGTGTCCGAGACAACTTATCCACTTGAAGACCGACGGCTTCAAACATCTTTTTAACCTGATGATTACGCCCTTCGTGGATGGTCAACTGTACCACAGAGCGATTTTTAACTGGATCCACTTTGAGAATTTCATAAACAGCTGGCTTGGTTTTCTTGCCATCAATCTCAAGACCACGGGTCAAGGGACGGAGATTTTCTTTATTGGCCACACCTTTAACACGCGCGACATAGACCTTGTCTATCTCATTACGAGGGTGAATCATTTCATCCGTAAAGTCCCCATCATTGGTCAAAATTAAAACACCTGATGTATCCCAGTCCAAACGTCCCACAGGATAAATACGTTCTTTTACATTGGGCAAGAGGTCCACAACAGTCTTACGACCCTTGTCATCCGTCACACTGGAAATCACTCCACGTGGTTTATTAAGCAGATAGTAAACCTTTTCTTCGTTGTAGATGGGCTGACCTTCAACTTCGACTTTATCACCAGCCTTGATGGTCGTTGCGAGTTCACGCACTACCTGTCCGTTGACGGTTACCAAGCCTTGCTTGATCAACTCTTCTGCTTTTCTCCTACTGGCCACACCTGCGTGGGCAATATACTTATTGATTCTCATCTTCTTCTATCCTTTCACCAAATAATTGGCTTTCTTGGGCTTGAATCTCAAGCTCATCAATCACTGGCAGTTCTTCCAAATGGTTAATTCCCATGTAATCTAGGAAATAATCCGTAGTCACATAGAGGTTGGGGCGACCCAACACTTCTTTTTTCCCGTCTTCTCGTATCAAGTCAAATGCCTGCAACTTTGCCAAAGCCCCACTCGAATTGACCCCACGGATAGCATCAATTTCTATCCGCGTAATCGGTTGCTTGTAGGCAATGATAGACAAGGTCTCAAGGGCAGCCCGAGATAAACTCTGGTTAATGGGCGCCTTGGAGTATTCCTTCAAAATCGCTGCAAATTGAGGCTTAGTAACCAATCTGTATGCACCACCTGTCTCAATCAGGGACAAGCTCGACTCTTGGTCTTTTTCATACTTCTGGGCTAATTTTTCTAAACTCTGTTGGATGCCTGTCGGTGGAAGTGATAGGAGTTCAGCCAACTGACGGACTCGAATTCCATCTTCACCTGCTACAAACAAGAGCGCTTCTATTTCTGCTAAAGTACTCATCTTTCCTCTCTATCAAGTCTAGCTTTATGCCTCTTGATTTTCTTCCTTCTTTTCCATGAGATAGATATCTCCGAAACTCTCCTCTTGCACGAGGGTCAATTCCTGAGTTTTGATTAACTCTAAGGTCGCCAAAAAGAGGGTAATGACCTCTTGGACATTCTGAGCTTCCTTGAACAAATCCTGCAAACGCAACTGATCTCGTCCAGACAAGGACTCTTTTACGATAACCATCATGTCCTCAATCTTATACTCATCGCGCAAGATGGTCGTGTGGTTCTGAGCGAACTCCTCTTTTTTCTTGGCTAGGATATTTGAAAAAGCCAAAAAGAGGTCAATGGTCGTCTTGTCATGTACAAGCTCCGCATCTTCGTAAATCAACTCTGTCGGCGCTTTGGAATAGTACTGGGCCCGATCTTGGTGCTTAGCCTCCAAGTGCTCACCCAAGAGCTTGAACTTGCGGTATTCTTCGATTTGGGAGAGAAGGTCCTGCTCCAGGTCATCCTCTAAGTCTGTCACTTCTGCTACCTTTGGCAAGAGCTTACGGCTCTTGATCAGCATTAGCTGACTAGCCATGACCATATACTCGCCCGTCACTTCCAGACGCATGGCCTGCAGAGTTGAGACATAGGCTAGATACTGCTCGATGACTTCTGTGATCGGCACATCGTAAATATCCATCTGGTACTTAGAAACCAGGTGCAAAAGCAAGTCCAGCGGCCCTTCAAAATCTTTTAATTTAATATCCATTATCTGTATTTTTCTAAGGTCAGAACTGTTTTTAATCCTAATTTTTTTGCAATTTCGTACAAATCGACCTTGTTTTCTATTTGTCTTAGAATAAACTGTTTCCGCAAGGCTTGGGCTGATAAGGTTGGGAAACCTTTCTCCTTGACAAAGGACTCTAGCTGACGAAAGGCCCACTGACGAGAATAGGCTTTTCCTCCCCTTTCAAAGAGATAGGTTTGCCCCATCAAGGGTTCTAGCTCTGGAATCAAGATCGTGGGTATGGTGACAATCCTCTGTTGGGAAGCCTTGTTAATTCGCAACACCTGAAAATCCAGATTGATATCTGCAACCTTAAGGGCTAAAATCTCACTTGGCAAGAGCCCTATTTCCAAGATAAGAAGCGCCAGCAAGCGTCCTTCTGGATAATTACTTTCCTGCCAAAAAGAGTCTAAATTTAGAATCTCTGGTTTTTCAGTCTTCTTTTCAGCTTTTTTGGCTAATTCCAGACGGTAGAAGCTGTCCACTTCTCCTTTTCGATAGAGAAAGTAGAGAAATTGGTTACAGGCCGAAAGTTTTCTCTTCTGGGCACTCATTTTTAGATTGGCTAGCTGGCCTTGGTAAATTTTGAGACTAGTCTCAGAGATCCGACCACCTACAATATCTAAAAATTGCTCCAGATCATACTTATAGGACTGCTTGGAATTGGCAGACAAGTCCTGTTTTTCCTCTAAAAAGGCTGAAATCCTATCTCTCATTTGCATCGAATCTCATATTCCTTACTAAAGTCATGCAAGAGGGCATTGACGGCCTTGAGAATAGACTTGCGCGTGATGATTCCTTGAAAAATCCCTTCATCATCTACCACTGGCAAGAAGGGTTCATCCACCAGTTTATGGAGGACCTCTGTGATGTTATAGTCAGGAGCGACGACTGCCACATCTGTCTTGGTCATATTGACGATGTCTGTCGTTGCCATCTGCTCATCCGTCAAACCTTGCTCCATCTGATAAGCCAAAATGTCTCTCAGCCCAATGGTTCCAACAAAGCGTTTGTCAAAGGTCACAACAGGGATACGGGTATAGGTGATTTGACTCAATACCAAAATTGCATGGTCAGCGTTATGGGTATCAATCAAGGCTGCTAGATTCTCAGCAGGGGTAAGAAAAGTCTCTTCCTGCTCCAGTAAAAATGCTTCAAATTCCTTGGCAATCATCGAGCAAACTCCTTGGACAAGCCTGGATAAACCTCATGATCACGTGTCAAAAAGTCTACTTTAAAATAGCTGTCATCAATCTCCACTCGAGCATAGAGACATTCTCTGATAGTCCCTCGTGGTTGGCTGATGGAGCCTGGATTTAAAAAGAGTGTTTTACCTTCCATCCAAGCATTTGGCACATGCAAGTGACCATAGAGACAGATATCGGCATCTTCTTCCTGAGCCCAGTAGTCCAACTTTTGAAAGTTGAAATTGATGTCAAACAAGTGTCCATGCGTCTGGATGATCTTGGTTGGACCAAGTTGAGTCACCAAACGTTCTGGATAACCAGCATAAAAGTCCATGTTTCCTTTGACGACATGGATGCCTTCCCAGAGCGGAGAGTCTGGACGGAGTTCTGAGTCACCATCGTGAAAAATGGCATCGACTTTACCCAGATAGCGGTCACGAATTTCTTCGACAATCAAGCTATCGCCATGGGAGTCACTCATTACAATGATGGTTTGCTTTGCCATGATGGAAATACCTCCAAAAGTTTCTTAACGGCTAAGGCACGGTGGGATTGGCTATTTTTTTCTTCAAGGGTTAATTCTGCTGATGATTTGCCTGTCTCTCCTACCAGGAAGAGCGGGTCATAGCCAAATCCATTTTCACCCTTAGGTTCAAAGTTGATATAACCTGGCCAGTCAGCTTCGACAACCAAACTTTCCTTTTTTGGACTAGCTACGACTAGGGTTGTGTGGAATTGTGCCGAACGGTCCTTGAGTTCAAAGACCATGGCCAATTCGTGCAAGAGTTTGGCATTGTTTTCTCGGTCAGTAGCTCCCACACCTGCGAAACGGGCTGACCAGACTCCTGGCAAACCGCCGAGGACATCGACTTTGAGACCTGAGTCATCTGCTAGCACCATCTTGCCTGTTAATTTGGAAATGGTTTCTGCTTTCAGGCGAGCATTTTCTTCAAAGGTCATACCTGTTTCAGCTACTTCAGGTAGGTCAGGGTAGTCATTGAGATTTTCGACATCATAGCCTAGCTTGTCAAAGATAGCTCGGAATTCCTTGGTCTTGCCCTCGTTACGAGTAGCAATCAACAAGGTTTCTCTAACCTTACTAGTTTCAAAGAAGTCTTGAACATTGACCCCTTCTTTAGGTAGTTCGACATGCAAAAGCTGCCCATTTTCAACCAAGAGCAGGGCTCCCTGACGTTGGATGACTTCCAAGTTACGTCCTGCTTCTGCATTTAAAATCTCAACGATAAAAGAGAGTAAACGGAAGTTAGAAGACCAGCGCATCACCGTTATCGTAATTGGAAAGCCATTTTCCTCATCACGAAAAATCCGCGCCAAATCCATAAAATCAAGATTAAGCGGATCTTTGATGAGACTGTAGATGCCTCCATAGACGTCCCAGACACCGACATACCAGTCCTGGTCATCCTTGTATTCATAAATTTTGTTTGTCATAATGTTACATGCTCCACATGAATCTCTTTTTCCAGCCATTCTGCTCCAATCTGGGCAAAACTTTGGCTATTGGCGGTTGTATAAAAACGATGTTGAAGAGGTCCCGCATCTCGGCTACGATTGATTTCAAAATAGTTCAGCAAAACCGAGATATCCCGTACACACTCTGCCCCACTATCGATGAGCTGAACCTTTGGTCCCATGACATTTTGGATGATAGGGCGAAGGAGTGGGTAATGGGTACAACCCAAAATCAAACTATCCACCTTTCCAACCAAGGGGCGCAGGGTTTCATAAACCACTTTCTTGGTTACACTGGTTGACAGGGCACCAGACTCGACCAAGGGGGCAAACTTGGGACAGGCCAAACTCTCCACCTGTAAATCCGGATCCAGATCATGGATTTTTTGACGGTAGATGTCTGATTGTACCGTCATGGGTGTTCCAATCACTCCGATTTTCCCACCTTGACTGGACTTGATAGCTGCCGAAGCTCCTGGCAAAATCACGCCTAAGACAGGAATATCTAGTTGGGCCTTGATTTCTTCCCAGACGACCGCAGTCGCAGTGTTGCAAGCAATGACAATCATCTTGACATCCTTGGTCAAGAGAAAGTTGACCAACTGCCAAGTATATTCACGGATTTGCTCAGCAGGACGGGGACCGTAGGGCGCCCGTGCCGAATCTCCAATATAGACGATTTCTTCATGGGGAAGCTGGCGCATGAGCTCACGAACAACGGTTAAGCCACCGACACCCGAATCCAAAAAACCAATTGGTCGATTATCCATACAGTCTTCTTTCTAGTCTTCTTTTTCTGATTGATAGTTCATCATAATTACTCGTCCTAAATGAACGGATAGACAGCTTGATAGAATGGCAACTGCCTCTCTTTTAATCATAATCAAATATCAATAGAATGCAAGGAAAAAGTCTTATCCTTGAGAACTATTGAACATAGTGAGAAGTCTGGAACTTTCATCCCAGACTTTTCCTATTTATTTCTTTTTATTGTTAGCAAGGGCTGCTTTTTGTTGACGGATGATTTGGTGGTAAACTTGTTGTACCTTGGCTTCGCTTGGTTTTTGACCATTTGCGCTCAAGAGAGCACGAACTGCCTCAGCGTTCAAACGTGGGTTGTCAGCAAATTCTTTTTCGATTTGCTTACGAACCAAATACATACCTCCAAGAGCTCCTCCTAGAAAAGCTAGCACAATCAAGATAATTGCTAAAAGTAAATCCATTCTTTTTCTCCTGTTTCTTTTTGAGTCTTCTATATTATACCATAAAGTGGCTTTTCTGACTAGTTTGTTTTACGCTTTCAGGGAGGGTATATACAGCAAAAAGAACCCTGCTTTTCTGCAAAAGAGGGCTCCTTGCTGAGTTCAATTTACATAAATAGCAAGTGTTTGATAAGGTTCTAGTACCATTTTTTCAGACACTCCTGTAGCTTCATAGTTAGAAAGCAAAATTTGTCCATTTTGGTAGACTTCTGGTAAGTCGATTTCCACTTCTGTGGCATAAAAATTATTGAGCACCAGTAATTTTTCATCCTCATACTGGCGTTCATAAGCATAAACCTGCTTGCTATCTTCAAAGGCTGGTTTGTAACTTCCTTCTGAAATGATAGGCATTTCCTTACGAAGCCGAATCAAGTCTTGGTAGAAGGTAAAAATCGGACCTTGGATTTCATTTTCTACGTTGATATGAGGGTAGGATTTTCCTGCCTTCAGCCAAGGAGTTCTTTTTGAGAAACCAGCATTTTCTGAAGCATCCCACTGCATGGGAATGCGTGAATTATCTCGTGACTTGGCCTGGATAATCTGGAAAGCTTCTTGTTCACTTTTCCCTTCTTTTAAGAGCATCTGATAAGCATTGATGGACTCGACATCCACATAGTCAGCCATGGAATCATAGTCTGGGTCAATCATCCCAATTTCCTCACCCATGTAGATATAAGGCGTTCCACGTGACAAGTGAATGCTTGCCGCCAACATAGTCGCCCCTTCGTTTCGGAAATGTTGAATATCAATAAAACGGTTCAAAGCACGAGGTTGGTCGTGATTGTTCCAGAAAAGGGCGCTCCATCCGTTTTTGTCACTCATCTCTTTACCCCAGCTATGATAAAGACTTTTCAACTCTTCAAAATCAAAGGGAGCTCGGGTCCACTTTTGCCCGTCCTTGTAATCTACCTTGAGATGATGGAAATTGAAGGTCATGGATAATTCCTGACGGTCAGGTGAAGAATAGAGGACACAATTTTCCATGGTTGTAGAGGACATTTCCCCAACTGTCATAAAGCTATCGTCTGTTCCAAAAGTGGCTTGGTTCATCATGCGCAAATAGTCATGAACAATAGGCTTGTCTGTGTAAGCTGGCTTTCCTTCATTGTCAGGGCAATCCACTAAGACCTCATCCTTGCCAATCAAATTGATCACATCAAATCGGAAACCTTTGACACCCTTATCCCGCCAGAAGTTGACCACTTTGAACAACTCTTTGCGGACATTGGGATTGCGCCAGTTAAGATCTGCCTGAGTCTCATCAAAGAGGTGGAGATAATATTTCCCTGTCTCCCCGAAAGGTGCCCAAGCAGAGCCACCAAACTTAGAAATCCAGTCTGTCGGTTGATCTTGGATGAAGAAAAAGTCTTGGTAATACTTGTCACCAGCCAGGGCTTTCTGAAACCATTCATGCTCGGTCGAACAATGATTGAGCACCATATCTAACATAAAGTCAATCTTGTACTCTTTACCAACACGCACCATCTCTTCAAAATCAGCCATATCACCAAAAAGGGGATCCACAGCCATATAATCTGAAATATCATAACCATTATCCCGTTGAGGACTTGGGTAGAATGGATTGAGCCAGACCATATCCACACCTAGCTTGGCTAGATAGGGGATTTTTTCGATAATCCCACGGAAATCTCCAATGCCATTTCCAGTAGTGTCTTTGTATGATTTTGGATAGATTTGATAGACTACTTTTCGTTTATCAAGTGTCATCTATTTCTCCTTTTCCGATAAAAGGGAGGAACCTCTGTTCCTTCCCTATTTGTGCTATTTTAATTAGATCCGTGTTGCAAGCATGAGCGGTTGACCAGCTTGAATCATTGTCGGATACGTTCCAGTGATGGTCGCTGTATAAGCATCTTGGTTGGTGATGATAACTGGAGTTTCTGTTACGAGACCTGCATCCTTAATGACATCCATATCAAAACGAATCAGTTTCTGACCAACTGTGACGTGGTCTCCTTGAACTACAAGACTTTCAAATCCTTTGCCATCAAGACTGACTGTATCCATACCGATGTGGATGAGCAATTCCACCCCTTCATCAGAGACAATACCAATGGCATGCTTGGTAGGGAAAAGAACCGTCACTGTCCCATTGACTGGCGAAGTCAACTCACCTTGGCTTGGTTCAATGACTAGACCTTGTCCCATGACACCTGATGCAAAAACAGGATCTGTCGCTTGACTTAGTTCTTTTACTTGACCTGCAAGTGGACTGACAATTTCTACTGGAACAAGGGTTACTAGTTCGTGAGTCACAAATTCTGCTTCTTCTTGGGCAACGAATTCTGCTTGCAAGGCTGTATCATCTTCTGTTTTTGTAAAGAGGCCTACCTTGCGGAAGAAGAAAGTCAAGAGCATTGGAACAACAATCGCAACTAGCATAGTTCCTGCAAATGGCAACATGTATTGAGGTTGAATAGAGAGGATACCTGGCAAACCACCGATACCAATAGAAGCCGCCGTTACATTGAAAGTAACGGACAACATGCCTGCAAGGGCTGAACCGATCATCCCAGCTACAAATGGATAGATGTATTTGACATTGACCCCAAAGAGGGCTGGTTCTGTAACACCGAGATAGGCTGAAATGGTTGCAGGAAGTGAAATCTGAGCCTCACGCTCATCATGGCGGTGCATGAAATAATAGGCAAATACGGCTGAACCTTGGGCAATATTAGAAAGAGCTATCATTGGCCAAAGGGCAGTTCCGCCAGCATCTGCGATCAATTGTGTATCGATGGCATTGGTCATGTGGTGTAGACCTGTGATAACAAATGGGGCATACAGGGCACCAAATATCGCGCCAAAGAGCCATTTAACTGGTCCAGTTAACCCTGCCAAGACAACTGTGGAGAGTCCTTGCCCAATTGTCCAACCGATTGGTCCCAAAACAGTGTGAGCCAAAATCAAAGCTGGAATTAAAGACAAGAAAGGTACAAAAATCATGGAAATGACTTCTGGGATATGCTTGCGCCAGAAAATTTCAAGATAAGATAAGCTCAAACCTGCAAGTAAGGCTGGAATAACTTGGGCTTGGTAACCGATACGATTAACAGTGAAGTATCCAAAATTCCAAACCCAGTTTGCTGCAATCTCTTCTGTTGAAGTAGAAGCAACCGCATAGGCGTTGAGCAACTGAGGCGATACCAAACAGATCCCGAGCACAATTCCCAAGATTTGGCTGGTTCCCATCTTACGAGAAACAGACCAAGTAATCCCTACAGGTAGGAACTGGAAGATAGCTTCACCAGGCAACCAAAGGAAGTGATTGACACCTGACCAAAACTGAGAAGATTCTGTGATGGTCTTGCCATCCAACATCGACCAATGCACACCTTCCAAGACATTACGAAAACCGAGGATCAGTCCTCCGACAATCAAGGCTGGAATAATCGGCGTAAAGATTTCTGCTAGAGTGGTCATGACACGTTGGACCAGGTTTTGATTGCTCTTAGCTGCGGACTTGGCTGCTTCTTTGGAGACACCCTCAATTCCAGAAACAGCTGTAAAATCATTATAAAAAATCGGTACGTCATTCCCGATAATCACCTGAAATTGACCCGCATTTGTAAAGGTCCCTTTGACGGCTGGAATCGACTCGATAGCCTTAACATTGGCCTTCTTTTCGTCACCGAGAACAAAGCGCATCCGTGTCGCACAGTGAGTTACGGCAGTGACATTCTCCTTACCTCCGATCGCCTGAAGCAGATCTTTGGCTTCTTGTTCAAATTTTCCCATTTGATTCTCCTTATACTTGTCAAAGCAAGTTTGACTTGATAAGACTATTGTAAACGATACCAAACTTGTAGGCAACTTGTTTGGTATAAATAGAGGATTTTTTTGTAAAATTTCGTACACTTGTATGGTAAAATAGATACAAGTATGTATAGAATAAGACTCAAAACCCATTTAATACTCAATGAAAACCAAAGAACAAACTAGGAAGCTAGCCGCAAGCTGTACTTGAGTACGGTAAGGCGACGCTGACGTGGTTTGAATTTGATTTTCGAAGAGTATAAGGAAGCAAGATGAAGAAATACCAACAATTATTTAAGCAAATTCAGGAAACCATTCAAAATGAGACTTACGCTGTCGGAGATTTTCTTCCTAGTGAGCACGACCTCATGAACCAGTATCAAGTGAGTCGTGACACCGTACGAAAGGCTCTGTCCCTCCTCCAAGAGGAAGGATTGATCAAGAAAATAAGAGGTCAGGGTTCTCAAGTTATCAAAGAAGAAACCGTCAATTTCCCTGTCTCCAACCTAACCAGCTACCAAGAACTGGTCCAGGAACTTGGACTCCGCTCGAAAACAAACGTGGTCAGTCTAGATAAAATCATTATCGATAAAAAATCCTCACTGATAACCGGCTTTCCAGAGTTTCGGATGGTTTGGAAGGTGGTCCGCCAACGTGTAGTGGATGACCTGGTATCGGTTCTGGATACGGACTATCTGGATATGGAACTAATCCCGAATCTCACTCGCCAAATCGCTGAGTAGTCTATCTACTCGTATATAGAGGACGACCTCAAACTCCTTATTGATTATGCTCAGAAAGAAATCACCATTGACCACACGGGTGATCGAGACAAGATTCTCATGGACATTGGTAAAGACCCTTATGTCGTTTCGATTAAATCAAAAGTCTATCTCCAAGACGGGCGCCAGTTTCAGTTCACCGAAAGTCGCCATAAATTAGAAAAATTTCACTTTGTTGACTTTGCCAAAAGGCATCCGAAATAAACACTTACAGTTGGGGATACTCTCAACCGTTTTTTGGTAATAAATGATCTTCTAGTTGATCATTGGAAAAGAGTGACTCTATCCTGCTTATTCTACTATTTTAAGAAAAAGCAATCTCAAATATGTTTTTCACTAGAAACCTCTTGACAAATAATAGGTAATCAGTAGAATGGGATTTAAATAGAAAAAATATAGGGCTTTGTTTTACAAAATATAAACGGTTCCAAAACAAATAGAAATTTCTAGGGAGAAAATATTTTGGGAGAAATCCTGTCGCTATAGCATCCGCAAACTAACGGTTGGGACTGCTTCTGTTTTGCTGGGGGCTGTTTTTCTATCTAGTCATACAGTCTCAGCTGATGGTATTGAAGTACAACAAAATGCCCCAAGTATTGTCGGGACTACTATTAAACCTGATAGTGGATCAGAGCAGATTGAACCGACTGAGACCACTAAACCAGCTCTAGTTGAGAAGTCAGATGTCGAAAGCAATCCTGCTGAAAGTAAACCTGCTGAGACTCCACAAGCTACAAATAGCCAAACTAGTGCTGAGGCTATTGTTGAATCAAACGAAAACAAGGAGAATGAAAATACCGAGCTACCCGTGACAAAGCAAGAAAACTATCAACTCAACTACGATCAGCCAACAGCTCCCTCCTATGATGGGTGGGAAAAACAAGCCCTTCCAGTCGGAAATGGCGAGATGGGAGCTAAGGTCTTTGGTCTGATCGGTGAAGAGAGAATCCAGTATAACGAAAAGACCCTCTGGTCAGGAGGTCCCCGGCCCGATAGCACCGACTATAATGGTGGAAACTACAAGGATCGCTACAAGGTCCTAGCAGAAATTCGTAAGGCTCTCGAAGATGGTGACCGCCAAAAAGCCAAACAACTGGCTGAACAAAATTTAGTTGGGCCAAATAATGCCCAGTATGGACGTTACCTAGCCTTTGGTGATATCTTCATGGTCTTTAACAATCAGAAGAAAGGCCTGGATACCGTAACAGATTATCACCGTGGTTTGGATATCACAGAGGCCACTACGACTACTTCTTACACCCAAGATAGGACGACCTTCAAACGCGAAACCTTCTCCAGCTATCCTGATGATGTCACCGTGACCCACTTGACTAAAAAAGGAAACAAGACGCTTGACTTTACTCTTTGGAACAGCTTGACTGAGGACTTGCTTGCTAATGGTAATTACTCTTGGGAATATTCCAACTATAAGGACGGACATGTTACTACAGATGAACATGGAATTCTTCTAAAAGGAACTGTTAAAGATAACGACCTCAAATTTGCATCCTATTTAGGAATTAAAACGGATGGAACAGTCACTGTTCAGAATGAGACCCTAACCGTTACAGGCGCAAGCTATGCGACCCTCTATCTCAGCGCCAAGACAAACTTTGCTCAAAATCCTAAAACCAACTATCGAAAAGACATTGACCTCGAAAAAACGGTTAAGGGTATTGTAGAAGCCGCTAAGGCCAAAGACTACGAGACACTTAAAAAAGACCATATCAAGGATTATCAAAGTCTCTTTAATCGTGTTAAACTAAATCTAGGTGGAAGCAAGACTGCTCAAACGACAAAAGAGGCCCTTCAAGGCTATAACCCAGAAAAAGGGCAAAAATTGGAAGAACTCTTCTTCCAATACGGACGTTATTTATTGATTAGTTCGTCTCGTGATCGGACAGATGCCCTTCCTGCCAACCTACAAGGAGTCTGGAATGCTGTAGACAATCCACCTTGGAACGCTGACTACCACCTCAATGTCAATTTGCAAATGAACTATTGGCCAGCCTACATGAGCAACCTTGCTGAAACAGCCAAGCCAATGATTAATTACATTGACGACATGCGTTACTATGGCCGTATCGCTGCCAAGGAATACGCTGGTATCGAATCCAAAGACGGACAAGAAAATGGTTGGCTGGTCCACACCCAAGCAACACCATTTGGCTGGACTACTCCTGGTTGGAATTACTATTGGGGTTGGTCTCCAGCTGCTAATGCTTGGATGATGCAGAACGTCTATGATTACTACAAATTCACCAGGGACGAAACTTATCTAAAAGAAAAGATTTACCCAATGCTCAAGGAAACAGCTAAGTTCTGGAACTCCTTCTTGCACTATGACAAGGCCAGTGATCGTTGGGTGTCTTCTCCATCCTACTCACCAGAACACGGGACCATCACCATCGGAAACACCTTTGACCAATCGCTAGTCTGGCAGCTATTCCACGACTATATGGAAGTCGCCAACCATCTGAATGTCGGCCAAGACTTAGTCACAGAGGTCAAGGCTAAATTTGACAAACTCAAACCCCTTCACATCAACAATGAAGGCCGTATCAAGGAATGGTACGAAGAAGACAGCCCACAATTCACCAATGAAGGCATTGAAAATAACCACCGCCATGTTTCCCATCTGGTTGGTCTCTTCCCAGGTACACTCTTTAGCAAGGATCAGGCTGAATACCTAGAGGCTGCGCGTGCAACCCTCAATCACCGCGGAGATGGTGGGACTGGTTGGTCTAAGGCCAATAAAATCAACCTCTGGGCTCGTCTCTTAGACGGCAATCGTGCCCATCGCTTGCTCGCCGAACAGCTCAAGTATTCAACTCTAGAAAATCTTTGGGATACCCACGCTCCTTTCCAAATCGACGGAAACTTTGGAGCAACTAGTGGTATGGCAGAAATGCTCCTGCAATCTCATACCGGCTATATTGCGCCATTGCCAGCCCTTCCAGATGCTTGGAAAGACGGTCAGGTTTCTGGCTTGATTGCCCGTGGCAACTTTGAAGTCAGCATGAAGTGGAAAGATAAAAACCTTCAAAGCTTGTCCTTCCTGTCAAATGTCGGTGGAGACCTGGTTGTAGACTATCCAAATATCGAAGCCAGTCAGGTTAAGGTCAATGGCAAAGCAGTCAAGGCAACTGTCCTCAAAGATGGCCGCATCCAACTGGCAACACAAAAAGGTGATGTCATTACCTTTGAACATTTCCCTGGTCGCATAACCAGTCTGACAGCAGTTCGACAAAATGGAGTCACTGCCGAACTCACCTTCAATCAAGTAGAAGGCGCTACCCACTATGTCATCCAAAGACAAGTAAAAGACGAATCTGGCCAAACCTCTGCAACTAGAGAATTTGTAACCAATCAAACGAACTTTATCGACCGATCACTAAATCCTCAACTCGCCTATACTTATACCGTCAAGGCTATGCTGGGCGAAGTTTCCACACAAGTATCTGAACAGGCAACTGTAGAAACTCCTAGTGAATTGATGGATGACCGAGACAGTCGTATCCAGTACGGAGCTGCCTTTGGAAACTGGGCAGACTCAGAATTATTTGGAGGAACGGAGAAGTATGCGGATCTTTCAAAAGGAAACTACACAGACCAAGACGTGACTGCTACTATTCCTTTCAATGGTGTTGGCATCGAAATCTATGGACTAAAATCGTCCGAACTAGGTCTTGCAACTGCTAAAATTGATGGCAAAGAGGTCGGCGAGCTTGACTTCCATACTGCTGGGGCAACTGAAAAAGGTAGTCTCATCGGTCGCTTCACTGGATTGTCTGACGGACCTCACACATTGACTCTTAGTGTTAAACGTGAACACAAAGGACGTGGTAGTGAGTGCTCGAAAATTTCATTAGACTACTTCAAGGTCCTAGCAGGAACAGGCAACACGATTGAAAAAATGGATGATCGTGATTCGCGCATCCAGTATGGTCCCCAGTTTAAGGACTGGTCTGACCCTGAACTCTACGGAGGTACGGAAAAATACGCTGACATCAACAACAGCGACTCTAGCGTAGCTTCAGAAGCTCAGGCAACCATTACCTTCACAGGAACAGGCATTCGTATCTATGGTTTGAAGAGCCTTGCCCTTGGACGAGCACGTGTTACACTAGATGGCAAAGAAATGCCAAGTCTAGACTTCTACACTTCAGGTGCAACTGAAAAGAGAGCTTTTATTGGCGAATTTACAAACCTTACTGACGGTCCGCACACCTTGACATTACAAGTTGACCCAGATTCGCCAGAAGGTCGCAAGAAAATCTCTCTAGACTCCTTTGATATCATCAAAGCACCTGCTGTTGGTCTAGATAGCCCAAGTATCGCTCCTCTCAAGGAAAATGACAAAGAAATTTCCTTAACCCTACCATCTGGAGACTGGGAAGCCATCGCTGTAACCTTCCCTGGTCTCAAAGATCCTCTGGTATTACGCAAAGTGGACCAAACGCATCTGGTTACAAGTGGGGATCAGACCGTGCTATCAATCCAAGACAATCAAGTTCAAATCCCAATCCCTGAAGCTACTGATCGACAAACTGGAAAAGCGATTGAAGCTTATGCCATTCAAGAAACTACCACAAGTAGCCCTGTCGTAGCTTTCTTTACTAAAAAAGATGAGAAGAAGGTTGACGAGAGCCAGCCAACTACAAGCAAGGGGGATGAACCAGCTCCTACTGTCGAGAAACCTGAGTACACTGAGCCTATCGGAACTGCAGGACAAGAAGAGCCACCTACAGTTGAAAAGCCTGAATATACTGATCCTATCGGAACTCCGGGAGAACAAGAAGCTCCAACAGTAGAAATTCCTGAATACACCAACCCTATCGGGACTGCAGGTCAAGAGGAACCGCCTACAGTGACAATTCCTGAATACACCGAGCCTGTCGGAACTGCAGGGCAAGAGGAAGCTCCTACTGTTGAAAAACCTGAGTACACCGAGCCTATCGGAAAGGCAGGGCAAGAGGAAGCTCCTACTGTTGAAAAACCTGAGTACACTGACCCTATCGGAACTAGTGGGGATCAGGCTACTCCAACCCTTACTCTTCCTGATTATCCAGTTCGAGTCTTAAAAGATAAGGAAACTGGAGTGGAAATCATTGGTGGAGTCAGTGACCTAGAAGGAATTTCTCACATCTCTAGCCGACGTGTCCTAGCTCAGGAACTCTTTGGCAAGACCTATGATGCTTACGACCTACAACTTAAAAATCCAACAGATCATAGCTTGCAGCCACAAGGCTCTGTCTTGGTTCGCTTGCCTATTTCAGCTAGCGTAGAAAATATCTACTACATCACTCCGACCAAGGAGTTGCAAACCCTTGATTTCACCGTTCGAGGCGGAAAGGCAGAATTCATCACTAATCATTTCAGTACCTATGCTGTCGTCTATCAAGCTGCTGGAACAAGCTCTAACACAGAGGAGAAACCAAGTGCTTCAGATGAAGAAACCTTGACACACGAGGCTGAACAACTTTCAACTAGTCCTAGCCTAGCTAAAGCTGGAAATCATTCTCCTAAGGAACAACTTCCAGCAACAGGGGACGCATCCAACCCACTCCTCTTCTTAGCAGGCCTCAGTCTAGCCCTTACAGCCACTTTTATGTTAAAAGGAAGAAAGGATGAGTCCAACTAACTTTTAACATCACAAAAATAGGATGAAGAACAACTTCATCCTGTTTTGTTTTGTAATCAAATGTTACCTTTACAGCAGGTATAAAAAGGCTAGGGTCAAGAGACTTGCTAGAAGTCCAACTCCCCAAAAGAAGAAGTCAACTTTCCACTCACTCCAAGGATTGCCCTTGCCTGAGAATCCTCCAAGCTCGAAATGGTGATGGACAGGTGTCATACGGAAGATACGTTTCCCACCACTAAGCTTAAAGTAGGTAACCTGCATCATAACAGAGCTTGTCTCAAAGACATAGATAATCCCAATCAACAAAAGGGTCCATTCTTGGTGGAGAGCCATAGAAATAGCTGCCAGCATCCCACCAAGAGCCAAACTTCCCACATCTCCCATGAAGACCTTGGCAGGTTTGTGGTTAAAGACGAAGAAGCCTAGCAAACCACCAATCATAGCAAGAATCACAAGAAGAATATCCAGTTGATTTTGCACATAAGCAATCACACCATAGGCCGATAAGCTAATCACTACGGAAATACTTGCTAAGCCATCGATCCCGTCCGTCAGATTCACCGCATTTGAAAAGCCAACTAGCCAGAAAAGGGCAAAGAAGATATAGAAAATACCCAGATGAACTTGGTAGCCAAAAACTGAAAGCATGTCACCACCACGCTCATAAAAGAGGTAGAAAATCACTCCTCCAAGCAGCTGGAGAGCAAGCTTTTGCTTAGGATTCAATCCTTCGTTGATCTTACGGAAAATTTTGAGGAAATCATCCAAAAAACCTACCAAACCATACAAAACCAAGATAAACAAAATCATGCCTACATTGTTAGTCAATTGTTGGGTAAAGAGAGCGACAAGGAAGCTCACTACTACTGCAACGATCAGGAAGACAAGACCTCCCATGGTTGGAGTCCCAGCTTTAGCTTGGTGTTGCTTGACATCCTCGTGCATCTGCTGTCCTGTAATCTGCGCTTTTCGATAAAATCGGATAAAGGCTGGAATACCTATCAAGGTCAATAGAAAGGCTAGAACTCCAGCATTAATGGAACTAATCATGTTAATCTCCTAGAGTTATTTTCATTTTTTTAAGGTCTTTGAGAGCAGTATTGGCACGGACACTTTGTTTCTTGACCGTTTTGCCACTACCTTCCCACTCGACTTCTATATTTAGCCATTTAGCAAATGTTTGCACATTTTCATCTGTCCAGCCATACATATCAGGCATTTCTTCGACCTTATCAGATAGGATCAAGATCTGCTGATTAGCTTCCAAATTATCTCCTTCAGAAACCGAGAGCTCCTTGATCTTGGTTCCTGTTCCGATAACGATTGGTTGGACAAGGTTACGACGCAATTCCTCTGCTAGGTCACCCGGAGTAAAGTCCTTGGTAGCTGGCATAGCATAGCTTGTCGTCTTGCTGACCTGATCCAAGCTCTTGGCAGTTGACTGAAGATTGAGGGATTCTTTCATAGCAGAGGCTCGCTCAAGGATCGGGTTGGCAAACTCTCCCAGCTGAACACCCGAATAATGCACTGGCTGTTGCACCGTCACATAGAGGATAAAGTCAGGATTTTCTGCAGGATGCATCGACACAACAGAGAAGATATAGTTGGTCTCACCTGTAAGGTAACCCCCATTCTTCTCATCGGCAATCTGAGCAGTCCCTGATTTCAGGGCGACATTCTGACCTGGAACATTGACATTCGGCTTTCCTATGCTGTGGTTGTACATGGTACCGTAGACAGGATCTGTTCCGACCATGACCATGTGCTCCCGAGTAGAGGACGCTGCTGCTTTTGACACAGGATTTCCGACAATTTCCTTTTGAGACTTACGGACAGACTGGTCATTTGGATCATAGAGGGCACTGATAAATTTCGGCTCCAACATAACCCCATCGTTGGCAATAGCTGTAAAAGCACGAAGCATCTGGGTCTGGGTGACAGAGATCCCTTGTCCAAATGCACTCATGGCAATATTGACAATGTTATCAGCAGGTAATTGACCTGTGTACTCATCTGTCAGACCAAAACGGGTCGGTACTCCAAACTTAAAGCGGTTAAGGTAGTCCAACCAGGTTGCATCTCCCATCTTTTGCTCAAGCAAGGTCATTCCGATATTACTTGAGTGAGCAAATCCTTGAGAGAAGGTCATGGTGCTACCACTAGTCAATCCTTCATTGACGTCCCAGTCTCGAATGGTCGCATCTGCTATTTTCAATTCACTACTGTTAAAGTACTCGCCACCAGGGAAGGTATTGTTATCAATGGCTGAAGCCAACATCATCACCTTCATGGTTGATCCTGGCTCGTAGTTACTTTGATAAAGAATATCTCGCCAGACAAAGTCTTTTGTGATGCCATCCTTGGTATCTGCATTAAAGGTCGGCCGTTGGGTCGTAGCCAGGATTTCCCCTGTTTTAGCGCTAACCAAGGTAGCCGTCATATACTTGCCTTTTACTTTTTCATGGAAGGCATCCATCTGAGTTTCCATAAAGGATTGCAAGGGACTAGAAAGGGTTGTGTAGACATCTTTTCCATCTACCGTTTGTTGAGAAGCTTGATCTGTACCCGGAACAATATTTCCCAGACGATCTTTCTCATAGGTGATGATCCCATCTGTACCCGCCAGAATGCTATTTAAAGAACTCTCCAATCCAGATGTCCCAATCAACCTTTTGGTGCCATCCTCATTTTCATGGAGTTGCGCTAAACCGATAAAGGATGAAGCAAACTGTCCATTGGGATAACTGCGGTTAGGGCTAGTTGTAAAGTCAACTCCCTCAACGCCAGCTGTTTTAAGGTCATTTTTAATAGCCATCATATTGGCATAGGTGATCCCATTTCCCTTGGTACCAAAAGACACCTGTTTTAGATCTGGCTGAGAAAGTTGTTCCTTGACATAAGACTCTTCCATATCTAGGTATTTATGGAAAATTTCAGCTACCTTATTAAATTGAGAATCCTCTACATAGAGGATTTTACCAGTTGCTGACTTGTAGTTCTTGTCAATAACGGCATATATATTATAAGAAGTCGCATCCTCAGCAATAGGCGTTCCATTACGATCGTAGATGGTTCCCCGTTTTGCAGGAATCATCTTGGTTGTTTGGTGAACCTTTTTGGCCTCTTGAACCAAGTCCTTACCAAATTTACTACCCGTTCCGATAATGACCGCAAAGTTGACCAAAAAGACAGCGAAGAGTACGACTGCCAATAAACTCAGGCTTTTTCCTACTCTTCGGCGGTTTTCTTCTGGAGATTTGCGATTACGAACGGCATAACGGATGATTTTTTCTTTCCACTGTTTCATATCTTACTCCGCCGCTCGGATATTTTCGTTATTCAGCTGCAAATCCTTGGAGTTTGCAATTTCTTTCAAACGCTCTGAACGAATCAATTCATTGACCTCTTGCTTAGCATCGTCGAGCTCGGTTTTCTTTTCTTCGATTTGAGCATTAACCTTAGTTAATTCATTCTGAACTTGTAATAGCTTGGTTTGCATAAACACAACACTAATTGCCAGGATAATCATTGTTGCAGCAATCGAAACATAGAAGGCCTTTTCCACACGTGAAAAACCCTTAAACTTCGTTTGCAATAACTGGCTTGTTTTTTCGATTCTTTCTGCCATGTTTTTCCTCTTACTTGTGAATTTTTCTGGCCACGCGCAACTTGGCTGAATGCGAACGGTTGTTGGCTTCTAGCTCTTCTGCACTTGGCAAGATTGGCTTACGGGATACCAATTCCATCTTAGGCTTAAGATCATCTGGAATGAAGGGCAAGCCTTTGGGAACTTCCACTGTTGAAGCTTCCTTAAACAATTGCTTGGTTAAGCGGTCTTCCAGCGAATGGAAAGTAATGACTGAGATTCTACCATCCAGAGCCAGCATATCCATAGCCTGCTGGATAGACTCATCTGCCGCCCCCAGCTCATCATTAACTTCGATTCGGATAGCCTGGAAAATCTGCTTGGCAGGGTGCCCCTTTTTCTTGAGTTCCTTGGCAGGTTTGGCAGACTTGATAATCTCTGCCAACTCAGTCGTCGTCTCGATTGGTTTCACCTCACGCGCCTGCTCAATCTTGCGGGCAATCTGTTTAGAGAATTTGTCCTCGCCATATTTGAAAAAAATCCGAACCAAGTCATGATAGTCATAATGATTGACCACCTCATAGGCCGTCAAACTAGCTTCCTGATTCATCCGCATATCCAGTGGCGCATCCTTTTTATAAGAAAAGCCACGCTCACGCTGATCCAGCTGAGGACTGGACACTCCCAAGTCATAACAAATTCCATCAATTTCCTGGACACCAGCCTCCTGCAAACGTGCCTGCAAATGACGGAAGTTATCCCTGATAAAGGTTACCATCCCTTTTTCGATATAGGGTGCCAACCGTTTTTGCGCATTGTCAATGGCATTCTGGTCCTGGTCAAAGGCATAGAGATGCCCTTTTTCGCTCAATTTACTTAATAAATATTCGCTATGGCCCGCACCTCCCAAAGTCGCATCAACGTAGATACCGTCAGGTTTTACGTCAAGCATATCAATCGTTTCATGAAGCAAGACCGTTACATGATGAAATTCTTTTGTCATATCTTATCTATTTTACCACAAATCCGACCAGCTTGCACTTGTCAGACGAGGCTAAGTTTCTTCGAAAAAAATTCCCCCAAAAAATGTCATATATACTTGACGCCTCACCTCCAAAAGAATATAATATAGTCAAATATATGCGACATATCAAAAAGGAGACCCTATGAATCGTGTCAAAGAATTCCGCAAGGAACTGGGCATTTCTCAGCTCGATCTCGCCAAGGATATCGGTGTCTCGAGACAGACCATCAATATGATTGAAAACGACAAGTACAATCCAACCCTGGAACTCTGTCTCAATCTCGCCCGCAGCCTCCAAACTGACCTTAACAGTCTCTTTTGGGAGGATGATTTTTAAAAAGGAGAAGAAAAATGAAAAAAGAAACTCTCACTGAAAAACTCATCAAACGCATTTACAGAATTTCTGGCCCTCTTGACGAACACAAACGGCACGAGGCCGATCGTATCGGGAATCAGGTTTTTATTGTCCTCTTTTATCTGATGACATTTGGCAATCTCATTCCCTTTGTCCTTGCTTATAAATACCCGCAAATTGTCGCTATCGGTTATCCTCTCGTGGTGTTTGGCATTTCGATGGTAGCTGCCCTCTATGTGGTCTCTCAAACCAAGAAAACGGGCATCACAGCTATTGATCCCGAAATGCTGAGTCAAAAAGAAAGTAAACAGCTACATTTTCCGGCTCTAAAAGCCGGTCTGATCTACGGCATAGCGATATTTTTTATAATGCCACTCATCGATACCCTAACCAGTGAAAATCCAAATTTCATCAGTTCTCTTCTGAATTCAAAACATATTTTAAAAACTATACTGGGAGCGTTCTTTTTTGGACTGATGATGCAAATTGTTGTCTCTCTTCGCATTCGAAAAGCCAAGAAAGAGCAAGAAGACGACTAGGAGGTGCCTTATGAAATCACTAGCTAGACTACTGATCGGTCATGTTTTTATCAGTATTTTCCTTTCCTTCGCCCTTGTTTCAGGAGCTGTTTCTCATACAGTTTTAATACTCTTACTCCTCTTTCTTCCTGCACTCAATAAAGGACTTGAGAAAATGCAATCAAAACGGGTACCTGTCCTCAACGCCGCCCTCTTCTTCCTCCTTATATCCTTTCCACAGCTTCTAACCAACCCTGTCCAATGGAAATTTTCAATATTCCTAGTCGTAACCATCATCTCAAGTTTGGTCTACTTCTATAACTTTTATCAAGTGGTTAAAGAAGTACATCAAAAGCTATTGTAAACTACATCAATTACTGCAACAACAAACAAATAAAGATCAAACTAATATGACCTAATCCTATGCAATACAGAGCTAAAGCCTTTACTTAAATTATTTGTCTAACTTTTCGGAGTCAGTATGCCCCCATCCTTGGCATTTTCCTTGTTTAAGACGAAGTAGTTTTTCTGATTCATCGCCATGGTTCGTAGGATGTCGTCAATCAAGAAAGTCAAGGGCACGTTCATGGCAGAGTATTTTTGAAAATCCTCTTCAAAACGGATATAATTATCTGAAAAATAATCCATCTGCAGTTTGTTTTCATACAGCTCTTTTCTAGTCATAAACTCCCTCCTCCCACAGTCGAATTTCGAGGACATCTACAATCTCTACCAGCCTATATCCCTCATTTGTCCTAATAGATAGAGTTTGAGGTGATAATTCGCTCACCTCACCGATGATTGTCGTTTTTTGCTTTCTTTCCTTGACAACAAAACATCCCTTCAATTGACCAACATAAAGCTGAGAAAGCAAGAGTAGCTTCTCAACTGAATTCAAATTCGTCGAAAAATCAACACGATTTTTTTCGTCACCAAGCGAGCTGGTATGCTCCGAGAGGAAAAAGCCCATCCACTTCTGCATCCCTGGATCTTGATAGTCTCGCGCAGATTGAAAAGGTAAATAAGAACGATCAATCATTGTAATCCATCTAATCCTCCAGCAGAATGCCCACCAATCAGCTTGCTTCTGGCAAGACTCCTAGAGGCTTCTTCCAGTGCATTGGCCTTTAGGAGAGAAGTGAAGCCAAATTGTTCCCGAATGGAGTCAATGGCCGTCTGGAGCCTTTCTTCTTTTTCTAACTTGTCAACATCATCAAAGAGGGAAATCAAACCAAAGGACTCGTCCACAAATCCTGAATAGTTGACTCCGACACTTCTGACCGCCCCAGAAGTGTATTTGTTATAAAATAGCTTCAAAACATAATCCGTTAAGATAACCGTATTATTGGTAGGTTCGACTTTCATTTGTGTGTGAATAGACGGCCTAACCTCCTGTTTAGAGAAACCAACATAAATAGAGACAAGGGTTGTTTTCTTGCCCGCCCTTCTCAGTCTAACAGCCACCTGCTCTGCCATTTCTCGGAGAATAATTTCGATATCCCGTAACTTCACGTAGTCTCTCGGCAAGATTTGAGAATTTCCCAAACCTTGGGACTTAGCTTTATAGGGCTTATGAACATTGCTCTCGTCAATTCCGTTAGCATGAAACCACAAACGCAGACCAGCCTGACCCAGAGCTTTCTTTAGCTGGTCTGGATTGCTGGTTGCCAATTCCTTGATGGAAAAAATCCCCAGAGCATGCAAGCGTTTCTCCATCCGCCTGCCAATCCCCCAAAAATCTGTCATCTTGGGAATAGCCCAGACCTTCTCTTCCACATCCTGGTAAGACCAGTTAGCCCTCATGGTCGGGGTATGCTTGGCCTCATTATCCAGAGCCAACTTAGCCAGTAAGGGATTGGCATTGGACATTCCCACCGTAGAGTAGATCCCTGTCTGCCTCCAAATATCCCTCTGGATACGAGCAGAAAGCATATCCAGCTTGTCTTTGCGAGAGAGACTCTTGTCTGGGATAAAATAGTTGAGCGAACTAGTCAGATCAATAAAGCCCTCATCGATAGAGTAGGGATAAATATCATCTGGACTACCATAGTTTTGAAAGATTCGCTGGATTTCCATATTGACCGCTATGTACTCGTCCATCCGAGGAGGGACAATCAAGGTGACTTGTGCCCAATCTTCAATATAGCGCACATAGTCTGAATCTGTAGGCAACCCCTGCTTTCTGGCGTTATAGTAGGAAAATTTGCGGGTCTTGATATCAAAGGGCAGATCATAGGCCCGACCAACATTGGACTTGCCAAAAATCTTCTTAAACATGGGAGAGGAGGCTAGGATAAGGCCAGTTGAATTATCCGCGCGACTCATGACACAAAGTGAGGTCTTCAGCGGATGCAAGCCTCTTTTCACACACTCGACACTGGCATAAAAGGATTTCATATCGACAAAGGCAATATCACTTTTGGGCTCTCTGGAATAATCAAAGTAGCCCATGAGCTAGCCCTCCATCGGCACAAAATTCCCAACGATAATCCCCACAATCCGAGGATCTTCCTCATAGGAGATGAAAATATCCTTGTATTTGGGATTGATAGAGACCAGACGCAAGCCATCTTCCTCACGATAGACCCGTTTGATATAGGTCTGGTTGTTGCAAACCAGTGCATAAACCGCCCCATCATAATCAAATCCGGTCTCTCGAATCAAAGCCACGGAACCATTTTGATATTTAGGTTCCATGGAGTCCCCAGCCACCCAGGAAGCAAAATCGTGGGCTAGTTCCTCATTAAAGTAAACCGTATCAAAATTCCGATCATCATAGACCGAAGCCCCGATCCCTGCTGACATGCGTTCATAGACACGATATTCGTAGAGTCGTTTTGGCATATCCATAACCTTCTGGGCTTGTTCCTCTTGAGCTAGGTTGCGAGCATAAAGCACAACCTTATCCTTCCCTTGCTTGGAAAGGCTATTGTAGAGATGGACGATCTCAATCTGAGTAAAATAGCCTTTTGCCACTTTTAAAATCTTCTCTAGTTGAGCAACCTTCTCCTTGGATGGTTCCTTAATCCCGCGTTCCCAAGCGGAGTAAGCCTGAAAACTAATCCCTAATTCCTCTGCAATTTCCTTCTGTGTCAATTTTAACTCTTTTCTCCGAGCCTTGAGTTTTTCTGGTTGGTACATGATTCACCTCCTAGTGTGATGCTTTCGTTGCAGGTTGACTCTGTTTTGAAACTCAACCATTTTGGTTTAGTTTTATTATATAAAAAAAGTGGACGATTGTCCACTGGGAAAATCAAGTTTAAGCAACAACACTTATCTATTTTGAACAAAAAAAGACATCCAAGAGTAAATTCTTAAATGTCTGGAAAGATTGATGCCTCCATTAACCTTGTTAATAGACCGGAATTGATGATATTATGGTCTCCTTATCTCAAATACTGCTGTATGAACCCACTCATTATGAATGTGTAAGTCATTTTCTATCATTCTACTAAAGGTGAAGCCATTTTTTAAAAGCACCCTCTGAGAGGCTAGATTACCCGTTGCCGTTCCTGCAATGATTCTATTGAAAACATAAGTCGTAAAGGCCTTGTCTAAAATGAGCCTAACTGCTTCACTTGCATAGCCTAAATTGGTGACATTTTTCCCAATTCTATACCCAAGCTCTGCTGTTGTTCGATCATTCTCTAAAACACTTAAATTGATTCTTCCGACCATAACGCCTTGCGAATCTCTAATAAGATGCATATAGACATCACGATTCCTTTGTTCCGTTAACAATTCCCTTGTAATTTCTTTAAAACCTTCTAAATCAAAATAGTTAGCTGGTCTAGGAGGTAAATTTCGTTCAAAATACTCTCGATTTTCTTTTTCAAAAGAATAAACGTCTAGACTATTTTCTTCAGACAACAACTCTAAACTGATCATTGCAAGCCCTCTCCCATCATTATCTACATTCAACATTTTCTCATGTTTACACAAAGTGAAATTTACAGAATTTAAAGAGATTCTTTTATTTTCTGTATAGTTTCTACATTATAACACAAAATACTATGGATAAGCATAATGTTCAAGCACCACACCAGCAAAACAAGCTGGAGTTTCGCTTGAAGAAATTTCTGAAGCGCTAACCCATAGTGATACGATTACAACTAAGACCTATGTTAACACTTCTAATGTGATTCCAATGGCTGTTGGAAAATTTGCTTTAAAGTCTCTAAAACAATAAGGTAAAAATAAGGTGAACTTTGAGGTAAACTTTTCAAAAAAAACACGAAAAAAGCACCCATAAGGTAAACTTTTGAGTGCTTTGAAACGTTGATAGTATCGTATTGATTAACGTTTTGAGAATTGTGATGCTTTACGAGCTTTCTTAAGACCTGGTTTTTTCTACATCATGATATTTATGGTAAATTATCACTAAACTCAAGTTCTTTTGAGAGATAAATCCTCAATCCTTACATATATAACCCTTTTAAAAATCGAGAGGTTATCAAAGGGTTATCACTTTTTTAGTTTTCGGAGCTTATGTAATTAAGAAAGACGAACTACTGTATCACAAAGATGATGTACAGTTTAACAACAAATGTACAGTTTCTTCATTCCTGGACAATTTCTTTTTCTATTCTGAAGATATTATTTCTAGATATTTAAAAATAACAAAACAAATAACAGATTATTTCTAAATATTTGAAAATAATTACTATTTGTATTATACTATCTTTGAGGTAACTATTATGAATTATATTAAAAGACCACATTATTTAGACTTTTTAAGAAGACATCGTGATCGGCCAATCATCAAAGTTGTGAGTGGAGTTAGACGAGCTGGTAAATCTGTTCTCTTTCAACTCTATAAAGAGGAGTTACTAGCAGCTGGAGTAGACGAGGATCAAATCATATCCATCAATTTTGAAGATCTGAGTTATTATGACCTGCGAGATTTTCAAACATTATTCGCTTATATAAAAGAAAGATTAGTTGAGGAAAAAACATACTATATCTTTTTAGATGAAATTCAACATGTTGAAAAATTTGAACTGGTAGCAGATAGTCTATTCATCTTACCAAATGTAGACCTCTATTTGACTGGATCTAACGCCTACTTTATGAGTAGCCAATTAGCAACAAACTTGACTGGTAGGTATGTTGAGATAGAGGTTCTTCCTTTGTCATTTGAAGAATATCTATCAGGTCAATCTCTCTCAGAGAATCTGAATACAACAGAAATTTTTAACAATTATCTCTTTAGTGCTTTCCCTTACTTATTGCAAACATCATCTTACGCTGAAAAAATTGATTATCTCAGAGGAATATATAACTCAATACTGTTAAATGATATTGTCACTAGATTGGGAAATCCAAATCCTACTATTATTGAGCGCATTGTCCGAACCCTTCTCAGTAGTACAGGTAGCTTAATATCAACAAATAAGATTCGCAATACCCTTGTCAGCCAAAATGTTTCAATATCCCACAATACTTTGGAAAATTATTTGACGACTTTGACAGACAGTTTACTTTTTTATTCCGTTCCACGTTTTGATGTAAAAGGCAGAGCATTATTACAACGCTTAGAAAAATATTATCCCGTTGATTTAGGTTTACGACACCTCTTATTGCCAGACCACAAAGAAGATATTGGTCATATCTTGGAAAATATTGTTTATTTGGAATTGAGACGTAGATATTCACAAGTATATGTTGGTAATTTAGATAAATATGAGGTTGATTTTGTTGTTGTAACTGATCTTGGTCACTACGCTTATTATCAGGTCAGTGAAACAACACTTGCTCCAGAAACACTAGAAAGAGAACTTAGACCACTAGAAGCCATTAAAGATCAATTCCCAAAATATCTATTAACAATGGATACAATTCAGCCAACAGCAAATTACAATGGAATTGAGAAAAAAAATATCATAGATTGGTTACTAGAAAAGTAAATAAGTATAAATCATATAGCTAACTAGATTTGCAACAGTCTGTTATCAATGATTCTCCCTAAAACCTAACAAGATATAGTGAATTTAGAACACACTATCTAATGGGATAAAGTGGAATCTATAACTTCTGGAAGAACTATTATTACTCATAATGACGAATCTCCATTGAATTTTAATAACGATTTAATAATCAAACAGACTATAAAGAGACTGAGCAATCAGGCTTTAAAATCAGAAAAACGCATAATATCAAGGATTGAATGAACAACCTTGATATTATGCGTTTTATTATGGAAATATTTGCTTCATTTTCTCCGCAAATAGAGTTTTTGCTATCCTATTTTCTCTATTTTTAATGACTTACTTCAACTTCATACCTCTTGGAAAAAACAACAAAAATACGAACTAGCACAGTTCGGTATCATCAGCAATCCAGAACAATTTGTCTTTACCTATATAGATACAAAGGAAAACATAAACAAACCTCTCCACTCTGATTACCTAAATAACAAAATGAAAAGCATTCGAAAACGTCACAAAGAGTTAGCACACGCTACACCTCATAAATTACGACATACAGGGGCAACGGCTGGAACATCTATTGAAGCTATTTCTGAGGCTCTAACACATAGTGAGACAGGCACAACTCAAATTTATGTCAACACTTCTAATGTAGTTCCTATGGCAGTTGGTGAATTTGCTTTAAAGTCTCTAAAACAATGAGGTGAAAATAAGGTAAACTTTTCAAAAAAACACGAAAAAAGCACCCATAAGGTAAACTTTTGAGTGCTTTGAAACGTTGATATAATCGTATTGATTAACGTTTTGAGAATTGTGATGCTTTACGAGCTTTCTTAAGACCTGGTTTGGAAAGTATGAGTTTCAGTTGGACTAAAAATAGCGTAATATCAAGGTTTTTATGAACGATATTTACTGATTGATTTCATAAAATTTGAATCAATATTTCTTAAATAGGGGAATAGTTCGGTTCTGTAAGTATTAATATAATACACCTACAAAGCTTATTATATCAGATTTTCCCCAGTTTTAGAAAAATAGGTAGAGAAAAAAAACAACATCTGGATTTTCCAAAAAATCTTGACAAAGTCCTCATATAACCGTTTCTGCATTTTATTATATCATTTTTGACTTAGAAAATAATATATAATAGAAGATGATTCGTCTTTTTAAACGGACTTATCAAAAACTGGAATTCTATCAATATTTTGGACACATTTTGGGAGGAAAATTTGAAGGCTAGCGCCCTTCGGTTGCTGGACCCCTTCTACGACCAATTCTCTGTACTCTACAGGGGACTGGTCATTCAATTTTTGTTGAATTCTAGTTTCATTATAAAATATGATGTAATTTTTGACAATATCTGTTATACTATCTCCAGTTATGTTTCTTCACTTATGGAGATAGAAGGTTTCAGACTTTAGGACGGAATGAAACCATTCGATACAGGCATTATCTGCTGGTGTTCCCTTACGGGACATGGAGCGGGTGATGCCTTTTTCTACACAAGCCTGATAGTAAGCTTTTGAGGTGTAAACCGATCCCTGATCACTGTGTAAGATCGCTCCTTGAGGTAATTCCAATTGATGGAGCGTGTCCAACACAAAGTCCGTATCCTGACAATCTGAGATGGTATAAGCCACAATCTCACGATTATAAAGATTCATGATGGAGGACAAGTATAGCTTACATTTACCTAAGTATAAATAAGTAATATCTGTGACAAGCTTCTCCATAGGCTTGTCTGCTTGAAAATCACGATCCAGCTTATTGTCTGTTACATGGTAAGGCTTCCCTAATTTAGGTTCCTTCTTGGGACGGGCACGGCAAAGGTAGCCCTTTTCCTTCATGATACGATAGACCTTCTTGCGATTAACGACGAGGTTATAAACTTTCTTTAGTAAGCGAGTGATGGTTCGATAGCCGTAAATAAAGTGATTTTCTATACAGAGTTGTTCGATTTTATCTGCTATTTCGCCTCTTTTCTGAGAATTCTTACACTCCTGTTTCCAGCGATAAAAGGTGGAGCGTTTGACGCCGAAACATTCTAAAATAATAGATACAGGGAACGTTTTCTTATACTCTTCTACTAGCTTGATAAGACTTACTTTGTCGATTCTCTTATCAAGCTCTGATACTTTTTTAGTAATTCTACCTGCAATCGTAACTGTTCCACTTCAGATAACTGTTTCATCCCATTACCATAAGTATATTGTTTCCCCACGGGTTGGTGGAAACGGTACAATTCATCATTCTGATACCATCGCTACCAGGTCTTGGCCTGACTAGCATTTTTGATGCTGAGGGTATCCATGATAACTTTATTTGATTTGCCTGCCTTCTTCATTTCGATACAGGCTAGCTTAGTTTCTACTGAATATGCTTTTTGACCATAACAAAACACCCCTGTTTCTAGTTTACCACAACAGGAGTGTTTTCTTGTGTCTCATTTTATGGGTGCAGTGCCGACCCTAGGGATTCTTTCGTTCTCATATATACGTCATTAGTATAGGCTAATTTGATTTAAATTGCAAGAGAAATAACATTTTACATAAAAATCGGTGGGTATTTTACAATTTTTGCATATAATAGAGCTAAAAAGCAACTGGTTTTAAGAATTCTTATCTAAAACATTCGAAAATTCCCCTTAACCGTAGCGGAAAGTTGTTTTCTTTGCCCTATTATAATATACTATTACTTACATTAGATGAAAAGGTGACTCTATGACTATAAATCAACTGCTTCAAAAGCTGGAGCCTACTAGCCCTATCCTTCAAGCTAACTTTGGAATTGAACGCGAAAGTCTTCGTGTCGATATACAGGGAAAATTAGCACATACGCCTCACCCTTCCTGCCTAGGAGCTCGAAGTTTCCACCCTTATATTCAAACAGATTTTTGTGAGTTTCAGATGGAACTCATCACACCAGTTGCTAAATCTACCACTGAGGCTCGTCGATTTCTTGGAGCCATTACCGATGTAGCTGGACGTTCCATCAGTAAAGATGAACTTCTCTGGCCCTTGTCCATGCCTCCTCGTATCAACGCCCAAGAAATCCAAGTTGCCCAACTGGAAAATGAATTTGAACGCCATTATCGTAACTACCTAGCCGAAAAATACGGAACTAAACTACAAGCTATCTCAGGTATCCACTATAATATGGAACTAGGGAAAGATTTGGTTGAAGCCCTATTCCAAGAAAGTGACCAGATTGATATAATTGCTTTCAAAAACGCCCTCTATCTCAAGCTGGCTCAGAACTATTTGCGCTATCGTTGGGTGATTACCTATCTCTTTGGTGCTGCACCTGTTGCTGAGCAAGGCTTCTTCGACCAAGAAGTGCCAGAACTCGTGCGTTCCTTCCGAAACAGCGACCATGGTTATGTCAATAAGGAAGAAATACAAGTATCTTTTGCAAGCCTAGAAGACTATGTCTCTGCCATCGAAAACTATATCGAACAAGGTGATTTGATTGCGGAAAAGGAATTTTACTCGGCTGTTCGTTTCCGTGGACAAAAGGTTAATCGCTCCTTCCTTGACAAGGGAATCACCTACCTAGAATTCCGTAACTTCGACCTCAACCCCTTTGAGCGTATCGGTATTAGCCAAACTACCATGGATACCGTACACCTACTCCTTCTAGCCTTCCTCTGGCTGGATACCCCTGAAAATGTTGATCAGGCTCTGGCTCAAGGTCATGCGCTGAATGAAAAAATTGCCCTCTCTCATCCTTTAGAACTTCTACCTTCTGAAGCTGAAACTCAGAACATTACGACAGCTCTAGACCAACTGGTGCAACATTTTGGGCTTGGTGACTATCATCGAGGTCTGGTCAAACAAGTTAAAGATGCCTTTTCAGATTCCAGTCAGACACTAGCTGCTCAACTTCTTCCTCATATCAAAGACAAGTCCCTTTCTGACTTTGCCCTTGACAAGGCGCTTGCCTATCATGATTACGACTGGACTGCCCACTATGCCCTTAAGGGTTATGAGGAGATGGAACTTTCTACCCAGATGCTGCTCTTTGATGCCATTCAAAAAGGGCTTCATTTTGAAATCCTAGATGAGCAGGATCAATTCCTTAAACTCTGGCATAAAGATCATGTTGAGTACGTCAAAAATGGTAACATGACCTCAAAAGACAACTATGTAGTTCCTCTTGCCATGGCTAATAAAACCGTGACCAAAAAAATCCTGGCTGATGCTGGCTTCCCTGTCCCTGCCGGCGACGAATTTACCAGTCTAGAACAAGGTCTAGCCTACTATCCTCTTATCAAGGGCAAACAAATTGTGGTTAAACCAAAATCAACCAACTTCGGTCTGGGCATTTCCATTTTCCAAGAGCCTGCCAGCCTTGATAACTATAAGAAAGCTCTCGAGATTGCCTTTGCAGAAGATACAGCTGTTCTTGTTGAAGAATTTATCCCAGGAACCGAATACCGTTTCTTCATTCTGGACGGGCGTTGTGAGGCTGTCCTCCTTCGTGTCGCTGCTAATGTTGTCGGTGATGGCAAACACACCATTCGTGAATTAGTCGCTCAGAAAAATGCCAATCCATTGCGAGGCCGTGACCACCGCTCACCTCTGGAAATCATTAAGCTAGGAGACATCGAACAATTGATGTTGACTCAGCAAGGTTATGCACCTGATGATATTCTCCCAGAAGGGAAAAAGGTCAATCTCCGCCGTAACTCCAACATCTCTACGGGTGGTGACTCTATTGATGTCACTGAGACAATAGATTCCTCTTACCAAGAATTGGCAGCAGCTATGGCAACTAGCATGGGGGCCTGGGCTTGCGGGGTTGACCTCATCATTCCAGATAGAACTCAGCCTGCTAGCAAGGAAAAACCTCATTGCACTTGTATCGAGCTCAACTTCAATCCCTCTATGTATATTCACACCTACTGTGCTGAAGGTCCTGGACAAGCTATCACTCCAAAAATCCTAGACAAGCTTTTTCCAGAAGTTACCACAAGTCAAACCTAAAACCTAATTCTTAGGAACAAACAAATCACCTTTATCTCGATGATATGATACCTCTTAAGTAGACAAGGTAAATACCTAAAATCTACGGCTCTTTGTCAACTGTAGTGGGTTGAAGAAAAGCTAAGCTCGAGAAAGGACACATTTCGTCCTTTCTTTTTTGATATTCAGAGCGATGAAAATTCGCTTCTTGAAGTTTTCAAAGTTCCGAAAACCAAAGGCATTGCGCTTGATAAGTTTGATGAGATTATTGGTTGCTTCCAATTTGGCGTTGGAATAGGGTAGTTGAAGGGCGTTGACGATTTTCTCTTTGTCCTTTAGAAAGGTTTTAAAGACAGTCTGAAAAAGAGGATGAATCTGCTTTAGATTGTCCTCAATGAGTCCGAAAAATTTTTCTGGTTCCTTATTCTGAAAGTGAAAAAGTAAGAGCTGATAGAGATGATAGTGGTGTTTCAAGTCTTCTGAATAGCTCAAAAGCTTGTCTAGAATTTCTTTATTGCCTAAATTGTCAAATTAAGTTAGACTTTTCAAGTAACTCAGAAAAACTTGGTAGGGTGATTGAAATAGTTCTATATAGTAATTCATAGACTACCCTCTGTTCAACTATTCCCCATTCATCTGTAACAAAAAAATATTTCTCATGATGTCGCCAAATATGTTGTCCATAACCTTTTATTTCCTCAAACTTACTAACTTCTTCCCAGCCTAGTTTACTATATTCCATGTATGTTCTCCGATCTTTTCACTAATATCTTACATTACACCTTCAGGAATATCTCCTGTTGATCATTGTAACTATCTAGTTGACTGTTATACCAAACCCTGGAATTCTGTCAATATCTTCTTTTCCCTATTTTGATTTATTTCTCAGCTATATGGTATATTAGGATACTTTGAATTCACCTTAAACAAAAAAATGCACAAGTTAATTACAACCTGCACATCTTTTTAATTTTATATTTCAAAGAGACTATAAATCAACTTTCCGAAAAATAATGATTTTCCCGAAAGAAATAGATCAACCTAAAAAATCACTGTCTTACTTATGTAATGTTTCTTTAATATAATATAGAAATAAAAAGTATGTAAATGAAAAGATTTATCACATTACTTTTAGTGTCTCTATCTACAATTTTATTAATTGCATGTTCTAACCAATCAAGCAATTCTTTAGATGGCGAATACCGTTGAATAAACGAGAGTAGAAATGAAGTTGCCTTTACCATTTCAGGTAACAAAGGAAATAGCAACAAAGGAGAGGCCGACACCTTTACAATTGATAAAGATAGTGCAACAATCGAACTGACTGGCTCTAATATCATAAACCGAAAAGAGAATTATACCTTCAAGGATGATGTATTCACTGTAGATATTTCAGGAACAAAGCAGGAGTATTACAAAAAGGATAGTGAAGAAATACAGCGACAAGTAAAACACTCAAACTATTTGATATTCTTTATACAATAAAAACGCTTTTGTACTGACCCCAAAAGTTAGATTTTTTCTGTCTAACTTTTTGGGGTCAGTACACACCCGCATAGCGGGTATTTTTTTGTCTCGCACCTAGCGGAGTGAGACAGACTAATAGTCACATAATAAAAAATTTACTTAAAGTCAGATTTCAAATACTGTAGAATAGTTCTTTCTAAAACTTACTCCCAATTTTTTTTGCTCGTATAATTCATCAGGGGTTTGGGGATTCCCCAAAATTCAAATCATCCCAAAAAATACATACACTTTGTGTATACAAATTTTGAGATGATTTTGGGAGTGTGTGTATACAGACTCTGAGCTCGCAAAGTCATATTATGATAAATCTTTCCTTCTCGATAAAATAATTCCAAAAATCGATTTGACTGTCATTTGTGTGTACAAATATTTTAAGAAGATATATAAAAAACGCTGCAAAATTTTTAACAGCGTTTCCTTATTTTAAAATTCTCATATGTCTTTCTTTTTTATGGTTAGCATCGTAGTATTCCAGCATCGCATGATACAAACGAGCCTTCGTTTTATCTTGTTGTTTAATCCCATGAAGAAATAATTCTGCTCGCTTTAATTTCAATATGTATTCGCATATCTGATCAAAATCCTTATCCATATTACTTTTGAAAATAAACATCTTTTTCCTCCATCACATCAACTATTTTTTGCATCAAAATAGACATATCCATTTTGTTTTCATAGCTTATTCTCCCAACTACAGTTGCAAGACGGGCTATAGAATTGATATTCTTTCCTACCTGTTCCAACTCTTCTGTCAAAGGAACTAACGCTTCAAAAGAGACTTTGTGAATGTTCAAATCTGTTCGGATTAATTTTTTTCTAGCAAACTCAGAAAAATTATGAATATTTTCCTTCCTCATACAATCATTTAATTTTTTATTTTCTTCTTCTGTCAAAAATACCTGTTTCAACACCGATTTTATTCTCATAATCTTATCACCTCGTTTTCTTATTTAGTCGTTTCACAAGTTCTTTCACTTGTTTGCTTGTCTTCTTTTCATATCCTATCATCAGCTCAACACAGCAGTGAAATATCCTTACATTATCGAAATCTTCACTTTGTTCCGCTATTCTTTCTAACTGACGTAAGTTATTGATAATTCTTCTAACTTGAAATATAAAGTCATGATAAGATTCAAAATCAAATTGAAGATAAATAGGCGAACTCTTAAACAACATTTTCCTAGCATAAGAGGAAAAATTTAGATGGTTTGTCATTTCAATCAAGTTATTCACTATTTCATTCTGCTCTTCAGTGATATAACATTTCTTTAGAACAGTCCTATATCTACTCATTTATCATATACTTCTTTCGGGCATTTTCATGGGCAATAGCTTTGCACTCTAGCATCCGTTCCTGCTTTAAATTCTCCATAGACTTAAATAAATACGCTAACGGAGAAGTCGCATCCTCAGGAATCCGTTCAATCATGCTAATAACTTCATCACTAGTTACATATCCACTAGCTAAATACTCTCCTATCTTCATCTTCTGAGCATGTGTTAAAGTGTAATTGTTAGGATACAAAAATCTATCATTGTACTTATAAGAAATGGATTCTAACAAAGAATAATATTTAGGCAGAATATAAGTTTCAGGCTTTCTAGAACTATTATCCAGTATATTCTCAATCTCTTTCTTATTCTTACTCTTGTTCTTAATCTCTTGCGTTACATTCTCATTTTCATCCGTTACTGTAACGTTACAGTCTAAAACAAGTTGTGGCTCGCCTGTAATTAGTGCTTTCTGTTTTTGTCTATGACGAGCAACACGTTCCCTAGTTTGTTTCCTAATCTTTTCTAGGCCATCTATATTCTGATGTTTCTCCCATTTTGGAATGGTAATAGCGCCATCTATGATTTCTATCATGCCAAATTCTTCAAACATGCTAAGAGCTAATTTTACAGATGTCGCTTTTCGTCTAAACACTGTTGAAAGCATCTCTTCTGTGTAATATACCTTGTTTCCTAGACTCAGTATGCCACTATTATTTTGCTTTCCTGCAAGTACCAGAATTTTGAACCATATTACAATAAGTGTATCTCCTTCTGGCATCGATTCTATCAACTGAATTTTTTCATCATCAAATATATCTGTTGTTATCTTGATCCACTGAACACCATTCATACGAGTACCTATCTTTCATATTGCTTCAACCATCTTGTTACTGCTCTTTTATCGTATAAAGTCACTCCATCAATCACCATGGTTGGCATTCCTTCTTTCGTCCATTTTTGGATTGTAGTCGTAGATACATCTAACCACCTAGATAGACCTGACATACGAACCATGGGTTTATAAAGTTCTTTATCTTCAAATACTCTTGCCACAGCATTTGAAATCATCTCATCATAATGAGCACGTAATTGATTCTCTAATTCTTTAGGAAGCTGGACAACTAAAGTAGTTTCCGACATAAATTCACACCTCATTTCTAAATTAAATAAGCTCCGAAACTATTTAATTTGTTATTCATTTCGAATTATATATCCTTTTTGAATTTTTGTCAAGCTTTTTTTATTCAAAAAGAATAAAATGTGTTATAATGATAAAAAGGAGGTTCTTATGACCAATCATATTACTAAACTGATAGAAAATAGCGGAAAAAAATTGACAGAAATTAGCGAAGCTACAAATATAGCCTATCCTACACTTTCTGGATACAATCAAGGAATCCGCAAACCTAAAAAAAATAATGCTGAAAAATTAGCAAAATACTTTAATGTTTCCGTCGCTTACATTATGGGGCTTGATAGCAACCCACACGCTCCATCAAATCTTAAAATTGTTACAGACAGTTTCAAAACATCTAAAATTGGTTCTGTGACACCTTTTAAAAGCGATATGGAGAAGTTAAAGAAAAGTATCGAATTTGGCGAAAGGGCATTAACACTACCACTTGATGATAGTTTTTCAGATGAATTTCGTCATATATTCTCAGAATACCTAGCTGAGAAAAACAAACGTTTTATGTCTGAGTTTATAGACTATATGAATCACCAAAATAAAGATTCTAAAGTTTGGCAGAGCTGGATTAAAACAGACGAATACGCTATTCGCCAAGAAGATAGAAAAAATAGATAGACACTCATTTCTCAATTACATAAGCTCCGAAAACTTAGATACGGAGAAAAAATGTCTATACACAAATACAAAACAAAAAAAGGAATCCTATACTATGTCAGCTTTTACATTGGCTTAGATGCTTATGGAAAGAAAAAAAGGCACTTAAAGAGAGGATTCAAAACCAAAAAAGAGGCAAAATTGTACGAAGCTCGTTTAGAAGCTGGTGTCGTCGCCCCCACAGTAAATACCGACAAAACTAACCCCAAAGTCACTTATAAAGAACTGTATCAAGAATGGTTTAAGGCCTATGTTGGTACCGTTGAAGAAACAACTTCTTCCCAAACAAAGAATATCTATCGAATACATATTCTACCAATATTTGGCGATAAATTTATTGACCAAGTCAGTCCTTTAGATTGTCAAAATTTTATCACACAAAAATCTCAGACTTTCAAAAATATCAAACAGATAAAATCCTATACCTCAAAAATTTTTGATTTTGCAATCAACATGAACTACATTGATCGAAATCCAATGAAGAATGTTATCATGCCTAAAATCAAAAAAACTAGATCAGATAATTTTTGGTCTCTGGAGGAATTACATCATTTCCTTGATATAGTGAAAGAAACTGAGCCATTTAAACATTTTGCTTTATTTAGACTGCTTGCATTTAGTGGACTACGAAAAGGGGAGTTATACGCTTTAAAATGGGCTGATATTAACTTTGACAGCAATCTATTGAACATAGATAAAAGTCTAGGAAGAATTGACGGTAAAGCGATTGAAAAGAGCACAAAGAATGAATCTTCAGTTCGTACAATCTATCTTGATGATGAGACAATCGATATTATTAAGCAATGGAGAAATTTCTATCTGAAAGAACAATCTCAGTTTCCTCTTACAAAGCTGAATATTAGTAACGAATATATGTTCTATTACATATCAAGTAATGACAAAATTGAACCTTTGCATGCTGATTACATTAATAACGTACTGAATCGAATTATTAAAAAGCATAAATTAAAACCAATTAGCCCACATGGGTTTAGACATACACATGCAACACTTATGTCTGAAATTGGAATCGATCCTTCTAATACATCAAAACGTCTCGGTCATGCAAGCAGTCAGATGACATTAGATGTCTATACTCACACCACAAAAACTGGTGAGAAAAACTCTATTGACAAATTTGCAGATTATCTCAATAAAGCAAAATAGAATTATGATTTTTAAAATTTTGAAGAGGTTATCAGAAAGTTATCACAAAGCTATTCTAGCTCAAAAATCGACAAAAAAGCACTTTGCAAAATCTTTGCAAAGTGCTTTGAAACGTTGATATAATCGTATTGATTAACGTTTTGAGAATTGTGATGCTTTACGAGCTTTCTTAAGACCTGGTTTCTTACGTTCAACTTTACGTGAGTCACGTGTAAGAAGTCCTGCGCGTTTCAATGAATCGCGGAAGTCTGGGTCTACTTGAAGAAGGGCACGAGCGATACCGTGACGGATAGCTCCTGATTGACCAGCGTATCCACCACCTACAACGTTAACGAAAACGTCGTATGAACCTACAGTTGAAGTAACTGCGAATGGTTGGTTGATTACAAGACGAAGGTCAGCGTGTGGGATGTACTCTTCAACATCTTTTTTGTTAACAGTGATTTTACCAGTTCCTGGAACAAGGCGAACGCGTGCAACAGCGTTTTTACGACGTCCAGTACCTGCATATTGTGCTTGTGACATACTTTATTGTTCCTTTCCTTAGATAAGTCCTGAAATATCAAGAACTTCTGGTTGTTGTGCAGCGTGAGTGTGCTCAGCTCCAACGAATACTTTCAATTTCATACCTTGAGCGCGGCCAAGAGTATTGTGTGGAAGCATACCTTTAACTGATTTTTCGATCAAACGTACTGCATTTTTAGAACGAAGTTCACCAGCAGAGATTTGTTTCAATCCACCTGGGTGGTTTGAGTGAGTGTAGTAGATCTTATCAGTTGCTTTTTTACCAGTCAATTTAACTTTTTCAGCATTGATAACGATTACGAAGTCACCTGTATCAGTGTGTGGTGTGAATGTTGGTTTGTTTTTTCCGCGAAGTACGCTAGCAACAACTGCTGAAAGGCGTCCAAGAGGTACATCAGTTGCGTCAACAACGTACCATTTGCGTTCTACTTGGCCTGGTTTAGCCATGAATGTAGTTTTGTTCATGATTTCTCCTATATGAATATCGTTTTTGTTTACTGGGCGGATGTTCCGGTCCGCGGGGTATTTGAAAGGTTCCGGGGCCTTACAAATGGGGTAAACAATACCGTCTACTATCATACCAAATTTTACTACTAAAAGTCAATAGATATGAAAAATATTTTTGCCGATTTCAGTGTTTAACATCTAGAAAAACCTCGCTTTTGCGAGGCTCTCCTATTTATAAGCTAAAGCGCGTTTAAAGGTTTTCCAGATTCCCAAATCATCCGTTTGAAGGACTAGACTAGCATACATGCGTCCGATAAAGGCTGTTGCGGTTACTGCAAAAACAACCGTTATGGCAAGTGAAATCCAAGCTTCTAGACCACTTGCATATCCATTTATAGCTCTAAATGGCATAAAGAAGGTCGATATGAAAGGAATATAGGAACCAATTTTCAAAACCAAATTGTCTCCTGCAGCACCTAGAGCAGTCACTCCAACGAATCCTGCGATAATCAAGATCATCAATGGTGACAAGGCTTTCCCTGAATCCTCAGGGCGAGAAACCATAGAACCTAGGAAGGCTGCCAAAACAACATACATAAAGAGACTAACCAATACAAACAATAAGGTATTGAGCGAGAAGGCATCTCCTAGATGATTTAAAATACCAGATTGAGCCAAGATTGGTAGGTCTTTAAAGAGAAGAATGGCAGCCAGCCCACCCACGACGTAAATGCCAATATGGGTCAAAATCACAAGAAGCAGAGCCAGCATGCGAGCATAGAAATAATGACTAGCTTGAATACTAGAGAAGACCACTTCCATGATTTTGGTCCCTTTTTCACTAGCCACTTCCTGAGCAGTGACACTAGCATAGGTAATCAAAATCATATAAAGGAAGAAACCAAGCCCTGCGGCCGCAATGGTTTGAACAATTTTTTTGTTTTCCTTAGATTCATCAATCTTCTCAGTAAAGTCAACGGTTTGACTCAGGCGCTTTTCCTGCTCTTGAGACAAATTAGCTGCCGAGCGATTAAGTTGGTATTGAAGCTCATTGAGTTTATTGGTTACTGCTAGCTTGATACCACTTTCAAGAGAAGTTTCACCATGATAGACGGCCTTGAGGACGCTGTCCTCTTGGTCAATGGTTAGGTAACCCTTGATTTTCTCATCTTTGATAGCAGCTTGGGCACTGGCTTCATCCTTGTAATCAAAGTTGATACCATTGGTACCCTTGAGTCCCTCAGCTACAGATGGCACTGTTGTTACTACCGCTACCTTGCTATTTTTAGCCATCGAAGAATTTTGGAGATAGCCGATTCCTGCAGATAAAGCCAAAAAGAGGAACGGCGAAATCACCATAAAGAAGAAACTCCATGACTTGACATGTCGCAGATAAGTTTCTTTAATAACTACCCACATATTTCTCATACTTCCACCCCTGATTCTAGTTTAAAGATTTCATCGATTGTTGGAGCTTGTTGGTCAAAGGTCGCGATGTATTGACCTTGAGTGAGGATGGGGAAGAGTTCCCTTCCAGCTCTCTCATCATCTAGGATTAATTTCCAACTGCCTTGCTTGGTCAAGCTCACCTGTTTGACATGAGGAAGACTTTCCAGTTCTTCCTTGCTTCGTTCACTTGAAACAAAAAGACGTGTTTTCCCGTATTGATTGCGAACATCCTGAACTGGTCCATGCAAGACCACACGCCCATCTCGAATCATCAGGATATCATCGCAAAGTTCCTCAACGTTGGTCATGACATGGTCAGAAAAGATAATGATTGCACCGCGCTCTTTCTCTTTCAAGATGACCTGTTTGAGCAACTCGGTATTGACTGGATCCAAACCACTAAAAGGCTCATCCAAGATAATCAAGTCTGGCTCATGGATCAGGGTGATAATGAGCTGAATTTTCTGCTGATTCCCTTTGGAAAGACTCTTGATTTTGTCGGTCAATTTACCCTTCACTTCCAATTTTTCCATCCATTGAGGGAGTTTCTCCTTGACTTCCTTGGCATCCATGCCCTTTAGAGTCGCCAAGTAGCGAACTTGTTCAAAGACTGTCAGCTTGGGCATAAGACTGCGTTCCTCAGGCAGATAGCCAATCCGAGCGTAGGTTTCCTGACGAATCTCCTGCCCATCCAGACTGATCTCTCCTTGATACTCTAAAAATTTCAACATACTGTGGAAAATCGTTGTTTTCCCAGCACCATTTTTCCCGACCAAGCCCAGAATTCGTCCTGGGCTTGCCTGAAAATCGATACCAAACAGGACTTGCTTGGAACCGAAACTTTTCTCTAGATTTCTTACTTCTAGCATTTTCCACCTCCGAAATATGTTGCACTTATTATACTCCTTTTTGATAGCCTTTACAAGGATTTATGTACATTTTTATCTTGTCCATCCCAGCTTAAAAACTACGTCCCCTAAGGGTCTTAAGTGCCTAAGTGATAGAACAATTATAGCCCATTAAAGTGCATACAAGAACTTTTACTCCTCAATTGTCCATTTTTGATCCTGAATTGTCATTTTAAAAAGCAAAAATCCACCCCGAAGGATGGATTGATGATTTAACGCACTTCTGCCTTCACTTTTTCTTCAAGTGATGCTTGGATTTTTTCCATGTAGCGTGCGACTTCTTCGTCTGTTAGGCTGTCTTCTGGATTTTGGAAGGTCAAGCTATAGGCCATTGACTTCATACCAAGTCCTAATTTTTCACCTGAGAAGACGTCAAAGAGTTTGATATCTGTCAAACGTTTCACGCCTGCAGCTTGGATAGCGTCTACAACTTCTTGATGAGTGACTTCCGCTTTGAGGAGTAGAGCTACATCACGACTGACTGCTGGGAATTTGGTGATTTCCACAAATGGAGCAGCTGGTTGAAGCGCAGCTTCGATGGCTGAAAGGTTGAGCTCAGCTACATACGTTTCTGGAATATCGTAAGCCTTGGCAGTGACTGGATGCACTTGGCCAAGGAAACCAAGAACTTGGTCACCGAGTGAAATCACGGCTGTACGTCCTGGGTGGAGACTTGCAATCTCAGCTGTTGCTGTATAAGTCACTTCTAGTCCCAAGCGAGTAAAGAGCGCTTCAAGGATTCCCTTAGCATAGAAGAAATCAACTGGAACTGCTGCCGTTTGGAAGTCTTTTTCAGCAACCAAGCCTGTCAAGGCAAAGGCAAAGCTGTTGATCTCGTTTGGTAGATCTTCTTTTGGATTGCCTGTTTGTTCAAAGACTTTTCCAATCTCGTAAAGTGCCAAGTTTTTGTTCTTACGAGCCACGTTGTAGGCCACCGTATCCAAAATACCTGAGATCATATTTTGGCGGAGGACTGAACGGTCCACAGTCATTGGCCACATGAGTTCTGTAAGGTTACTTGGTTGAGCTGTAAACTCAACTGCTTTTTCTGGAGTTGTCAGAGCGTAGGTAATGATTTCTGTCAAACCTGCTCCTTCAGAGATAGTACGGACTTGGCGACGCAATTTTTGTGTTGCAGTCAATTCACCTGCTGTACCATCATCTTTTGGAAGACTGGTTGGCAAACGGTCATAACCATAGATACGAGCGATTTCTTCAAAGAGGTCCGCTTCGATGGCGATATCCCAACGACGACGTGGAACGCTAACGGTAAAGCCGTCTTCATTTCCAGAAAGACCAAAGCCAAGACGACGGAAGACATCTTCGACATCAGCGTATGAAAGTTCTGTTCCAAGGACACGGTTGACATCGGCAAGAGTTGAAGATACTTCTACATCTGAAGTGTCAAGCTCACCCGCTGAAACGATGCCCTTACGCACCGTCGCACCTGCAAGTTCTGCAATCATGCTAGCTGCAGCATCCAAGGCCTCATTGACTGTTGCCACATTGATCCCTTTTTCAAAGCGAGAAGATGATTCTGAACGAAGGTTGAGGCGACCGCTGGTCTTACGGATAGATTTTCCATTGAAAACAGCAGCTTCAAGGACAACACGACTAGATTTTTCAGAGATTTCTGTTGCTTGACCACCCATGACACCTGCAAGGGCTACTGGTTTGTCAGCAACAGTGACGACTAAGTCATTTGTTTCCAACTCACGTTCTTCACCGTCCAAGGTCACCAACTTTTCACCAGCACGCGCTTCACGCACACGGATGTCAGTCCCTTCAAAGGTATCCAAGTCAAAGGCATGCATAGGCTGACCAAAGTAGAGTAGGATATAGTTGGTCACGTCGACCACATTGTTAATCGGACGGATGCCTTCGTTCATAAGAAGGTTTTGCAACCATTGTGGACTTGGTGCGATGGTCACATTGTCCAAGATACGGGCCGCATAATATGGCGCCTTATCTGTTTCAATGCTGACAGAAAGAGCATCTGCTGCACTTTCATTTGTTTCTGTTAAACTGAATTCCTTAAAGCTAACTGCCTTGTCATAGATAGCTGCCACTTCGTGCGCTACTCCACGCATAGATAGAGCATCTGCACGGTTTGGAGTGATGGAAAGTTCGATAATTTCATCATCCAAGTCTAGGTAAGAAAAGACCTCGTCCCCAGGAATAGCATCTTGAGGCAAGATTTGGATACCATCTGCGAATTCCTTTGGCACAACGGAGTCAGAAATACCTAATTCACCAAGTGAGCAAATCATTCCGAGAGACTCTAAACCACGGATTTTCCCTTTTTTGATCTTGTAATTGTCCGCGATACGAGCTCCCGGAAGTGCCACCATGACCTTGATACCAGCACGCACATTTGGAGCACCACAAACGATTTGACGGGCTTCTTCTTCGCCAACGTTAACCTGACAAACATGAAGGTGAGTTTCTGGCACATCTTCGCAAGACAAGACCTCACCGACGACAATTTTTGAGAGACCGGCAGCCGGTGATTCGACACCTTCGACCTCAATCCCTGTAGTTGACATTTTTTCAGCCAACTCTTGTGATGGCACATCAATGTCCACCAATTCTTTTAACCATTTATAAGATACAAGCATAATTTAGTTTTCCAGAATGACAGTTGTCACTCTAGTTTTTTCCTTTCCTATCATTTCAATAGAAGAATCCTCTTCTTACCTTAATTTCTTTTTCAGTAACCAATCCGTATCTACTTTTTGACCAACCATAAAATGATGTTGGCTAAATTTTTCAAAACCATATCGATTATAAAACGCTTGAGCTTTTGTATTATGCTCCCAAACACCTAGCCAAGCCCAGGAAAAACCATTTTTTTCAGCAAGTTCAAGAGCGAATTCAAACAGTTGCTTACCAAGTCCAAATCCTTGATATGTTTGTAGCACATAGAGGCGTTGAATTTCAAAAGCGTTCTCTAATTCCCTCTCAGTTTGAGCATTTCCCCAGTTGACTTTGAGAAAACCGGCTATCTCCTCTTCATGCATAATGAAATAAGTTTCGGAGTCAGGATTTTCCAACTCAGTTGACAAAGTTCTCAGGCTATATGCCTCTTCAAAGTATTCCTGTAACTGCTCTTCCCTATTATCATGCGCAAATGTTTCACGAAAGGTTTGTTTGGCAATTTTAGCCAACATCTCAACATCTGCCATTTCTACTTTTCTAATCATTATTTAAACTGTTCTGAGAAGCGGACATCTCCTTGGTAGAATCCACGGATATCGTTGATTCCGTAACGGAGCATAGCTACACGCTCTTGTCCAAGACCAAAGGCAAATCCAGAGTAAACAGTCGCATCGATTCCACTCATTTCAAGGACACGTGGGTGAACCATACCGGCTCCCATAATCTCAATCCAACCTGTTTTCTTACATACGTTACAGCCTTCTCCACCACACTTGAAGCAAGAAACATCCACCTCAACAGATGGCTCTGTGAATGGGAAATAAGATGGGCGCAGACGAATTTGACGCTCTTCACCAAACATCTTTTGGACAATCAACTGAAGGGTTCCTTGAAGATCTGCCATGGAGATGTTTTTCCCAACAACCAATCCTTCGATTTGGTGGAACTGGTGACTGTGGGTCGCATCGTCCGTATCACGACGGAACACACGCCCTGGTGAGATCATTTTCAAAGGACCTTTTGAAAAATCATGGGCGTCCATGGCACGCGCTTGAACTGGAGACGTGTGAGTACGAAGCAAGATTTCTTCTGTGATGTAGAAAGTATCCTGCATATCACGAGCTGGGTGATCTTTTGGAAGGTTCATACGCTCGAAGTTATAGTAGTCTTGCTCCACTTCAAAACCATCCACGACTTGGTACCCCATCCCGATGAAAATATCTTCGATTTCTTCACTGGTTTGTGTAAGAACATGACGGTGACCAGTCGCAACTGGACGACCTGGAAGTGTTACATCGATACTCTCACTAGTCAGTTGAGCTGCGACTTTCTTTTCTTCCAAGAGCTTAGCCGTTTCTTCAAAAGCGGCCGTCAAAACATCACGAGCCTCGTTGACGTGTTTCCCGATGATTGGGCGCATCTCAGCCGACACATCTTTCATCCCTTTGAGGATTTCAGTAAGCGAACCTTTTTTACCTAGGACAGAGACACGCAAATCCTGCATCTCTTTTTCATTTTCAGCAGAAATCTGCTTCAAGCTAGCCAGCGTTTCTTCACGAAGCGCTTTTAATTGTTCTTCAATAGTTGACATAATTCCTCCATCAGTCGCTCGTAGATAAAAAGAAAACCACATGTCAAAAACTCCACTCGGAGCGTTGACACGCGGTACCATCCGTTTCATCTGACAAGTCAGACCTTCATTTCTAAATCCATGCGCAAGTGAATTCACTCAGCTTTCATATAGAGAGCTTGCAGTCATGGCTCTCCTCCCTAATATACTTCCCTTGAGTTACTAGTCTTGCGGATTCCTATTCAATTACTACATAGTTTATCAGATTTTTAGTTAAAAAACAAGTTAGACCAGACTAATTTCAATATAAAAAGGAACAAGACGCAATGCACTACCTATTTGTAAGATCTGTTTCATCCGCTTTCCTTTTCAATAAAAGAGTTGCTGCTTGATTAAAACCATCGCACCAGTTATACCATTTTGCTTCATACTCATCTTGAGCTAAGATACAGTCTTTTAAATCCAAAACAGAGTAAATCTTTCTTTCCTCGCAAGCTTGCGCATAGAGATGATATAGTTCATCGCCACCATCTCTATCCCACTCAGCAGAAATCATATTCCTACCCGCCAATAAAGCCTGATAAGCCCTGTGATGGCCATCTGTAATAAACAAGCAATCTCCGAACGCAAGAATACTGATTGGAGCAACATTGATTATTTCTGCCGACTGATAAAGTGTCTGGATGCCTTCTAGTTTCTTTTCTGATAAGTATAGTTGAGTCGGATGGAGAGCTTTTATGTCGACTTTCATTTCTTTCTACTCAAGGGAATTCGATATTTACTTCTGCTTGCCTTTAAATCGCCATTGAAATCGAAGCTTGTCATAGAAAGGAAATTCGATAAACAAGATTCCCAAACCCACACAGAGACTGGCAAGAACATCTGATGGGTAGTGAACTCCCAGATAGACTCTTGATGCCAGCACACTGACTAGGTAGAGGCCAAGGACGATTTGCACGATTTTTCTCCAGACTGGATTTTTCATCCGTTGACTGAGAATGACAATCAGAGTGCCTACCATCAAGGTTACAGCCAGAGAATGGCCACTTGGAAAAGAAAAACCCTTCTCCTCTACCAAGTGTAAGATAGCTGGCCGTGGGCGCTGGTAGATGTTTTTGAAGGTCACGATTAAAAGACCGGCTAAGGCTAGATTACCCGCCATGAAGTAGCTTTCTATCTTCCACTGCTTACGATAAAAGATAAAGGTTGCAATGGCAACCCAGGTGATGATTACTGGGATATCAATCAAATGCGTAAGGGAACGGAACAGAACTGTCAAATAATCTGGCAAGTCCCCACGAATGACAGTCTGAATTGGTTGATCAAAACCGACCAGCGTTTCAGGATAGAACTTAACCATATAGCCAAGAAGGACGAAAAGTAAAAGGGCAAAACTGCCCTTCATTAAAAATGTTTGTTTATCTCTCATAATGTTTTAAGGTTGGTTTCAAGAGGACGTACAACAACCAGAATGAAACGGCAAAGATTATACCTTCAATCAGGTTAAAAGGTAAAACCATGGTCATTAGGTAGTTAGAAAGTCCCAAAATTTTTCCAATATCAAAGTTGGCAAACTGCGCGTACAAAGGAACCGCATAAACATAGTTGAGAGCCAACATAGCAACAGTCAATCCGATGGTTCCCGCTAGAGATGCTAGTAGGAAACGAAGGGTGCTGCGTTCCTTTTTCCAAATCAAGCCAAAAGCGATAACAAAAACTCCCACGGCCACGATATTCATTGGCAAACCAATGTAGGTATTCACTCCCTGGCTATTGAGAAGTAACTTCAAGAGTGATCGCAGCAAGAGAATCCCGAGAGCAGCAGGCAAATCCATCACCACCAAGCCCACAAGGACTGGCAAAATACTAAACTCGATCTTGAGGAAGCTTGCCGCTGGCAAGAGCGGAAAGTCAAAGTACATCAGCACAAATGAAATGGCTGATAAAATCGCAATGGTCGAAAGTCGACGTGTGTTTGTCATAACAGGTTCCTCCAATTTTCTATAAAATCAGAAGAAGTTGGAAAGGATCCCTCTATCTATTCTCACTTTTTATATCCCAAAAGTTCCCCCTCACTCTTTTGAGCAAGCGGTTGCAATTTATCTATAAACTCATCAGAACAGACAAGGCTATTCTTTCGTCTTCTCCCATCCAGACTATACTGTCGGTTGTGGAATCACACCACATCAGCTTGCGCTCGCGGACTTCTTTAACTAAGATATTTTGGAGTAATCTAGGCGTCGCAGTCGAAGATAATACTTAAAGTATATCGAGACAAGACAACGACGAGAAAGCCAAAATAGCTAGTTAAAGTCACCGCCGGTCGGGAATTTCACCCAGCCCTGAAGACCCTTTAATCATAACAAAAAACGCTTGCAAGTGCAAGCATTTTGTTTATTTCAATTTATCCGCTTCATAGGTGTGAACGAGCTCTAAACCAGCAAAATGTTGCTGACGAAGAGCCTCATAGACAATCATGCAGACCGTATTGGAAACATTGAGACTGCGGACATGTTCATCATTCATCGGGATACGGAGAGCTTTCTCAGGATGTTCTCTCATAAAGTCCTCAGGCAAGCCCTTGTCTTCACGTCCGAAGAGAAAATAATGGGCTTCGTCAGTCGATAAATCTGCCTCAGAGTACACCTTTTCCGCGAATTTCGAAATCAGATAGAGTTTACCCTTCATCTGAGACATAAAATCTTCCAAACTGTCATAAAAATGGATCTCTAACTTATCCCAGTAATCCAAACCAGCCCGCTTCATCTTGCGATCATCAATAGGAAATCCCATCGGTTTGATGATGTGAAGGGGAGAATTGGTCGCAGCGCAAGTACGCGCAATGTTACCTGTATTTTGTGGAATCTGAGGTTCAAATAATACAATGTGATTTGTCATGACGGGTTTCCTTTTATCATTGCAAAAAAATAGCCACACTGCCCGGAGTCAAGCTCAGCAAACAGCGTGGTTAAGGCATCGTTAACTTACCTCACAACAGGTTTGAAGTAAATCAGCGAAACTACTTCCTTAGTATAACACTTTCAGAATCATTGTCAATAGAAATGACTTGATTTTTTTACTTTTTTTGATAATATTTCCATACTTAGTCATTCTTTTTCTGAGAAAGGATATTAAATGAGCGAAATCATTTCATATGATAGACATTTCTATGAAAGGTGACCGATTTTATCTTTAAACACTTAAAAAAAGGCTTTTCTTATCCTCTAAAATGCCTTGGCAAGTGCATTTTTTGCGAAAAAAGGGTATGATAGTTACATCATGAAAAAGTAGGGTTTTTATATGAAAATTGTCCTTGTTGGTGGAGGGAAAGTCGGTTTCGCCCTCTGTCGTTCACTGGTTGCAGAAAAACACGACGTTGTCCTCATCGAACAAGATGAGGCTGTTCTCAATCATATTGTCAGTCGCTTTGATATCATGGGACTCCTTGGAAATGGAGCAGACTTTGCTATCTTAGAGCAAGCCGGCGTTCAAGAGTGTGATATCTTTATCGCTCTAACGGAACACGATGAAGTGAATATGATTTCAGCAGTACTTGCTAAAAAAATGGGCGCTAAAGAGACTATCGTTCGAGTGCGAAATCCTGAATACTCCAATACCTATTTCAAAGAGAAAAATATTCTTGGATTCTCACTTATCGTTAACCCAGAACTCCTAGCCGCCCGTGCTATCTCAAATATCATTGATTTTCCGAATGCACTCTCAGTTGAGCGGTTCTCAGGGGGAAGGGTCAACCTGATGGAGTTTGTTGTCAAAGATTCCAGTGGTCTCTGTCAAATGCCAATCTCAGATTTTCGTAAAAAATTTGGCAATATCATTGTCTGCGCTATGGAACGAGACCATCAACTTATGATTCCGAGCGGTGATATCACCATTCAGGATAGAGATAGAATTTTTGTTACTGGGAATCGTGTGGATATGATGCTTTTCCATAACTATTTCAAATCACGTACAGTGAAAAGCTTGCTCATCGTTGGTGCTGGAAAAATTGCTTATTACCTACTTGGCATTTTAAAAGATAGCCGTATTGACACTAAAGTTATCGAGATTAATCCTGAGAGAGCTCGTCTCTTCAGTGAAAAATTTCCAAATCTCTATATCGTACAGGGAGATGGAACTGCCAAAGATATCTTGCTTGAGGAAAGTGCTCCCAACTATGATGCAGTTGCAACTTTGACTGGAGTTGATGAGGAAAACATCATTACCTCTATGTTCTTAGACCGTGTTGGTGTCCATAAGAATATCACCAAGGTGAATCGAACTAGCCTTTTAGAGATTATCCATGCACCTGATTTTTCAAGTATCATCACACCCAAAAGCATTGCAGTGGATACCATTATGCACTTTATCCGTGGTCGAGTAAACGCTCAATACTCAGACCTTCAAGCCATGCACCATCTAGCAAACGGTCAAATTGAAACTCTTCAATTCCAAATCAAGGAAGCTAATAAAATGACTGCCAAACCTCTTTCACATCTGAAATTGAAGAAAGGGGTTCTCATCGCAGCCGTTATCCGAAAAGGAAAAACAATTTTCCCTACTGGAGAGGATAGACTTGAGGTAGGAGATCAGTTACTCGTGACGACCTTATTACCAAATATCACCAAGATTTATGATCTGATTGAGAGGTAAAAGATGAATAAAAGTATGATTCGTTACCTCCTCTCAAAACTTCTCTTGATTGAGGCGGTTCTTCTCCTAGTCCCTGTTAGTGTAGCAACCTATTACCAAGAATCCAGCCAAGTATTTACAGCTCTCTTTACAACAATTGGAATTTTAATACTTCTTGGTAGCTTGGGAATTTTACGGAAACCCAAAAATCAGCGAATTTATACTAAGGAGGGAGTCTTAATCGTCGCCCTCTGTTGGATTCTATGGTCTTTCTTTGGAGCGCTTCCCTTTGTCTTTTCAGGACAAATCCCAAGTGTCATCGATGCCTTCTTTGAAATCAGTTCTGGTTTTACAACTACAGGAGCAACCATTCTGACAGATGTCTCCGTTCTCAGCCGTTCCCTCCTCTTCTGGCGAAGTTTTACTCACTTGATTGGAGGGATGGGGGTACTCGTCTTCGCGCTTGCCATTATGGACAATGCCAAGAATAGTCACTTAGAGGTGATGAAGGCTGAGGTCCCTGGGCCTGTCTTCGGTAAGGTTGTATCCAAACTAAAAAATACTGCCCAGATCCTCTATCTGCTTTATTTAGGGCTCTTCTCACTTTTTGTAGTCATCTACTATCTAGCTGGTATGCCCCTATTTGATAGCTTTGTCATCGCTATGGGAACGGCAGGAACCGGTGGCTTCACCGTCTATAACGACGGAATTGCCCACTACGGCAGCTCACTCATCACCTATCTCGTCAGTATCGGAGTTCTGGTTTTTGGGGTCAACTTTAATCTCTACTACTACCTCATGCTCCGTCGGGTCAAGGCTTTCTTTGGAGATGAAGAACTTCGTACGTATGTAATCATTGTCTTAGTTTCTACCGGCTTGATTACTCTCAATACGCTCCACCTCTACCAAGGTGTCTCTAAGAGTTTTGAGATGGCTCTCTTCCAAGTTTCCAATATCATTACGACAACTGGATTTGGTTACGGAGATATTACCAACTGGCCCCTCTTCTCCCAATTTATCCTCCTCTTCCTCATGGGAATCGGTGGCTCTGCTGGATCAACCGCAGGTGGACTCAAAGTCATAAGAGGACTCATCCTTTCAAAAATCGCAAAAAATCAGATCTTGTCCATCTTATCTCCTCATCGCGTATTGACTCTCCATGTCAATAAAACTGTGATTGATAAGGATACCCAGCACAAGGTCCTAAAATATTTTGTCATTTATGTGATGATTTTACTGTCACTTATCTTCATTCTCAGTCTAGATAACAATGATTTTCTAGTTGTTACCAGTGCTGTCTTCAGCTGTTTTAACAATATCGGACCAATTCTAGGTACAACATCGAGTTTTGCTATCTTTAGTCCCATCTCTAAAATCCTTCTCTCATTTGCAATGATTGCAGGTCGTCTAGAGATTTATCCCATTTTGCTTCTCTTTATGAAACGTACCTGGTCCAAACGCTAATTATAATACAACTCCCCTTTTACAAGCTAGTGAAAGGGGATTTTTTCTATTAAAAATGAGAAGACCTTTCGGTCCTCTCTTAATCTGTTTATTTTTTAAGAGCTTCCTTGTAACGAGCAAGTTCTGCTTGATTGGCCCAAACATAGTGACCTGGACGAATTTCCACCATAGACGGCTTGTCTGTCTCATAGTCATGTTGGCTAGGATCATAGACTTTCAAGACCTTCTTACGTTCCAAGATTGGATCTGGAATCGGTACAGCAGATAGAAGTGCTTGAGTGTACGGATGAACAGGATTGTTAAACAACTCCTCTGTCTCCGCTACTTCAACGATAACACCCTTATAGATAACTGCGATACGATCTGAGATAAAGCGAACAACTGACAAGTCATGCGCGATAAAGAGATAGGTCAAGCCCAATTCTTTTTGAAACTTCTTGAGCAAGTTCAAGACTTGCGCACGAACAGATACGTCCAAGGCAGAGATCGGCTCATCCGCAATAACGAAATCAGGTTCCATCACAAGAGCACGAGCAATCCCGATACGCTGACGTTGACCACCAGAAAACTCGTGTGGGTAACGAGTCAAGTGCTCTTTCAAAAGACCAACTTCATGAATCATCTTTTGAACTTTTTCTTTTCGCTCTTCTTCATCTTTAAACAAGTGATAGTTGTAAAGACCTTCAGAGATGATATAGTCAACCGTCGCACGTTCATTCAAGCTGGCTGCAGGGTCCTGGAAAATCATCTGGATACGACGGATCAAGTCTGAAGATTCCTTATGAGATTTTTTCCCATTGATCTTATGACCGTCAAAGATGATTTCACCTTTACTAGTATTATTCAAACCAATAATGGCACGACCAATCGTCGTTTTCCCACTACCAGATTCACCAACAAGAGAAAAAGTTTCTCCCTTGTTGATAAAGAAGTTAGCGTTTTTAACGGCAACAAACTTCTTACTTCCTTCACCGAAGGAAATTTCTAAATCTTTAATTTCTACTAATTTTTCAGACATTTCCTTCCTCCTAGTCTTCTAGATGAGCAAAGCCCATTTTATCACGAATTTTATCATGTAAATCTGCGATGATTTCTGGTTTTTCAACCTTAGGAGCATTCTCATGAAGCAACCAAGTCTTAGCCCAGTGAGTATCAGTGACTGAAAACTGAGGCGCTTTCTGTTCAAAGTCAATTTGCATCGCATAATCTGAACGAAGGGCAAAGGCATCACCTTTCAACTCAGTATAAAGAGACGGTGGTGTTCCAGGGATAGAGTACAATTCCCCTTTATCGTCAGCAAGCTGAGGCAAGCTAGACAAGAGACTCCAAGTATATGGATGACGTGGGTCGTAGAAGACTTCCTCAACAGTACCGTATTCTACAATTTCACCAGCATACATAACCGCCACCTTATCGGCAATACTTGCTACCACACCAAGGTCATGGGTGATAAAGATAATGGTGAAGTGGTACTCATCTTGCAAAGTTTTAAGCAAATCAATGATTTGCGCTTGAATGGTTACATCAAGGGCCGTCGTTGGCTCGTCACAGATCAAAATATCTGGGCGACAAGCAAGGGCAATCGCAATAACGATACGTTGGCGCATCCCTCCAGAATATTGGAAAGGATACTCGTCAAAACGTTTTTCAGCGTCTGTAATTCCGACCTTGTTCATATAGTCGATTGCCATTTCTTTGGCTTCCTTAGCTGTTTTCCCTTGGTGTTTAACGATAACTTCTGTGATTTGGCTACCGATTGTATTAATTGGATCCAAACTTGTCATTGGGTCTTGGAAGATGGTCGCAATTTTAGCACCACGGATTTTCTCCCACTCTTTGTTTGAAGTCAAGGCTGTCAAGTCTTGTCCACGATAATCGATGCTTCCTTGGGCAATGCGCCCATTGTCTTCTAACATCCCTGTAAAGGTTTTTGTTAATACAGATTTACCAGAACCAGACTCACCTACCAAGGCAAGAACTTCTCCTTCAATCAGTTCTAGAGAAACGCCTCTGATAGCCGTCAGAACCTTGTCACGAACGTCAAATTCCACGACGATATCGCGAGCAGTCAAAATTACATTACTTTCTTTTGTCATGTCTACTCCTATCTATGTGTACGTGGATCACTAGCATCCGCTAAGTTCTGACCAACAACGAATAGAGATAGGGATACCAAAATCAAGGTTGTCAATGGAATCCAGAACAAGTACGCGTTGGTCGTAACGTTTTGTGAGTAATCTGAGATCAAACGTCCCAAACTTGGCACTGTTACAGGCAACCCCAATCCAAAGAAGGAAAGGAAAGCCTCATAAGAGATAAAGCTTGGCAACATCAAGGTCATTGTAGAAACAATAACAGATACCAATTGTGGCATGATATTTTTCACGATGATTTTGAAGGTTGGTGTTCCAAGTGTTTGAGAAGCAAGGTTGTATTCCAAGTCACGGTAACGCATGATTTGAATACGAATTGAATAAGCAATACCAATCCAAGTCGTCACACTCATAGCGAAGATCAAATTCCAGAAACCAGCACCAATTGAGTAAGTCAAGACGATAACAATCAAGAGAGATGGAATGTTTGAAATAATGTTATAAACTTCCATCATGACGCGGTCAACAGATTTTGAAATTCCCCAGATTCCACCAACAATCACCCCGATCACAAGGTTGATAAAAGTAGCAATTACAGAAATGAGGATAGAATTACGCGCACCAAACCAAACTCCATCAAACAAGGATTTACCATTGCTATCAGTACCAAACCAGTGTTCGGCATTGGGCTTAATAAAACGAGCGCTAAAGTCATTAACCTTACTTACATCGTTAAAGTCAAAGTCTGAAAACATCGGATAGATAAAACTCATCAAAATAATAGCTACCAATATTCCCAACATAATGACTGTTGATTTTTTCTTTAAAAACTGTCTAAATACAGAGCCCCAGTAAGAGTAGGCAGGAGCATCAATCGTTTCAGAGGCAAAATCATCACGTTTTACGAACTGAAATTTTTCTTTATCAATTGTTGACATTATTTGCCTCCTTTCTCTGTCAATTTAATACGTGGGTCAAGCATAGTCATCCAGATATCTCCTACAAAGAGTGAGAAGATAGAAATACATGTAAAGATGAAGACGAGACCAACTACCATTGAGTTATTTGATGCCTTAACCGAGTCAATCAACATTTTACCCATACCTGGGAAAGCGAAGACTGTTTCTGTCAATGTTGCACCACCAATAACCCCGATTACGGCACCTGGAATACCTGAAACCAAAGGAACCATAGCATTTTTAAAGACGTGTTTATTTGAAATTTCTTTTTCAGATAAACCTTTTGCACGAGCAAAACGGACGAAGTCTTGAGATTGCAAATCAATCATATAACGACGAATCCAGATTGCTGTACTTGGTGCTCCCAGCAAACCTAGAATGACTGCTGGCAAGACATAGGAACGCCAATCTCCAGCACCTAGGATAGGGAATGAGTCTGGAAGACCAATAGATGATCCAATCAAGCGAACGATATAAACCAAAGCAATCGTTGGAAGTGCAAGCAAGAAGGTTAGAGCACCTGTTGAGAAGCTATCAATCCAAGTATTCTTGTGGCGAGCCATAGCAGATCCAAGAGGAATCGCAATAGCATACGAAATAACCAAACCAATCAAACCAGCAACAGCTGAGCTTGCAATCATAGATGGATATTGGTAGTTACTTTCTGTAGCTGTATATGGATCGTCCTTACCATAGTTAGCTATTTCACGCGCATCTGCTTGACTTGGAGATTTGTAGGTACGAGAGTAAATATCTACAGACGAAGTCTTTTTACCCGTAGGGAATTGAACTTCTGATGTCTTGGTTTGTCCTTGGCCTTGTGTGATAACTTGAAGCACTGGCGTGTTTGCATAAGTTGGGTAAGAGTCACCCAAGTTAATGTTCACAAAGTTTTGGTGTACAAACGGGAATTGATTGTTGAAATACAAAAGGTATTTATGTTTGGTACCTGAACCAACCAATGACCAACCGATAGCAGGGTCATTTTCAAAACGAAGATAACGTTCCAAGTTTGGATTTTCAGGGTCTTGAATCTTGTTTGTATGATCAATATCAAGTAAGTTCGCATAGAATTTGAAAACACGTTCAAAAATCGGAATTTCACGCGTAGCATAGAACTGACCACTCTCTGAAAAGACACCTAACGTCCAACCATTACCGAGTTGGTTGACGTATTTTTCGTAGATTGCCTTATTGGTATCATTGGCATCTACTGTTACAGATGAGTCCATTGTGCTAGCTTTTTCTTGCAACTCCTTAGTATCGTAGTACTCGATATAGCCCATACGTTCATAAACGGTATTCTCATAATTATCCCGCTTATCTGGAGTCGTTGCAATCTTGTTGTAGTTGGTATCCTGCTTGAAAATCAGTTTCCGAGGAACCATCGTATAGATAATCGTGTAGGTCAAGGTTGTCACCAAGAAAATAGACAACAATGAGCGCAAGACACGCATAAAAATATATTTTTTCATATCGTTTCCTTTTAAAATCCCAAAAGAACCTTCTCCTCATGGAGAGAAAGTTCTCTTGAGAGTTATTTATTTAACGTGATTAGCCAATTCTTTTTGAACTTTTTCGTTTGATTCTTTTTTCTCTTTAAGCCATTTTTCACGAGCTTGTTCATAGTCAGCTTTGGTTACAACCTTGTCTTGTAACTGGATATACTTGAAGTATACATCTGAACCCTTATCTCCAGATTGACTGTATGATGCAGAGAATGGCACCACACGAGAAATGAATGGTGCTGCTCCACTACCTGACATAGCAGGAAGGAAGAGAGAGCTATCTGTCAACCATGCTTGAGCAGCCGCGTATTTTTCATAACGAACATTCAAGTCGCTTGTTTCTTTAGCAGCTTCATCAACTAACTTATCGTATTCTTTCAAACCAACTTGTGCAGCCGCTGCATTTGCTGGATCGTCATAACCCATATAAGTTTTTGTTTGCTCGCTATTAGTTGTTTTCAAGATATCAAGGTAAGTTGATGGATCTTCATAGTCTGGGTTCCATCCAACTGCTCCTGAGAGATCCCAATCTTCTGCTGCAGCGTTTGCAGCATAGTAAGTGATATTGTTCAACTCATCTTTAGAAATTTGTTGAATATCAATGACTACATTGCCTTCACCAAGTACTGTTTCAACGGATTGTTTGAAGGATTGGATACGTGCGATATAGTTCTTATTAGTTTGGTCTACTGGGATATCCAAGTGGATAGGGAATTTCACACCTTCTGCTTCCAATGCAGTCTTAGCTTTGGCAAATTCAGCTTTGGCTTTATCGGCGTTGAAGAGTCCATCTTGACCATCCGCAAAGTTTACGTTCTTCCATTCATCACCATAAGCAGTCATCTTATCAGTTACCAAGTCACCGAAAGTTTTTTCGCCTGCTGAGACAAAGGTAGGTTTCACAAAGAGGTTACGAACTGCAAGAGGGGCACCTTCCTTACCATTTACTTGAGCTGAGTAAGAAGTACGGTCAAAGGCAAAGTTCAAAGCCTGACGGAAGTCTTTGTTAAGAAGGGCTTTCTTAGTAGAAGTCTTTTCTTCATCAGTTGTCTTAGAAGTGTATTTGTAACCTTGACGGTCAATATTCACACCTAGACCAAAAACTCCAGGTCCTGATGGAGTGTAGAAGATATTTTCCTTGTAGGTTTCTTCTACTTTAGAATAGTTTGAACTTGTTGGGAAGAGACGGGCATAGCTATAAGCTCCACTTGTAAAGTTACGTTCAATTGACTCTTGGTCTGACCCATCATAGAAAGCAAGGGTAACTTTATCAAGGTGAACATTATCCTTATCCCAGTACTGCTCATTCTTAGCAAATTCGATAGAAGATTTAGTAGTCAAACCTTTTAGCAAGAACGGACCATTATAAAGCAAGGACGTAGGATCTGTTGCTTTGGCAAAATCTGATCCTTTTGATTTTTCAAAATCTTCGTTCAATGGCCAGAAGATTGAATAAGCCATCTTAGAGTTCCAGTATGGTTCTGGTTGGTTCAAGGTATACTCAAGAGTATAATCATCAACTGCCTTCACACCTACCGTAGAAAAGTCTTTTGAATTTCCAGACAAATAATCAGACAATCCTTTAACAGAAGTTTCTGCTAAATATAGGGCTTCGGATTTCTTATCTGCTGCGTGTTTCAAACCATTTACGAAATCTTTAGCTGTTACTTCAGCGTACTCTTCTCCATCAGATGTCATCCATTTAACACCTTTACGGATTTTGTAGGTATAAGTCAAACCATCTTTTGAGACTGACCAATCTTCTGCCACTGCGGGAGTCAAATTCCCATATTTGTCATTTGTGAAGAGACCATCAATACCATTTGAAGTGGCAATCTTAGTACTTTGTTTACCTGAAATGAGGTAATCCAACGTTTCTGGGTCAGCTGAATAGATATAACCATAATTTTTTGGCGCTGTTGAATCAGATGATTTTGAAGAACCGCAAGCAGCTAGTACTCCAGTTGCTAATAAAGCAACTCCTGCTGCAACAAATACTCTACTTTTTTTCATGTTTTTAACTCCTCTTGAAAAATTTAGGCTTATTGAAGATTATAACATATATCTTCTAAAAAGTAAACGAATTTTCAGAATATTTAGGCGTGCATCCATAAAAAACTTTCATTTGTCAAATTTCTTTATTCTTTGTTTGCTATCTATCGAGTCATAAAGCAAACTTAATGTTCATAAAGCCTGATTTTCAGGTTTCCTTTCTCCATTTTCTACCCAGTCAGAAAGGGCAATCTTCTAAATTGGATTTTCGATTAAGAAACTATTGACGGGAAATGATTTTCAAGGTATAATAATAAACGTTGAGGCGGTATAGCCAAGTGGTAAGGCACGGCTCTGCAAAAGCTTGATCGTCGGTTCAAATCCGTCTACCGCCTTTCAGTACCTGAATTAACAGGAATTAACCGAATGAAAAGCCCGTAGAATCGGGCTTTTTTGTTATTCCAAATAGATAGGATAACTGTATCTACCATATAGATTTACAAAAAGCAGCGACTCAAGTCACTGCTTTATTCTATTTCTTCTTCAGTCTCTATTTCAGTGATTTGAACTTTTACCTTGGTAACACGTCCGTTTTTCACCTTGTCATTGGTTAGGATGATTTGTTTGTTTTGACTGACCAATTCATAACTGAGTTTTTCAGTCGTTGGAATCATTCCCACACCCGTCAAATAATAACCGGCGATGGTATCAACATCATCACTTTCCAATTCTACATCAAAGTAGTCATTAAAATCATTAAGATTCATGGTACCTTGAACGATATAGGTGTCTTCTCCTATTTGATGGACTTCAATTTCAGCCTTGTCAGTCTCATCATCAATCTCACCAACAATTTCTTCTAAGAGGTCTTCCAGAGTTACCAAACCAGCCATTCCACCGTATTCATCTAGTAAGATGGCCATTTGATTTTGGGTATTTCGAAGTTCTTTAAGGAGATCGTCCACAAAGATAGTCTCAGGAACAAACAGTGGCGTTTGGAGAATTCGTTTCCAGACAATATTGTCAAATCCATCCACAAAAGCGGCATTCAACAAGCGCTTGGTGTGAATCAAACCAATAACATTATCCTTATCCCCATCATAAACAGGGATACGTGAGAAATTTTGCTTTAAAATACTCTCGATAATCGTTTGACTGTCATCCTGAATATCCACCATAAAGGCATCTGTTCGAGGCACCATTACCTCACGAGCCATTAGTTCATCTAAAGAAAAGACTCCCTGTAGCATTTCAATCTCATCTGCATCCAGTGTTTCTTCACTATTGGTGAGCATATACTCAATTTCATCACGTGTCATCTTTTCATCCGCATCATCAAAGGTCATTGGTGTTAAACGACTTAACAAATTGGTTGAAGCAGATAACAGCCAGACAAAGGGACTGACAATCTTTCCAAGACCAATAATAATTGGTGCTGTTCGAATTGCCAAAGCATCTTTCAGATTGAGGGCAATCCGTTTAGGATAGAGTTCCCCAAAAACAATGGAAATATAGGTCAAAAACGCTAAAGATAGAAAACTTGCAATAGCGGAAGCTGTTTCACTATTCCCTATCCAAGAGGCAATTACTTGTCCAAGTGTATCTGCCAATTTTGCCCCTGACAAGATCGTGATCAAGGTGATACCGACTTGAATTGTTGATAAAAAGTGGTTAGGATTTTCAAGTACCTTTAACAAACGAATGTAACGTTTGTCTCCCTCTTCTGCCTTTTGTTCTACTCGGGAACGGTTTAGTGACACCATTGCCATCTCAGTGGCTGAGAAAAAAGCATTTAACAAGGTCAAGATAAATAATAATACAAACTGTAGCAACAAATTCTGACTGCTCGGGTCTTCCATAGTCCTTCTCCTAAAATAGTATCTTGTGTTTCATTATATCATAAAATTCTTCAGGATTCACATTATTTTTCATTTAAACAACAACTCCCCTGCCTCTAGAAGACAAAGGAACTGTTTTATTGTATCTATTGTTTCTGATCTGTCACCGTTACTTGACCTGTTCGGTAATCAAGCTGGATTCCCTTTTGAACATTGGGGATTAGCACGTTGAACTCCAATTCGCCATCCGAAGATTTGGCTTCAATTTGTGAAGCAGATGGAACTAGATCCTCATTTGTCGCATAGTGGAGTGTCACGCGGTAACGGATCCTCTTATTTTTGTCCAAGGATTTTCTGACCAAACTCTCATAGTAGTTCTGACCTGTCGAATCTTCAGCCTGCGCTTGGTTAGCCCAAGCTGTCTGGACTGCAATGTTCTTAGGATTGCTTGTAGAAGCATCAAAACCATCTAATCCCCCTATCAAGGCATAACCCAGTAGATGTCCTCTATCAACTGCATGTGTATAGGCACCCTTTAGATTCTTAACCTGATGCCATCCTGGTGGCGTCCAAGAAGTGGAGCCATTTCCAGTCTCTTCTCGATTCTTATACTGCCGAGTCGCTTTGGATAAGAGGGCATTGGCAACAGTTGGGACTGTTTCTTTTCCAATTGTCTTTGTTTTATTATCCGCATAGGGTTTGCTAGAAACCTTGGCATCTAGATTAGTTTTATTGCCATTGACAACAAAGGCCCCTGCTCCATTCCACTCGAGGTCCCCCTTGATTTGGTTCTTAATTGACTCAGTTAAGACACTTTCAGCCAGCTCCTGACTGGGAGCTTCTGGAGCTTGTTTTTTCTGACTAACCTTAGTTCTAGGGCTATTTGGAGCGGACTGCATCTGCTTGATATAATAGCTTCCAGCAGCCAAGAGTAAGAATAGAAGTAACCCTATCAAAGTCTGTCTTGTTTTTTTGTCCATTTTTCTCCTTATTTCTTTAGAAAAAGACTGGTCTCCCAGTCTAATTTTCTGTAAATTTGCTAATCAATTCCTGCCACTTTGCTGGAGATAAGATAGCCCACGGATCCTGTCCCTTTCCTAGGATGCCATAGCCAACCATCAATCCGATTCCTAAAGCAAGGAAACCTATCAAGAGAACAATAAAAATCAACAGTAGGCGACGGAGTACATAGCGTAAGTTTTTATTCTTCTTCATCATTTGCCTCAATTCGCTGAATCTTCGCTCCTAGCTGAGCCAATTTCTCATGGAAACGGTAGTAACCTCTATCAAGGTGGACTAGTTTGCCGACAACTGTTTCTCCCTGCGCAACCAGACCTGTCAAAATCAAAGCAGCACTAGCGCGAAGGTCCGTTGATAGAACTTCTGCTCCCTGTAAAGCCTGTCCCCCAACAATACGAGCCGTGTCACGGATAATCTCTGAATGCAAGCCCATACGGCGCATTTCCTCCAAGTGTTGGAAGCGATTCTCAAACACCGTTTCCACCATGGTGGATTCCCCTTTTGCAACTGTCATCAGAGCTGTAAATTGTGCCTGCATATCTGTTGGAAATCCTGGATGTGGCAAGGTTTTTACATGAACAGCCTTGAGATTTTCAAGTCGAGAACGAACACGAATACCTTCAGATTCCTCTGTCACTTCAACACCCATCTCAAGTAGTTTTGAAATCAAGGGACGATTATGCTCCCATACTGCATCACGAACGAGAACATCCCCACCTGTCATAGCTGTAGCCACCATAAAGGTTCCGGCTTCGATACGGTCCTGTACCACATTGTGGGTCGTACCATGGAGTTCCTCAACACCAATCACGGTGATTGTTTCTGTGCCAGCTCCCTTGACCTTGGCTCCCATTTCATTAAGGAAGATAGCGAGATCAACAATTTCTGGCTCACGCGCAGCGTTTTCAATCACTGTCACACCATCAGCCAAAGTTGCTGCCATCATGAGGTTTTGTGTTGCGCCGACACTAGGGAAGTCCATATAGATATGAGCGCCATGCAAGTGATCTGCCTTTGCTTCGATGTAACCAGCTGTCTGGGTAATCTTTACCCCCATAGCTTCCAAACCTTTGAGGTGGAGATCGATCGGACGACTCCCGATGGTGCACCCCCCTGGCATAGAAACTTTGGCATGGCCTACACGAGCAAGGATTGGTCCCAAGACAACGATGGATGCTCGCATCTTGCTAACATACTTGTATGGAGCTTCCTCCGTGATATCACCAGTCGCATTGACCTCGACAATATGAGCTTCCTCATCAAAGTCCACCTTGGCATTCAGACCACGAACTACTTGATTCATGGTGAAAACATCTGACAAGATTGGGACGTTCTGCAAGACTGTCTTACCCTTGCTTGCTAGAATAGTCGCTGCCAACAAGGGCAAGACTGCATTCTTTGCTCCCTCGATTGTCACACTCCCGACCAGACGATTATCTCCGCCTTGAACCACAATTTTTTCCATAGTTGTTTCCTTTACTTTTGATTTTATAATAGTCCTCTAAGCGCTTCTTGCCACAGTTGGTACAAACTGATAAAGAATGAACTCAAGATGTAGCCCATTACAATACTACAGAAGCCGACCAACAAACGAACTTTTTTTGTGTTAGCAGCAGTTACTTTTAAAACCTTTTCCCATCTTACAAGATCTTTTAAAAGGTAAAAACTCAAATAAATAAAGAGTATATGACTACTTAGAGTGAATAATAATTGAACCATTTGACTATTATACCATCTTATCCGCTTGCGCGCTAGTTTTCGATTTTTCTACAAATTAGGGATTGTTTTTAAGGTAATCAATCGCATCCTGCAGGGTCTTAACAGGAACGATTTTCATCTCTGTTTTGATCGTTTTAGCAGCTTCTAAGGCTGTTTCATAGTTGCTTTTCGCATTGGGATCTGCTTTTTTTGCTTCTTCGGTGACTGGATTGTCAGGAGCAAAAAAGACGTTGGCTCCCTGACGAGAGGCTGCAACTACTTTTTTGTCAATTCCACCGATGTCGCCAACATTTCCATCGCGATCAATGGTTCCCGTTCCAGCAACGATGCGACCATTACGAAGTCCTGGATCTGCTATCTGGGTGTAGATAGCTAAGCTAAACATGAGACCGGCACTTGGCCCGCCGATACCAGCTGTTGAAAAGCGAATGGGAACATCACTGGTCACTTCCGTACGGTCAATCAGACCAATTCCAATCCCGTTTTTCCCGTTTTCGAGAGTGATAATTTTACCTTCTGCAGATTTGACTTTTCCGTCTTCTTCATAGGTTACCTTGACCGTGTCCCCTAATTGTTGAGAGTTGACATAGTCGACCAAGTCTTTTGAACTGTCAAATGTTTTGTCATTAACAGCCGTCACTGTGTCTGCAATGTTCAGCATGCCTTTAAAAGTCGAATTGTCTGTCACGGTTAAGACGTAAACTCCCAGGTACTTGAGTTCGATATCCTTACCAGCCGTCTTCAATCCTTGATACTTGGCCATGTTTTGAGAAGTTTGCATATAGAACTGATTGATCCGCATAAACTCTGCATCAGTAGAGCCACCCGTTGTCTCCTTGGCACTTCTAATATCCGTAAATGGTGTTAACCAAGCATAGACAAGATGCGACAGAGTTGCATGCCGAATACCAACTGTCACAAACTGGTAAGCTCCTGCTTCTGTATCTTCTGTTTCATTGACTTTTAAAACTTGACGAATATCTTCCGCTCCACCTGGAACTTCTATGTAGTAGGGCAAAGGTACTACAAAGGCTAAAAAAGTCAATACTAGTGCTAGGATGACATATAAGGGCCATCTAGTTTTTTTCTTCATGTTCTAATTCCTCCACAACACTGTTTGGGACATATTGCTGAATCTCCTGACCAAACTTCAGAAGTTCTCTCATGGCTGAAGAGCTAATATAAAGATGCTCTGGGCAACTATATAGGTAAATGGTTTCGATTTCTGGAGCCAGTTGATGATTGTAATAATCAAAACTAGACTCGTATTGCAAGTCGGTTGCATTCCGCAAGCCACGGATAAGGGTCTTAGCACCCAATCTTCTTGCAACATCGACGACTAGTTGGTCATGAGAAGCCAGCACCTCTACATTATCTAAATGCGCCACCGCTTTTTCGACTGCCCGTTTGCGGTTTTCAACAGGGAGAAAACCTTGTTTGTGGGGATTGTAGAACACCCCGACATAGAGCTTATCAAAGAGTTTGCTGGCACGTTCAATGATATCCAGATGTCCATTTGTCATCGGATCAAATGATCCTGTAAATAATCCAATTTTATCTGACATAGACTGTCACCTTACTAATCCCATATATTTTTTCCTTCCAGATGCCTAAGCAAGCGATTTCTTCTGGAAGTTCTACAGACTTATCGGTTTCGCAGACAACCATGACCTCTTGGGAGAAAAGGTTTCTTTCTGCCATTTTTTCGATATCTGCAACGATTTGTTCCTTGGCATAGGGAGGATCTAAAAAGACCAGGTCAAAGGGACCATTCACATGCTCCAAGGCTCGTTCAGCCTCCATCTTTAAGAGCTGAAATTTGGAAACTTCCTTGGTCATTTGGATATTTTCAGCGATGATAGCTTGTGCCTTTCGATCCCGTTCCACTAAGACAGCATGGGACATCCCACGCGAGACTGCCTCAATAGATAAGCCGCCACTGCCAGCATAGAGATCCAATACACGACCACCATCAAAATAGGGACCTATCATGTTAAAGATAGCTCCACGCACCTTATCCGATGTCGGCCTCGTCGTCTTTCCTTCTAGCGTCTTGAGAGGACGCCCTCCGTAGATTCCTGATACGATTTTCATACCGTTTATTATACCAAATTATAGGCAAAAAGAGAAAGAAAACCGAACCTTGCGGTTCGATTCTCTACAAGATATTTTCGTAAGTATCGCGGACTTCTTGCGGCCAAACACTAGTCTGAACCTCTCCGATGTGTTTCTTACGAAGAAGGAACATGGCCATCCGAGATTGTCCAATCCCCCCACCAATAGTCAATGGGAAAAGACCATTAAGCAAGGCCTTATGCCATTCCAACTCCAGACGATCTTCATCTCCTGTAAGAGCCACTTGGCGGCGAAGGGTGTCTTCATCTACCCGAATCCCCATTGATGAAAGTTCAAAGGCACATCCAAGAGATTCGTTCCAAACTAGAATATCGCCATTCAACCCTTTGTAGCCATTTTCAGACTCTGTTGTCCAGTCATCGTAGTCAGGTGCACGGCCGTCATGAGGTTTGCCATCAGGCAACTCGCCACCAATACCAATCAAGAAGACAGCACCAAACTCTTTACAGATTGCATTTTCACGCTCTTTCGGTGTCAAATCTGGATAGCGTTCCACCAACTCTTCTGTATGGATAAAGGTGATTTGTTTTGGCAAGATGGATTCAATATCGTAGCGCGCTTCTACGGCTAGCTCTGTCAGACGAATAGCCTTGTAAATCTTCTCAACGGTTTCTTTGAGATAAGCGATATTGCGTTGACCATTTGGAATCACTTTTTCCCAGTCCCACTGGTCTACATAAACTGAGTGAGTCGCATCAAGCGAATCTTCATCTGGACGAAGGGCCTTCATATGAACAAATAGACCTTCACCCTCACCGAAGCCAAAGCGAGCCAAGGTGTGGCGCTTCCATTTGGCTAGTGAGTGAACGACTTCATAAGTTTCATCTGGAATCTGCAAGACCTTTACGGATACTGGATGTTCGATACCGGACAGGTTGTCCTGCATCCCATCACCAACCTTGCTCAAGATAGGGCCTTGAACTTCAACAACTTCTAACTTATCTTTCAAATACTGGGTAAAGGTGTTTTTGACAAAGGAAATCTCTTCTTGCTGATGGATAAAACTTTTCTTCATAAACGGCTCCTCAAAAATTAGTTAAAAGCATTATACACCTATTTCCAAGAAAAGAAAAGAGTAAATAAGAAAAAGTCAGTGCTCTTTTGAACACTGACTCTGTCATTCATTAATCGTTTCGACCAAAGATTCGTAAGATGCTAAGGAAGAGGTTGATAAAGTCTAGATAGATGCTGAGCGCCATTGAGATGACCCATCCTGTCGCTACTTGTCCTCGTGACTGCTCATAAACATAGCGAATCTTTTGGTTGTCCCAAGCAATCAAACCTGAGAAAACCAAGACCATGGCAATACTAATCATGTAGTCAAAGAAACTATTGGCTAAAAATAGATTCACAACCATAGCAATGATGAGACCAACAAGCGCCGCCATCAAAGCTCGACCCATGCCACTCAAATCTTTCTTGCTGAAAATTCCGATCACCGCCATGACAAAAAAGAGAAGGGCACTGGATATAAAGGCTGATAAGACGGTCCCAGGTGTATAGAAGGCTACAACAAAACTGAGCGTAAATCCATTTAAAACAGAATAAACTAAAAATACTGGGAGAGCTGCTGGGCTGTTCTTCGCAGCCATGCTACTTGCAACAAAGACTAGAGCAAGTTCTGCAAAAGTTGCAATCATCAACCAGAGACGACCATGCATTAAAAAGTAAATCAACTGGGACTGAAAAACTGTCAACATCAAAGCTGACACGAGAGCTGATAGACCAATCCCAAGTCCTACAAAGGCATAAACCTTAGCGTAAAATTGATTGAGACCTGAACGTTCTTGAATAATCGTTTGATCCATTCTGATTCTCCTTTTTCTATAAATATGTCTTGATTATAACAAAGATTTTATAAATTAGCTAAAATAAAACATCAATATACCTGCTGCAACTGCCACGTTGAGACTTTCTGCTCGACCTTTCATGTCAATATGAACCAGCTGATCAGCACTCTCAGCCATGACAGAACTAATCCCCTGTCCTTCATTTCCCATGGCTAAAGCAAAGTTTTCTAAGGGAGAAAACTCATGATAATCCTTTGAATCTCTCGATAAGGTCGTTGCCAGAATGGGCAAGTTGCTCTTCTTTGCCCATTCTACAAAAGTGGCAACGGGCATACGATAGATAGGCAAATGAAAATGACTTCCTTGCATGGAACGCAGGGTCTTGAGACTGTAGATATCTGCTGACTTGTCTGAAACAATGACCCCTGTAAAACCTGCAGCATCCGCAGTCCGAATCATGGTACCCACATTACCAGGATCTTGGACATCTTCTAAAAATAGAAACTTACCCTGACTAAAATCAGGCAGTCCTACTTCCTCTCTTTGAATCACTGCAACAATCCCTTGAGGGGTTTGCGTATCTGCTAAATCTAGCAAGACTTCTTCAGAGACCCAGACAGTTTGAGAAAAAGCGACTAGCTGATCTCGGTAACTTTCTAAGGCAAAAATCTTCTCAATCGTCACTCCTGCTTGAACAGCTTCTTCAAACAAGTGCCAACCTTCAATCAAATAGGCAGACTTTCGATATTTTTTTTGATGCAATTTCTTGGCATTTTTTACCACTGAATTGGCTTTTGAGGTTATAATAGTCATAGAAGTATTATAACACAATCAAAGGGGTTTGGTATGCAAAAGGTTAGAATGATTGCCCAAGGTAGGGTGCAGGGTGTTGGTTTTCGCTGGGGCGTTTATACTTTAGCGCTTGAAATTGGTGGCATCACCGGTCGTGTCTGGAATAATGACGATGGCACAGTGGAAATTCTCGCTCAGGCAGACTCTTCTGCCACCATGGCAAAATTTATACAAGAAATCCGAAAAGGTCCGACACCCTTTTCAAAAGTTACCTATCTAGATGTACAAATGAGCAACTTTTCATCCTATCCAGACTTCAAAGTCGCAAATTAGGTCTCTAGAACTATTGTATATTTTACAAAAAAACAGTAGAATAGAAAGGTATAATTTTTAAAGAAGGAATGAAAACATTGAAATCTATTAAACGTTTTGCCCTCTCTGCTATGGGAGTGGCTATGCTACTCGTCTTGACAGGCTGTGTCCAAGTAGACAAAGCAACAGGACAACCTACTGGTTTTATCTGGAACACTATCGGATCGCCTATGGCAGAGGCTATCAAATACTTCGCTACTGATAAAGGTCTAGGCTTTGGTGTGGCTATCATTATCGTAACCATTATCGTACGTTTGATTATTTTGCCACTTGGTATCTACCAATCATGGAAGGCAACGCTTCACTCTGAAAAGATGAATGCTCTCAAACATGTGCTCGAACCACATCAAACACGCCTTAAAGAGGCAACAACTCAGGAAGAAAAACTAGAAGCACAACAGGCTCTCTTTGCTGCACAAAAAGAAAACGGCATCAGCATGTTCGGTGGTGTAGGATGCTTCCCTATCCTCATTCAGATGCCTTTCTTCTCTGCTATCTACTTTGCAGCCCAGTATACTGATGGAGTATCTAGCTCTACCTTCTTGGGTATCAATCTCGGTTCTCCAAGTATGATCCTTGTCGCCTTCGCTGGTATCCTCTACTATCTCCAATCACTCCTTTCCCTTCACGGAGTAGAAGACGAGATGCAAAGAGATCAACTCAAGAAAATGATTTACATGAGCCCACTCATGATTGTCGTCTTCTCCCTCTTCGCACCAGCCAGTGTGACACTTTACTGGGTTGTCGGTGGTTTCATGATGATTCTCCAACAGTTCATCGTTAACTATGTTGTTCGTCCAAAACTTCGTCAAAAAGTACGTGAAGAATTTGCCAAAAATCCACCAAAAGCAAGTTCAGCATCAACTACAGGCGGGCGAAAAGATATCACTCCTAACCAAGTAACTGCAATTACGACTACTAAGAAACATAAAAAACGTAATGCTGGTAAACAACATTCTAGAAAATAAAGTAACGGCTTAGCTGAAAGGCTAGGCCTTTTTTGCATCACAAAAGCCTGATGTTTCCATCAGGCTTCTTTTTTATCCATGTACACGTTTCATATAGTCTTGGTAGCTTTCTGTGTCCATGAGTTTTTTGGCATTCTTGACACGGTCTGCTGTTGGTGGTTTTACCCCTTCAAGTGAGTATGGAATTCCAAGTTCACGCCACTTGAATTCTCCCATAGTGTGATAAGGTAGAATTTCAAACTTATCAACGTTTTTGAGGGTTTTGACGAATTTACCAAGTTCGATCAAGTCCTCATCTCTATCTGTCAAGCCTGGAACCAGCACATGGCGAATCCACACAGGCTTCCCAATATCTGATAGATATTTTGCACAAGCCAAGATGTTTTTATTGGTTTGGCTGGTAACAATTCTGTGTTGTTCATCGTTGATTTCCTTGATATCCAAGAGAACCAAATCTGTCACCGCCATGAGTTTATTAAACTTTTCGAGATAACGTGGTTTATTACGGAACGGAAGGGCACAGGTATCCAAGGTACAGTGGATTCCTTTTTCCTTGGCCTTGGTAAAGAGGGCAATTAGGAAATCAATCTGTAAGAGGGCTTCTCCTCCACTAACAGTGATTCCCCCCTTGTCTCCCCAGAAACCACGGTAGCGAAGGGCTTCTGTCAAGACATCGTCTACCGTCCGTTCGCGTGATTTATTGGTCTCCATAGCCCATGTATCAGGGTTATGGCAGTACTGGCAACGCATGTGACAACCCTGCAAAAAGACAATGAAACGAATCCCAGGGCCATCTACCGCCCCAAAACTCTCTGTCGAATGCACCATTCCTGTCACTTGTCCATAGTCAATTGTTTCTTCAGACATATCGTCACCTTCCTTGAAACCGTTTTATAGTTTTATTATATCACGAGTAAGATGAAAAACAAGATTTTTTTGTCTATTTTTTAGAAAGCAATCTGTTTTTCACTTTCATTTTCAATTTCTTTTAATAATCCGATTCAAAATCAAAACCATACAAGGTTGCGAAATAGTCCTCAGGACGCTCTGCACGGCGGATTTGGCGAGCTTTCCTTTCCTCGGTATAGAGGATTTCTGCAGAACGCAGTTTGGCATTGTACTGGTAACCCATGGAGAATCCATGTGCACCTGTATCATGAATCACCAGCAAATCACCTATTTCTGTATGAGGTAGTTCGCGATTGATGGCAAATTTATCATTGTTCTCACAGAGCGATCCAACCACATCTACGACCTCAACAGGGCCGTCTGGATGAGTGAGGTTGGTGATATGGTGGTAGGCACCGTACATGGCTGGGCGCATGAGATTGACTGCTGAGGCATCCACACCCAGATAGGTACGGTAGGTTTTCTTTTTATGGGTGACTTTGGTAACGAGAACCCCGTGAGGTGCCAGCATAAAGCGGCCTAATTCAGTAAAAATCTTGACCTGACCAAGCCCTGCCGGCGTGAGGACTTCTTCATAAACCTTACGCACACCCTCACCAATCATTGCAATATCATTTGGCTCCTGGTCTGGGCGGTAGTTGACTCCGATCCCACCTGAAAGATTGATAAAGTCTAGTGAAATGCCCAATTTTTCTTTAATTTCCACAGCTAATTCAAAGAGCTGACGGGCCAACTCTGGATAGTAGAAATGGGTCACGGTATTGGATGCTAGGAAAGAGTGAATCCCAAAAGTCTTGGCTCCTTTTTCCTTCAAGATAGCAAAGGCTTCAAAAAGCTGGTCCTTGGTCATCCCAAACTTGGCTTCCCCAGGATTGTCCATGATATCTGTTCCTAATTCAAAGACTCCGCCTGGATTGTAACGACAAGAGATGATTTCTGGAATGCCTGCCGCTCGCTCCAGATGTTCAATGTCTTCAAAAGCATCCAAGTTAATGGTCGCACCTAATTCACGCGCATAGGCGTACTCTTGGTCTGGGGTATTGTTAGAAGAGAACATGATCTCAGAACCAGGAAAATCCAGTTTATGGCTCATCAAAAGCTCCACATAACTAGAACAGTCCACACCACAACCTTCCTCTTTGAGAATTTTCAAGATGGCTGGGGTTGGAGTAGCCTTAACTGCAAAATATTCCTTAAAGCCCTTGTTCCAGGAAAAGGCCTTGTTGACGGCTCGCGCTTTCTCGCGAATCCCCTTCTCATCATACAAGTGAAAAGGAGTCGGGAACTCTGCAACAATCGTTTCTAAATCTTCTCGGCTGATAAATGGTGTTTTCATAAGCATCCTTCTATTCTGTTTGCAAAGAAAGGCTGGGACAATCGTTCCAACCTTTAGTTCTATTTCTTATTTGTCTTCGTCAAAGATATTTCCAATCTCAACATCGATGGATTGGTTCTTAACATCAATATTGGTTACTTTCAAGAGTGACTTGTAATCAAACTGCTTTTCACGTTCTTCTTGGGCATTGTCTGCAAAAACTGCGACACCAGCTAGTTCCGAATCAAACTCACGCAAGAGACTGATCATCCCATTGACAGTTCCCCCACCTTTCAAGAAGTCATCCACGATCAAGACACGACTGCCTGCCTTGAGGCTACGTTTTGAAAGGAACATTTTCTCTATGCGGTCACCGCTTGAACCTGAAACATAGTTGACGCTGACCGTTGAACCTTCGGTAATTTTCAAGTCACGGCGCACAATGACAAATGGAACATTGAGGACATTGGCAACTGCATTTGCAAGTGGCACACCTTTTGTTGCTACTGTCATAACCGCATCGATTTTTTGGTCCATAAAGCTCTTGGCAATGATACGACCAATATTTTTCAAAATGGCAGGCGTACTAAGCAGATCAGACAGGTAGATATAGCCGCCTGGCAAGATACGATCGCTTTCTGAAAGTTTGTCACGCAAGTCTGCGATCATTTCTTTGGCTTCATGACTCGAAATTGATGGTGTAAAGATAACGCCACCACCTGCTCCAGTCACAGTCTGAATATGGCCGATTTCAATTTCCTCAAAGGCACGCTTGATAATCACGATATCCTCCGAAATCGATGATTTAGCAGATTCGTACTTTTCTGCAAAGGTGTTGAGACTTGTTAGTTTGTATGGATTATTAATCAAATAGTTGGAAATGACAACCATCCGATCACTTCTTCTTAATTTCATTTTTATTTACCATTCCATTTAATTTTGATATTTTATCCATTATACCACATTCACATAAAAAAACGAACATTATTGCGTAAAAAATGCTCGTTTTTCTTAAATTATTAATCTAAATCTGGTTTATAGAAGGAACGATTGTCCATAGCGAAGATTTTATTGGTCATCTCTCCTTTGTCCACCAAAGCTAGAGCCGTTGACATCATCATCATGCTGGCATCCAGATTATCAATCATATGAATAATCTCTGCCTCCATAATGCGTGGTCGGACCGGACTTCCATACTCCAGCAAGCCATGATGACTGAGAATGACATGGCGCAGTAGCACCACTTCTTCTCTGGTATCATCGATGCCGAGTTCCATGACTGTCTTGGTAATTTCGCTATCGATGAGGGCGATATGGCCGATGAGATTGCCTCGCACTGTGTACTCCGTCTGATCAGGACCACTGAGTTCTAAAACCTTGGCCAAGTCGTGCAACATAATCCCAGCATAAAGCAGGCTCTTATTGAGCTGAGGATAGATGTCGCTAATGGCATCTGCCAAACGCACCATGGTGGCTGTATGATAGGCTAAACCAGTTTCAAAGGCATGGTGGTTGGTCTTGGCAGCTGGATAGGAGTAGAATTCCTTATCATACTTGGTGTAGAGACTACGAACGATACGTTGCCATACAGGATTTTCAATCTTGAAAATCATTTGCGACATGTAGTCACGAATCTCCTTGACATCAACTGGAGATTTGACCTTGAAGTCAGCTGGATCATTGGGTTCGCCAGGTTGAGGCAAGCGGAGAGTAATTTGATTAACTTGAGGAGTGTTGTTATAAACTTCTCGACGTCCCTGCATGTGGACGACTTTCCCTGCGGTAAAGGCCTCAACGTTATGAGGTTGGGCATCCCAGAGTTTCCCTTCAATCTCGCCGCTATCGTCTTGGAAGGTAAAAGCCAGGTAGTTTTTCCCAGCTCGTGTCTGTCTCAGGTCAGCTGATTTAATCAGGTAAAAACCTTCAAACAGCTCATCTTTTTTCATGTGACTAATCTTCATATTCTTCCTCATCTTCTTGGAAATGGAGTAGATCAAGCGCAGGCTCACCTTCTGATAACTCAATGTGACGGAGCGTCCGCTCGATAGCTGTAGTACGACGGTTTAATAATTCATCAATATTGCCAGAGGCATGTTGGAGATGTTTTTGTGCCTTGACCAGAATGCCTCCGAACTTGCCAAACTCGGTCTTAACGCTGGCAAGAGTCTTGCTGATATGGTCAGCACTCTTTTGGATATTGAGAGTTTTGAAGCCAACTGATAGAGAGTTAAGCAGGGCTGATAGGGTACTTGGACCTGCGACAATAATCTGCTCTTCCCGTCTCAAATCATCAAAGAAGATCGGATTGCGAACAATCTCTGAGTAGAGTCCCTCTGTCGGAACAAACAAAACTCCAAAATTGGTCGTCCGAGGTGGTGCTATGTACTTGCTCTTGATATCCTTGGCGAAACGCTTAACGCTTGCTAAAAGCGATTTACGACAGCGTTCAATTTCGTCCTTATCACCTGCTTCATAGGCTTCTTCTAAGCGGTAATAATCCGCCAGTGGAAACTTGGAGTCAATCGGCAAATAGACAGTTTCCTGGTCACCTTGACCAGGTAACTTGATGGCATACTCCACTCGCTCGCTAGAGTTTTCAACCGTTGCAAATTCTCGTTCGTACTGGGCTGGTGTCATGATGTCTTCGATGATTTGACCCAGTTGCAATTCTCCCAGAATGCCTCTCGTTTTGGTTCCAGAGAGAACCTTGTTGAGTGCACCGACATCGCGGGCAACTGTCTGCATTTCTCCAAGGCCTCGATTGACCGACTCCAATTGCTTGGAAACTGTCTCGAAGGAAGCCTGCAAGCGCGTCTGCAAGGTCTTTTCCAGTTTTTCCTCGACCGTCTGGCGCATTTGTTCTAAACGTTGCTCATTTGATTCCTGCAAGGCTTGGAGACGTTGGTCGGTCTTATCTCTGGTTTGAAGGAGATTCTCGTTCATCTCCTGTCTAACTTGCGTCAGGCCTTGGTGCAACTCCATTCGCACTTCCTGCAAACGGTCGCTGACAGCCACTTCCAAGTCTTTTTGATCTAGCTGACTGGCTTGCCTGGCTTGTTCAAAGCGATAATCCAGTTGATCTGAAAGATTGTCTGCCTGATCCTCCAAACTCTTGCTTAGGTGTTTCTCCTGCTTATCCTGCCTTTGCCAAATCAGAAAGAGTCCAGCTAGGTTGGCAATTAATAATAGTAATAATACAGTCTCCATCCTACCTCCTGTCCTTGCTATGCAGCACGACGACATAGCCATCTGGGCAAGTTATCAAAACTTCCCTATCTATATATTCGTTAGAAGCGTACACTTTTTTAAAGAAAAAATTTTCCTCTGTCAATTCGTACTTGGCTCCGATAATAGTCAACTGGCTATCCCGAACTGGCATAAAGGCTAGATAATCATAATCCGAACGGGGTTCTAGCTGACTGGTCCCTTCTGGACAATAGGCAATCAAATTTTGCCCGTCCTCAATTTCTATCTGGCGCATATAGGGTGCCAACTTAGGATTGCTAGGTAGAAAAACATTGGCCAGCATATGATCAATGCGACCGCCAAGAGCACCGAAAATAGTCACCCGAGCCTGAGGACTTTGCTCAAAGATGGCTAAGAGAGCCAATTCCAGATCTGTATCATCCTTTTCTGGATGGGCTTGGACAAAATGCTGGGCACGTTTTTGAATCAACTGACGTTCGTCCGCAGTCACCGAATCAAAATCCCCAACTGCTAGAGTCAGAGGCAGATCTTCTTCCAAGACCCAGAGCGAGCCTCGATCCACACCGACAAAGCAATCAAAATCCGTCCGGTAGTGACCGCGTTCTCCGCCTGCAAAAACGGCAACCCTAGCCCAGTTGTTTTCTGAGAGTTTGTACTCGCTCATTGACATCTCCCTTAAAGACATAGGAACCTGCTACAAAAACGGTCGCACCAGCTTCTTTGGCTTGGGCAATAGTTTGATCATCAATACCACCATCCACTTCGATTTCAAAGTTCAAACCTTTTTCCTGACGAATGGCAACCAACTCACGGACCTTATCCATGGTTTCAGGCAGAAAGGCTTGACCACCGAAGCCAGGGTTAACCGTCATGACCAAGACTTGATCAACTAGATGAAGCACGTGCTTAATAGCTTCAACAGGCGTACCAGGATTGATAACAACCGAAGGTTTAACACCAAGCGAACGAATTTTTTGGAGGGCTCCATGGATATGAGGCGTCGCTTCTACATGGATACTGATAATGTCTGCACCTGCACGCGCAAAATCTTCTAAGTGATGTTCAGGATTTGCTACCATCAAGTGGCAGTCAAAGACCATCTTGCTATGGGGGCGAAGAGCTTCAACCACACCTGCACCAAAACTGATTTGTGGTACAAAGTGACCATCCATAATATCGATATGGGCGTATTCTGCACCAGTTGCTTCTAGGCGTTTGATTTCACGTTCAAAGTTGGCATAATCTGCTGCCAGAATTGACGGAGCAATCTTGTATTGAGACATAGGTTTCTCCTTATTTTGGAATTTTTTTGCTGACTTTTTTATAGGTTTCTCTGCGATTTTCAATCTCACTGAGAAATTGCAGGTAGTTGTCAAAACGGAAGGTTGCAACAACTCCCTCTTCGACAGCTGGCTTAACCGCACAAGACGGCTCATGGGTATGGGTACAAGTACGGAACTTACAATCTCGACTGACACTGGCAATCTCTGGAAAGGCCTGATTGAGGTCTTCAGCCGTTGACACTTCATAGTCCAGCGATGAAAATCCGGGTGTGTCAGCTATCTTTCCACCATTGAGGTTGTAAAAACTAACAGCTCGAGTGGTATGGCGACCACGACCTAGACTGTCTGAAATTTCTCCTGTTTCAAGATTGAGGTCCGGTGCGATTTTATTGAGAAGGGTTGATTTTCCAACACCTGTCTGCCCCATAAAGACTGTAGTCTTGCCTGTTAACAAGGGCAGGAGTTCTTCCTTACTGGTCACAAAGTCATAGCCAATGGCACCGTAAGTCTGCTGGTAAAAAGCCAGTTCTCCTCTATCTTCCAGCAAGTCCATTTTAGAAATATAGACGATAGGATGGATACCCTTGTGCTCCAAAAGAACCAAGAAACGATCCAGCAAATTGCTGTTGAAGTCCGGTTCCTTGACGGACATGATCACCACAGCTTGGTCAATATTGACAATAGGCGGACGGACCAGACTGTTTTTCCGTTCGTGAATCTTGAGAATATAACCTTCAGAATTTTCCTCCGCAGAAAAATCTACCCAGTCTCCGACGTATGGCGTGTGGCCTTTTTTACGGAAATTTCCACGCGCGCGTGTTTGATAGACCTGACCCTCACTCTCCACATAATAGAAGCCCGCCAAGGCTTTAATGATTTGTCCCTGCATCTTAGAATCCTTGTCCTTTAAGCGCATCTGAAAGGCTAGCAAATTCTTCCAAGCTTAGTGCTTCCCCACGCACACTTGGTGACAAGCCTGCTTGGTCCAAAGCCTTGGTCAGCTTATCCTTGACTTCTTCGGTCTTGCCAAAGTAGCCTGTTAAGTTGTTCCACAAGGTCTTGCGACGATGGGTGAAACTAGCCTTGGAAATCTTAAAGAAGAACTGTTCATCTTTCACTGCTACAGCTGGCTCTGGACGGCGCACCATTTTTAAAATGGCTGAGTCCACATTTGGCGCTGGCACAAAGACCGTACGAGGCACGATGAAGGCAACCTTGGCTGTCATATAATACTGCACAGCAATCGACAAACTACCATAAGCCTTGGTATTTGGCTGTGCTGAGATGCGATCCGCCACTTCTTTTTGCATCATGACGACAAACTCACTAAAAGGAATGCCACTCTCGATCAAGTGCATGAGAATAGGTGTCGTGATATAGTAGGGCAAGTTGGCTACTACTTTAATTGGCAATTCTGGATTTTTGAAATTCTGGATATGTTGCGCCAAGTCAACTTTGAGAATATCCTCATTGACTACGGTCACATTGTCAAAATCACGCAGGGTATCTGCTAAAATCGGTACCAAACGGTGGTCAATCTCAAAGGCCATAACTTCTGCCGCACGCTCAGCCAAAAATTCTGTCAAGGCACCAATCCCTGGCCCGATTTCGATGACATTGACCTGGTCATCAATTTCAGCCGTATCCACGATTTTTTGAAGGATATTGGTATCCGTCAGGAAATTTTGCCCGAAGGACTTTTTAAAGGTAAAACCGTGACGCTCCAGCACTGCCTTGGTCACGCTATAATCTGCAATTCTCATTTATTCTCTTTTCTATTTATTAGCTAAAAACAATATATAGAACCCATATAATTCCTAGTACCAATACAATCCAAAACACAAAATGAATATGATGCTTGTTTGAATCGGATCCAGTCATATCAAGCGCTTTCTTATCTTCTTGGGGGTTCATTTTCTTCAATTCATCCTGATAGGCAACCGAATCTAGAATATTGTCTTCTGGCAATAATTCTGAAGCATAATAATCAGGAAAACCCATAGCAAGGCCAATTAGGTTCTTATCCGTTAGAGAAAAATCCAAATCTTCTGGTTGATTTTCCTGAATAGCTCGGATATTTTTTAACAGTTTATCAGAAACTACAGACACTTGATTCATAAAAACTACATCCAAAACATCAAATCCAAGCACATCACCGTCTTTGACATTTGCAAGAATATAACGAACAAAGGCATCATATAGTTGCAAGGCTTGCGGGGCATTTTCTTCTAAAAAAGACCGATTTTGGAGGGCATTTTGCTGGAATTTTTCAATAGAAAGTAAGATATCTACATTCTGCTCTTGGTAAAACTTTTCTGCTTCCTCTTCATCTTCTTCGAGTTTTTCTGCTGTTTCCCAGAGAGCAATAGGAGCTTTTAAATCTGCTTCATCCCAAAACAATTGCCAAAAATAAGGTATTATGTAAATTCCCTCTGTTAGAATACGGGCTTCATCTCCGTTTTTTAAGTAAATGTGGCTTCTATTGGCCATGTTGTTTCCTTTCAATTTTTTAAAAGTAAGATATGGAATTCTACTCATCCCTCTTCCGTAGATAAATCTATATAGACTTTCAACATATCTTCAGAAATTTCAAGTTCTATCTTATGAGGTAGGACACCAGTTCCCATACAGCCAGCATCTCAATCTATTCACTTCTATTGTAACACATTCCGCCTACATTTTGGGACGGTTTCTCAATCCTCATAACTGGTCATAGCATCTTCAACTTCAGCTAGACTAATGCCAAACAACTCTAAGCGCTTAAGGAGTTGCTTGCCGTTGGAATAGCCGAGGCGGAGCTGTTCGCCTAGATACTCTCTACGCCTACGACTGTCTGCTCCCGCTAAGAAACCGAGGCGAATCAAGTCACCACGACTGATGTCAAACTCGTTCTCGTTTTCAAATTGCTCTGTCACCTGGGCCAGCGCTGTTTTTAGGTCTTCATAGTTGGCGTGTTCAATTCCCAGAGAACGTCCCTTGGACTTGGATTTGGGAACAGCCTCATCTCGCTTGAGAAAGGCATGCTGCACAGTTGGAATGGCCGTCATAATCATGCGCCGAATCCGCTCCCCATTAAAATCTGGATCTGTAAAAACAATGACTCCATGCAGTTCATGCAAACGACGAATGCGCTCTATATCTTGGTCATTTATTGCGGAACCTCTTGTTTCGTAGGTCTCTACATCAAAGTAGCGTTTGAGATTGACCGTATCATCGCGACCTTCGACCACGATGACTTGGGAAATTTTTTCTTTCATCACTTGCTGTCCAATCCAAAGATACGCTCTGCATTTGCAGTTGTTACTGCGGCTAACTCCTCAGTCGTCATCCCACGCAAATCCGCGATAAAATCTACCACATAGCGAGTATAGGCTGTTTTGTTTTCACGACCACGTTTAGGAACAGGAGCCAGGTAAGGTGCATCCGTTTCTACCAAAATCTTATCCAAAGGAAGTTCCCTAGCAACCTCTTGAATATCCGTCGCTTTTTTAAAGGTCACCACTCCTGAGAAAGAAATGGTAATGCCAAGTTCGACAAACTTCTCAGCCCACTCCAAAGAGCCTGAAAATGAATGCATAATCCCACCACGAGGACCAACGCCCTCGCTCTTAATAATCTCATAGGTATCTTCCAGCGCATCCCGGGTATGGACCACAAAAGGTAAATTCAAGTCCTTGGATAACTGAATCTGACGACGAAAAACCCGTTCCTGCACTTCCTTAGGTGCTGTCATCCAATGGTAGTCCAGACCAATCTCACCCAAAGCAACAACCTTGGGATGTTTTAGCTTTTCAAGCAAGTAAGCTTCGACCTCATCTGCGTATGTACCTGCTTCAGTAGGATGCCAGCCAATAGTCGCGTAGAGTTGCTCATACTCATCTGCCAACTCTAGGGCACGTTCAATGGTCGGCTTGTCAAAACCAACAATGTTCATCCGCGTCACACCCATCTCAGAAGCCAAGGAGATTTCTTCGGCTTCACGTCCTGCAAATTCCTCTACATTTAAATGTGTGTGTGTATCAAAAATCATCTCTTCTAACCTCGTTTTCTTCCCTCTATTATACCAAAAATAGCATCCCTCGGCTTGTAAAAATATTCTAATACCAATCGTTCTCCCTTGACTACCTTTTTTCAAAGCAGTATAATAACACTTATTGAAATTTTCAGTAAAGGAAAAGAAAATGTTTAGAAAATTAAAATATACCTTTATCGGTCGGCCACTCAAGTCTCTCACAGACAGCGAAGGGGGCTTATTAGGAAAAATGCAGGCACTTGCAATGTTATCCAGTGATGCCCTGTCTTCTATTGCCTATGGACCTGAACAAGTCATTCTCGTTTTAGTTAGCCTCTCTCCTCTCGCTATTTGGTGGAGCCTCCCTATCGGTATCTTTGTCCTCTTACTCCTCGCTAGTTTGACCATTTCCTATCGTCAAATCATTCATGCCTATCCTCAAGGTGGAGGGGCTTATATGGTCACTCGGGAAAATCTCTCCCCTGAACTGGGCTTGATTGCAGGAGGCAGTCTCCTTGTTGACTATATGCTGACAGTAGCCGTATCCGTTGCGTCTGGAGCTGATGCTATTACTGCAGCCATACCCGCCCTCCATCCCTACAATCTTCATATCTCTATTTTCCTAGTCTGCCTGCTCATGCTCTTGAATTTAAGAGGATTGAAAGAATCTGCCAGTTCTCTGATGATTCCCGTCTACCTCTTTATCTTCAGTACCGTCTTTCTCTTGCTTTATGGATTCTTTCAACTATTTACAGGTTCCCTAAACTATCAGGCAACTTCAACCATTGGACAAACTGTTCCGAGCCTTTCCATCGTTCTCCTACTAAGAGCCTTTACCAGTGGCTCTGCCTCTCTGACAGGGGTTGAAGCTATTTCAAATGCGGTACCATTTTTTAAAACTCCGAAAGAAAAGAATGCTGCTCAGACTTTGACCATCATGTCGCTGATTTTAGGATTTCTTTTTGCAGGCATTACCTTCCTAAACTACTGGATGGGTATCACGCCTCAACACGGAGAAACCATCCTCTCGCAAATGGCCAAGGGCATTCTTGGTGATTCATTCTTTGGTCATGCTAGCTACTATCTCTTCCAGTTCTCGACAGCCTTGATTCTAGCCGTAGCTGCAAATACTGGCTTTTCAGCCTTCCCTATGCTGTCCTACAATATGGCCAAAAACAAGTACATGCCCCATCTCTTTATGGAAAAAGGGGATCGCCTTGGCTACTCCAACGGTATCTTAACTCTGGCTGTTGGAGCTATGATCCTTCTTCTCATTTTTAATGGGAATACTGAGCGCTTGATTCCTCTTTATACTATCGGAGTCTTCGTTCCCTTTGCCCTTTCTCAGACTGGGATGATTCGCCATTGGAAAAAGGAAAAAGGAGTAAACTTCTTAAAATCTGCCTTCGCTAATATCCTTGGGGCCATCATTTGTTATGCCATTGTCCTCATTTTACTCCTCTTCAGACTGGGTGATATCTGGCCATTCTTCCCAATTATCCTAGTTTTAACCTTCCTCTTTTTGTCCATTCACAACCATTACCAAAAAGTGGCAAAACAACTACGACTCTACGAAGGAATTGAAAAACGCACTTATGACGGTAACCTTGTCCTTGTCCTAGTAGGAAATGTCACTCGAGTAAGTATCGGAGCCATCAACTACGCTCAAAGTATCGGTGACGAAGTGTTGGCCATGCACATTTCTACTAAAGAAACGGCAGAAAAAGACCAAGAAATTCTTCAGGAATTTGCCGATTACTTCCCAAATATCACTCTGAAGAATATCAACACTAGCTACCGCGACATCATCACCCCTAGCGTCAAGTATGTCAAACGAATCGCCCAAGAAGCTAAGCAAAAAAACTACACCGTTACAGTCCTTGTCCCACAGTTCATCCCTAACAAGCCTTGGCAAAATATCCTGCACAATCAAATGAGCCTCAAACTAAAATACGCTCTCAGATGGCATGAAGACGTCGTTGTCGCTAGCTACTCTTATCACTTAAAAGAATAAACAAAAGCTCAAAATCATTTGTTTTTGATTTTGAGCTTTTTTATCTGAACTTCTCAAATTTTCTCATAGATCAGAGACTTATTCCATGATACAAAACTCATACGGAAATGTATGAATCCTTCACTATCTATACTTGTTGAGCAAAACAAAAGCCAGTAGACTCGAGTTCCTACTGGCTTCTTTGCTGAATTTGTTTGGATTATGCAGCCAAAACTTTGCGTCCTTTACGACGACGAGCTGCCAATACGCGACGACCGTTTTTAGTTGACATACGGTTACGGAATCCGTGTTTGCGCGCACGACGAATTTTACTTGGTTGATAAGTACGTTTCACGATGAATACCTCCTCATAGATTTTGTATTCGTTTAGCCGGCTATAAAGTGATCAGTTACTAAACATACTTTACTATTCTATCTGATTCTGATACTTTTGTCAATAGCTCTAGGCAAATGTTTCCAGCTTTTTCTAATGTAAGCCCTATCTACGATACTGTTTCAAGAAACGAGTCATCTTTTCTTGGATTTGTGCTAACTCATCTACACGAGGGAGGTAAACAATACGGAAATGGTCTGGTTCTTGCCAGTTAAAACCGCGACCATGAACCAAGAGAACCTTTTCCTGCTTCAAGAAATCAAGAACGAACTGTTCATCATCATCGATGCGATACATATTGCGGTCAATTTTAGGGAAAATATAAAGTCCGGCTTTGGGTTTAACAGCAGATAAACCTGGAATATCTTGAATGGCATTATAGATAAAGTTTCTTTGCTCATAGATGCGACCACCAGGAAGGAGTAATTCGTCCACTGACTGGTGCCCACCTAGCGAGGTTTGTACAACTTGCTGAGCCAAAACGTTAGAGCAAAGGCGCATATTGGACAGCATATTGAGACCTTCGATATAGCCCTTGACATGGTGCTTAGGACCAGACAAGACCATCCAACCTACACGGAAACCAGCGATACGGTGGGATTTTGACAGACCATTCATGCTGACACAGAAAACATCAGGTGCCAAGCTCGCCACAGGAGTATGCACATGCCCGTCCATTACCATGCGATCATAGATTTCGTCCGCAAAGATAATCAAGTCATTTTGACGTGCAATCTCGATAATCTCTAACAAGAGTTCCTTGGGATAAAGAGCTCCTGTCGGATTATTTGGATTGATGAGAATAATAGCCTTGGTATTTGAAGTGATTTTTGACTTGATATCGTCAATATCAGGGTACCATTCTGCAGCTTCATCACAGATATAGTGAACGGCATTTCCTCCAGCTAGGCTGACAGCTGCTGTCCAGAGAGGATAGTCTGGCATCGGTACCAAGACCTCATCACCATTGTCCAAAAGCCCCTGCATGGACATGACAATCAGCTCACTGACACCATTTCCAAGGTAAATATCATCAATATCCACATTTGGAAATTTCTTCAGTTGGCAATACTGCATGATAGCCTTACGAGCTGAGAAAATCCCTTTAGAATCAGAGTAACCTTCACTATCACGCGCATTCATAATCAAGTCATGAATGACCTCATCTGGCGCTGTAAAACCAAATTCGGCTGGATTCCCTGTGTTCAGACGCAAAATCTTTTCTCCGTTTGCTCGCATACGCATGGCTTCTTCCAAAACAGGACCACGGATATCATAAGCAACATGCTCTAGCTTGCTAGACTTGTTAAATTCTTTCATCTTTTTTCCTCAATTCATCGAGATAGTAACATTATACCACTAGAAAGTCGCTGCGACAAGCTTCCATAAACAAGGAAACAAAAGAAAAAACATTGACAAAGAGAATCCTCACTAATTCTCTTTTCTTTTATTTCTATATACGCACTAAGTCTATGACCAACAATATGGTTTAAAATATGATTTTTACTTTACTTCTTTAGTGAAAAGGGTTACAATAAAAGCAAGAAAATTTCAGGAGGTTTCATTATGGCACAACGTTACCAAAATGTTATGGTCGCAATTGATGGTTCTAAAGAAGCGGACTTGGCTTTCGTCAAAGGTGTTTACACTGCTCTACGCAATGAATCCAGGCTCACCATTGTCCATGTTATTGATACACGCGCTCTTCAAAGCGTATCTACCTTTGATGCTGAAGTTTACGAAGAACTCCAAGCCGATGCTGAAAGTATGATGAAAGAGTACGAAAAGCGTGCAAAAGATGCTGGTTTAACGGATATCCACATCGTCATCGAAATGGGAAATCCCAAAACTCTCCTCGCTCGGACGATTCCGGACGCAGAAAATGTTGACTTGATTTTAGTTGGTGCTACAGGTCTCAATGCCTTTGAACGCCTCTTAGTCGGTTCTTCATCTGAATATATTCTCCGCCATGCAAAAGTCGATTTGCTGGTCGTGAGAGAAAGTGAAAAAACATTGTAAATAGTAAGAAAAGGAGCCTAGAGCTCCTTTTTATTACTTATTATTTCTGTTTCTTTCTTTATGTCGCTCATAAGCCTTAAGCTGACGTTGTAGCTCCTGTTTAATGGCAGGTTCTGGAGCATATTTTTCTTCCCAGTCATCTGGTTTTAAAATCTTGTGTGTAACTGGGTCAAAATGAGCTTTTCCATCAGGGAAGACCTTCCCCATATTCGCTTCATGGACAATATCAAAAATACGTTCTGGATCTACTCCCATCAAAACAAAACTACCGTATGTGAAATACAGTGTGTCGATCAAAGCATCCACTTGACCGACCAAGTTTTGCTTAGCAGGTGTCTTTTTCGCCACTTTCTCTGCTGCCTTATCAAGTGCTTCATGCATGCTTGCAAGGGACTCTTGGAATTCTTCCTCCGAAGAACTTGCCGCGCGAACAAACTCTACTAATTCTTCAATTTTAAAGTCTGCGCGGTGGGTCGCACCTTCAACATCCCATGCTTGTGGTTCTTCTTGAGTTCGTTCATCCATCATGTGGTGGAAGGTCTTGACTTTATTAAAGTGGTAGTCCCGACTGACAAACACTTTTTCTGAAGCCAAAACACCAAAGTGCTCAAGCGCCTTGTGGATGCCATCTTGTTGATTACTTGCCGTAATATGTTTAGCAACCTCTTTGGCACTGCTACTGCCATTTCCCATAGCGACTGACATACCGACACCTGCTAACATCTCCAGGTCGTTGTCGGAATCACCAAAGGCCATGACTTGGTTGAGAGCAAAGCCATATTCTTTCCCGACCCGACAAATGCCTTCTAGTTTGGAATTTCCTTGGTTAATGATATCTGCGGCAAAAGGATTGCTTCGAGTCAGTTTCAAGTCTTCAAAATCGGCTGCTGCCTTCTCAGATTCCTCTGGCGTCATCAGCATCAAAACTTGATAAATGGGTTGATTAATCAAGTTAAGCAAGTCGTCTTCTTTTTGAGGAACTGCCTTGCTGACCATTCGATTAAAAGAACGGCTGACGGTTCTTGTCAGCACTGTCGGGATAAAACGACTAACCAGTTGGGAAAAGGATCCGAGACCAAATGACATAATCTTCGAACCAACAACGGCATGCTCGGTTCCAAGAGCGATTTCTTTACGCTCCTTTTTAGCGTAAGCAATCAGTTGACGCAGGCTTGACTTAGCAATCGGACTCGCAAAGAGCACCTTTTCTTTATTAAAAATGTATTGGCCATTGTAGGTCACCGCAAAATCCAAGTCCAAGTCTTCCATCAATTCCTTGACAAAAAACGGCCCTCGTCCTGTCGCTACTCCAACAAGCACTCCTTGCTCTTTGACAATCTTAATCGCGTCCTTAGTGGATTTCAAAACACTCTTGCGATCGTTGACTAGCGTTCCATCGATATCAAAAAAAACAGCCTTGACTTCCATCCTGTCCCATTCTCCCCTTTTGTGTTACAATGATTATACCACATTTCAGAAAGAGTGACTAAATCATGCCTAAGAAAATCCTTGTTTTACATACAGGTGGGACCATTTCCATGCAAGTAGACGCCACCGGTGCCGTTGTAACTAGTCAGGACAATCCCATGAACCATGTGTCCAATCCTCTTGAAGGGATTGAGGTTCATGCCCTAGACTTTTTTAATCTGCCAAGTCCCCATATCAAACCCAAGCATATGCTTGCACTCTATCATAAGATTAAAGAGGAAGCTAATAACTACGATGGAGTTGTCATCACACATGGTACAGATACCTTAGAAGAAACAGCTTACTTCCTTGATACCATGAAAATCCCACCCATCCCCATCGTTCTAACAGGAGCTATGCGTAGTTCTAACGAACTTGGTAGTGACGGTGTATACAACTATCTGAGCGCTTTACGAGTTGCCAGTGATGATAAAGCAGCCGACAAGGGCGTTTTGGTCGTCATGAACGATGAGATCCATGCAGCCAAGTATGTTACCAAAACTCATACAACCAACGTCAGCACCTTTCAAACCCCAACACACGGACCACTTGGTCTCATCATGAAGCAAGAAATCCTCTACTTCAAAACAGCCGAACCACGAGTCCGCTTTGATCTCGAACATATTCAAGGTCTGGTTCCCATCATCTCAGCCTATGCAGGTATGACAGACGAGCTAATCGATATGTTAGATTTAGAACAACTGGATGGCTTAGTCATTCAAGCTTTTGGAGCTGGAAATGTTCCCAAAGAAACGGCCCAAAAATTAGAAACTCTCCTCCAAAAAGGAATTCCAGTCGCCTTGGTTTCACGTTGTTTTAACGGGATTGCCGAGCCCGTCTACGCCTACCAAGGTGGGGGCGTGCAGTTGCAAAAGGCAGGCGTTTTCTTTGTTAAAGAACTCAACGCCCAAAAAGCTCGTCTCAAATTATTAATCGCCCTTAATGCTGGACTAAAAGGACAGGCCTTAAAAGACTATATGGAAGGCTAATCCTCTTCGAAAATCTCTTCAAACCACGTCAGCGTCGCCTTACCGTATATATGTTACTGACTTCGTCAGTTCTATCTACAACCTCAAAACCATGTTTTGAGCTGACTTCGTCAGTTTCATCTACAACCTCAAAGCAGTGCTTTGAACAACCTGCGGCTAGCTTCCTAGTTTGCTCTTTGATTTTCATTGAGTATAACTCCTTCTCTAGAAAGCAAATCAGGAAATCTCACGATTCCCTGATTTTTTCTATTTACGTTTTCGTGTAGAGCGGCGTTCTGTCAAACCATGAGGTAAGAGAACTTCACGTTCTTCCAGCTCTTCCTTATGCATAATCTTAGTCAACATACGCATGCTGATAGCACCTAAGTCATAAAGAGGTTGGGCAATAGTCGTCAAGTTTGGACGAGTGAATCGTGCAATCTGAGAGTCATCTGTCGTGATGATTTCAAACTCTTCTGGCACAGATACACCATGGTCAGCCAAACCATTCAACACACCCGCAGCCAATTCATCACCTGTTACAACTGCGGCTGTAGCTTGCGATGAAATCAGGCGTTCTGCCAAGGCATAACCATCGTCATAGCTGTATTTTGATTCAAAGACCAAGCCCTCGCTATAAGAATGTCCAGCTTTTTTCAAGGCTTCCTTATAACCAATCAAACGAACCTTGCCATTGATATCATCGACGAGTGGTCCACTCACAAAAGCAATTTTCTCATTTTCTTTGAGAAGGTAGCTCACGGCATCAATCGTTGCTTGTTTGTAGTCGATATTCACACTTGGAAGTTGGTGTTCTACATCCACAGTACCAGCAAGAACAACCGGTGTCCGTGAACGAGAAAACTCTGAGCGAATCTTTTCAGTCAAGTGATAGCCCATAAAGATAATCCCATCGACTTGTTTTGAAAAGAGAGTGTTAACCACTGAAACTTCCTTTTCATCATCCTCATCACTATTTGCAAGGACAATGTTATACTTGTACATTTCAGCAATGTCGTCAATCCCCTTAGCAAGTGTTGAGAAATAACCATTGGTAATGTTCGGAATCACAACTCCGACTGTCGTTGTTTTCTTACTAGCCAAACCACGTGCTACCGCATTTGGACGATAGTCCAAACGATCAATCACTTCTAGGACTTTTTTTCGAGTGTTCTCTTTAACATTCTTGTTGCCATTAACGACACGGCTAACTGTTGCCATCGAAACTCCTGCTTCACGGGCGACGTCATAAATCGTTACTGTATCATCTGTGTTCATTCCGTTTCCTTTCTATAATGAAAATTTCGCTTTCACGCATCTACTTACTCCATTTTATCACTTATTGTAAACACTTTCAAGTATTTTTTAGGAGAAACTTTGAAAAAATTTCATTCTTCATTCTCATTTTGAAAAGGCGAGTACGATTTCTTGATTTTTGAGATATTTTGCTGTATGATAAGGAAAATAAAGAGGGAGGAAAACATGGCTTTTACAAATACACAGAGACGTTCCGCTAGCTTTGGTGTCGTGACCAGCTTGCCTGATGATGTCATTGACTCTTTATGGTATATTATCGATCATTTCCTGAAAAATGTCTTTGAATTAGAAGAAGAACTTGAGTTTCAACTGCTCAACAATAAGGGGACCATCACCTTCCATTTTTCTAGCCAGCACCTTCCGACTAGCATTGATTTTGATTTCAATCATCCTTTTGATCCGCTCTACCCTCCTAGGGTCCTTGTTTTAGACTTGGACGGCAGAGAAACCATCCTCCTTCCAGAAGAAAATGACCTATTTTAAAAACTCTAGCTTCTCAGCGCAAACTGCTGAGGAACTAGAGTTTTCTTTTTCTAATAAATGGATCGACTAACTACTAGACCGTTTGGTTTTGTATACTCTAAATCAAGGTAATCCTGGTAAGTCCCCGGTACAATGAAACCTTGGGGACTCAATATATCAGTTCCGGCTTTTCCTACGATAGAGTCTGCTAGCAGAACACAATTGGTACTGAGAACAAAGTAGGTCTTAAACTCAGATGAGCTGAATTTATAGAGGGTCGCATCTGCTTCCTGTTTCAGTTGGTAGGAGTAGGTGTGCTTTACCTCTCCCTCTCTTCTTTTCATCAACTGCGAGCTTGGTTCCCAAGGAATTAACAGGTCTTCTATCTCCGCTAAACGCGCTTGGATGGCTGTTTTCTGTTGGTTCGTCAAACTCAGACCATAAGCAAACAAGGTCTTCTGACTTTCCCTCTTACAAAGCTCAATGTATTTTTCCCGATTGGCCTTAAACAAAACACCGTCTCCAACCATGCCGAATAAACGCTCCGAGTGGGGATCATAGGAACCATAGGAAATAACCTTCCCTTGATAACAAATATCCACATGTCCCATGGCTAGGAAGAAGGAGGTTTCTGAGGTATGAATAAAAATTTCCAGATCAACCGTCTGATCGTTTTTTCTTTCTGAATGAACTTCCCCTTCTTGGCTTTCATGATTTGACAGCCACTCATTTAGTTTTCGCAAGGTACTGATAGGGATCAGAGCCGTCACAAAGATCGGCAGGGTCATTCGCATATGCCGCTTCAGCTTGGGATTGTTTTCTATCTTTTCAAAAAAGAAACCGTCCCGAAGGCTACTAGCCCCTAGCATGAGCAAGTAAAACCCAAGCAAGAGCAATTCAAAATTCGCTGCATCGTGAAAAGGAGAGATGCTATAAAGACCGAATCCTATCATCCATACAGCATCGAAGAGATGATGGAGCCGAGGATGAATGGCATTTTTTCGATAGAGAGACCAGGTCACAAGACTAATGATGCCCGTAAACAGCTGGTAACTCGCAATGATAAACACCAGGAGGTAGAGGGTCAGGTCTTGTAAAATGATAGAATCAAATAAGAGAGCAGCAACTACCAGCTTGGCCAAGGTTACAAAGATGTTTTCCCTACGCTGTTTATCCTGAAACCAACGAGTCAACAAGTGCCAAACTGCTGACAAGGAAAAGTAAGTCATCAGCAACTGATACCCCATTCGCGGAATAACTTGTCCAAAACGAATCAGGAGAAGCCCTAAAACAATAGCAAGTAGTCCCTCCCCGATACTCTTCCACTTGCTATAAGTCTCAGAAAGCTTAGGCATCTCCTTGCTCCAACTGGTCAACCAAGCAACGAATCGGTTGTTTTAAGTTTGGATGGATAAAATGGGGAGCTATTTCTTGCAGAGACTCAAGGACAAAGAGGCGTTCTGCTATATAAGGATGAGGTAAGATGAGGTCGTCTGTATAGATGACTTGGTCTTCTACAAAAAGCAGGTCCAAATCAATCAAACGAGGCCCCCAATGCACCTCTCGAACCCGTCCCATTTCTGACTCAATGGCTAACAAGGTCTCTAATAAGACTGATGCTGGAAGCCAGGTTTCTACTTCAATCACCTGATTGGCAAAGCTATCTTGTTCCACACCACCCCAAGGCTCCGTCGCTAATACACTGGACTCTTTGAGAATATGGATACCTCGAGTCCGCAGTTTATCAATAGCTTGTTCCAAGTTGGCTTGCTTATCGCCCATATTGCTTCCTAGGGCGATAAAGGCACGTTGCTTGCGACGGTGGATGGTTACCGAGCAGGTATCAAGGGGCAAGTGGACTGGCGCCCAAGGTTTTTTGAGTTCCAGTTCAATTTCTTGGACAAGAGGATAGGTCTCAAAGGTACGCTCTACTAGTTTGTAGGCTACCGTTTCAATCAAATCCTCAGTGCTTTCCTGAAACCAAGTCTTCCACTGTTGGCAAAGTTCTCCATAGTGGACAGAAGAAGACAAATCTAACTCAGTCGCTGCCTTGGTCATATCATAGGATAAGCGTGCAGAAATAACAAACTTTTGCCCCAATTCCTTCTCACTTGGAAAGAGTCCATGATAAGCAAATATTTCCAAATCTTTAATCTTTAGCTGATCCATAACTAGTCCTTTCTAGAAAAATCCGCTTAAAGCGGATTCTTTTTATACTCAATGAAAATCAAAGTGCAAACTAGGAAGCTAGCCGCAGGCTGCTCAAAACACTGTTTTGAGGTTGCAGATGGAAGCTGACGTGGTTTGAATTTGATTTTAGAAGAGTATTATAGTCCCATTAAACGATAAGCCTGGTCTCGGAGGTCCTTATCCGTCTCAAATAGGCCACGGGCTACAGTAGTTAAGGTTGCAGTGCCTGGTTTTCTGACACCACGCATGCTCATACACATATGTTCCGCCTCAATAACAACAAAGGCTCCCTTAGCCCCTAGATAGTCCATCAAGGCATCAGCCACTTCAATATTCAACCGTTCTTGAATCTGTGGTTTCTTAGAGTAGACTTCAACCGTACGAGCTAGCTTGGACAAACCTGCCACACGACCATCTGGAATGTAGGCAATGTGAGCTTTCCCATAAAAGGGCAGAAAGTGGTGTTCACACATGGTGTGGAAAAAAATATCCTTTTCTACCACCATGTTATCATCAATAATCTCAAAGGATTTTGACAAGTGTTCCTCAGCAGTTTGGCCAAGACCTGAAAAAATCTCTTGGTACATACGGGCTACACGAGCAGGTGTTTCCTGCAACCCCTCGCGGTTAGCGTCCTCACCAACAGCCTCAATAATCATTTTTACAGCCGTTTCAATCTTTTGTGTATCCATTCTCGTTCTTCCTCTCCATCAGATAGGCTCTCACTTGGCTCAAGAAATACAAGGAACCTGTGACAATCCTAACTGTTTGTTTCTCTTCTTTTTTATCTGTCAATTTCTGCTCTAGAAAATCCTGCCAACTTTGGTAATTGAGATTTCTAGACTTGGCTGTCTCTTTCAGCACGCTTTCATCAGTCGCCCGACTATCGTCAAAATGTGTCAAGGTAAGCTCTGTATCTGGCATTTCCCCTAGCAAATCCAGCATATCGTCCAAGGCCTTGGTTTTGATGCAGGTAAAGAGGATTTCCTTATGATAATCCACAAAGCGTTCTTGTAAGGTTGCTAGTAAAGCCTTGATAGCATGGGGATTGTGGGCACCATCCAAAAGCAACAATGGGTCTCTAGACACGACCTCCAAACGCCCTGGCCATCTGGTTTCTTTCAAAGCTTGAGCAACCAAGGCATTACTTGCTAATTCTCGCCCAGTCTCCTGGCAATAAGTGTCTAGGAGGGCAAGTGCCATCCCCGCATTTTCTATCTGGTGCAAACCAAGCAGACCTGTTTGAAAGCGACCTTGTCTGACAGAACTGGTATAATCAAAGATTTCGCCCGCTACCACGCTTTCTTGATGACGAACCTGGTAATCACTCCCATAGGCAAGTCTCGGCGCATCTTTCCCTTCCGCAATGCGGTCAATAACAGTCAAGGCTTCAGGAACAATATGACCTGTCACTAATGGAATACCTTGTTTGATAATACCAGCCTTCTGCTCTGCTATGGCTTCCAAGGTATCACCAAGTAGGGCTACATGATCCAGTCCAATGGTCGTAATCCCTGTCAAAATTGGCTGACAAACATTGGTACTATCCAGAAGGCCACCCATGCCGACTTCCATGATAGCCATATCTACTTGCTCTGAGGCAAAGTAATCATAAGCTAGAGCTGTAATTATCTCAAACTCGGTTGTTCCCTGCAAATTGGCAGCCGATTCTCCCTCAAGCAAAGACTGATAGTCTGCCATGAGAGCTTCTAGTCTAGCCTCGGGGATAGATTCCCCATTGATGCTAATCTGATCTGTATAATGAATGAGATAGGGCGAGCTGAACACCCCTACTCTCAGACCTAGCTTTTCCAGCATCTTTTTCAAAAAAGCAATGGTCGAACCTTTACCATTTGTTCCGCCGATATGGATAACCTTGAGTTTGAGATGGGGATTGCCTCGCAGAGCTAGGAGTTCTACCATGCGTTCCAAGCCAAAATGTGGTTGGTCCGTCCGGTAGTGGGCAATCCACTGATTGTTTTGAATTTCGTTCATCTTATTTATATTGTTTTAAATCTAGATTTTCCGCATCTTCTGCCAATCGAATAGCTGACGCAATTTCAACCGCCATCTTGTGACTGGCTACATCGTGCACGCGCACTACTTCGACACCCTGTCTCGCAGCGATACTAGTTACATGAGCCGAAGCCGTGTCCCGATTACGGAAACCAAGTTCTGTCTCAGGATTAACTTCAAAACCATTTTCTTCCAGGATATTGATAACAAATCGCTTACGCGAAACTCCAAGAAAAATCGGATAGCCTTGCTGGTGTAGTTTATCCAAATCCCGTAGAAGGAGCAGATTTTCCTTCTTGGTCAAACCAAAGCCAATCCCTGGATCCAGCAGAATATTTTCTCTTGCTATCCCGGCTTGATTCGCTCTCACTAGTGCTCGTTCAAAGAAAGCCTCCATCAAGTCTTCGATTGGCATTTTTTCAAAGTCAGCTAATTCTTCCTCTGTAAAAGCTTGTCCAAAGCCAAAATTAGGGAAGATGAGCGAGCTAGAATGCTGAGGACGAGCCATAACTGGATTAAACATGATAACCACTTTCGCTCCAGCCTTAGCAACCACATCCGCCATTTTCTCATCTCCCATGAGACCAGTGATATCATTGACCAGATTAGCACCAGCAGCCAAAGCAGCCTCTGCCACCCGACTTTTCCATGTATCGACGGAAATGAGGACATCACTTTCCTTACGGATAGCTTCGATGACTGGGACAACACGCTGGATTTCTTCTTCTATCTCAACGTAACTACTTCCAGGACGAGTCGATTCCCCACCGATATCTAGCATGCTCGCTCCTTCAGCTATCAATTTACGAGCTTGCTGGAGCGCCTGGTCAACAGCAAAAAATTGACCACCATCTGAAAAAGAATCTGGGGTTACATTGATAATGCCGCAAATGGCTGTTTTTACGTGGTTGACTTTATTGGACATAACGGTCACTTCCTTAAGGTTCTTTACCATATTATCTCTCTATTTTACCATAAAAAGAAAAAGATGGACACGCTAGTATTCATCTTTTCCAAGTAGGTCAATGGCTTAGAATGATAGGCCTAGATTTCTACTAATCAATACCAATAAGGCCAACAAACAAAATGCAATACCATTGAGAATCATATGAAGCAAAATGGACATCTCCAAACGCTCAGTCTTATAGGCTGTCCAAGTCAAAACTGTTGACATCCCTCCATAAATAATCACAGAAGGTAAATTGGTTGGCATATGTAGCAAGGCAAAGACGATTGCACCAACAACAAAGCCAAGTTTTTCTTTTCCACGGAAGATCTTTTTTGGAATAATTCCACGACACAAAATTTCTTCACAAATCGGCGCAATCAAGACTAGTAGGAAGAAAGTTGAAATCAAGGAACTATTCTGAACCAAACCATTCAGTATTGATTGGTTATTGGTTGTTGCCTCATTTGTTAGTCGAAGCAGGAGTGAACCCAAGAGATTTGTCGCCAAAATCACCAGATAACTCAGTACCAAGCGAGCCAAGTCTTTTGCCTTAAAAAAGGATAGATTAAAAGTAGCAAGTTGTGTTTTTCGTGCACCAATAATGAATACAATCAAAACGACTATGGATAGAGCACCTACTAAGAGCCCTGACTGTAAAATCGGAAACTGTTTGTTTGCTAAAAACAAAGCAAGTCCTATGGGAAATTGAGATAGAACAAAAGCTACCAAAAGGATGATCACCCATTTCCCTCTGTTTAAAACCTCTTGCCAAATCGTCTTATCTTTCATGATGTACCTCCTTATAATTAAAAAGGGGAGACTCCCCTTTTTCTATTATATCATTTATAGCGCCATACTGATATAGTTAAGGATAAACAAGGCATCCAAAATCCAAATCATCGCGTGCACGTCCTTTGCTTGACCTTTGACAACTTTTGTTAACGTATAAGTCAAGAAACCAACTGCAATCCCTTGTGTGATAGAGTAGCTGAATCCCATGAAGATAGACGTAAAGAAGGCAGGGACAGCTTCAGCCATATCATCCCAATGGATGTTTTTCAAGCTACCGAGCATCATAATCCCAACGATAATCAAAATTGGAGCCGTCGCAGCTGATGGAACAATTGCCAAAAGTGGACTAAAGAAACTTGAAATTGCAAAACAAACCGCAACTACCAAGGCAGTCAAACCAGTACGTCCACCCGCACCGATACCCGCTGCAGACTCAACATAGGTTGTCACGTTTGAAGTACCTGCGATGGCACCAATCGAAGTACCAATCAAGTCAGAGTAAAGAGCCTTATCCAACTTATCTGATTGGTGATTTTCACCATTTGTCGCTACGATACCGACTTTTTCACCTGTACCAATCAAGGTACCAATTGTATCAAAAATATCTGTCAACGAGAAGGCAAGAATAGCCATAAGTGTTTCCGGTAGACGAGCAGTGTCTGAGATTAAAGCACCCAATCCTTGTGAGCCAAGTGCTGCACCAAAGATTGTCTTCAAATCTTCAAAGGCTGCACCTACATGGTTATTAGAAAAATCAATGCTTGATACATCAACCAAACCAACAGCGATTGCAAGAACTGTCGTTGTTAAGATAGAAAGAATGATTCCTCCCTTGATGCCCTTAATAACAAAGAAAATCGTAATAGCCAAACCTGCAATAGCCACTAAAACAGCCGGATTATTAAAGCTAACCAGACCTGGAACTGCTGAAGAGTTTGCTGTAATGGCTGCTTGGGCCTTATCAGCACCCTCACCAGCAACTGTGTAACTTCCTGGATCAATAGAGAATTTCAAAAGACCAGCATTCTTAATCCCTACATAGGCAAGGAAAACACCAATACCAGCTGAAATGGCAGAACGGAGCGTTGTAGGAATAGATTCTATGATCATTTTACGAACATTTGTCAAGGTAATAATCAGTGAAATAATTCCACAAATGAAGACCATACCAAGAGCTTCTTTCCAAGTATAGCCCATCCCAAATACAACTGTAAAGGTAAAGAAGGCGTTGAGTCCCATACCTGGTGCTTGTGCATACGGCAAATTAGCATAAAAAGCCATCATCAAGGTACCGACTACAGAACCGATAATCGTTGCCAAGAATACACCTTGAGCAGGCATGCCAGTCTGTGAAAGCATTTGTGGGTTTACAAAGAGAATATAGCTCATTGCAAAGAAAGTTGTTAAACCAGCAAGCACCTCTGTACGGACATCTGTCCCGTGCTCTTTTAGTTTAAATAGTTTGTCCATTATAAATCTCCTTTTGTTTTTTTACGAACAATATGAGTATTATAACATTTATTATTCACCTTTTCAATATGTTTGTTTGATTTATTTAACAAAATGAAATGTTTATTTTTTGTTTTGAGTCTGTTTTTCTTCTTTCTTTTTGATATAATAGTAGACATCTTATCTGGAATCTACTAGGAAGGTTTATATGACTAAAAAAATTATCGCAGTCGATTTGGACGGAACCCTGCTCAATGGTGAAAGTAAGCTCTCCGATTTTACCAAAAAGACAATCAAAAAAATTACTGAAAAGGGACACCATGTTGTCATCACGACAGGTCGTCCTTATCGTATGGCAAAAGAATTTTATCAGGAACTAGAGCTGCACACACCTATGATCAACTTCAACGGTTCCCTTACTCATCTACCAGGACAGACTTGGGAGCATGAAAAGTGCCTGACCTTAGATAAAAAATACCTCTTGGATATGGTCAAACGCAAAGAGGATATCCAAGCTGACTTCATTGCAGGAGAATACCGCAAGAAATTTTATATCACGGCTCCTAATGAAGAAATTGCCAATCCCAAACTATTTGGTGTAGAAAATTTCCAACCAGAAAATCAATTCAAATCCGAATTGGTAACCAAGGACCCTAACTGTATCCTTTTGCAAACAAGAGTCGATGATAAATACGCGCTAGCAGATGAGATGAATCGTTTTTACCAACACCAACTATCCATCAATACCTGGGGAGGCCCCCTCAACATTCTCGAGTGTACTCCTAAGGGGGTCAACAAGGCTTTTGCTTTAGAGTACTTACTCAATGTTATGAACCGAGACAGACAAGATTTGATTGCCTTTGGAGATGAACATAATGACACGGAAATGCTGGCTTTTGCAGGCAAGGGTTATGCTATGAAAAATGCCAATCCCGATTTGCTACCGTATGCTGATGAGCAACTCTCTCTGACAAATGATGAAGATGGTGTTGCCCATACCCTACAAGATTTATTCCTATAACACTCAAAAAGTTAGCTTGTGCTAACTTTTTAATTTTCACAAATTTTCAATTCATCGGCCTATTTTCATTTTTTTATATTAAATTACTCCCTTATCTTTTTATACATTCCTACAAAAATGTTTATATATTAACATTTTGTAAGCGAGTTTTCATCGAAAACCAATACATATTTATAAGAAATGGTTGCTTTTTGTTTGAAAACGGTTTATACTTAAAGTTAGGCTTAAAGTTTTCTTAAACATACAGTCAAACATTTTAAAGGAGGAATGACAATAATGAGTATCGGAATCATTATTGCGAGCCACGGCGAATTTGCTGCGGGTATTCATCAGTCCGGATCTATGATCTTTGGTGAACAAGAGAAGGTTCAAGTTGTAACCTTTATGCCAAACGAAGGTCCAGACGATTTATACGCTAAGATCAATAACGCTGTTGCTGCATTTGACGCAGAAGATGAGGTTCTAGTATTGGCTGACCTTTGGAGTGGATCTCCATTCAACCAAGCTAGCCGCGTGATGGGAGAAAATCCTGAGCGTAAGTTTGCCATCATCACAGGGCTTAACTTGCCGATGTTGATCCAAGCCTACACTGAGCGCCTTATGGATGCTACTGCAGGTGTGGATAAAGTCGCTGCGAATATCATTAAAGAAGCCAAAGATGGCATCAAGGCTCTTCCAGAAGAGCTTAACCCAGTTGAGGAAGGGGCTAGTGCTGCGGCTGCTCCAGTTGCCCAAGCTGCTATTCCAGAAGGAACTGTTATCGGAGACGGTAAATTGAAAATCAATCTTGCCCGTCTTGACACACGTCTTCTTCACGGACAAGTCGCAACTGCTTGGACACCAGATTCAAAAGCAGACCGTATCATCGTTGCTTCAGATAACGTTGCAAACGACGAATTGCGTAAAGAATTGATCAAGCAAGCAGCTCCTAACGGAGTAAAAGCCAACGTTGTACCAATCAAAAAATTGATTGAGGTTGCAAAAGATCCTCGTTTTGGTAACACACATGCTCTTATCTTGTTTGAAACACCTCAAGATGCCCTTCGTGCCATCGAAGGTGGCGTGCCAATCAAGACCCTTAACGTTGGTTCTATGGCCCACTCAACAGGTAAAACAATGATCAATAACGTCTTGTCTATGGACAGAGATGATGTTGCAACATTTGAAAAAATGCGTGACCTCGGTGTTGAATTTGATGTACGTAAAGTACCAAACGACACGAAAAAAGATTTGTTTGACTTGATTAAGAAAGCAAACGTTCAATAATTTAGAATCTTCTCTCGAACTCTTAGAAGAAAGATTTTACACTTTATATAATTAAATAGAAAAGGAATAAAACCATGTCAGATATTTCAATCATTTCTGCTATCTTGGTTGTAGTTGTTGCCTTCCTTGCAGGTCTTGAAGGTATCCTCGACCAATTCCAATTCCATCAACCAATCGTCGCATGTACCCTTATCGGACTTGTAACAGGTAACCTTGAAGCAGGTGTTATGCTTGGTGGATCTCTTCAAATGATCGCCCTTGGTTGGGCTAATATTGGAGCTGCCGTAGCTCCTGACGCTGCTCTTGCATCTGTTGCCGCAGCGATCATCTTGATCAAAGGTGGTAACTTTACTACTGAAGGTATCGCCGTCGCAACAGCCACAGCTATCCCTCTTGCTGTAGCCGGACTTTTCTTGACAATGATTGTTCGTACAATCTCAGTTGCCTTGGTTCACTCAGCTGACGCAGCTGCAAAAGAAGGAAACATTGCGGCTGTTGAACGCGCTCACTACTTTGCCCTTGTTCTTCAAGGTCTTCGTATCGCTATCCCTGCAGCCTTCCTTATCGCTATCCCTGCTTCTGCTGTTCAAGACGCTCTTGGCCTCATGCCAGAATGGTTGAATGGTGGTATGGCTGTCGGTGGTGCTATGGTCGTTGCCGTTGGTTACGCTATGGTTATCAACATGATGGCAACTCGTGAAGTATGGCCATTCTTCGCTATCGGTTTTGCTCTTGCAGCAATCTCTCAATTGACTTTGATTGCCCTTGGTGTCATCGGTGTTGCCCTTGCCTTCATCTACCTTAACCTTTCAAAACAAGGTGGAAACGGTGGCGGCGGAGCTGCGACTTCTAACGACCCAATCGGTGATATCCTAGAAGACTACTAGAAAGGGGAACAATCATGGCTGAAAAAATTCAATTATCAAAATCAGATCGTCAAAAAGTTTGGTGGCGTTCACAATTCCTTCAAGGTTCTTGGAACTACGAGCGTATGCAAAACTTGGGTTGGGCTTACTCACTAATCCCAGCTATCAAAAAATTGTACACTAAAAAAGAAGACCAAGCGGCTGCTCTTGAGCGTCACCTTGAGTTCTTCAACACTCACCCATACGTAGCTGCTCCAATCATGGGGGTTACTCTTGCACTTGAAGAAGAGCGTGCTAACGGTGTTGAAATCGACGACGCGGCTATCCAAGGGGTTAAAATCGGTATGATGGGACCTCTTGCTGGTATCGGTGACCCAGTATTCTGGTTTACAGTTCGTCCTATCCTTGGAGCTCTTGGTGCATCACTTGCTGCATCTGGTAACATTGTTGGTCCTCTTCTCTTCTTCTTTGGATGGAATGCTATCCGTATGGCCTTCCTATGGTATACACAAGAGTTCGGTTACAAAGCTGGATCTGAAATCACTAAAGACATGTCTGGTGGTATCTTGAAAGATATCACTAAAGGAGCATCTATCCTTGGTATGTTCATCCTTGCTGTTCTTGTACAACGTTGGGTATCTATCAACTTTACTGTGAACCTTCCAGGTAAACAATTGGCTGAAGGTGCCTACATCAACTTCCCAGAAGGGCCTGTAACAGGTGGAGAATTGAAGGGAATTCTTGGTCAGGCTCTTAGTGGTTTGAGCTTGGATAGCGTTCAACCACAAACACTTCAAGGTCAGTTGAACTCATTGATTCCAGGATTGATGGGACTTCTCCTTACTTTCCTCTGCATGTGGTTGCTTAAGAAAAAAGTATCACCAATCGCAATCATCCTTGCTCTCTTTGCAGTAGGTATTGCAGCTCGTTTCCTTGGTATCATGTAATTCAAGCCATCGAGAATATAGATAAAAAAGAATCAGGATCAAATCCTGATTCTTTTTGTGTATCAACTTTTTCTTCTAGTCAGATAATGCAGGCTCCCAATCACCACTGCTAGGATGGCTACATAGAAGAGTACTTGAGTGGTTTCTAGAGGCACAAAAGCTCCTCGCAGGATAAAGGTATTGGTAAGCAATCCAACAAGGGCTGCAAGGCTCAAAAACGTGAGCAAGACTAGTTTATATCGATTAAAGGGAATGCTGACCTTGGCAACTAGACACAGACCATTGATCAAAGCAAGGATGAAGCAAATAAATTTAACCTGACCTGGGACAGTGATAAAGAAGTTAGTCAGGAGAACACTAGCAACCAGAATGCCACCACCAATCGCAGCATTAGTCAGGATATCTCTCATAAAATGTGTGCTGACCTTTTCATTATTGGACTCAAAGGTTAGGAAGAAGGATGGAATCCCAATCGTAATGGCTGAAATGATTGTAAACTGAATGGGGATAAAGGCAAATTCCAAACCAAATATCACACTCAAAATCGCAAACACGATAGAGAAGAAGGTCTTTGTTAGAAAGAGAGAGGCGACCTTTTGGATGTTATTGATGACACGGCGTCCTTCCATCAAGATATCATAAAATACTGCAAAATCATCAGTGAGAAAGACGATGTTGGAGACGCTTTTGGCTGCACTAGTAGCACCATTCATAGCAAAGCTGATATCTGCTTTCTTGAGAGCTAGAACATCATTAACTCCATCACCGCTCATGGCAACTGTCTTACCAGCATTTTGCAAAACGGTCACCATCTTTTCTTTCTGTTCAGGTGTCACCCGACCAAAGATATCGTGTTCCAAGACCACTCTTTCAAAGTCCTCATCACTCACCTTGGTCATATCAATCGCCCGTGCTTCTTCCTTAAAACCTGCTTTACGAGCCACCCCATATACAGCCACATGATTATCTCCACTGATAATCTTCACTTCAACATCCTGAGATTCGAAATAGTCAAAGGTTTCCTTGGTATTATCCTTGATCTCATCTGACAGAACGACATGCCCTAATAGTTCCTTATCGTCTGGGCTTGTAATCTGGTCCTTGCTATGAGCAAGCGATAAGATTCGAAAACCTTGCTGTTTTAGATGTTCATAGTAAGGATCCATCGCTTGGGTAAAGCCGAGAAACTCATAAGCCCCGAAGAAATAGGTTCCACCGTCTTTTACTTGAACAAAGGAATACTTGTTTTTACTTGAAAAGGCACCAACTTCTTGAACGTCCCACTTTTTCTCACAGGTTAAGTAAGTCTTCAGAGCCCGCGACGTCGCATTTTCATCCTCAAAATAAGCTAGATAAGAAGACAGTTTCTCTGCTAAATTAGCATCCATTTCTTGGACCTTCATATTACCAGTCGTGATGGTACCTGTCTTATCAAAACAAAGAACATCTACACGCGCCAAGGTCTCCACACAGTATAGTTCCTGCACCAGAACCTTCTTTTTAGCCAGCTTCATGGCCGCTACTGCTAGGGAGACGCTAACCAGGAGAATCAAGCCCTCTGGAATCATGCCGACCAAGGCACCAGAACTTCCCAAGACAATCTCAACATAAGTCCGTCCCAGACTAAAACCTCTGACATAGAGCAGAATGGCAACTGGCACCAGCAAAATGGAGACGATTTTTAAAATCTTATCCATGTAATCGCGCAGTTGAGAAGGGTATTTTTTGAATTCCTTGCTGGATTTTGCGAGTCTGTTGATATAACTATTGGGACCGACCTCCGTCGCAGTGACCAGGCAGGATCCGCTAACGACATTGCTTCCGCTCATCAGCTGGTCACCAACTGTTTTAAAGACTGAATCACTCTCGCCAGTCAGCAAGGACTCATCAACTTCAACATTCCCTTCAAGTACTTCTGCGTCTACAGGCACCTGATCCCCCAGATTGAGATGCAGATACTCGCCCAGTACGATATTCTCTGGATCAATCTCAATCATTTGACCATCTCGATTGACCTTGTACTTACTTTTACCAAGCAAACTTAGTTTTTCTAAGGCATTTTTTGAACGCACTTCTTGGAAAATCCCAATGGCTGTATTGATAGCAATCACACCTAAAAAGAGCATATTTTCAAATCGCAAGGTTGTGGCTACCAGAACTGCCAGAGCCAAGTTCATAGCATTAAAAAAGGTAAAAATATTTGAAACGACAATTTCCTTGGTTGTTTTATAGGGTTTAATGTCGCTGATGTTTCGTTGACGATCCTTGATGTCTTGGCTACTTAAATACTTCATTTCTACTCCGATATCCTTTTGTACTACTATAGTAACACATATCTTTTTCTCTGTCACTTAAAGACTCAAACTAAGAAGGACTTACTTGACAAGCATCATCTGTCACCACTTTAAAAAAAGAGGCTAGGATTCCCCTAACCTCTTTTCTTTATACTTTATTCTGCCAAGGCACCCATTGGATCCCATGGTGCTAACACAATTGGTTCTGCTTCATATGCGGCTTGTTCTTCTGCTGTCAGCAATTCTTTGCGAACAACGATTTGGTAGGTGTATTCATCCATCCAAGCATCTGAGGCAACAAAGTAACCATCTGAGCCGACCTTGTCTCCCCATGAGTTTTCAACCTTCCACTTGGTTGACTTGCCATTTTCATCCAAATTCACACCTGTCAAGACCATGGCGTGGGTCATCAGGCTTTCGCTGTAGTCCAAACGTCCAGCCTTGTCTTGAGTGAGTTGAATATCCATGCTTGATTCAAAGTCATAAACATCTGTCGCAAGGATTCCAGCCTTACGGTTGCTGAGCTGGCCGACATCTGAACCAAACCAAACAGTTTCTCCTGTTTGCATTTGAGCAATCGCCAATTCTTTCAAGCGCTCCATCGGTACGTTGATATAACGAACTGCACGGCTACCAATGACATTTCCCAACATCTCAACTGTATAAGATTTGCCATAAGGCTTGTCAGCAGTGGGAGCATTGATAACAGAAACATAATCTTCTAAAGGAAGATTGACATATTTCTTGTAAAACTCTTGTGGTGTGATACCCTTTTCGCTTTGGTAGTTATCATCCTTATCACGATAAGCAAAGTCAAACTGACGTGGCGGAAGCCCTAAAGACATAGCAAGGAAGTTAAAAATTTCTTGCAAGAGGTCTTCTTTCTTAGCTTGAACAGTCGCTTGGTCAGCACCAGATGCTAGTAAATCACGCAAGATTTGAGCATCTTGGCGAAGCAATTTGTTGAGAATGGCATTGAGCTCACGGCTACTGCTAGATGAGATGGACTCAGGGTAAACAGACTTGGGAACGACACCGTATTTCTCAAAGAGGGCAACGACCATATCCCACTGACCGCCGTCTTGTTGTGGAGTTTGGAGTAGGAAGCTAACCTTGCGACTAGTTAAGTCTTGGTCTGCAGTCGCAATCACTTGCTCCAAGAACCAGTTAGATTTTTCATACTTGTCCCAGAAGAAGGTGTGGGCTTGTGACAGTTCAAAGTTTTCGAGCTTGTATTGAGAGATGAGTTTGTGGCGGAAGGTATTGAGAGCTGCAAACATCCAGCAACGACCAGAGGCTTTCTGGTTAGTAACCTTGTCCTTGGTCAAATCAAGCGAGAAAACAGGTGTATTGTCTACATGGCTTTGACGACGTTCTAGGGCTGCAAAAATACCGTTGTGGCTTGCAGCATTTTCGATAGCTTGGTATTTGACATTTGCTTCATAGTTAGCAAATAATTTATCCGTAAATGATTCTTGAATCGCGTTCATAGATTCCTCCTTTTATTCTACTGTCTATTATAACTCTTTTCACAAATGAAGCAACTGAAAAATGAAAAAGGCAGGGACTTTCTCCTCACCTTTTCTAACATAATCCAAACTAAGCAATACTAGCAAGGAGCTCCTCTAACTCCTCCTTGGTCAGGCGACGCCATTCTCCCCGTTTCAAATTCTCATCCAAAACTAGAGTCCCCATCGTCAAACGTTGCAAGTCCACGACTTCCTTACCACAATAGGCCACCATGCGTTTGACTTGATGAAATTTTCCTTCTCTAATGGTCACACGAACCTGGCTTTCACCCTTATCTGAATCCATTGACAAAATCTCCAGTTTGGCCGGCTGGCAGGTAAAGTCCTTAAGTGGAATACCCTTGCCGAATGTTTCCACATCTTCTTGGGTCATGATTCCCTTGACTTGAGCCAAGTAAGTTTTATCCACATGACGCTTGGGCGATAGAAGGGCATGAGCCAGCTGACCATCATTGGTCAAGAGTAAGAGTCCATGGGTATCGATATCCAAACGTCCTACAGGAAAGACTTCTTTGGCACGTCCATAGTCGTCCAACAAGTCCAAAACCGTTCTATGCTTGGGATCTTCAGTCGCCGAAATGACTCCTTGGGGCTTGTTCATCATGTAGTAGACAAACTCTTCATACTCCAGCACTTGACCGTCAAAACGAATCTCATCTCTTTCTTCATTGATTTGCAGTTTTGCTGATTTTTCTTTCTTGCCGTTAACCGTTACGCGTCTAGCTTTAAGCAAGTTTTTGACCTCAGTTCGACTCCCTACTGCGCAGGCAACTAAAAATTTATCTAATCTCATAGAACTATTATATCATACTCAAAAGGAGGCTGGCTCAATAGCCAACCTCCTTTCCTTTTCAGAGCCGGGAAGCTAACTTCCTCTTTCCCAGAAAATAGCTAACACAATCATGGCACCGAGAACTGCTGGGATAATGGCTGTACCATTTAGGCTTGGCCCCCAAGAACCAAAGAGTAATTGTCCTAAAAAGGCACCAATCCAACCGAGAAACATCTTCCCAAAGCATCCCATACGTTCTCCACGATTGGTGATAGCCCCTGCTAGTAGTCCAATTAAAAGACCGACAAACATGCTTCCAATCATAGCTTCTCCTTAATTTGCCCAGTCTCCATTACGAAAGAGCGGTACGCGCGTTCCATCCTCACGGATACCGTCTATATCCATTTGATTCGAACCAATCATAAAGTCCACGTGAACATCTGAACGGTTCAGTCCTGCAGCTTCAAGTTCTTCTTCGCTCATCTCTGCTCCACCAACAACGCTGGTCGCATAGGCTGCTCCGATAGCCAAGTGGTTTGAAGCATTTTCATCGAAAAGGGTATTAAAGAAGGTAATCCCTGACTGAGAAATTGGGCTTGGATCTGGTACCAAGGCACATTCGCCCAAGGCACGCGCACCAGCATTTTCAAAGACAAGAACTTTCATGACTTGATCGCCTTTTTCAGCTGTAACATCAACAATCTGACCATCCTTGAAGGTTACTTTAATCCCTTCAATGATATTTCCGTTATAGCTAAGTGGTTTTGTAGAAGTGACATAACCATCCGCGCGACGGAAGTCAGGCGCTGTGAAAACTTCCTCTGTCGGCATATTTGGCAAGAAACCTTCGCCTTGAGCATTGACAGCACCAGCTGATTCCCAAACGTGGTTCTTTGGCAAACCAAGTGTCAAATCTGTCCCTGGCGCTGTGTAGTGAAGGGCTGAGAATTGCTCTTTGTTCAGCATTTGAGCCTTGCTCTTCAAGATAGCTGCATGTTCTTCCCAAGCCTTAACGGGATCTTCTTCGTAGACACGGCAAGTTTTGAAGATTTGATCCCAAAGGAAATCGACTGCTTCTTCATCGCTCGCAGCATTTGGAAAGACTTTCTTAGCCCACTCAAGTCCAGCAGCGGCTGCTACAGTCCAGCTAACCTTGTTGGATTGCGTTGCGATACGCATTGGCTTCATGGCAAGTCCCATAGCTTTAGCAGAAGCTGAAAGCTTGTCAGCGTCCACACCGTTCAAGGCACCTGGATCAGAAGAACGAACCCCAAGACGGCTAGCCTTGTTCTCCAAGAGATAGTTCATCTCAGCAATCTTGTATTCTGGCACATTGTCCAGGCGCTCTATCGGAGCGTGGAGGAATTTCTCACGGTTGATGACATCATCTGTCCACTGAACGATGACCTCATGCGCACCCAAGGCATAGGCTTCTTTAACGATCAAATGCGCCAATTCACGTTGCTCCACATCGATAGAGAGAGCCAAGGTGTGACCAGGTTGCACGTTGATTCCATTCGCAACCAACAATTTCGCATATTTTTCTAGATTTTCTTTAAAATTTGGTAAAACCATTCTATTCTTCCTTTTCTATTTTTCTTTTAAAGCAGAAAACAATCCTGCTAAAGCAATGGCACCCGACAGAAGCACTGTCGATAGGATAATTGTTTCATCTGCCAGCTCTAGCTGATAGTCAAAAACCTTTTCAGCTGGTTTGTCTTCCGCAAAGATTCTAAGTTTCATAAAGATGTTCTCCGTTCTAATTCTTAAAACAAATCATCAAACAAACTCAACTGGTTGTCCTCTGGCATATTGCCGAGAATCCCCATTTCATCCATCTTCTCAACCAAGGTTGATGAGAGCCCACCGCGTTTGCGTAGTTCTGTCTTAGAGAGGAACTCACCCTCTTCACGCGCTCGCACCAACTGCTTAGCAACGTTCTCTCCCAGACCATCCATTGCTACAAATGGCGGAATGAGGGTATCCCCATCGATGAGGAACTCTGTCGCCTGACTACGGTAGAGATCGAGTTTGCCAAACTTGAAACCACGTTCCCACATTTCATTGACAATTTCAAGAGTGGTATAGAGGTCAATCTCCACATTAGAGGCTTCATTGTTCTTCCGTTTTTCAGCGATTTCTGCCATTCTGCGTTTGATGGCATCCAAACCCGCTCCCATAGTCTTGATATCAAAAGCCTTGGCACGGATTGAGAAATAAGCACAGTAGTAATAAATGGGATGGTGAACCTTGAAGTAAGCTACACGCAAGGCCATCATAACGTAGGCTGCCGCGTGGGCTTTAGGGAACATGTACTTGATTTTCCCACAGGATTCGATATACCACTCTGGCACCTTATTGGCCTTCATAGCCTCGATATAGCCATTTCGCTCCTCTTCGGAAATCTTTAGCCACATGCCTTTACGCACCCGTTCCATGATGGTAAAGGCCATCTTAGGTTCGAGACCTGCATGCATGAGGTAAACCATGATATCGTCCCGACAACCGATAACAGTTGATAGGTCCGCAATTCCTTGCTTGATCAGATCCTGGGCATTTCCCAACCACACATCGGTACCGTGGGACAGACCAGACAGCTGAAGCAACTCCGCAAAGGTCGTAGGATGCGTCTCATCTACCATCCCACGTACAAAGTTGGTGCCAAACTCTGGAATTCCCAGCATCCCTGTCGGAGTTCCAATTTGCTCAGGCGTCACCCCTAAAACTTCCGTTCCAGAAAAGAGAGCCATAACGCTTTCATCATCCATGGGAATTTCATTAGGGTCAATACCAGACAAGTCCTGCAATTTCCGAATCATGGTCGGATCATCATGCCCCAGTACATCAAGTTTGAGGACATTCTCATCGATATCGTGGAAGTTAAAGTGAGTCGTCTGCCATTCAGCCGTCACGTCATCTGCTGGATACTGAACAGGCGTAAAATCGTAGACATCCATGTAGTTAGGAATAACAACAATTCCCCCCGGGTGTTGTCCTGTAGTCCGCTTGACACCAGCTGCACCTTGAGCGAGGCGTTCCACCTCTGCATCACGATAGAACTTGCCATAATCTCTCTCGTAGCCCTTTACAAAGCCATAGGCAGTCTTGGCAGCCACCGTACCAACCGTTCCTGCACGGAAAGCATACTCCTCACCAAAAATATCACGCACATCCAAGTGGGCGCTAGGCTGGTCTTCTCCTGAGAAGTTCAAGTCAATATCGGGAACCTTATCTCCATCAAAACCAAGGAAGGTTTCAAACGGAATATCCTGCCCATTTTTGCTGAGTTTGTGGCCACAGTTTGGACAATCCTTATCGGGCATATCAAATCCTGAACCATAAGAACCATCCGTGATAAACTCGCTGTACTGACACTGACCACAGACATAGTGAGGAGAGAGAGGATTAACCTCCGTAATCCCAATCATAGTCGCAACAAAACTGGAGCCAACAGACCCACGAGAACCAACCAAGTAGCCCCTTTCATTAGAACGTTGTACCAGCATCTGGGAAGCCAGATAAATCACGGCAAATCCATTACCCAGAATAGAGGTTAATTCTTTTTCAATCCGCAAATCAACGATATCTGGCAACGGATTTCCATAAATCTCAAAGGCTTTCTTGTAAGTCAGCTCAGCAACTGTTTCTTCCGCCTTGTCAATGAAAGGCGTGTACAAGTCACTCTTAACCACCTCAACAGGCTCAAAGATTTCTGCCAAGGCATTGGTGTTTTCAATAACCAGTTTACGAGCTAGTTCCTCTCCCAAGAAGGCAAATTCATCCAACATCTCATTGGTTGTTCGAAAATGAGCCTTTGGCAAAGGAGCTGGTTGGGCATGTTCACCGTGACCAATGGTTCGGTTAATCATAGCCCCCTGTCCCAAACTACGAACGATAATTTCACGGTAAATTTCTTCTTCTGGTTCGATATAATGAACATTACCCGTAGCCAAAACGGGCTTGCCAAGACGGTCTCCCACTTCTATCAAACTCTTGATAATGGTCTGGAGTTCCTCTATATCCTTGACCTGCTCTTTAGCAATCAATGGCGCATAGATAGCTGGGGGCATGACCTCGATAAAGTCATAATACTTGGCCACCTCAACCGCCGCATCCACACCTTGGGAAACGACTGCATCAAAAACTTCACCTTCTGAACAGGCTGAACCTAAAATCAAACCTTCCCGATGAGCATCTAGAACTGTTCTCGGAATCCGCGGCACTCCTTCAAAGTACTTAGTATTGGACAAAGAAACCAGCTTAAAGATATTTTTTAGACCAACTTGATTCTTGACATAGATGGTCGCATGCTTAATCCGAGCTTTTTTATAAGAGTCTGGACTGATCAAATCAATATTCAGTCTAGCCAGATCAGTCACACCATGTTTTTCTGCTACATCCTTGATAAAGATAAAGAGCAAACGACCAGTAGCATCCGCATCGTAGTTGGCCATGTGGTGGTGGTCCAGTGCCACACCAAAACGCTTGGTCAAAGGTCCCAAACCATGACGTTTATACTCAGGATAGAGGTTTCTAGCAAACTCCAGCGTATCAATAACTGGCTGGCTAATCTTAGGCAAACCATGACGCTCATAGTTAGCATTCATAAAGCCAACGTCAAAGGTAGCATTGTGGGCAACTAGAACCGTATCCTTGCAAAATTCTTGGAATTCTTGCAAAACTTGTTCCAGTGGTTTGGCATTTTTGACATGATCATCTGTAATTCCAGTCAACTCGGTAGTAAAGGCTGACAAGGGATATCCAGGATTAATAAATTCATCAAATTCAGCAATAACATTTCCCTTGTACATCTTAGAAGCCGCAACTTGAATCAAGTCATTATAGATAGCTGAAAGTCCCGTCGTTTCCACGTCAAAAACCACGTAGGTCGCTTCTGACAATTCCATCTCCACTTCGTTGTAAACGATAGGAACACGGTCTTCAACGATATTGGCTTCCATCCCATAGATCAGCTGAATTCCTGCTTTCTTAGCTGCCTTGTAGCCATGTGGAAAGGACTGAACATTCCCATGGTCCGTGATGGCAACCGCCTTGTGTCCCCACTTTGCAGCTGTCGCAATAATTTCCTCTACTTCTGGCAGAGCATCCATGGTCGACATATTAGTATGAGCATGAAACTCAATCCGGCGCTCACCTTCTGGCATCAAATCCTTCCGCTCATAGTGAACAACTTCCTGCACATCCTGCACGTTCATAGTCAAATCGCGTGTGAAGTTATTCATCTCCACATTTCCACGAACACGAAGCCAGGAATTTTTCTTAATGATGTCAAACTTCTGAGCCTCTTCTTCATTCTTAACCCATTTTTGCATTGAAAAACTTGAACTATAGTCCGTCATCTTAAAGTTAATCAAGACACGCCCTGTCCTGGTCACTTTATGCTCCACATCAAAAACGACCCCTTCAAATACCAAACGATTTTCCTCAGTCGTCACATCAATCATCTGGGTAACTTCAGCCTTATCCAATTTTGGTTTTGCCGCAGCCTTTTTAGCCTGGAAATCAAAGACCGGTTTCTCTTCTACTGGAGGAGGGGCCATCTGTTCCAGTTGTTCCATAGCACGCAAAGCCTCCTCATTAGCAGCCTGAACAATTTGTTCATTCTCCGTATGGAAGGCTTCCTCCTGCTCCTGTGTAAGAGCATCATTCTTTTCGATTTGGCAGACAAAAGCTGGGAAACCAAACTTTTCAAGTTGCTTTGTTAAATTAGGAAGATGATTTTTCTTAAAGTGTTCCTTATCAATCACCTCTGAACCTTCAATAAAGAGCTGATTTCCCTCTGCACGAACTTGCAAATTCTGATAAAGAGACTTAAACCCTTGGCTAGCACATGGACCTTCAGAAAAAGCCTCCTTATAGTAGGCCTGCAAGAGCTCATTTGAAAAATCTTGAGAGAGAGCTTTGATTTCGAAAACAGCTCGATTCCCTGTCTTAGAAAATTCTTCACTAAGCCCTTTCTTTAATTCTAAAAAGATTTCAATCGGTAAAATATTAGAAAATACAAAATGAAATTCCCAAATCTTACTAATTTTATGAACCACAACACCCTCAATACTTGCATTAACAAGAGCAGGATCCTGTCTCAATTGATCAGAGACTCCTATTTGATTCATTAAAATTTCAAACTTACTTGACATTCAATTTCCTCACATTATTCTCATACTATTTTACCATAATTAAAGAAAATATATAGCTACTACCATTCCTTAAGTAATGCTAGTTTTCACAAAAAAATTCCCATAAAAGAAAAAAGAAGATTCTCAGAATCCCCTTGATAAACAAAAAAAGATACCCTAAAGTACCCTCGTGATTGATCGGGAAGACAGGATTCGAACCTGCGACACCTTGGTCCCAAACCAAGTACTCTACCAAGCTGAGCTACTTCCCGCGTTAAATAAAAAAATGCACCCTAGAGGAGTCGAACCTCTAACCGCCTGATTCGTAGTCAGGTACTCTATCCAGTTGAGCTAAGGGTGCTCATCATTATATGCCGAGGACCGGAATCGAACCGGTACGATCGTTACCAATCGCAGGATTTTAAGTCCTGTGCGTCTGCCAGTTCCGCCACCCCGGCCTCTCTAAGCGAACGACGGGATTCGAACCCGCGACCCCCACCTTGGCAAGGTGGTGTTCTACCACTGAACTACGTTCGCATCGACCTCTTATTCTATATAAAAAAATGCCGGCTACATGACTTGAACACGCGACCCTCTGATTACAAATCAGATGCTCTACCAACTGAGCTAAGCCGGCTGCTTTCTATTATGCGGGTTAAGGGACTTGAACCCCCACGCCGTTAAGCGCCAGATCCTAAATCTGGTGCGTCTGCCAATTCCGCCAAACCCGCAAATATGACCCGTACTGGGCTCGAACCAGTGACCCATTGATTAAAAGTCAATTGCTCTACCAACTGAGCTAACGAGTCTAAAATAACTTCCGTTATCTTAAACGGTCCCGACGGGAATCGAACCCGCGATCTTCGCCGTGACAGGGCGACGTGATAACCGCTACACTACGGGACCTATATGGGAGTTAACGGGATCGAACCGCTGACCCTCTGCTTGTAAGGCAGATGCTCTCCCAGCTGA
>NZ_JBTHHX010000003.1:0-206705 GCF_054353455.1 Streptococcus sp. V913 | reverse complement strand
TTAAAAGAGTTAGAGGAAAGGGACGAAGCCCTAGAGCGAGAAAGGCAGAAACAGTTAGAGAAATGGCTTCAGGAGGATTTCGACTAGATTTACTTCTTGAAACAGCACGTTTAGCTCGCCCAACTTAGAACAAGTGAAGAGTATGTTAGAACAGGCATTCACAGAGAAATACTATGAAAATACCATTTTACACAGCGACCAGGGCTGGCAATACCAACATGATTCTTATCATCGGTTCCTAGAGAGTAAGGGAATTCAAGCCTCCATGTCACGCAAGGGCAACAGCCCAGACAACGGCATGATGGAGTCGTTCTTTGGTATTTTGAAGTCGGAGATGTTTTACAGTTATGAGGAGTCGTTTCAGTCGCTTAAGCAATTGAAACAAGCCATTGTAGACTATATTGATTATTACAACAACAAACGAATTAAGGTAAAACTAAAAGGACTTAGTCCTGTGCAGTACAGAACTAAATCCTTTCAATAATTATTTGTCCAACTTTTTGGGGCCAGTACAATCCGTTGCTTTTTTTGGAGATAAGGGACTATTGTCCCAGGTTCAGGTTGTAACTTTTTATCAACCCACTACAGTTGACAAAGAGCCTAAATTTATTTTTCTTCACTCATCTTTGATTTTACTTCATCATAAGATAGGGCGTGAGATTCCTCTTCTACAGTTTCAGGCATTTTTCCTGTTTCGTAAAGAGATTTAATTTGAGTACTATCCAATGTTTCGTATTTCAACAATGCTTCTGCAATCAACTTATGAGTTTCACGATTTGATTGAATAATTTCAGCTGCTTTATTCCGTGCTTCATTTAATAATGAACGAACTTCCTCATCAATCTCATAAGCTGTTTGTTCTGAAATTGATTTTTGAGGACTTTGTGCACCAAACATAGCATGATTACCCTCATACTGAACTGGGCCTAGTTTTTCACTCATACCGTATTCAGTGACCATTGCACGCGCCATCTGAGTAGCCTGTTCAAAGTCATTTGAAGCTCCTGTCGTTTGGACATTAAAGATAATTTCCTCAGCAACACGACCACCCATCAATCCTGCTAATTGCTCTTTCATATCTTCTTTAGATAGAAGCATTTGATCTTCCTTAGGAAGTGCAATCATGTAACCACCTGCACGGCCACGTGGTACGATAGTCACTTTATGAACAACACGGGCATTCGATAAAACTAGACCAACAATGGTATGTCCAGCCTCATGGTAGGCAACCAATTCACGTTCTTTTTGTGAAACTGTCTTATCTTTCTTAGAAGGTCCAGCAATAACCCTATCTTCTGCTTCATCAATATCTGAAGCATCAATAACTGACTTGTTGCGACGGGCTGCAACCAAGGCTGCCTCGTTTAGAACGTTTTCCAAGTCAGCACCAACAAAACCTGGAGTTTGTTGGGCAACTAATTTCAAATCAACATCTTCTGCTAGAGGTTTGTTTTTAGCGTGAACTTTCAAGATTGCTTCACGACCTTTAACATCAGGGCGACCAACCAAGACTTTTCTATCAAAACGTCCTGGGCGGAGAAGAGCTGGATCAAGAACATCTGAACGGTTTGTCGCAGCGATAACGATAATTCCTTCATTACCCTCAAAACCATCCATTTCAATTAAGAGCTGGTTCAAGGTTTGCTCACGTTCATCATTTCCTCCACCGAGACCAACTCCACGTTGGCGACCAACAGCATCAATTTCATCGATAAAGATAATGGCTGGTGCTGCTTTTTTAGCATCCTCAAAAAGAGAACGAACACGACTTGCGCCAACTCCGACAAACATTTCTACAAAGTCAGATCCTGAAATGCTAAAGAATGGAACGCCTGCTTCTCCGGCAACCGCCTTAGCAAGCAAAGTCTTACCTGTTCCCGGAGGTCCCTCTAAAAGAACACCCGCAGGAATACGCGCACCAAGTTTGGTAAATCTTTTTGGATCTTTTAGGAATTCAACAACTTCTACTAATTCTTGTTTTTCTTCCTCAGCACCTGCAACATCTGAGAATCGTACCTTGATATCTTCTTTGTTAGCAGCCTTGGCCTTGCTACGTCCAAAACTCATTGGATTTCGGCCACTATTTCCTCCCATATTTCCCATCATAGAGAATAGGAAGAATAAGAGAATAGCAAACGGCACAACAGAGACAAGGATATTGATCCACATACCGCTTGAACTCTCATGTTTGACTGTTACTTCTGCCTGATGTTCAGAAGCAAGTTTTTGCAATTCTGAAACTGTTGAATCAGACGGAAGAATAGTACTTGAGAATCTTTCTACTGTTGTAGCAGTAGGAGTGAAAAATTGAATTCCTGTTTCTTCCTTACTAGTCTTAGGATTTTTATAAACACCAGACACTTCAATGATGCTACCATTTGGCTGATAGGTTAATTCTTTTACATTGTCTGCAGTAATTTCTTTTACCAGTTCTGTATAGTTAATTTTTTCGCTTCGCCCAGCAGTATTTCCAGAGTAAAAATACTGGAATCCTGTCACTAGGAAGAAGATAATTAACAAGTAGAGAAATGGGTTTCTAACTAAACCATTATTTTGTTTTTTCATTAAAGATAAATCTTTCTAATTTGAATAAACTTCTTCTTTCAATACTCCAACATAAGGAAGGTTACGATAATTTTCTTTATAATCTAGACCATAACCTACCACAAACTCATTTGGAATAGTAAAGCAAGTATAATCCGCTTCAATTTCAACAACACGTCCCTCTGGTTTGTCCAACAAAGTCGCGATTTTAACAGAAGCTGCTTCTCTTGCAATAAACATATCTCGCAGATTTTTCAAAGTTTGACCTGTATCGATGATATCTTCTACAAATAGAATATGTCTTCCTTTGATATCTTGAGTTACGTCTTGCTTGATATTGATGACACCACTACTTGCAGTTCCACCATGGTAGCTAGATACCATCATAAAGTCCATCTCAATATGTGTATCAATATGTTTGACCAACTCAGCCATAAAAGGAATCGATCCTTTCAAAATTCCAACAAGAATTGGATTTTTTCCATCATAGTCTTTGGTTAATTGTTTACCTAGCTTTTTAGCTGCTTCTATAATTTCATCATGTGAAATGAGGATTTTTTTAATATCGTGTTCTAACATCTTTTTACCTATCTATTTTTTCTATATAAAGTACAGTGTTCATTATATCATTTTTCGTGTTTTTACTCAAATCACTGGTCGCAATTCCCAAAATTGAGACAATTTCTCCAAATTGCTCAATAATAGGAGTTGTTTTTCGTTTTTCAATAGGGATTTTCAAATCTATATACAAACGCCTCAGTTTCTTTCGATGACCATTCAGCCTAATAACATCACCAGGTTTTCGATATCTAATGTGTACAGATGTTTCTCGTGAAACCGTTACTCTTTGAACAGACTTCCCTTCAATAGGAATACCAAAAGAAAATAGATACCCCATATATCGAACTTGATTTTGATAGTGTAACACAAGTTCATCTTCCTTTTCATCAGCCTGAGGACTGATTTTGCAAACTCTAAACTTTTGATACTCTTTTATCAATTCATAACCATTTTTCAATGGATGACGATACTGGCTTTTCCTTGCTAAAATCTGTCGAACTTCATCAAACTGAGACTTCGTAAGATTTAAGTCTGGGAATTGATTGAGATAGTTCTGGAGCAAGACCCCTTGAGTTTGTTCTGAGTATGAAAAGAGCTCATTCAAATCTTCTACATCAATCTGTTCAGAAATCTCCGTTATGGTTGCTTGGTAATCTGAAACTTCCATTCCAAAATCTAAAAGGGCGGATTTAAGACGAGGATTTTCTTTTTCAAGTTCTGGTAAATACCTATTCCGAATACGATTGCGAAAATAGCTGTTCTCACGATTTGTTTGATCTTCGAAATGAAAAATTGGTGGGAAGTCTGTTTTATGAAAATGCAACAAGGGACGGATGATTTCAATATCATCAACTACTTGACTTTCTTTTATCCCTGTTAAATGGCGTAACCGACTTCCTCGAATCAAGCGCATCAAAATCGTTTCAACTTGATCATCTGCATGGTGGGCAGTGACCAAGGCAGTTGCTCCAACCTCTTTCATGATTTTCCTAAAAAAATCATAACGAAACTCTCGAGCACGCGCTTCTGAAAAGTCTCCTGAAAAGCTTGTGATATAAATAGGAAGTTCAGCTGCATCAGCTAACTTCCTTAGTTCATTTTCCTCCCAGTCAGACTCACTTCTCTGCTTGTGATTGACATGTGCTACAATCAGCTCAATTTCCAACTCTTTTTGGTAAGTAGACAATAGATGAAATAAAAACATTGAATCCAGTCCGCCAGATAAAGCTAACACGACTTTAGAATGTTTTTTGAAATACTCTTTTCGGAGAAAATGATTTAAAAAATCCCGTTTCCTCATTTTAGAACCTCATAGACATCCTTGGCTATCTTAGCAATAGTGTCATAATCAGAATTTTTGGTGAAAATAGAAAGAACGAAAGGAGAATCAGTATAGACAATGGCAGTGTCATGTTTAAACTCATCCGCATCTCCGATTTTATGAGCCACCTTAACCGAAACACCTTTTGCAATTCTTTGATTGTCAAAATCAGTCTTACTGAGAGATTCTAAGACAAAACCATTCTGATTATAAATAGCTTCCATAACTTTTCCAGCCATTTTTGAAGAAGTCAATTTATCATTCACATCCCAATCTTCACCCATAATAGTAGACATTTTTTCTTTAAAAACGCCGTCAGATTGATTGGTCACATAATAACCTAAAATATTATGAGCAACATTATCAGACTCTTTTGTTATTTTGGTAATTAACTGTTGGAGACTGTAATCTTTGTTGTCTTCTTTTTTAGGTAAACTACCACTACCTTCTGGTTTATAGGATCCAGGGAAGCTATTTACTTCTGGGATATACTTGAAACTGCTGTCCAGCGTATAGTCGCCTTGATTTATCTTATCTTGAGCATAATAAAGGTAGGCCAATTTCAAGATGCTAGCTGCATAGAGTTTGTTGTCTTCATTCACCCCAGCCTCTTTACCTGTACTCAGCTGTTTAACATAAATAGAGTAATTTTCATTCTGATAGTTGTTTGATAAGATTTCTTGAACCTTCTGGATGCGATTGTCCTCTTCTGAGACGAACTCTTTTGATACCCACCCAACTTGATCAATATGAAGAAATTCTTGTCCCTCAGCAAAGAGGGTTCTATCCACTGTTACGTGTTGATAAGGAGAGAGGATAGAAGAAATTTCTTTAACGTCATAAGGGCTGCTATAAATAACAAACCCTGGTTCCAACCATACTTGTCTATTTTGAGTTTGAACATGACTTTGATCATAGACTAAACGCTTATCTGCAAGGATAAACTGATGATTGTCTAATTTAAAAACAGGAATACCTTGTTTATTCAAACGCCATTCTACTATTTTAAAGGCGATTGCAGGAGTTAATTTACCAGACTCCTTGACAAGGTCCTCATTAGCATAGAGAGTTGTTTCTCCATATACCTTAGGGGATTCCAAAATTTCTTTGTAGTAGAATCCATAGTTAGACTCAGTTAGATAATAAATTTCTTGTGAAGAGTAAGGAAGCTGTTTTTCTGTGCTAACTACTCTTGAAATGATAATAAAAGCAGGTAGCAATAGAACTACTAAGAACTTACGCATTCTTTCCTTCCCTTTCTTCTTGTAATCGTAATAAATGATTTTTAGTTGCTAATTCCTCTAGTTTTTCATCTGATAAACTTAAAAACTGCTCAACAACTTTTAATATATTTTCCATGACATTACCTCGGAAGCAAATCAGGAATTGTGTAAATCGCTTCTCGTTTCTTTGAGTAATAGTACTTGGCGCGTGCATATTTTGCTACATAGTCTTCATCTTTCAACTTTGCAGCAAAAGCAGATTCCTTATCCTTTTCGTCACTAAGAGTTTGGTACTGCTCTTTCAACTCTGTCAATTGCTGACGGCGTTGCAGTAACTGATCATAGCTTTGGGCCAAGTTATAAGTTGGTAAAATAAACAACAAGATCATCAAAATAAGGACCCAACCCATAAAACGATTCCTCTTTTGTCTCTCCTTCATCAGGTAACGACGACGTTGATGTTCATTTTGAATAAAAGAATTATTCATCTGTACAATATTTTTAGACATTTTCTTCTACCCGTGTTTCACTGAGAATTTCATACATGCCTGCTGCATCTTCTTTTTTTGTACTATCTTTCATCTCTAGTACTTTAACAAGCAACAACTTATTTCCAAAGCGAATTTCAACTTGGTCATCAACTTTCAAATCCGTTGAACTTTTGGCCAAGATTCCGTTCACCTTGATTCTACCTTTATCTGCTACTTCTTTTGCGACTGTGCGACGCTTAATAATTCGTGATACTTTTAAATACTTGTCTAATCTCATTTTTATTACCTCAAATTATTATTGTACCATTTTTATCCTTTTTATAGAAGAAAAATGTTAAATGGGATTTGCTTCCTTTGATTCTTTTATCTCTAATAAACTTTCTCCAAAAATCAGCAAACCTTCTAAAATTTCATAATCCTTCTTGTTTCGGACATCAAATACAACTTCCATTAATCCCTTATTCTCAGCTATAGCTGCTTTTAAGTTCGTTGCAGATAAGGCTTTAAAATAATCTTGAGCCAAGAATAGTCGTTGAGTGACTTTTTCAAATTGAACTGTAATCTTATTTTCTTTTCTTTCCACACGTTCTACAAATACCTTGTCAAAATATGACTTGACCAAACCAATCTCTAAAAGGTATGCTACTACGTCTGGGTATTCTCCAAAACGGTCCATCAACTCTTCTTGTAATTCTTCATAGTTGACACGGTTGTCAATTTGACGAATTTTCTTGTAAATTTCAATCTTATGTCGTTGCTCAGAAATATAAGTATCAGGAAGATAGGCATCGATTTGTAAAATCAACTCGGCATTTCCTTTAGTTCTCGTATTCTTATTGCCATTGCGTTTAGCAATAGCTTCTTCTAGTAACTGAGAATACAATTCAAAACCAACAGAATCAATGAAGCCCGATTGAGATTTTCCTAAGAGGTTTCCTGCTCCACGAATTGAAAGATCACGCATAGCAATATTAAATCCAGATCCCAATTCTGTAAATCCTTTGATTGCTTCTAATCTCTTTTCAGAGACTTCACTGATTGATTTTTCTGGACGATACATAAGATAGGCATAGGCAATGCGATTGCTCCGACCAACTCTCCCTCTTAATTGATACAAAGTTGACAAGCCCATATGGTCTGCATTTTCAATAAATAAGGTGTTAGCATTTGGAATATCAACGCCAGTCTCAATGATTGTGGTAGTCACCAAAATATCATACTGACCTTCAATAAAGTCCAACAAAGTGTTTTCTAACTGAATTTCGCTCATTTGTCCGTGAACATACCCAATCGAAGCTTCTGGAATCAACTCTTGTAATTCTGAAACCTTCCGATCAATAGTGTCAACTTTATTGTAAAGATAGTAAACTTGACCACCACGCTCCATTTCACGTAAGACAGCATCACGAATCACACTATCATTCTTTTCCAAAACATAGGTTTGCACTGGATACCGATTGGTCGGAGGTGTTTCAATAACAGACAAATCTCGGATTCCCAACATAGACATATGAAGGGTTCGAGGGATTGGTGTTGCTGTCAAGGTTAGGACATCCACTTGTTTCTTCAGTTCTTTCAATGTTTCCTTATGCTTGACACCAAATCGTTGCTCTTCATCAATAATCATCAAGCCTAAATCTGAAAATACAACATCTTTTGACAAAACACGATGTGTTCCAATCAAAATATCGATTTGACCATTCTTTAATTTTTCAAGTGTCTCCGCCTGCTCTTTTTTACTTCTAAAGCGACTCAATACATCAATATTAACAGCAAAATTTTGGAATCTTTCCTTAAAATTCGTATAGTGTTGTTGCGCTAAAACCGTCGTCGGAACTAGAACGACAACTTGTTTATGATCATTGACCGCCTTAAAGGCTGCACGCATTGCAACTTCAGTCTTCCCAAAACCAACATCTCCAACCAAAAGTCGATCCATGGGGTGAGAATCCTGCATATCTTTCTTGATTTCCTCAATACTGCGAAGTTGATCATCCGTTTCAACATAAGGAAAAGCATCATCAAAAGCATGTTGCTCATCATCATCAGCTGAGAAAGCAAAACCCTTCAACTGACTACGCTCAGAATAAAGTTTGATTAAATAGTCAGCTATATCCTCTACCTGGTTCTTAACTTTTTGCTTGGCCTTTTTGAAATGACCATCATTTAATTTATTAAGTTTTGGAGCTTTCCCATCACTTGAAACATATTTGGACAGTAATTGAATCTGCTCAACTGGGATGGAGATTTGATCCCCATTTTGATATTGAACACTGACATAATCCCGGTGAATCCCTTTGATTTCAATTGTTTCAATGCCTAGATATTGACCAATTCCATGAATATGGTGAACAACGTAGTCCCCTTTTTCAAGTTCATTATAATCTTTTAATCGCTCTGCATTTGACGCATGTTGTCTTCTAAAACGACGTTTTAATTTCTTTTGAAAAATCTCATGTTCAGTAATCAAAAGAATTTTTTCATCTACAAAATGAAAACCATGTCTTAGATTACCCTCAATTAAGTTTACAGATTCTTTACAGATACTTGACTTATCTCTTGAATCCAGTTTAATCTGATATTTCTCTAAAATATCCTCCAATGTTTTACTCCCCATTGAATTGCTAGACTGCAGAACAATGGTGTAGTTCATTTTTTTATATCGCTCAATTTCTTCTTTAAGAAAAGAAAATTGATTGAAAAACTCTTGCATAGGATATTGATTAAATTGATAAATGTGATCAAACTTGAGATTTCCTAATCCTTTTTGTAGATTGGAGAAAAAGGTAACTGGACTTTGTTTTTTATAGGTTTGCTCTGTATCTGCAAAATACTGCATATCAGAAAATGCTTTACCGTTCTGTAAATCTTCTGTAAAGTATTGAGCTAATTCTCTTTCAAAGACTTCATACTGATTCATCAATTTCTGGTAATCATCAAAGAATACTGGTGTATCTTTTTCAATATAATCAAATATTGTCCATGTTTTATCGTAACATAAAGATAAAAACTTTCGACTATCTGAATGTACTTGTTTTTGATGAAAACTTGACAAAATCTCTTCCAAGTATGATTTTAAAATTGGTGATAAGGTCTTCGAAATTTGTTTTTCTAAAGCAGACTGACCTCGTAGATAGTTCTTTTCCCTCAAGAGCATATCACTTGCTGGAAAGATGGTAAGTTCTGTTTGATTTTCCTTCGATAATTGTGTTTCTACTTCAAAAGTCCGAATTCCATCTACTTCATCACCAAAAAACTCGATTCGGAAAGGTTCTAACTGAGACATCTCAAAAATATCTAAAATATCTCCTCGAATACTAAACTCACCTTGAGTTTGTACTTGCGTAACTTTGCGATAGCCTATTTCCTTTAATTTGTGAAGAAGGTCATGTTGATCATATTCTTCACCGACTGCAATCCTTATAATACTTTCTTTAAATCCAGTTGGAGAAGGTAAAATCAAGCGACTTGCTGCGATATTACAAACTAAAATCCCTTTCTTAGATGAATCAGTTAAAAAACGCAAGGCCTCAACTCGCGAAATGATTTTTTCTTGTGAAGACATCAAAAACTCTACCATAGGAGAGTCATCTACCAAAAATGGATAGACTAATTCCTCTCCTAAGATAGAAAGAAAATCACTGATAATTCTTTCTGCTTCTCCATAAGTCGATGTCAATAATACAATCTTATTTTCTTTTTTTAGACTACTCGCAATTGCAAGAGCCTTGGTAGAAGTTGACAGACCTAGTATTAGTTGTCTTTTCTTATCTGTCAGATTTTGATGCCATTTTTCTATCTGATTATTTTCTGAGAATAAATCTAATAAAGTCACCATTTATCCATTATACCTCTGCATTGTTTTCTCAAAGTTTTTCTCTTGTAAATAGTATTTTACAGCATTGTCAACCTTGTCAATCGACTGTAAAACACCTAGATAGTCATCCTGATCAAACTTACTTAAAACATGGTGAACCACTGACATACCTTTTTTAGGTCTTCCGATACCTATTTTAACACGATTAAAGACCTGAGTACCTATATGTTGAATAATAGATTTGATCCCATTATGACCACCTGCTGAGCCCTTTGCTCTTAAACGAATTTTTCCAACTTCCATGTCAAGGTCGTCGTAAATAACGAGTAAATCTTCAATATCCAAACCATAGTAAGTCAATAAAGCATGGACCGCTTTTCCGCTTTCATTCATAAACGTCGTTGGTTTGACAAGATAAATTTTTTCACCATTAAGAAAAAAAGATGCTAGGTCAGCTTGAAATATCTTATCATGTGTAAAAGTGACATTTTGTTTTTTAGCTAATTGGTCAATCAACATAAATCCAACGTTGTGCTTGGTTTCAAAATATTTATCCCCTGGATTTCCTAATCCAACAAGTAATTTAGTCATTTATTTTCCTTTCAAAAGCCAAAAGGGTTGGAATTTTTTTCCAACCTATTTGACACTATTTGTTAAATATTATTAGACATTAAAGCGGAATTCCATGATATCGCCATCTTGAACGATATATTCTTTTCCTTCTTCACGCAAGCGCCCAGCTTCTTTTACAGCCTTTTCAGATCCGTATTTCACTAAATCCTCATATGACATGGTTACTGCACGAATAAATCCTTTTTCAAAGTCTGAGTGGATGATACCAGCTGCTTGAGGAGCTTTCATACCACGCTTAAAGGTCCAAGCGCGAACTTCTTTTTCACCAGCTGTGAAGTAAGTTCCAAGTCCAAGTAAGTGGTAAGCTGCACGAGTCAACTTATCAACACCTGATTCTGTCAAGCCAAGTGCTTCAAGAAACTCTTGCTTATCTTCATCATCTAACTCAGAAATTTCTTCCTCAGCACGCGCGGAAATAACGACTACTTCAGCATTCTCTGTCGCTGCAAATTCACGAATTTGTTTGACATAATCGATAGAATCTGGATCTGAAACTACATCCTCATCCACATTAGCAACATAAAGAACTGGTTTAGTGGTCAAAAGGAAGAGACCTTTGACTACTTTTTGTTCTTCATCTGTGAATTCAATGGTACGTGCTGATTTTCCATCTTCAAGGACTGGTTTAATTTTTTGAAGAACATTGAATTCCGCCACAGATTCCTTATCTTTTTGCGTACGTGCCATCTTTTCTACACGCGCATAGCGTTTATTTACTGACTCTAGGTCAGCAAGAATCAACTCCAAGTTAATGGTATCAATATCTGCAAGTGGATCCACAAAGGCATCTTCACGTCCTTGTTCGCGCATAACATTTTCATCATCAAATGCACGCACAACATGAACAATCGCATCTACTTCACGAATGTTGGCTAAAAATTTATTCCCTAGACCTTCTCCTTTTGATGCACCTTTTACAATCCCTGCAATATCTGTAAATTCAAATGTTGTTGGGACTGTCTTTTTAGGAGTAATCATTTCAGTTAGTTTTTGTAGGCGTTCATCTGGAACTTCTACCATCCCAACATTTGGATCAATAGTCGCAAATGGGTAGTTTGCGGCCTCTGCTCCTGCTTTTGTAATTGCATTAAAAAGGGTTGATTTTCCAACGTTTGGCAAACCAACGATACCTGCTGTTAAAGCCATAGTTTCTCATTCTCCGTTCTCATTTCAATCCCTAACATTATAACACAAAAAGGGAAAACTTGCTAACTCTCTAACTAAAGGTTCTTAGTCAATAATCTTATTCATTTTTCGTTCAAAATCATGGCGACTCATCATGACAAGGTGGTCGCAATTGCTACATTTGATTTTGATATCTGCCCCTACACGTGTAATTTCCCAACGATTGGCTTTTTTTCCTGTTGACTTTATTGTGCAAGCATGTGGTTTTTTCATCTCAACAAAATTTCCAACTTGATACATACTACTCTCCTTTTCTTTTTCGATTATATCATAAAAGAGGCGAGCTAGGCTCAACCTCTTTCACTTAATTTGTACGAACTGGTGTGATGAGTTGCATGAAGTCTTCGTCAGTATCTGCTGGCACAAGAGTAAATGGACGAACTGCTGAGATAAAGCTAATAGTCACTTTTTCGCTATTTAAAGCCTTGAGGGAATCAATCAAGTAAGTCGGGTTGAAACTAATGGTCAAATCATCACCAGTCACCTGATCAGTATCGATTTCTTCGTTTACTTTACCAACTTCAGGAGAATGAACATGGGCGCTAACAACACCACCTCTAATTTCAAGCTTCACAGTACCATTTTGAGTCGCACTTGATAAGAGACGTGCGCGTTCCATTGATTGACGCAAATTAACAACATCAAAAGTAATTATCGTGTTAAAGTCAGTTGGAATCAAACGATCTGTATCAGGATAGTTTCCTTCTAGGAGACGAGTGTAGAAGCTTATATTTTCGCTTCTAAAGAGGATTTGATTGTTGGAAAAGAAAATCTCCACTGTTTCAATATCATCCGTAAATACAGCTGAAAATTCACGTAGAGAGCGACTAGGAATCACCACATCGAAATCATCACCATTTTTTTCAAGAGTCAATTTTTTCTGGCTAAGGCGATGAGAATCTGTCGCAACTGTTTTTAGTTCTTTATTTTGGCTCAATACGAAGTGGACACCTGTTAAGATTGGGCGACTTTCTTGCGTACTTGCAGCAAAAGCTGTTTCATTGATAATTTTCTTGAGTAGTTTGGTTTCAAGGACCAAAGGAGTACTTGCTGAAATTTCTTGGATTCGTGGGTACTGTTCGCTATCTTTTCCTTTTAGGGTGATTTCTGATTTGCCACTTGTTAAGACAATTTGTTTTTGTTCAGTCTCTTTGAAATCAAGCGTTACATCTGGAAGACTGGAGACAACATTGATAAAGAAAGAGGCTTCAAGAAGAATCGAACCTAAGGAAGTTATCAAAAGACCAGCATCTTCATTTTTTTGAGAAATGAAATTTTCAATGGAAATTTGTCCATTTGATCCAACTAAAGTAATTCCTTCGTTGGTAACATCAATTTTGATTGTTGATAAAATTGGAATAGCATTTTTGGAGCTAATTGCTCGTTTTGTGGTATTTAAGGCTTGTAAAAATAAATTTTTATTAATTGAAAAATGAATCATGGATTCTCCTTTATTTTAGTATTAGAAAGTTAATAGTAATAATAGAGTGTGTGAATTCTGTGGAAAACTGAGTGCTATTTAGTAAACTTAAGCTTCTAAGCTTGTTTAAAAAATGTGGATAAAAAAGATAAGAAAGGAAAACTTATCCACAAGCTACTTAATTTTCTTTTTGATTGCTTCTATTTCTAAACGTAAATTATCGTCTTCGTCAATCAATGATTTGATTTTAGCATGGGCATGAATCACGGTGGTGTGATCCTTTCCGCCAAATTCTTTTCCGATTTTTGGAAGACTGTTATCTGTCAGTTCTCTAGCTAGATACATAGCAACTTGACGCGCTAAAACGATATTTTGAACTCGTCTCGTACCCTTCATTTCTTTGACACTCACTCCATAAAAATTACCAACTTCAGTTTGGATTTTCTCAATTGGAATAACAAGTATCTGGCGGGCGTCTTGCTTACGTGCTCTAATAGCTTCCGCAGCAATATCAATAGTGATATCCTTAATCTTCTTCACTCTGGCAATTAAAGTGATATCGTTGATTGCTCCTTCCAGTTCTCGAACATTTGAGTCAAATTGGCCAGCCAAGTATTCCAGAGTATCACTTTGGAAATGGTAATCCAAATGCTCTGTTTTACTTTGAAGAATGGCGATACGTGTCTCAAAGTCAGGAGGGGTGATATTTTGCGTCAATCCCCAGCTAAAGCGCGTGACAAGCCTCTCCTCAAGGCCTTCTAGGTGTTTAGGACTTCGATCACTGGTTAGGACAATCTGTTTCTGCTTATCATGAAGAGCATTGAAGGTATTGAAAAATTCTTCCTGGGTTGCGACTTTTTTACCGCTGAGAGATTGGATATCATCAATCAATAAGAGATCAAGACTACGGTAAGTCTTTTTGAACTTTTCCATTTCCCCAAGTCGCAAGTGTTCAAGAAAGTCGTTGATAAAGCTTTCGGCAGGAATGTATTTGACACGCGCATCAGGAATATTTTTCAAAATCTCATTTCCAATCGCATTGAGCAAATGAGTCTTTCCAAGACCAGGTCCTCCATAGATGAAAAGAGGATTATAGGTCAGAGCTAAATCTTCAGATACAGCTAGTGCAGCTGACACCGCCCAAACATTCCCATCACCTTGAATAAAGTTATCAAAGGTATATTTTTCTTTTAATCCCGTTTCAGAATAGGGAATCGTTGGTAGTGTAGGTGTATAATCGTAAGTAGAGACACTATTTGTATCATTTACTTGAGGAGATTCTGTACTCTGAGGTTTAGTGAAAATATAGTGAGGTTTGATTTCAGAATCATAAATTTCAAAACCAGCAGCAATGATAATATCTTTTAATTGCTTTTCCCACACCATTTCCATCTCTGATCTCGGTAGAAATATAGTAGCTGTATTTTCTTCTACTTTGATAAGTTCAGCAGGTGTAGCATAGAAATCATACATAGATCGCGTCAATCTTTCTTGAGCAAATTCTAAAATACGATTCCAAAATTGCTTTTCTTTCAACTATTTTTCCTCCTTTACTATGATTTTAGTAGTTTAGTGCTAGACTTATTTTACCATAGATAGTAGGAATTTTCCACAGATTGTGGAAAAGAATCCACAATGTTAGTAGTATTTATCCACAGGTTGGGGATAAATAGATATTTCCTTGATTCAATAGGCTTTTTGATAAAAAAATTGGTGGATAAATTTGTGGGTTGAGAAAATAAAAGAACAGCCTCATTTCAGGCTGTTAATAATTCTATCGTATTCTTTTTGACTTGAAAAAGAGATGACAATCTTTCCAGTATCTTTTTTAGAAAGTTTAATTTCTACACTTAAACCTAGTAGTTTTTTTAATTTATCTTCTTCATCTTTGATGAAAGAATCGCTTTTTTTCTGCTTCTTGTTTTTTTTTTCTGTCAGTAGTGCTTCCAACCTTCTCACAGAAATATCTTCATTTTTGATTAGTTGGAAGAAATAGTCTTGCTGCTCTTTGTCCAAACCAACTAGTGAACGTGCATGTGCTTGAGAAATGTTCCCATTTTCTACTTCAGCTAAGATATATTCTGGTAGGGAAAGTAAACGAATAAAATTAGTGATATAAGGTCGAGATTTCCCCATTTTATCGGCTATCTCAGTGTGAGTAAATCCTTTTTCTACTAGAGATTCATAGGCGCGTGCTTCTTCAACAGGATTTAAGTTTTCTCTCTGCAAATTTTCAATGATTGATTGAACCATCATTTCCTGATCTGATAGGTGTTTCACAACGGCTGGAATAGAGGTCAGACCAGCCAAGAGAGAAGCTCGATATCGTCTCTCTCCTGCAAGGATTTCATAACCAATTACAGGAGATTGACGAACGATGATTGGTTGGATGAGCCCATTTTCTTTGATTGACTGAGCCAATTCTTTTAATTTTTCTACATCAAATTCTTTCCGAGGTTGGTAAGGATTTTTTTGTATTTCAGAGATAGAAATCATTTCAAATTTTTCCATGATTCTACACTAACATATCTTTTACTTTCTGTAAAGTTTTCTTTACACTGATGTCAATTAACGTTCCAAATCACCAGAATTCTTATCTAGTTTTATAGAGGTTGTTTCCTCCTTACCATTACGGTAGTAGGTTATTTTTATAGTGTCTCCAATAGCATGGTTGTAAAGAGCATATTGTAAGTCTGTTGATGAAGTAATCTCTTTGTCGTCAACTTTAGTAATGACATCGTATTTTTGAAGATGTCCATTTGCAGGCATATTACTTTGAACAGATCGAACAACTACCCCTGAAGTGAGGCCACTTGGAATGTTTAGTTTTCTAAGATCATTAGCTCCAACGTTAGATAGATTGACCATTTGGATTCCAAGAGCAGGACGAGTCACTTTACCATCACTTTCAAGCTGTTTAATAATATTTTGTACATCGTTTGAAGGAATTGCAAAACCAAGACCTTCCACAGATGTTCCACCATTACTTGCAATCTTACTTGATGTAATACCAATTACTTGTCCTTGAATATTTACAAGCGGACCACCAGAGTTACCAGGGTTAATGGCCGTATCTGTTTGAATGGCTTTTGTTGAAATAGCTTGACCATCTTCAGATTTTAGAGAAACATTTCGATTAAGACTTGAGATGATTCCCTGTGTAACTGTATTAGCATATTCTGAACCTAAAGGACTACCAATAGCAATCGCTGTTTCTCCAACATTAAGTTGGCTTGAATCACCAAATTCTGCTACTGTTGTAACTTTTTCTGAAGAAATTTTAACGACAGCAATATCAGAGAAGGTATCTGATCCAATAATTTCACCAGGAACTTTTGTACCATCAGCTAAACGGATATCAACTTTTGAAGCTCCGTTAATAACGTGAGTATTTGTTACAATATAAGCATCATTTTCGTTCTTTTTATAGATAACACCTGATCCTTCACTTGCAATCTGTTGATTATCCGTATCAGAATTTGATTCTTCCGTTCCAAATACACTACTTTGTTTATTAGCAGAGTAAGTAATGACTGATACAACAGCATCCTTAATTTTATTCACTGCTTGAGTAGTTGAGTTTTCATTCTTGTATGATGTTTGAGTTACAGTGCCAGAATTATTATTTGTAGCTTGATTTCCTTGTTTTTGATAAAGTTGCAATGTTACAAAACTTCCTAGTGCACCACTCAAAAATCCTATTAGAATAATTACAAGAAAAGTAACTCCTTTTTTGTAAAATTTTTGTAAGTGTTTCATAAACGCCTCCGTTTGTTATTGTTTGTCAAGATTATAAACCTATTAACTTAATCTAAGCTTAAAAGTTTTACACAAGTTGTGGATAACTCACCTTATTCTGTGAATTTTATAGTATTTTTGGATGATTTTCATGTGCATAAGATGTGAAATAAAGTGTGAATATGATAGAATAGAAGAATGAAAATAAAAGTTGTAACAGTAGGAAAATTAAAAGAAAAATACCTTAAAGATGGTATTGCTGAGTATACCAAACGAATTTCACGTTTCGCCAAATTAGAAATGATTGAGCTCGCTGATGAGAAGACACCTGACAAAGCCAGTGAATTAGAAAATCAAAAAATTTTGGAAACAGAAGGCGCAAGAATTCTTTCTAAGGTTGGAGAAAGAGACTTTGTCGTTGTACTAGCAATTGAAGGAAAAACATTCTCCTCAGAAGATTTTAGTAAGCAACTAGAGCAGGCTTCTATCAAAGGTCACTCAACTCTTACTTTTATTATTGGAGGAAGTTTAGGTCTAGCTCCTATTGTAAAAAATAGGGCCAATCTTTCTGTCAGTTTTGGACGTCTGACATTACCACATCAGTTAATGAGATTGGTTCTTGTTGAACAAATTTACCGTGCTTTTACGATTCAGCAGGGTTCTCCTTACCACAAATAGAAGATTGACTTAGCTCTTGTTTTTTGATAGAATGGTCATGTTAGGTCTCATAGCTCAGCTGGATAGAGCATTCGCCTTCTAAGCGAACGGTCGCAGGTTCGAATCCTGCTGGGATCAATGTTAGATGCGAAGCTGGGATTTATCCCAGCTTTTTTCTTAAAAAAGTGCGTTTCAGGTGCAAAAATGTACAGTTGGGAAGAATTTTTTCTTACATGGTCTTCATTTTGTATAATAGGTGTGTAAGTTAACTTACAAGAAAAAATAATACAGGAGATTTCATTATGAAAAATACAGTAAAGTTGGAACAATTTAAAGAAGTAACAGAGGCAGAATTGCAGAAGATTCGGGGTGGAGATTGGAGAATTTCAGAAACAATTCGTAATCTTATTTTTCCAAGAAGAAAGTAATGAAATAAAGGTAGAGAGTAATGGATTTATTTGGATTAGGGATAGCTATTTTTTATTTTCTCATCATTAGCAAAAGTTATGAATGGATTTGTAAAATAAATAGAAAAGAACAAATTGTTTTTTTCTGTTACACATGTATCTCAGTTTTTATACTTGAAGAAATTATTACACTAGTATTTTCTAATAGTTTTGCTTTGTCTAAATTTTTATTTCCTTTGGTTGTGTACCTTTATTTAAGAAAGTTAAAGAAGTCTGAAAAATACAAAGCTATTTTTATCAGTTTACTACTGTCTTTATTATATCACAGTACTCATACTTTTATATCCGTAACCTTATCTTCTATAACAGGAGATGAAGTAGTATTGCATTATAAAAGTACATTTCTTTTAGTAGTATTGTTGATGACTTATTTTTCTATTCTAATAATAATTCGTTATTTTCATCTGGATATTAAATATTTTGATAAAGATTATCTGTACCCTTTTTTAAAAAAAGTAATAGTTGCTTTCTTTGGTTTGCATATCTTATTGTTTATTTCAGATATAGTAAGTACAACTCATCATTTAAATAGCTTCGGAAGTATTTTATCAACCATTGTTTTTATTTGCTTGTTATTGATTTTCTTTGCAATGAATTCTCACAAGGTTCAAATTGAAAAAGAGATTGCTCTAAAACAAAAGAAATTTGAACAAAAACATTTACAGACTTATACTGATGAAATTGTGGAGTTGTATAATGAAATTAGAGGTTTTCGTCATGACTATGCAGGGATGCTTGTCAGCATGCAAATGGCGATTGACAGTGGAAATTTACAAGAAATTAACAGGGTTTACAATGAAGTCCTAGTAAAAGCAAATCAGAAATTGAGATCAGACAAATATACTTACTTTGATTTAAATAACATAGAAGATTCAGCTTTACGAAGTTTAATTGCTCAATCGATTGTCTATGCACGAAATAATGATGTAGAGTTTACATTGGAAGTAAAAGATGTCATTACTAGATTGTCAATGGATTTACTTGATCTTGTTCGCATCATGAGTATTTTATTAAATAATGCTGTTGAAGGTGCCGCAGATAGTTACTTGAAACAAATGGAAGTTGCAGTCATTAAAATGGATTTTGAAACAGTTATAGTTATCCAGAATTCATGTAAAATCACTATGACGCCTTCAGAAGATTTATTTGCCTTAGGTTTCTCTACCAAGGGAAGAAACAGAGGTCTAGGACTTAATAATGTCAAGGAGATCTTAGATAAGTATGACAACATTATTTTAGAAACAGAAATGGAAGACAACACATTTAGACAAATTATTAGATTTAAGAGAGAATTTGAATGAAAGTATTAATTTTAGAAGATGTTATTGAACATCAAGTGAGACTAGAGAGAATATTAAATGAAATCTCGGAAGAATCGAATATTCCTATTTCATATAAGACAACAGGAAAAGTTCGTGAGTTTAAGGAATATATCGAAAATGATGAAGTAAACCAGCTTTATTTCCTAGATATCGATATTCATGGAATTGAGAAAAAGGGATTTGAAGTGGCTCAGTTTATTCGTCATCACAATCCTTATGCTATTATTGTCTTTATTACCAGTCGATCTGAATTCGCTACTTTAACTTATAAGTATCAGGTATCAGCTTTAGATTTTGTAGATAAGGACATCAATGATGAATTGTTCAAAAAACGTATCGAGCAGAGTATTTTTTACACTAAGAGCATGCTGCTTGAAAACGAAGATGTTGTAGACTATTTTGATTACAACTATAAGGGAAATGATTTGAAAATTCCTTACCATGATATTCTGTATATCGAAACAACAGGTGTTTCTCATAAATTGCGAATTATTGGTAAGAATTTTGCCAAAGAGTTTTATGGAACTATGACAGATATTCAGGAGAAGGACAAACATACTCAGCGATTTTATTGCTCCCATAAATCTTTCCTTGTCAATGTAGGAAATGTGAGAGAAATTGATCGAAAAAATTTAGAAGTTGTCTTTTATGAAGATCATCGTTGTCCTATTACCCGTTTGAAAGTTCGTAAACTAAAAGATATTCTAGAGAAAAAATCTAAAAAGTGATTGACAATAAGTAAGAAATTGATATAATGGTTATATCTGCTACAGATAGATGGTCCGTTGGTCAAGGGGTTAAGACACCGCCTTTTCACGGCGGTAACACGGGTTCGAATCCCGTACGGACTATTTTATCCGCCATAGCTCAGTTGGTAGTAGCGCATGACTGTTAATCATGATGTCGTAGGTTCGAGTCCTACTGGCGGAGTTAGATAAAAAGAACACCATCTGGTGTTCTTTTTATTCTTAGTTTGTATCACCTAACATTTTCATAAGGAAGTCTGTCATTTCTTGCGGACTTTCTTTTTTCCCATGAGCAATCCAAGTCTGACAAACACCAAATAGGGCATTTGTTAGATAAATACTGCTATATTCTAACTCAATTGAATTTAGTTGTAGTTGCATAAAACGTTTCTGAAGATCAGTACTAAGCATAATATGCAGTTTATTTCTCAAAAAATTTTGGATTTCTTTGGTTCCATTTTCAGAAAGAAGAGCAGCCAGAAGTGGTTCTGATTCTAGATATTCAAATACTTCTAGAATAGCATCTCTTTTATGATGAACATGTTTTTGGAAGATATATTCAAATGTATGAAATAACTTACTTTGATAGTGTTCAATCATATCATACTTATCCTTGTAATGAGTATAGAAGCTAGAACGACTAATTCCAGCTTTTTCTGCTAATTTAATTGTAGTAATTTGATCGAAGGGGTGATCTATCAATAATTGAACCATGGCATTTTCAATATTTCTCTTTGTCTTTAATCGTTTGTTACTTTCTTTCATAGTTTCTCCTTATGAACAATTTAGACTATATGTCTAAAAAATATTTTTTTATCTTGTAATTTAGATTTTTTAATGTATAATCTATTATATCAAAAATTTAGACAATATGTTTAAAAAAGGAGGAAATATGTTTAAAGAATGGAAAGCAATTTTTAAAAAACCGACATTCATTATTGTAATGATAGGAATTTCTCTTATTCCAGCTTTATACAATATCATATTTTTATCGTCAATGTGGGATCCATATGGTAAAGTATCGGAGTTACCTGTAGCAGTTGTTAATAATGATAAGGAAGCTTCTTATAATGGACAGACAATGACAATAGGTGAAGACATGGTGTCTAATTTAAAAGAAAATAAGACTTTAGATTTTCATTTTGTCAATGAAGAAGAGGGGAAAAAGGGGCTAGATGATGGCGAATACTATATGGTAGTAACTTTACCAAGTGACTTATCTGAAAAAGCTACTTCAATCCTAACAAATCACCCTGAACAGATGCAAATTGATTATCAAACTTCAAGTGGCCGTAGCTTTATTGCAAGTAAGATGAGTGATTCTGCAATGACACAATTAAAACAAACCGTCTCTACGAATGTAACTGAAACATATACTAAGGCACTATTTCAAAAAATGAGTGACTTGAAGTCTGGGATAAATAAAGCAGCTGATGGAAGTGAACAACTGGCTGATGGGACTAATCAGTTAGCAAAAGGAAGTCAAACATTGACGGCAAATCTTAATACTCTAGCTAACTCAAGTGTAACTTTTTCAAATGGAGCTGATCAATTTACAAAAGGCATGTCTGCTTATGTATCTGCCATAGAGCAATTACATCTTGGTTTAGGGGCTTTTAATAGTGGTTTACAAAGTTATACAAATGCCGTTTCACAAGTTGACACTGGACTTAGTCAATTATCTTCAAAAACTCCTGAGTTGGTGACAGGTATAAATCAGCTAAATACGGGCATAAAATCTTACACAGGTGGCGTTTCACAACTGGATGCAGGTCTCAGTCAATTTTCAGTTGGTGTAAATGCTTATGCAAGTAGTGTAGAAAAACTTTCCAGCGGAACGAGTCAATTATCTAACCAATCAGATACACTAAGAGATGGAATAGAGCAATTAAATACTGGTATTAAAGAAATTTCAAGTCAATTGGAGTCCTCATCTCAACAGAATGAACAAATAACTCAATTGGCGACTAGTCTAGGGGAACTGAATAAAATACTACAAGCTCTTACGATATCAGATACTACTCAACTGAAAAGTACATTATCAGAAGCTTTGCCAAATCTAACAACTCTTGCACAGGATATTGTGACTAAAAGTCAGACAGAACAAGAGAAAACTATTGCTAACCTTCAATCAACAGCTACTTATCAATCTCTTACAGAGGAACAAAAGAAAGAACTGACAGAAGCTATTTCTAAAAATTCTAATTCTACTATTGAGTCAGCAAAAACAATTTTAACGACAGTAGGGGGATTAAAAGAAAGTATAGAGAATTCAGAACAACAAGTATCTAATCTATCTGATGTGCAGACGAAAGCAAATCAACTCTTACCTGCAGCATCTAGCTCCTTGACAACCTTGTCAAATGGATTTACAACATTACAAACTTCTGTAAATAATCAGTTAGTTCCTGGAAGTCAGTCAATTGAAAAAGGAGTTGTAAACTATACTAAAGGATTGGATACTATTTCTATAGGTGCTAATCAACTAAGTGAAAAGAATGCAAGTTTGACAACTAGTCTAGATCAATTAGTTTCTGGATCAAGTAAGTTGACAGAAAACACATCAACCTTGACAGCTGGAGTAGATGCGTTAGCTGGAAAAGCTCCAGAATTAGTATCAAGTATAGAAAGTTTGTCATCTGGTTCTGCTCAATTGAATAATAAGAGTCCAGAGCTGATAGCAGGTATTACTAAATTACAATTTGGCTCTGGTCAATTAACAGATAAATCAACACAGTTACTTTCTGCAGCATCTCAACTAGGAAGTGGCGCTATGAAGATTGCAGATGGTGCTGGAAAACTAGCAGATGGTGGAACAACTTTAACCTCTAGTCTTGAAGATTTACAAACAGGAGTTGATTCATTAGGACAAGGATTAGGCAATGCTAATAATCAACTCAAATCAGCTTCAACAGAATCTAAAAATGCAGAAACATTATCTGAACCTCTAGTTCTCTCAAAAACAGACAATGACCAAGTTCCTGTGAATGGGATTGCCATGGCTCCTTATATGATATCAGTTGCTCTTTTTGTTGCTGCTATATCTACCAATATGATTTTTGCTAAGTTGCCTTCTGGACGTCATCCAGAGAGCCGTTGGGCTTGGTTGAAGTCTCGCTCTGAAATAAATGGGATTATAGCTGTCTTAGCAGGTGTTTTAGTTTATGGAGGTGTCCATCTTATCGGATTGACTGCGAACCATGAGATGAGGACCTTGATTCTAATTATAATCACAAGTTTAGCTTTCATGTCTATGGTTACAGCTTTAACAACTTGGAATAGCCGTATAGGAGCTTTCTTCTCTCTTATTTTACTTTTATTACAGTTAGCATCAAGTGCAGGGACTTATCCACTTGCTTTGACAAATGATTTCTTTAAAACTGTCAATCCATGGTTACCAATGAGTTACTCAGTATCAGGCTTACGACAAACAATCTCTATGACAGGAAATATTCATCATCAAGTAATTTTCCTTATTATAACTCTAGCCTTCTTTACTGTTTTAGGTATGCTGGCTTATCAACCTAAGAAGATGCAAGAGGATTAAAAAGATTGACCAAGGAATTGGTCAATCTTTTTCTGTCTTAGATAAATTTCGTCTGTGATTATAGATCCCAAAAAGAAGAAGGGCAGTTACTGAGCAGACTGCTCCAATAACAAAACCATTGGGAATAAAGGAAAGTGTAATGGTGCCTTTTCCCTTTGGGACATCAACTTTCATAAAACCAGTTTGAGCCTGCTTGATTTCAAGTTTTTCCCCATCTTGGTATGCAGACCAACCTTTGTCATAAGGTATAGTGAAGAAAATAGAAGTATCTTGTTTGACTTCATATGTAGCAAAGACTTTATTTTTAGAGGTGGATACTTCTATAGGTTGTTCTTTAATTTTTTGGATTGCTTCAGTAAGAGCCTGAGTATCTAAACGATAGAAGGTTGGAGATTCAAATGACACCTGAGAATTTCCAGGGAAACTAACACTGATATTGAAAGTTTTTTGTTCTTCAGTATAACCCAAATTAAAGAAATTAAATGCATTGTCAGTTGTAAAAGTCTTTTTTTCACCGTTGACAATGATGTCAACTTTCTTTTGCTTGTCGTTTGTAAAATGAAGATTTGAAAAAGAGAGATAGACTTGGCTATTTTGAGGAACCTCAATTTGATAATCAATCTTTGCATCTTCATTCGCAGAACCTGTGATGCTCGATAAACCTTCAGAATTATCTGTTTTATCATATGCTATTTGGGAGAAGTAATCTAAGTTGAGATTAGCAAGCTGGTTTATAAATAAAGCCTGATTATCTAGAGTATGATTATTAAAGTTTACATCGGTGTAAATAGATTGAGTGGCAAAGGCAATGGGTAAAGAGAGTTGATTTTTATATAAGGTTAAATGATCCTTTTGATAAATCTCTTGAAAGCCATACTTATCAAGTGAAGTTTCAGAAATATTGTACTGGATTCCAAATAAACTGTCTGCTAAAAGACTGTTATTTGCATAACGGAGATTGAGGTTGGTTCCAGAGGATTTGAATCCAAGTTTATCTAAACTAGTGCTAGCTGAACGATTTCGTACAGACGAGAATTGAGAGATTCCATTGTAATTAAATTTCATACTGTCATTTCCTGTCTGGATTTGCAGTTTTTCAGTACGTGTAAATGGATTGTCAATTTGGTTTATAATGGATTCCATAGCGGTGATATCTCTATTATAGGCGCTACGAGAAGCAAAGGCCCATTCTTTAGCTATTCCTTCCATTTGAGATGAAGCATTTAAGCTTATCTCAAATATTATAAATAAAGACAAAAGAATTGCAAATAGATTTACAGAGATAAATTTTCTAATGACTGCAAGAAGTAAAAGAGCATAAACTAGTAGAAATTCAAGGGTGAGTAGGATATTCAAATCTGTTAAAAAAGAATAGTGTGATTTAAAGTATACAGTAGCCAAAAATCCTGCTAGTACAAGAAACAGTGAGAGAAATAGATTCCATAGCTTCAGTTCTTTCAGACGATTTAAGACCTCTGCTGCAGTATAAATTAACAGAGTAGAAAAAATCCAAGCATAGCGATGTAAAAACATATTTGGAGTATGCATCCCCTGCCAAAATAAATCAAGTGCCTCTATGTAAAAGCTTGTTATTAAAAAAGTGAAGAAGATTGCATAGATAAGTTTCACGTGAAACCTTATGGATTTTATTGTGAAAAATAGAATGGTTAAAATAAAAGGAAGCAATCCAACAAAAATCATTGGGATAGATCCATACTTAGTTGTATCAAAAGATCCAATGAATTGTTTTGCGAAAATATCCAGATACCAACTACTATCTGTCTTTAATTTTGTGATGGCAGTTAACTTCTCCCCATGAGTTTGTAAATCAAACAATGTAGGAAGAGTCATAATCAAACTAGCCATTCCTGCTAAAAAGGAGGTAACAACAAAATCAAGAAAAGATGATCTTCGATTTTTAAAGTCCCATGAAATTTGGCAGAGATACCAGAAAATAAGAAACAATGCTGTCATATATCCAAAATAATAGTTTTGAATAAACAAGATTGACAGACTTGTAAAGTATAGCAGGCGCTTCTTTTCTGTTATAAGCATGTGTAAACCAGTTATAATTAAAGGAATCAGGATAAAAACATCTAGCCAGGTTTTTATCTCTAACTGACTAACGGTAAAGCTCATTAAAGCATAGGAAGTAGATAAGGACAGTTTTAAAGATTTCGGAATATCTTTAAATAATCTATTTATACTAAAGAAGGTTGACAGGCCAATCAATCCAAATTTTAATAGAGTTGTTAGATAAACAGCATCTGGCATATTCGACAGATTAAAAAAGTAAACCAGAGGTGAGAGAAAACTACCCAAGTAATAACTAGATAGAGCATAGAAATTCAGTCCGAGGCCACTTGTAAAGGTGTAAAACAAACTACCATTTCCATGTAAAATATTTCGTAAAGCCACATCAAAAATAACGTATTGATGGAAACCGTCTCCTAATAGTGGAGATGTATCACTATTCCAGTAGATACCCTGAGATAGATATACCCCTAACATAATTACTAAAGGAATAATGAAAGAAATAAAATAGGTTCGATATGTTTTTAAAAATGATTTCATGTTACCTCGTAGAATGGTAGAAAACTCAGTTGGTTAACCCAACTGAGTTTTGAAGTCTTATTTAGTCTTTCCAAAGGTCTTTGACTTTTGCTTGTACTTCTGCATTTTCTAGGAATTCATCATAGGTTTCATCGATACGATTGATGACGCCATTCTTAGACAAAACAATGATATGGTTTGCCAAAGTTTGAATGAACTCGTGGTCATGACTGGCAAAGATGATTGATTCTTTAAAGTTTTTTAATCCATCGTTTAAGCTTGAGATAGATTCCAAGTCCAAGTGATTTGTTGGATCATCAAGTACAAGGACATTTGATTTCAAAAGCATAAGTTTTGAAAGCATGACACGAACTTTTTCTCCTCCTGACAAGACCTTTACAGGTTTGTTAACCTCATCACCAGAGAAGAGCATACGACCAAGGAAACCACGTAAGAAGGTATTATCGTCTTCTTCTTTACTTGCAAATTGACGCAACCAGTCAAGAATTGATTCTCCTCCTGCAAAATCAGCAGAGTTATCTTTTGGCAAGTAAGAGCGACTAGTAGTAACTCCCCACTTAACCGTTCCTTCATAGTCAATGTCCCCCATGATTGCACGAATTAGTGCAGTCGTTTGGATGTCATTTTGTCCAATAAGAGCCGTCTTATCACCTGGACGCAAGATGAAGCTGATATTATCTAAAATAGTCTCGCCATCGATCTTGACAGTTAGATTTTCTACTGTCAAGAGATCGTTACCAATCTCACGCTCTGCTTTAAAGTTGATAAATGGGTATTTACGACTGGATGGAACAATTTCTTCTAATTCAATCTTGTCAAGCATTTTTTTACGAGACGTTGCCTGTCTTGACTTAGAAGCGTTGGCAGAGAATCGAGCAACGAATTCTTGCAATTGCTTAATTTTTTCTTCCGCTTTGGCATTACGGTCTGCTAACAATTTGGTAGCAAGCTCAGAAGACTCTTTCCAGAAGTCATAGTTTCCGACATAGAGTTTGATTTTTCCAAAGTCAAGGTCGGCCATGTGAGTACATACTTTGTTGAGGAAGTGACGGTCATGGGATACAACGATGACCGTGTTATCAAAGTCAATCAAGAAGTCTTCTAGCCATGTAATTGATTGGATATCCAAACCGTTGGTTGGCTCGTCCAAGAGCAGAACATCTGGTTTACCGAAAAGTGCTTTGGCAAGGAGAACTTTTACTTTTTCACCATTGGCTAATTCGCTCATATTTTGGTAGTGCAATTCTTCTGGAATATTCAGGTTTTGAAGTAGTTGAGATGCTTCACTCTCTGCTTCCCAACCTCCAAGTTCAGCAAACTCACCTTCGAGTTCAGCTGCGCGAACACCATCTTCATCGGAAAAATCTTCCTTCATGTAAATAGCATCTTTTTCCTTCATGATGCTATAGAGTTTTTCATTTCCCATGATAACTACATCAATTGCACGTTCATCTTCATAGTCAAAGTGATTTTGACGAAGAACAGAGAGACGTTCATCTGGACCAAGAGAGATATGACCAGTTGTAGGTTCGATATCACCAGCTAAGATTTTTAAGAATGTAGACTTCCCAGCACCATTAGCACCAATTAATCCATATGTATTTCCTTCTGTAAATTTGATGTTGACATCATCAAAAAGTTTGCGATCACTAAAACGTAGTGAAACATCAGATACTGTAAGCAATGTTTTTCTCCTACTAATATGTAATACATTTATTCTACTAGAAAAGAGAGAAATATTCAAATTTTTCTTTGTCAATTTTATGTCAACTAAGTTTACAGTTGTATTTACAGTGAATTGGCTCTTTGATTTAAATAATTTTCTGTTATTTTAACAAAAAAATGCTATAATTGAAGAGACCATTTCGAAGGAGAAAAAAATGACGAAACCCATTATTTTAACAGGAGACCGCCCAACAGGAAAATTGCATATTGGACATTATGTTGGGAGTCTTAAAAACAGAGTATTACTGCAGGAAGAAGACAAGTATGACATGTTTGTTTTTTTGGCGGACCAACAAGCATTGACAGATCACGCCAAAGACCCTCAAACGATTGTAGAATCGATTGGGAATGTTGCCTTAGATTACCTAGCAGTTGGATTAGATCCAAGTAAATCAACTATCTTTATTCAAAGCCAAATTCCAGAATTGGCTGAATTATCTATGTACTATATGAATTTGGTGTCACTAGCTCGTTTGGAACGGAATCCGACAGTAAAAACAGAGATTGCTCAGAAAGGGTTTGGAGAAAGTATTCCGACAGGATTTTTGGTTTATCCGATTGCGCAAGCAGCAGATATTACTGCCTTCAAGGCTAATTATGTTCCTGTTGGGACAGATCAGAAACCAATGATTGAGCAAACTCGTGAGATTGTTCGTTCCTTTAATCATGCTTATAATTGTGAGGTCTTGGTGGAGCCGGAAGGTATTTATCCAGGAAATGAGATAGCAGGGCGTTTGCCAGGTTTAGATGGAAATGCTAAAATGTCTAAATCCCTTAATAATGGTATTTATCTAGCAGATGATGCGGATACTTTGCGTAAAAAAGTCATGAGCATGTATACTGATCCGGATCATATTCGAGTGGAGGATCCAGGTAAGATTGAAGGAAATATGGTTTTCCATTATCTAGATGTGTTTGGTCGTCCAGAAGATGCTCAAGACATTGCAGAGATGAAAGAAAACTACCAACGTGGTGGTCTTGGTGATGTAAAGACGAAACGTTATCTACTTGAAATATTAGAACGGGAACTTGGCCCTATTCGTGAGCGCCGTATCGAATTTGCTAAGGATATGGGAGAAGTGTACAATATGCTTCAAAAAGGTAGTGAGAAAGCGCGTGAGGTTGCGGGGCAAACTCTATCTGAAGTTAAGGGAGCAATGGGACTAAATTATTTTAAATAATAGATAAAATATGAATCGTAAAACTATCTCTTCCATAGGATCACAGGGATAGTTTTTTTATGATTTCTACCATAAATATAATTGACAAATTTTCATAGAATGGTATGATAGATACAATACAAAAAGAGTCAAGTTCAAAAAGAAAGAAAAGAGGAAACTTCAATGTCTAATTGGGACACTAAATTTTTGAAAAAAGGTTTTACCTTTGATGATGTATTGCTTATTCCAGCTGAGAGTCATGTGTTGCCGAATGATGCAGATTTGACAACAAAATTGGCAGATAATCTGACTTTAAATATCCCAATTATAACAGCCGCCATGGATACAGTCACAGAAAGTCAAATGGCTATTGCCATTGCTCGTGCAGGTGGTCTTGGAGTAATCCATAAAAATATGTCTATTGCGCAACAGGCAGATGAAGTTCGTAAGGTAAAACGTTCTGAAAATGGTGTTATTATTGATCCATTCTTCTTGACTCCAGAACACACGATTGCTGAAGCAGATGAACTGATGGGACGTTACCGTATCAGTGGTGTTCCAGTTGTGGAGACACTTGAAAATCGTAAATTGGTTGGTATTCTAACAAACCGAGATCTTCGCTTTATTTCAGATTACAATCAGCCAATCTCAAACCATATGACTAGTGAAAATCTTGTTACTGCTCCTGTTGGTACAGATCTTGCAACAGCTGAAAGCATTCTTCAAGAACACCGTATTGAAAAACTTCCTTTGGTTGATGAAGAAGGTCGTCTCTCTGGCTTGATTACTATTAAAGATATCGAAAAAGTAATTGAATTTCCTAATGCAGCAAAAGATGAGTTTGGTCGTCTTCTAGTTGCTGGAGCGGTGGGTGTCACTTCAGATACATTTGAACGTGCCGAAGCCCTTTTTGAAGCAGGAGCGGATGCAATTGTTATTGATACTGCCCATGGTCACTCTGCTGGTGTTCTACGTAAAATTGCTGAAATTCGTGCTCACTTCCCAGACCGCACTTTGATTGCAGGTAATATTGCAACTGCAGAAGGTGCGCGTGCTCTTTATGATGCAGGTGTAGATGTTGTCAAAGTCGGTATCGGACCAGGTTCTATCTGTACTACTCGTGTGATTGCAGGGGTTGGTGTCCCACAAGTGACAGCAATCTATGATGCAGCAGCAGTTGCGCGTGAATATGGTAAAACAATCATTGCTGATGGTGGAATCAAGTACTCTGGAGATATTGTAAAAGCCCTTGCTGCAGGTGGAAATGCGGTTATGCTTGGATCAATGTTTGCTGGAACAGACGAAGCACCAGGTGAAACGGAAATCTTCCAAGGACGTAAATTCAAGACTTACCGTGGTATGGGATCAATCGCAGCAATGAAGAAAGGTTCAAGTGACCGTTACTTCCAAGGTTCTGTCAATGAAGCAAACAAACTCGTTCCAGAAGGAATTGAAGGTCGTGTTGCCTATAAAGGCGCAGCAGCCGATATTGTCTTCCAAATGATTGGTGGTATTCGCTCTGGTATGGGTTACTGTGGTGCAGCTAACCTTAAAGAACTACACGATAATGCTCAATTTATTGAAATGTCTGGGGCTGGTCTAAAAGAAAGCCATCCTCATGATGTACAAATCACTAATGAGGCGCCAAATTACTCTATGTAAGAAGTAAAAAAGAACTCCTGAAATTCAGGAGTTCTTTTTGTTTACATAAGTGTCAACTTTGATTTACAGATATCTGACCGTTTTGAATATTGAAAATACTAAGGTTTTCTGGCAAGTTTTGTAAGTGATCCAAAGTTGTTGTTGTGATAAAGGTTTGGATAGATTGAGAAATGGTTTCTAGTAATTTTAGTTGTCGTGTGTTGTCAAGTTCGCTCATAACATCGTCAAGCAAGAGTATTGGAGACTCGTTAGTAATGCTTTCCATTAGTTCAATCTCTGCTAGTTTGATAGAAAGAACAAGACTGCGATGTTGCCCTTGACTTCCAAAACTAGCATCCATACCATTGATATAAAAAGAAATATCATCTCGATGAGGACCAACTCCAGTATTCTTTTTAAATAAGTCTCTGGATCTGCTTTTCTCCAAAGCAATTTTAAAAGAACTTGTTAGCTGTTCTTCATCAGTGAAGTTGACAGATGATTGATAATATATTGACAACTCTTCTAATTTATTTGAAATTTCTAAGTGTTTTTTTTGACCAAATTTCTCTAAGTCTTTAATGAATTTTATCCGATGCTTTATGACGCGACAACCGTACTCTACTAACTGATCATCTAATACTGACAGAAATGTTTCATCAATCTTCTGACTGGATTTTAGATAAGTATTTCTTTGCTTGAGTATGTGGTTATAGTTTGACAAGTCTGACAAGTAGATTGGTTTAATTTGTCCTAGTTCGATGTCTATAAACTTTCGACGGACAGAGGGCGCTCCTTTAATTAGCTGGAGATCTTCAGGCGCGAAGAGGACCACATTCATATGTCCGATATAGTCTGATAGGCGAGCTTGTTTTAAGTGATTGACCTTAGTCACACGCCCTTTTGGCGTTAAATCAATTTCTAGAGGAATAGAGCTCGTTTTTTTCTGTAGCAAGCCAGAAAGATGGAGTTGCTCGTTATCAAAATGAATGAGATTTTTATCTGTACGAGTCCGATGACTACGTGTCAAGGCTAAGAAATAGATTGCTTCTAGAATATTGGTTTTTCCTTGTGCATTTTGACCTAGAAAGACATTTAATTTTGGATTGAAATCAATTTTTGCCTCTTTATAGTTTCGAAAGGTTTTAATTGTTAAATGTTGGAGCCACATGGTTATCTTCCTGGAAAACGTGGAGCTTGTTTGGTTTTAGGTGATAAAGTAGTTTTTTGTTTTTCTTTCTTTACACCTTTATTCATATCTTTGACAAGTTTAGCAATCCGCTCTTTTTCAATTTTATCTGCTTGGTATTCTTCTTGCTCTTTTAAACTTGGTTGTGTTAATGTGATGTCAATCTTTAAATCAGGGATGTCAATTATATCTCCTATACGGATCTTTTTCCCACGTCTAGTTTCTAATTCACCATTAAAGTAAACTTGATGTTCCATCAAAAAGGATTTAATAGCACCACCGCTTTGTATAATTCCAAGCTCTTTTAGGAGCGCTTGGAGCGTAATAAATTCTTCAAATAATTTGTATTCCATAATTCACCTCAATCTATGGTATTATACCATATTTCTTAGAATTAAGTGAGCGAAATCACTGAAAATGAAAACGATTTTTCTTTTAAAAGCGATAAAGAGAATAAGAAATATTTTCCTTTTCGTGATATAATAGAACTCTATATGTAAGGAGGTAAGGTATGGAGTTAGTGCCTGGAATTTCAGCACATTTTGTTCAATCCAAAAAGTTTAAAACAAATAAAATCACCGTTCGTTTTACTGCTCCCTTATCTCTTGAGACAGTAGCAGGACGCATGTTAAGTGTGAGTATGTTGGAGACTGCCAATAAAGCTTACCCAACTTCTCAAGCTTTTCGTAGATATTTAGCAAGTTTGTATGGGGCAGATATTTCTACGAGTGCTTATCGTAGGGGACAGGCACATGTTCTTGACTTAACCTTTACCTATGTACGAGATGAGTTTTTGAGTAAAAAAAATGTCTTGACTTCTCGAATTTTGGAATTGGTGAAACAGACTTTATTTGCCCCCTTAGCTCTAGATGGAGCTTTTGAGCCAACCTTGTTTGAAATTGAAAAAAAGCAATTATTGGCTAACTTAGCTACTGATATGGATGATTCATTTTATTTTGCTCATAAGGAGTTGGATAGCTTGTTCTTTCATGATGAGCGTCTTCAATTGAGATACAGTGATTTACGAAATAGCATTTCAAATGAGTCTCCTGAAAGTAGCTATACTTGCTTTCAAGATGCTTTGAAAAATGATCGAATTGATTTCTTTTTCTTAGGTGATTTTAATGAAGTAGAAATTACAGAATCGCTGAAGTCATTGTCCTTTACAGCTAGAAAGAGCGATATTTCCATCCAGTACCATCAGTCTTATTCGAATGTTCTACAAGAAGGAATGGTTCAGAGGAATGTAGGACAATCTGTTTTGGAAATGGGCTATCATTCTCCTGTAAAATATGGTGATGATCAGCATCTGCCTATGCTTATTATGAATGGTTTGTTGGGTGAATTTGCACATTCGAAACTCTTTACAAACGTTCGTGAGAACGCTGGGATAGCCTATACTGTCTCTAGTCAATTGGATTTGTTTAGTGGTTTGTTAAGGATGTATGCAGGTATCGATAGAGAAAATCGGAATCAAGCTAGAAAAATGATGAATCATCAGTTGATGGATTTGAAAAAGGGCAACTTTACAGATTTTGAGCTTGATCAAACCAAGGAGATGATTCGAAGATCTTTATTGATTGCTCAAGATAGTCAGCATACCCTAGTTGAAAGACTCTATTTATCTGTACTATTTGGAAAAGCGACTTTTGATATTGATCGGATGTTGGAAAGATTAGAGAGTGTCGATAAAGAAGCTGTATGTAAAGCTGCCAACAGTTTGAAGTTACAAGCGATTTACTTTATGGAAGGAATAGAATGACGAGGGTTACTTTTGAAGAAAAATACTATCCTGCTGTAAAGGAAACAGTCTACAAAACACAATTGTCAAATGGATTGACAGTTTCTTTACTCCCTAAACAAGATTTCAATGAGGTTTATGGGATTGTAACGGTTCAATTTGGTTCCGTAGATGCAACTTATACAAGTTTAGACAAAGGTTTACGTCATCATCCAGCAGGAATTGCCCATTTTCTTGAACATAAATTGTTTGAAAGAGAAAATTCTGAGGATATGATGGCAGCTTTTACTCGATTAGGTGCAGACAGTAATGCCTTTACAAGCTTTACTAAGACCAGCTATCTTTTTTCAACAATTGACCATCTATTAGAGAATTTAGATTTGCTAAATGAGTTAGTCGGAGATGTTCATTTTACAGAAGAGTCTGTTTTGAGAGAACAGGATATTATCCAGCAAGAACGAGAAATGTATCAAGACGGTCCAGACTCACGCTTGTTTTTTGCAACATTAGCCAACCTTTATCCTGATACTCCTCTAGCAACAGATATTGTTGGAAGTGAAAAATCAATTTCTAAGATTCAAGTTTCAAATTTAAAAGAGAATTTTACAGACTTTTACAAACCTGTCAACATGTCACTGTTTTTAGTTGGGAATATTGATGTAAAAGTTGTTGAGGAGTACTTTTCGAAAAGGGAAAATAAGATTTTAGAACAGTATACAGTTTCAAAAGAGCAACTACCTTTGCAACCTGTAAAGCAAACAGATAGCCTTCGGATGGAAGTTTCTTTACCAAAACTTGCTGTTGCTATTAGAGGTAATGGTAAAATAACAGAAGTGGAGTCTTATCGTTACAATATTTTATTGAAATTGCTATTTACGATGATGTTTGGTTGGACCTCGGATCGTTTTCAAAAGTTATACGAGACAGGGAAGTTAGATGCGTCATTGTCACTAGAGGTTGAGGTAAATAGTCGCTTTCATTTTGTGATATTGACGATGGATACCAAAGAACCTGTTTCTTTGTCGCACCAATTTCGGAAAGCGATTCGTCAGTTTAGTAGTGATGCAGATATTACAGAGGAGCATCTCGATCTTGTTAAGAGTGAGATGTTTGGAGAATTTTTCAGTAGTATGAATTCTTTGGAATTTATTGCAACTCAATACGATCCTATGGATCGAGGAGAAACAATTTTTGATTTTCCGAAAATTTTACAGGAAATTACTTTGGAAGATGTTCTTGAAGCTGGGCATCGTTTGATTGATGATGGCGATCTAGTTGATTTTACAATTTTTCCGGCTTAAAAGATGACTAACACTAGAAAGAAGGAATGGTACGTATGAGAAAAAAAACAATTGGTGAGGTTCTGCGTTTAGCTAGAATTAACCAAGGATTGAGTTTAGAAGAATTGCAGGAAAAAACTGAAATTCAGTTGAATTTTCTAGAAGCAATGGAGGCGGATGATTTCGATCAACTTCCTAGCACTTTTTACGCTCGTTCTTTTTTAAGAAAATATGCTTGGGCAGTAGAGTTAGATGAAAGAATTGTCTTGGATGCCTATGATTCAGGTAGTATGATCACCTATGAAGAGGTCGATGTTGATGAAGAAGCTCTGTCTGGTCGTAGACGGTCAAATAAGAAAAAAACGTCTTATCTCCCTTTGTTTTATTTTGTGCTATTTGCTTTATCAATTTTAATTTTTGTGACTTACTATGTTTGGAACTACATCCAAACTCAGCCAAGTCCTTCGTCAGCTAGTTATAGTGTTGTCAACTCAACTAGTTCAACAACCTCATCAAGTTCATCTTCTAGTAGTCAGGCATCAAGTTCATCTTCAACTGCGGAATCAACTATTACCGTTTCAGGTGAAGGGAACCGCATTGAAGCTCGCTATAAAACGAGCAAGGAAACAGCTACGGTTCAGCTGACTGTTTCGGATGCAACTAGCTGGGTAAGTGTTTCAGGAAGTGAACTTGAAGGTGGTGTGACCTTGTCATCAGACAATAAAAACGTAAAAACAACAGTTTCGACGAAAGAACCTGTGACGATTACTTTGGGTGTAGTGAAGGGAGTTTCTTTAACTGTGGACAATCAAACAATCGATACCTCGAAACTGACAACTCAGACTGGAACTGTAACACTTACATTTACTACAGATTAAGGAAAAATCAATGAAAAAAGAACAAATTCCTAATGTATTAACTATTGGTAGAATTCTCTTTATACCTCTCTTTATTCTTATTTTGACTTTGGGCCATTCACAAGGCAGTCATTTGCTAGCAGCGATCATCTTTGCAGTTGCTAGTGTAACGGATTATCTTGATGGCTACCTTGCTCGAAAATGGAATGTGGTCAGCAACTTTGGAAAGTTTGCGGATCCAATGGCGGATAAGTTGTTGATTATGTCAGCTTTTATCATGTTGATTGAGTTGGGTATGGCTCCGGCTTGGGTTGTTGCTATTATCATCTGTCGTGAACTCGCTGTGACAGGCCTACGTCTGTTGCTCGTTGAGACGGGAGGAACGGTTCTGGCGGCAGCAATGCCTGGGAAAATCAAGACCTTTAGTCAAATGTTTGCCATTATCTTTTTGCTCTTACATTGGAATTTAATTGGGCAACTGTTGCTTTATATCGCTTTGTTTTTCACTATCTACTCTGGTTATGATTATTTCAAGGGTAGCGCTCATCTATTCAAAGGGACATTTGGTTCGAAATGAAATTGATTATTGAAGTAAAAGATCTGTCTTTTCGATACAAAGAAGATCAAGAGTATTATGATGTTAACAGCGTTACGTTTCACGTGAAACGTGGGGAGTGGCTTTCAATCGTAGGTCATAATGGGAGTGGGAAGTCAACAACTATTCGTTTGATTGATGGCTTGCTTGAAGCGGAATCTGGAGAAATCTGGATAGATGGCCAATTGCTGTCCCCTGAGAATGTTTGGGACTTGCGTCGTCAAATTGGTATGGTTTTTCAAAATCCAGACAATCAATTTGTAGGTGCAACTGTTGAAGATGATGTTGCCTTTGGCCTAGAAAATCAGGGACTTCCTCGTGAAGAAATGAAGAAAAGAGTGGCTGAATCTTTGGAGTTAGTAGGTATGCTAGACTTTAAGAAGAGAGAACCAGCCCGCTTATCTGGTGGACAAAAACAACGGGTGGCCATTGCAGGAGTTGTTGCCTTGAGACCTGCTATTTTGATTCTGGACGAGGCTACAAGTATGTTGGATCCCGAGGGGCGCAGAGAACTGATTCAGACAGTTCAAGAGATTCGAAAAGACTATCAGATGACAGTTGTTTCTATTACGCATGACTTGGAAGAAGTTGCGATGAGTGACCGTGTATTGGTCATGAAAAAAGGCCAAGTGGAGTCAACCAGTAGCCCCAGAGAACTTTTTTCTCGGGATGACCTTGACCAGATAGGCTTAGATGATCCCTTTACGAATCAATTGAAAGAATCTTTGAGAGAGACTGGCTATCAGTTGCCGGATGGCTATTTGACAGAAGGAGAGCTAGAGGACAAGTTATGGGAATTACTCTAGAAAATGTGAGCTTTACCTATCAAGAGGGGACACCCCTATCTTCATCAGCCTTGACTGATGTTTCCTTGGCGATTGAGGACGGCTCCTATACAGCTTTGATAGGACATACAGGTAGTGGAAAATCGACCATCTTACAGCTTTTAAATGGCCTATTGCTTCCAAGTAAGGGTTCTGTTCGAGTTTTCGATACCGTCATTACCCCTACATCAACAAATAAAGAAATTCGACAGATTCGAAAGCAAGTCGGTTTAGTTTTTCAATTTGCTGAAAATCAGATTTTCGAAGAGACTGTTTTGAAAGATGTTGCGTTTGGACCACAAAATTTTGGAGTTTCTGAGGAAGATGCCAAGAAAATTGCGCGTGAAAAGTTAGCCTTGGTAGGCATCGATGAGTCACTCTTTGAGCGCAGTCCTTTTGAACTTTCGGGTGGTCAGATGAGACGTGTGGCCATTGCAGGGATACTAGCCATGGAGCCTACTGTCTTGGTTTTGGATGAGCCAACAGCTGGACTAGATCCTTTGGGCAGAAAAGAATTGATGACCCTGTTTAAAGAACTCCACCTTTCTGGAATGACAATCGTCCTGGTAACGCATTTGATGGATGATGTAGCTACGTATGCTGATCAGGTCTATGTTATGGAAAAGGGGCGTTTAGTCAAAAGTGGCAAACCGAGTGATGTTTTCCAAGATGTAGCCTCTATGGAAAAGGTGCAGTTAGGTGTGCCTAAAATAACAGCCTTTTGTAAACGTTTGGCAGATAGAGGTGTAGCTTTTAAAAAACTGCCAATCAAGATAGAGGAGTTTAAGGAGTCGCTAAATGGATAGTATGATTTTAGGGCGTTATATACCGGGGGATTCCATTATTCATCGCTTGGATCCACGTAGTAAATTGCTTGCCATGATCCTGTTGATTTTGATTGTATTTTGGGCTAATAATCCCCTCACCAATCTCATTTTGTTTATAGCGACAGGTATATTTATCGCTTTGTCAGGCGTTTCCCTCTCATTTTTCGTTCAGGGATTAAAATCCATGTTCTTCTTGATTGCTTTTACGACTCTTTTTCAGCTCTTTTTCATTTCAAGTGGAAATGTCCTATTTGAGTTTTCTTTCATAAGAATAACGGATTATGCTTTGCAACAAGCAGGAATCATTTTCTGTCGTTTTGTGTTGATTATTTTCTTTTCAACCTTGCTAACCTTAACGACCATGCCTTTGAGTCTGGCAGCTGCAGTTGAAGCTCTTTTAGCACCGCTGAAACGCGTGAAAGTTCCCGTTCATGAAATTGGTCTCATGTTATCAATGAGTTTGCGTTTTGTTCCAACCTTGATGGATGACACAACGAGAATTATGAATGCTCAAAAAGCTCGTGGAGTTGACTTTGGCGAAGGTAGCATCGTTCAAAAAGTAAAGGCTATGATTCCAATTTTAATTCCTCTTTTTGCGACTAGCTTAAAGCGTGCAGATTCATTGGCAATAGCCATGGAAGCGCGTGGTTATCAGGGAGGAAAGGGTAGAAGTCAGTATAGACAGTTGAGATGGAGTCAAAAGGATACACTGGCAATTCTTGTGATTTTGGTGCTGGGATGTCTCTTATTTTTCTTAAAATCTTAGTGGATTTGTAAGATTGATAAAAAATCACAGTAGTAGATCTTTAGTAAAAAGGTAGGAATATGAACCGTTTTAAAAAATCAAAATATCTAATCATTGTTTTTGTCACAGTTCTAGCAGTTTCTGTACTATTAGTGACAACCTATTCAAGTGCTATTGTGACAAAATTAGGAGATGGCATTTCCTTAGTAGATAGAATTGTTCAAAAACCCTTTCAGTGGTTTGATACTTTCAAATCAGATTTGGGACATTTGACGCAGACTTACAATGAAAATGAGAGTCTAAAGAAACAGCTCTATCAACTAGAGGTGGAGTCTAATCAATCAGAAAGTTTAAAAAATGAAAATGAACAATTACGTCAGTTGCTGGATATGAAGTCAAAATTGCAGGCTACAAAAACCATTGCAGCAGATGTGATTATGCGAGCTCCAGTATCTTGGAAACAAGAGTTAACAATTGATGCGGGAAGTTCAAAAGGAGCTTCTGAAAATATGTTGGCCATTGCAAACGGGGGCTTGATTGGTAGTGTTTCAAAGGTGGAGGATCATTCAACAACGGTCAATCTATTGACAAACACCGAAAATTCAGACAAAATTTCTGTTAAAATCCTGCATGGTTCTACTGAAATTTACGGGATTATCGTTGGTTATGATAAGGAATCTGAACTGCTTAAAATTAGTCAATTAAACAGCAACAGAGACATTAGCGCGGGAGACAAGGTGACTACAGGGGGGCTCGGAAACTTTAATGTTAAGGATATCCCTGTTGGAGAGGTTGTTGCTACAACACACAGCAGTGATTATCTAACACGAGAGGTGACAGTAAAGTTAAGTGCTGATACTAAAGATCTTCATGTGGTAGAGTTAGTGGGGAATTAGCAATGAGACTGTTAAAACAAGTTGGTATTTTCTTTTTACTTCCTTTTCTTGTGCTGATTGATGCACATATTGGTCAATTAGTAGAATCCTTTTATCCACATTTTCACTTAGCCAGTCATTTCCTGTTTTTATTTCTCTTGTTTGAGACAATCGAAGTGTCAGAGTATCTCTATCTAGCCTATTGTTGTATAGTGGGTTTGGTGTACGATATTTATTTTTTCCACTTGATAGGAATTGCGACACTTTTATTTATCTTGATAGGTGCCTCACTTCACAAGTTTAATAGTGTGACTTTGTTGAACCGTTGGACGAGAATGTTAACAATAGTTGTGATGAGCTTCCTATTTGATATGGGTAGTTATCTCCTGGCCCTTGCTATGGGACTGACAGTAGAATCAATGCCAGTTTTCATTGTCTACAGTCTTGTCCCATCAATGATTTTAAACTTTTTGTGGATGGCGATTTTCCAATATATTTTTGAAAAATATTATCTATGAGAAAGAAATATAAATGTAACAAAGGCGTAATATTTATTATGTCTTTTTTTGGTATACTAGTATTGTCTTAAATAGAAGGAGTATCCACACAATATGAAGAAAAAAATCTTAGCGTCACTTTTGTTAAGTACAGTATTGGTTTCACAAGCAGCGGTATTAACAACTGTTCATGCTGAAACAACTGATGAAAAAATTGCTGCTCAAGATAGTAAGATTAGTGACTTGACAGCTCAACAAAAAGAAGCTCAACAACAGGTAGATGAAATCCAAACGCAAGTTACAGCTATTCAAACACAACAAGCAAGCTTGCAAGCTGAAAATGAAACACTACAAACTGAGTCTAAAAAGCTTGAAGGAGAAATTACAGAGCTTTCTAAGAACATTGTTGCTCGTAATGAATCTTTGGAAAAACAAGCACGTAGTGCACAAACAAACGGTGCTGCAACTAGCTATATCAATACAATTGTAAATTCAAAATCAATTACAGAAGCTATTTCCCGTGTTGCGGCTATGAGCGAGATTGTATCGGCTAACAACAAAATGTTAGAGCAACAAAAAGCTGATAAAAAATCAATCTCAGAAAAACAAGTTGCAAATAATGAAGCAATCAATACTGTAATTGCGAACCAACAAACGCTTGCTGACGATGCACAAACATTGACAACAAAACAGGCGGAGTTAAAAGTTGCTGAGTTGAATCTTGCTGCAGAGAAAGCTACTGCAGAAGGCGAGAAAGCTACTTTGTTGGAACAAAAAGCAGCAGCAGAGGCAGAAGCAAAAGCAGCAGCTGAAGCAGAGGCAGCTTATAAAGCACGTCAAACAAGTCAACAAGAATCAGTTGTTGCTTCTGGAAACACAAGTTTCTCAGCTCAAGTGCAAGCAACATCAACGTCAGCATCAGCATCTGACGACGAGGACTCAAGCTACACTCCAGCACCTACTCCGACTCCTACTAGACAACGTCCAACATACAGCTCAAATGCATCAAGTTACCCAACTGGTGAATGTACTTGGGGAGCTAAAACATTGGCACCTTGGGCTGGAGACTATTGGGGTAACGGAGCTCAGTGGGCAACAAGTGCTGCAGCAGCAGGATTCCGTACAGGATCAACTCCACAAGTTGGTGCGATTGCATGTTGGAATGATGGTGGTTATGGGCACGTAGCGGTTGTTACAGCAGTTTCATCATCAACTCGTATTCAAGTGTCAGAATCAAACTACGGTGGAGATCGTACAATCGGAAACAAACGTGGATGGTTCAACCCAACTACAACTTCTGAAGGTTACGTAACATACATCTATCCAAACTAATGAACCAAATAAAGAGACTCGATTTTGAGTCTCTTTTCTTAATTTTAAGTTAGACCAAAAACTAGCAAAAATACTTGAAAATATTGATAAAATGTGGTAGAATGAAACTTGTCGTGTAAACGATAATACTCATTCTTGATGAATTGTGAAACTGTTGCCCTTGGGTCGTTTTGCAAGTTGAAATCGAGGAGAGGAAAAAACAAAAAGGAGAAATACTCATGGCAGTAATTTCAATGAAACAACTTCTTGAGGCTGGTGTACACTTTGGTCACCAAACTCGTCGCTGGAACCCTAAGATGGCTAAGTACATCTTCACTGAGCGTAACGGAATCCACGTAATCGACTTGCAACAAACTGTAAAATACGCTGACCAAGCTTACGACTTTATGCGTGATGCAGCAGCTAACGATGCAGTTGTATTGTTCGTTGGTACTAAGAAACAAGCTGCTGACGCTGTTAAAGAAGAAGCAGAACGTTCAGGTCAATACTACATCAACCACCGTTGGTTGGGTGGAACTCTTACCAACTGGGGAACTATCCAAAAACGTATTGCTCGTTTGAAAGAAATTAAACGTATGGAAGAGGAAGGAATCTTTGACGTTCTTCCTAAGAAAGAAGTTGCACTTCTTAACAAACAACGTGCACGTCTTGAAAAATTCTTGGGTGGTATCGAAGACATGCCTCGTATCCCAGATGTAATGTACGTAGTTGACCCACATAAAGAACAAATCGCTGTTAAAGAAGCTAAAAAATTGGGAATCCCAGTTGTAGCGATGGTTGACACAAACACTGATCCAGACGATATCGATGTAATCATCCCAGCTAACGATGACGCTATCCGCGCGGTTAAATTGATCACAGCTAAATTGGCTGACGCTATCATCGAAGGTCGTCAAGGTGAAGACGCGACAGCAGTTGAAGCTGAATTTGCAGCTTCAGAAGCTCAAGCAGACTCAATCGAAGAAATCGTTGAAGTTGTAGAAGGCGACAACGCTTAATTCAAATAAGTAATCATTACCTAGGAGGGCGGGGCTTAGCCCGGCTCTCCTATTTTTAAAAAATATAGGAGAATCAAAATGGCAGAAATTACAGCTAAACTTGTTAAAGAGTTGCGTGAAAAATCTGGTGCTGGTGTTATGGACGCTAAGAAAGCATTGGTTGAAGTTGAAGGTGATATCGAAAAAGCAATCGAATTGCTTCGCGAAAAAGGTATGGCTAAGGCAGCTAAGAAAGCTGACCGTGTTGCAGCTGAAGGTTTGACTGGTGTATTTGTTAACGGTAACGTTGCAGCAGTAGTTGAAGTAAATGCTGAAACTGACTTCGTTGCAAAAAATGCTCAATTTGTTGACTTGGTAAATGCTACAGCTAAAGTAATTGCTGAAGGAAAACCAGCTAACAACGAAGAAGCTCTTGCCTTGACAATGCCTTCAGGTGAAACTCTTGAAGCAGCATATGTATCTGCAACAGCTACAATCGGTGAAAAAATCTCATTCCGTCGTTTTGCTTTGCTTGAAAAAACAGATGCACAACACTTTGGAGCATACCAACACAATGGTGGACGTATCGGTGTTATTTCTGTCATCGAAGGTGGAGATGAAGCACTTGCTAAACAAATCTCAATGCATATCGCTGCGATGAAACCAACAGTTCTTTCTTACAAAGAATTGGATGAGCAGTTCGTTAAAGATGAGTTGGCACAATTGAACCACGTGATTGACCAAGATAATGATAGCCGTGCAATGGTTGGTAAACCAGCTCTTCCACACTTGAAATATGGATCAAAAGCTCAATTGACTGATGAAGTGATTGCTCAAGCTGAAGAAGATATCAAAGCTGAATTGGTTGCAGAAGGCAAACCAGAAAAAATCTGGGACAAAATCATCCCAGGTAAAATGGATCGCTTCATGCTTGACAACACTAAAGTTGACCAAGCATACACACTTCTTGCACAAGTATACATCATGGATGACAGCAAGACGGTTGAAGCCTACCTTGATTCAGTTAACGCTTTAGTAGTTGAGTTCGCTCGCTTTGAAGTTGGTGAAGGTATCGAAAAAGCTGCAAATGATTTTGAAGCTGAAGTTGCAGCTACAATGGCAGCAGCTTTGAATAACTAAAGAATCTGAAACAAAATAGTTCTCAGCCACAAAAAAGCTAGAGGTTTCCAATTGAGAAACTGAACTGCACCCCAAAAGTTAGACAGAAAAAATCTAACTTTTGGGGTGTTTTTACTATGAAATTAACTTATGATGATAAAGTTCAGATCTATGAACTTAGAAAACAAGGATATAGCTTAGAGAAGCTTTCAAATAAATTTGGGATAAACAATTCTAATCTTAGGTACATGATTAAATTGATTGATTGTTACGGAATAGAATTCGTCAAAAAAGGAAAAAATCGATACTATTCCCCAGAATTAAAACAAGAAATGATTGATAAAGTTTTACATGAAAACTGGTCTCAAGATAGAGTTTCTCTCAAATATGCTCTCCCAAATCGTGGTATGCTTCCAAATTGGCTGGCGCAATACAAGAAAAACAGGTATACTATTATTGAGAAAACAAGAGGGAGATCAGCTAAAATGGGACGTAAACGAAAGAAAACTTGGGAAGAAATGACAGAATTAGAACGACTCCAGGAGGAGAATGAACGTTTACGTACCGAGGTGGCCTACCTAAAAAAGTTAAAAGAGTTAGAGGAAAGGGACGAAGCCCTAGAGCGAGAAAGGCAGAGACAGTTAGAGAAATGGTTTCAGGAGGATTTCGACTAGATTTACTTCTTGAAGTGGCTCGTTTAGCTCGCTCAACTTACTACTATCAGTTGAAGGAACTAGATGGGCTTGATAAAGATAAAGAGCTTAAAACCGAAATTCAGACTATTTATAATGACCATAAAGGAAATTATGGCTATTGCCGAGTTACTCTCGAACTCAGAAATCGTGGTTTTGTAGTGAATCATAAGAAAGTTCAACGTCTGATGACGGTCCTTGGTCTAACGGCTCGAATTCGTCGTAAACGGAAGTATTCTTCCTACCGAGGAGAGATTGGCAAGAAAGCAGATAATCTCATTCAACGCAAATTTGAAGCAACCAAACCAATGGAAAAGTGCTATACAGATGTAACGGAGTTTGCCATTCCAAATAGCACACAGAAACTCTATTTATCCCCTGTTTTAGATGGCTTTAACAGTGAAATTATTGCTTATCATCTTTCTACTTCGCCCAACTTAGAACAAGTGAAGAGTATGTTAGAACAGGCATTCACAGAGAAATACTATGAAAATACCATTTTACACAGCGACCAGGGCTGGCAATACCAACATGATTCTTATCATCGGTTCCTAGAGAGTAAGGGAATTCAAGCCTCCATGTCACGCAAGGGCAACAGCCCAGACAACGGCATGATGGAGTCGTTCTTTGGTATTTTGAAGTCGGAGATGTTTTACAGTTATGAGGAGTCGTTTCAGTCGCTTAAGCAATTGGAACAAGCCATTGTAGACTATATTGATTATTACAACAACAAACGAATTAAGGTAAAACTAAAAGGACTCAGTCCTGTGCAATACAGAACTAAATCCTTTCAATAATTATTTGTCTAACTTTTTGGGGTCAGTACAAACTCTAGCTTTTTAATTTTGCCCCCTTTTCTTATTGTATTTTAAGAGGTTATTGGCCATGAGTATGAATCCCATGTTAATTCTCACTTGACGCTTACCTCTCAGATCACATCTCTTGTAACTCCAACAAGCCTTTATCTGCCCCAAAACTTTATTTTAAGAATAGGCTCTATATGAGTATATAAAAAGCCCTTTAATAAGGGCTAAGTGCATTTAGGAGACTACACTTCAAATTCATAGAGTGCTGTAGACAAATAACGTTCGCCGTTATCTGGTGCTAAAGCAAGGACTTTCTTACCTGTACCTAATTTCTTGGCAACCTCAATTGCCCCGTAAATCGCTGCAGCTGAAGAAATCCCAACAAGGAAGCCTTCTTTTCCACCAATTTCACGGCCAAGCGCTAGAGCATCATCTGACGTTACGCGGACGATACCATCATAGGCTTTTGTATCAAGTGTTTCAGGAATAAATCCAGCTGAGATGCCTTGAATTTTGTGAGGTCCTGGTTTTTCACCAGACAAGATAGCTGACTCGTCTGCCTCAACTGCATAAACTTGAATGTTTGGATTTGCTGCTTTAAGAGCGTGAGAAACACCTGAGATTGTTCCACCAGTACCAACACCACCCACAAAAGCATCTAGTCCATCAGAACCGAAAGCAGCCAGTATTTCAGCTCCTGTTGTTCTTTCGTGTACTTCTGGATTAGCTGGATTATTAAATTGGAGTGGAAGGAAGCCGTCACGTTCAGCGGCGATTTCCTGAGCTTTGGCAATAGCCCCTTTCATTCCTTCGCTACCAGGAGTAAGGACGAGTTCAGCACCATAGGCTTGGATAATCTTGCGTCGTTCCACACTCATCGTTTCAGGCATGACGATAACAACTTTATATCCTTTAGCGGCACCAACCCATGAAAGACCGATACCAGTGTTTCCACTCGTTGCTTCAACAATGGTAGCACCCGGTTTTAGAATACCATCTTGTTCCGCTTTTTCAATCATGCTAAGGGCAATGCGGTCTTTTACTGACGATCCAGGGTTAAAAGCTTCTAGTTTAACATAGACGTCTGCAGCACCCTCTGGAACAATGTTGTTAAGTCTAACAATCGGTGTTTGTCCAATAAGTTCAGTGATATTGTTATAAATAGCCATATATATACCTCTTTGTATAAGATGATACTAGTATAACGCGCTTAAGGCTATTTGTAAAATATAGAAATCCTATCAAAGTGATAGGATTTTTTTATATCAAAGGTCTAAGCCATTAATTTTTAATCGATTGTGATAAGCCAATTCTAATAAATAGGTGTAAAGCGGAAGGATGTCCGTTTTTTTAGGGAATTCAAATTTATGGAAACTCAGGTGCTCATTGTGTGCTTTTAGAAAGATATTTTCTAAATAAGTAATCGTAATCTCACTATCATCTATACCTGCTCCAGCAGTTTCCATTTCAATGTTTACAATGTTCATCAAAAAGAGTGACTTAACAGACGTCTTGCGACCAGTAGCACCTTGCTTATCTGTAAAAATAATACGGATATTTGTAAAGATGATTGAATCTCGAATAAGTTTATACCCGCTTTGAATTTCTTCATTCTCTAGTAGATATTGTCCATATTCTTTAATAAGAGTCTCTTTGTTTTCCTCGCTAAAATTTCCAGCAAGTCCTTGAATAAATTTCCCAAAAGCCATAACTTCTCCTTAATTTACACTAAGTTTACAGGGACTTCAACTTCTCGTAAACCTTGATCTGTTAAAGTAACTTTTCCATTAAAAAATTCCACAAGAGCAGCCTTGATATTTTCTTTCTCTTCCTTATCAACATAAATCATTGTATCAACTTGATCTGTAAAGTTTGTATCCAGCTCCATGAGATGATGTTCTTTAAGAAAGTTACTGTACTCTTGATACTGAGCGTAAGATATTTGAATGGATATGCCAGCTTGCTCCTTGATTTCTATAATGCCAATTTCTTTGATAGCCAAGGCTACGCTTCCTGCATAAGCACGGATCAAGCCACCAGCGCCTAACTTAATTCCACCAAAGTAACGAGTAACTACTACGCAGACATTGGTAAGATTATGATTTTCTAAGACGCCAAGCATAGGGACTCCAGCAGTACCACTAGGTTCGCCATCATCACTCGTACGCTTGATCTCACTGCGTTCCCCTACAATAAAAGCAGAGCAGTTATGGGTGGCTTTGTAGTGTTCTTTTTTGATAGCAGTGATAAAGTCACGAGCTTCTTCTTCACTATAGACACGCTTGGCATGACAGATAAAGCGTGATTTTTTGATTTCTTCTTGGACCTGCCCATCCTCTTTAATTGTTCTAAATTCCATGATTTAATTGTACTAAAAAATTACCTAAAGCGCTATATTTTTACGAATATTAAAGTATGAAAGTAAATCCAAATTATCTCGGTCGCTTGTTTACTGAGAAAGAATTAACGGAAGAAGAACGACAGGAAGCAGTGAGACTGCCAGCAATGAGAAAAGAGAAGGGGAAACTGTTTTGTCAACGTTGTAATAGTTTGATTCTAGAAGAATGGTATTTGCCTATCGGCGCTTACTATTGTAGGGAGTGTTTACTGATGAAGAGAGTCAGGAGTGATCAAGCTTTATACTATTTTCCTCAAGAGGATTTTCCTAAGCAAGACGTCCTCAAATGGCGTGGTCAGCTAACACCTTTTCAAGAAAAAGTGTCAGAGGGACTGCTTCAGGCGGTAGACAAGCAAGAGCCAACCTTGGTTCACGCTGTGACAGGAGCTGGAAAGACAGAGATGATTTATCAAGTTGTGGCTAAAGTGATTGATGATGGTGGTGCAGTTTGTTTGGCCAGTCCTCGAATTGATGTATGTTTAGAACTGTATAAGCGACTGCAGAATGACTTTGCTTGCGATATAGCGCTACTCCATGGCGAATCAGAGCCGTATTTTCGAACACCATTAGTTGTTGCGACGACCCATCAGTTATTGAAGTTTTATCAAGCTTTTGATTTGCTGATAGTGGATGAAGTAGATGCTTTTCCTTATGTTGACAATCCAATGCTTTACCATGCTGTCAAGAATAGTGTAAAGGAGAATGGATTGAGAATCTTTTTAACAGCGACTTCTACCGATGAGTTAGATAGGAAGGTTCGTTTAGGAGAACTAAAAAGATTGAGTTTGCCAAGACGATTTCATGGAAATCCGTTGATTATTCCTAAAACTATTTGGTTGTCGGATTTTAATCGCTATTTAGATAAGAAGTGTTTGTCACCAAAGTTAAAGTCTTATATTGAGAAGCAGAGAAAGACAGGTTATCCGTTACTCATTTTTGCTTCAGAAATTAAGAAAGGGGAACAGTTAAAAGAAATCTTACAGGAGCAATTTCCAAATGAGAAAATTGGTTTTGTATCTTCTGTAACAGAGGATCGATTAGAGCAGGTGCAAGCTTTTCGAGATGGAAAGCTAACAATACTGATCAGTACGACAATCTTGGAACGTGGAGTTACCTTCCCTTGTGTGGATGTTTTCGTAGTAGAAGCTAATCATCGTCTCTTTACCAAGTCTAGCTTGATTCAGATTGGTGGTCGAGTTGGGCGTAGTATGGACAGACCAACTGGTGAGTTGATCTTCTTTCATGATGGATTAAATACTTCCATCAAAAAGGCAATCAAGGAAATCAAGCAGATGAACAAGGAGGCAGGTTTATGAGTTGCTTATTGTGTGGCCAAACTACAAAGAGTGATTTGACTTTTAGCAGTCTCTTGCTCTTGAAGAATCAAGAAACACCTCTTTGTTTAACTTGTTCTTTAAGTTTTGAAAGTATTGAACAGGTGCATTGTCCGAGTTGCATGAAAAAAGGAGTGTCAACGTATTGTCAAGATTGTAAATTTTGGTGTAAAGAAGGAATCCAAGTTGATCATAAGGCGATTTTCACCTATAACCAAGCGATGAAAGACTTCTTTAGTCGATATAAGTTTGATGGGGATTTTTTGCTTAGAAAAGTTTTTGCTTCCGTTCTTGCTGAGGAATTGAAAAAGTATAGAGACTATGAATTTGTGGTGATTCCCTTAAGTCCTGAAAGATTGCTTGAGAGGGGGTTTAACCAAGTCGAGGGTTTGGTTGAAGCGGCAGGCTTTTCTTTTAAAGATATACTAGGAAAAAGAGAAGAGAGTGCTAGTTCTTCTAAAAGCCGTTTGGAAAGGTTAGCTACTGAAATTCCATTTTTTATTAAAGATGGAATCTCACTTCCTAAGAAGATTTTGCTGATTGATGACATCTATACAACAGGGGCTACTGTCAATCGTGTGAAACGACTTTTGGAAGAATCAGGTGCTTTGGAAGTTAAAACTTTTTCCCTTGTAAGATGAGGAAAAAATTTGCAAAATGAAAATGAAAGCGCTATAATATAGTTAGAAAAACAAAAATGTTTAGAAAGAAGGTACTTATATGATTAAATATAGTATCCGTGGTGAAAACCTAGAAGTAACAGAAGCGATTCGTGATTATGTAGTTTCTAAACTCGAAAAGATCGAAAAGTATTTCCAACCAGAGCAAGAGTTGGATGCACGTGTGAATTTGAAAGTTTACCGTGAAAAAACAGCAAAAGTTGAAGTAACGATTCCACTTGGATCTATTACTCTTCGTGCAGAAGATATTTCTCAAGATATGTATGGATCTATCGACCTTGTAACTGATAAAATTGAACGTCAGATTCGTAAAAATAAAACAAAAATCGAACGTAAGAATAAAAATAAAGTTGCGACAAGCCAACTCTTTACAGATGCCCTAGTTGAAGATGCAAATGTTGTGCAACCAAAAGTGGTTCGTTCAAAACAAATTGATTTGAAACCAATGGATTTAGAAGAAGCACTTCTTCAAATGGATTTGTTGGGACATGATTTCTTTATCTATGTAGACGTAGAAGATCAAACAACAAATGTTTTGTATCGTCGTGAAGATGGTGAAGTTGGTTTGCTCGAAGTAAAAGAATCATAAAATTGAAATAACTAACAAAAGTGGTTTACTGATTTGTAAACCACTTTTTCTTGTGCCTAAGTAAGTAGAAAAACGAGGAAATCCTTGATAAACAGTCAGAATCAGCCCCTATAATCTGAACTTATAGGGGTGTTTATATTTATTAAGTAGACAAAATAATACCCTAAGGGATAGAATGGTGTTGTCAACAAATAGCGAATACAAAAATGTAAGCGCTCTTATAACAAATAAAGGAGTCATAACTATGGCAACAAAAGAAGAAATTTTACGCGAACTATATCCTGAAGACCTTTTTCACTATGCGGATGGTCTAACTTTGGGAGAAGCAGAGGTTTTACAAGAAACTCGCCGTTTGATTGAGAAACATCTCCGTCCGGTTATTAATGAATACTGGGAAAAACCTGATTTTCCTTTTGAAGAATTCTATGCTGTAGCTAAGGGCGCTCAAATTATGAACAATCCAAAATTGTTTGAGGGACGTGAGGGTAGCTGGAAACCTTCTGAACTTTATATTGCTTTCTTGTATCTTGAACTTGCTCGCTTCGATGCTTCTATTGCAACATTCTACACCGTTCATGGCGGACTTTGCTACAACACAATTCTCTTGGGTGGTGATGAGCGTCAACAAAAAGAATTTCTTCCAAAACTAGCTGCATTTGATTGGCAAGGTTGCTTCGCTTTAACTGAACCTCTTTCAGGTTCTGATATTGCTGGAGGACTTGCGACTACTGCAGAACGTGTTGGAGACAAGTGGATTCTAAATGGTGAAAAACGCTGGATTGGTGGTTCAGATACTGCGGATGTTGTTCCTGTATTTGCTCGTGATGTTGCGGATGGCAAGGTGAAATGCTTTATCGTTCGTAAGGGAGCTCCTGGATATCATGCAGAACCAATCCCACACAAGATTGCTCTTCGTTGTATCCGCAATGGCCATATTACCATGAAGAATGTAGAGGTTCCAGATTCAGACCGTTTGGTAAATATCAATGGTTTTGGTGATGTAGCCCGTATCTTGACCTTTACTCGTGCGGACGTTGCTCACATTGCTATGGGAGTGACTTGTGGATCGTATGTTGCAGCTCTTAAATATGCTAAAGATCGTGAACAGTTCAAACGTCCAATTGCTAAATTCCAAATTGTTCAAGAAAAATTGGCTCGTATGCAAGCGAATGCTGTAGCAGTTATTGCGTATTCAACTCGTATTGCTGAGATGCAAGAGAAAGGTAATGAATTGATGCTTAACTCTGCTCTTGCTAAAATGCACAATTCCTTGGTGATGCGCGAAACAGTTGCCCTTGCTCGTGAAACTTGCGGAGGTAATGGTATTACACTTGAGACAGACGTTGCTCGTTTCTTTGCAGATGCTGAATCAATCTATACCTATGAAGGTTCACACGAAGTGAATGCCTTGATTGTTGGTCGTGAGATTACTGGATTAGGTGCCTTTGTTTAATGTCAGAAAGGCGATTGAAGGATTTCTGTTCAATCGTCCTTGCTTCATGCACTGGATTTTTGTAAAATAAGAAGGAGAAAATAATGATATCTAAGGTGATGATTATTGGTTCTGGTCAAATGGGAAGCGGAATTGCTCAAGTATTTGCTCAGGCTGGTTTTACAGTTTACTTAAACGATATTAAAGAAGAATTTGTTCAAAGAGGTTTGAACAATATCACAAAACAATTGGAACGTTCAGTTGAAAAAGGACGGATGTCTGCGGATGAGAAGAATCAGGTATTGGCCAATTTGCTTCCATCTGTTTCATATGAAGATGCGAAACAAGTCCAATTGGTGATTGAAGCTGCAACTGAGAATCGTGAGATTAAGTTGAATATTTTCAAACAATTGGATGAATTGACTGATCCTAAAACTATCTTAGCATCAAACACATCCTCTTTGTCAATCACGGATATAGCTGCTGCTACTAAACATCAGGAGCGCGTGATTGGAATGCACTTCTTTAATCCTGCCCCAATCATGAAACTTGTAGAGGTTATTAAGGCCTTGCAGACTTCAGAAGAAGTGGTTCAGGCGGTTCGTGAACTGACAGTGAAAATTGGTAAAACACCAGTTGATGTTAAAGATTCTTATGGTTTTGTTGTGAACAGAATTTTGATTCCTATGATCAATGAAGCCATTTACATTCTAGGTGAAGGAGTGGCTAGTGCCGAGGAAATCGATGAAGCGATGAAACTTGGTGCAAATCATCCTATTGGACCTTTGGCTCTTGCTGACTTGATTGGATTGGATGTTTGTTTGGCTATTATGAGCGTCCTAAACCAAGGGTTTGGCGATCAAAAATACCGTCCTGCCCCTCTTCTTAAGAAAATGGTCGAAGCAGGAAAATTGGGACGGAAGACAAAAGAAGGCTTTTTTACTTACTAGACACTGATGGAGGTAGTCATGAAAGACGTAGTTATTGTTTCGGCAGTGCGAACACCTTTAGGTTCCTTTGGTGGGAGCTTGAAGAATGTTTCTGCTGTTGATTTGGGATCTTTGGTAATTAAGAGTGCTTTGGCAAAAGCGAATATTAAACCAGAGCAGGTAGATGAAGTGATTATGGGGAATGTCCTAGGAGCAGGTTTAGGCCAAAACGTGGCTCGCCAAATGAGTATTCATGCTGGGCTTCCTGAATATATACCAGCCTTTACCATTAATAAGGTTTGTGGTTCCGGTTTGAAGGCAGTGCAGTTAGCTGCTCAAGCGATTAAGTGTGGAGATGCAGATATTGTCGTGGCTGGTGGTGCAGAAAACATGAGCCAGGCTCCATATGTTTTGCCAAGCTTCCGTTGGGGTGGCCGTATGGGAGATTCGAAAGTGGTAGATACCATGATTAAGGATGGTTTGTCTGATGCCTTTAATGACTACCATATGGGGATTACAGCTGAGAATGTGGCAGAAGAATATGGTATTAGCCGGGATGATCAAGATGCGCTTGCTTTGGAATCACAGAAACGAGCAGTGGCGGCTATAGAATCTGGACGCTTTAAGGAAGAGATTGTTCCGGTGGTTATTCCTCAACGTAAAGGCGATCCTATCGTCTTTGATACAGATGAATTTCCTAGAAAAGATGCTAGCTTGGAGAGTCTGTCTAAGCTACGTCCTGTTTTCAAAAAAGACGGTTCTGTTACAGCGGGGAATGCCTCAGGTATCAATGACGGAGCGGCGGCTGTCTTGGTCATGAGTGCTGAAAAAGCTGAAGAATTGGGACTTCCAGTCATTGCTCGCATTCGTTCGTATGCAAGTGCAGGTTTGGATCCTAAGATTATGGGATGTGGACCGATTTATGCGACTCGCAAGGCTCTTGAAAAAGGTAATTTGACAGTTGATGATCTTGACTTGATTGAGTCAAATGAAGCCTTTGCTGCTCAGGCTTGTGCGGTTGGGAAAACACTTGGCTTTAACACAGATATTGTCAATGTCAACGGTGGCGCGATAGCTCTTGGTCACCCAATTGGGGCTTCAGGTTGCCGTATCCTAGTAACTCTGGTACATGAGATGATGAAACGTGATGCTAAAACTGGTTTAGCAACTCTCTGTATCGGAGGAGGGATGGGAACAGCCCTCATCGTTGAACGTTAGTTATTAGAAAACTGAACGTCATTTCCTCTTTTTCAATATTACGATTACAAAATGAGATTTTGATCCGATCTCATCGTTACATACCTTATCAAGTGTCTTTCTCTGAAAGGGCTTGATAAGGTATTTTTGTTTTTCCTAAGACTTTAAGGATCGATTGGACGACCATATACTATAAGCTTAACTTATAGAACTATAAATAATAATTAAGTAGACGGATGGAGAAAAAAGAGTTATGATGAAAATGTAAGCTCTTACATTTTGTGTTGGTATTTGTTGACGCTGTACTCTGTACTCAAAATAAATCAAGTAGGAGCAGAACAATGAGTAAAACTGTTTTATTAGAGGTTAAGAATGGTCTTGGCTATCTAACAATTAACCGTCCATCGGCTTTGAACGCCTTAAGTTCAGAAGTCTTAAAGGATTTGAATCTCGTTTTAGACCAAATTGAAGCAAGCGATGATATTCGTGTTGTCATTGTGACTGGTCAAGGGGAGAAAGCATTTGTCGCAGGCGCGGACATTAAAGAAATGGACCAAATGTCTCCAATTCAGGCTCATGAATACATGACCTATGCGAACGACACCTTTACCCGTTTATCTGAATTGACCCAGCCAACTATTTCAGTATTGAATGGTTATGCTTTGGGAGGCGGTTTGGAATTAGCTCTTTCAACTGATATCCGAATCGGCTATGACAAGACAATGGTTGGCTTCCCTGAAGTTGGCTTGGGAATCATTCCTGGTTTTGCAGGTACCCAAAGAATGTCTCGTTTGATTGGTACTAGTAAAACAAAGGAATTAATCTTTACTGCTAGAATGGTTAAAGGACAAGAAGCATATGATCTTGGAATTCTTAACAAGTTGGTAGCAGCAGAAGAACTATTGCCTGCAGCAGAAGAGCTGGCAGCAGCGATTATGAAAAATGCCCCGCTAGCAGTTGAAAAAGCTAAACATATTATCCAAGTTGGCTCAGAACTCCCTCTGAAAAATGCTATTCGTTTGGAAACAGAAGCGGAAGCTCTACTCTTCTCAACAGAAGATAAGGTAGAAGGAATGCGTGCTTTTGTTGAAAAACGTAAAGCCGTATTCAATCGTAAATAAAAGTTGAGGTGTTAGTATGAAAGCTGTTTTATCATTACAAGAAGCTATTTCTAAAGTTAAATCAGGTGATGTCGTTGGGATTTCAGGGTTCCTTGCCGTTGGTGAACCATTGGAATTGATCGAAGAATTGGTTAGACAAAATCAACAAGATTTGACTTTGGTTTCCGTTGTTACTTCACATCCAGGTAAAGAAGTGGGTGTTGGACGTCTCTGTGAAAACCACCAAGTTAAGAAATATGTTGCTGCTCACATCGGAACATCTCCTGCTGCTCAAAAAGCGTACTTTAGTGGAGAAATGGAAGTAGAATTTACTCCAATGGGTACCGTTGTTGAACGTCTTCACGCTGCTGGAGCAGGTCTTGGAGGAGTTTTGACACCGACTGGAGTTGGTACAATTCTAGAAAACGAACATGAAAAAGTAGTTCGTAATGGTCGCGAGTACCTTATTTATGACCCTCTAAAACTTGACGTAGCATTGATTAAAGCTACAAAAGCTGACAAGTATGGAAACTTGTACATTGATGGTACAACTAAGAACATTTCATTGCAACTTGCTCTTGCGGCAGATACAGTTATCGTTGAAACAAATGAAATTGTTGAAGTTGGTGAAATTAAACCGGATGATATTTACATCCCTGGTATCCTTGTTGACTATGTAGTCCAAGGCTTAACTCCAGAAGAACACCATAAGATGATGGGAGACCTCTGGACAGAGACTAACAAATTAGCGGGGGTAAAATAATATGAAACCAAAAGAAATTATTGCAAGACGTGTTGCTCTTGAATTTAAAGATGGTGATGTTGTAAACCTTGGGTTTGGGATTCCAAATGCTTCTGCAGACTTCATCCCAGAAGGTGTTAACGTAATTCTTCAAGCTGAAAACGGTGCCCTTCGCTTTGGCGAAACACCAACTAAAGATAACTACAATCCAAACCTAGCAAACTCAGGTGGTGCACCAATCACTCTTCTTCCAGGAGCTGCTTTGTTTGATTTGCAAACATCATTTGCAATTATTCGTGGTGGTCACGTTGATGCGACTGTTCTTGGAGCTCTTGAAGTAAGCCAAGATGGAAGCATTGCTAACTGGATTATCCCAGGGAAATTTGCTCCTGGTATGGGTGGAGCGATGGACCTTTTGGTAGGTGCTAAGCGCGTAATTGGAGCAATCCAACATACTACAGGTGGTGAATCTAAACTCTTGAAAGAGTGCACATTGCCTCTATCAGCTAAAGGAGTATTAGATCTTGTTATCACAGAATTAGCTGTTTTTGGATTCAAAGATGGTAAATTCCTGTTGAAAGAGCTGGCTCCTGGTGTGACATTAGAAGAAGTTCTTGAAAAAACAGCTGGGGAAGTTATTGTCTCAGAAGACCTAAAAACAATGCCGATTTAAGCAAAAAAAGAGCTATTTTTTACTCAGTGTGTTATAATACAAACTAGATAGTATTGTAAGCGCTTTATATACAACGTTAAAATGAAGTATTCGAAATGTTATTTCGATAAAAAGTTAGTAGACAACTATCAAACACTAGAATAGTTGTCTAATTGACTTGCTAAAATAGTGAAGGAAAGCAAGGTGATGGGTAAGTGGATATTATCCAAATGAACTATTTCATCAATATCATAGAATGCGGATGCAACCTTTCCATTGCTGCAAAGAAGATTCACATTAGTCAATCAGCCTTGAGTCAATTCGTGACAAATTTTGAAGCAGCTGAAGGGGTTCAATTATTCAATCGCAAGAATGGAAGATTAGAAAGTTTAACAGAGACAGGACGCAAAATTTATCGTTATGCGACCGAGATTGTGAATCGACATGAAGAAATGCTTTCCATGATCCATATAGAAGCTCAAAAACAAAAAGGCACCATTAATCTTGGTATTCCGTCCTTGATTTTACGAGTTTATTTTGCTAGTGCTTTGCCTCATTTTCTGAAAAATAATCCTCATATCCATATCCAGGTTACGGAAGGTGGGGGGAAGGAAATTCGTCAAAAAATGGTTGATGGAGATTTGAATCTCTCTATTCTGATAGAGCCTACGAGCTTGGATGCTAAAAAATATGAACAACATATCATTCAATTGGATGAATACGTTGCTTATATGGATAAGGATCATCCGTTGGCTCAGAAAAGCTTATTGGAATGGTCTGATATTGTTAGTTATGAATTGGCAACCTTCAACAAAACATTTACGACTTATGATTTAGTGACAGAAAAACTTCGTTCGCAACGAATTGAGGCTAAATTTGCTTATCTTTCCTCTACCTGGGACTTCCTAGTTGAATCAACTTATCAGACAGATTTGATTGCCCTTTTGCCAAGGCCGGTTGAATATTTTGTGGACAAGAGTCGTTTTAAGGCGGTTAGATTCAAGGATCCGATTCCATTTAATATTTGGTTTTGTAGACCCTATAAAAACTCCTACAATGAAGTAGAGTCTTATGTGTATGAAGAATTGTTGAAAGATTATTACCAACCGTTTTCTGACAACTAAGATGAGGTGAATGCGATGACCTATAATGACGTGCTGGCGCGAGAATTGAAGGCAGACGTGAAAGTGTTGATTCGGGACTATTTCAAGTCTCGTGAGGATGAACAACAGTTCCCTAGAGAATTACTTTATCAGTTTATCGAGCAATTTGATATCTTTTCCTTGCTTTTAGATAGTCAAGATTCTGTTTTGAGAACCGAGTTTTTGACCTTTATTCGCTTGATTTCAAAAGATTTCCCTGCTTTTTCTGCTGTTCTACTAACTCAGGCATGTTATGGTATCTATCCTATTTTACGATATGGGAGTCAGGAACAACAATCGCGTTATGTAGAACCCTTAGTAAGGGGAGAAATCTTAGCTGGCTTGGGATTTTCTGAAGGAAAATTGATGGACAGCTTGAAGGTTATTGAAACAACTGCAAGGAAAACAGAAACAGGTTGGTCTTTAACTGGGAAGAAGTCAATTGTATCAAATTGCCGCTATACAGATATTTTGTTAATCTTAGCCAAGGTTCAGGAAGCTAACGGACAAGATGGATACGGATTTTTCATTGTTGATACGACTCGACCGGGAGTTGCTTTTGGAGATGATATTACAAAACCTGGTTTACAGGGCTTACCTGTGAATTCGGTAACTTTTGATCAGGTCAAATTGCCAGAAGATAGTTTGCTAGGATTGACCTTAAATGGGGAAAGTCAGTTAAATGATATTATCAAAAAATTACAGCTAGGATTAAGCGCAATCTCTATCGGTATCGCTGAGGGAGCTTTTGAAAAAGGTCTGGCTTTTGTAAAGGTCAAAAGAGGATTTGGGAAACGATTAATCGATGCGACAGTCTATCAACATCAATTTGCAGACTTGTATACTAAGCTGTGTGCGGCTGAATCTTACTTTGCCTCCTACAAGGATAGGATAAAGGAGGATTCACTCTTTGTATCTCAGATAAAACTTTATACGACAAAAGTAGCAATTGAGATTTCTGAGGAAATTATTAGATTAATTGGACCTCTTCAAACCTTGGATGACATCCCCATAGACCGTTATCTAAAGGATGCCAAAACAATTGAAATCTATGGAAAATCTGGGGATTCGATTCGCAAAAGAATAGCAGCCCAATGGATAAAGGAGTAAAGCATGGCAGAACTCACCTTACAGGAATATCAATTTCATGATATGAAACTGATATGGCTACGTGGAGCCGATAAATTGACGGATGCAGGGACTCTTTTTGGTCCGGTTCCGAAAGTTGTGTGGTCTCGTTACTACCCAACAAATGATGCTAATATGATGGCGGAATTGACGGATCCTATTTTGATCCAGTACAAGGGTAAAAATTACTTGATAGATGCAAGTTTTGATACGGCAAAATTATCCGATAAACAAAGGCGCAACTTAGGAATCTTGTCTGAAAGTCGTATAGAAGAAAGTTTAGCTCTTTTAGGACTCTCGCCTGAAGACATTGACATCGTGCTGATGACACATATGCATCATGATCATTCTGGTGGCTTGACGCATGTGAATGATCAAGGGAAGCTGGTTTCCAAGTATTCAAACGCCAAGATTATTGTGAATGATGTCGAATGGTATGAGATGAGAAACCCTAATAATCGAACGCGGGGAACTTATCTGAGAGAAAACTGGGAACCGATTCAAGATCAGGTGACGACTTTCTCAGAGTATATCAATGTCATTCCAGAAATCCAAATGATCCATACGAGTGGTCACAGCAATGGCCACAGTATTATCTTGCTCAAACAGGGGAAAGATACGATGATCCATATGGGGGATTTGATGTTATCACATGTTCATCGAAATCCTCTCTGGGTTCCAGCAGTTGATGATTATCCTATGAAGTCAATTTTAGCCAAAGAGAAGTGGTTGCGTCAGGCTTTTGAGAATCATTACAAGTTTTTCTTTTACCATGATCAATTTTTCGCGGTAGTAGAGTTTGACAAGGAAGGGAAGGAATTTGTAGATTATGTTCTACGTTCTCGCCCCCCACTGATTCCTTTTACAGATCAGCAGGATCGTAAGCCAGACTTCTTAGGATAGCAGAATATGAGGAGACAAATGTAACATTTTCTTGTTGACGGGGATAATGGTGCATCATGCATCCATTTGCCAACAAGAATCAACAGAAAATAGAAGGAGGACTCATATGTCAATTACAAAACTTTTACAGATTCAATATCCAATTTTTCAAGGGGCTATGGCTCAAATCTCACACTATCAACTGGCAGCAGCTGTTTCTGAAGCTGGAGGTCTGGGAATTATCGCTTCAGGTGGTATGACCGGAGAACAGTTGCGAGAAGAAATTCGTGAACTGAGAAAGTTGACAGATAAGCCTTTTGGTGTCAACATCATGTTGATGATGAAAAATATCAAGGATATTGTGACTGTTATCATCGAAGAAAAGGTTCCAGTGGTAACTACAGGTGCAGGAACTCCTAAACATATCATGCCTTACTTAAAAGAAGCTGGAATCAAGGTTATTCCAGTTATTGCCAGTGTCAAGCATGCTCAAAAAATGCAAGAATTGGGAGTTGATGCTGTAATTGCTGAAGGTTCAGAAGCTGGTGGCCATATTGGAGAGACTAATACAATGGCTCTTATCCCACAAATCGTTGATGCGGTAACGATCCCAGTCATTGCTGCTGGAGGTGTGGCAGATGGTCGTGGACTTGCTGCTGCGATTGCCCTAGGTGCACAAGGTGTTCAAATGGGAACAGTTTTTCTTGCTTCAGAAGAATGTCCGATTTCTCAAGCCTATAAAGAAGCTGTTTTGGCGGCAAATGATACAGCGACTGCGGTTACAGGTCGCATCTTGGGAGCGCCAGTTCGTTGTATTCGCAATGAAATGACGGATCACTACATTGAATTAGAGCAGAAAGGTACAAATCGAGAGGAACTGGAAGAAATCACGATTGGTTCTCTGTCTAAGGCTGTGTATGAAGGTGATACAGTTCATGGCTCAATGATGAGTGGACAAATTGCAGGTTTAGTGAAAGACATCAAACCATGTAAGGCTATCTTAGAATCAATTGTGAAACAGGCGCAAGATCGCCTACAAGAAATTCGACTAGAATTAGGTGAATAATTTAGTCTAGGCGGAAGATTCTGTAATACTGAGGAAAAAGGAGAGCGAGGTATTTGCTCTCCTTTTTATATAGGGTTTCTTTAAGAGAATCTTGCTATAATAAAAGCTGTACTTTCTCTTTAAAGGTCGCTTTTTAAGGGCATTTGTGATATAATAATGCGCAAGAGGTTTAGAATGAAAAAAAATAATTTAACCCCGATTTCTGCGGTTCTACTAGGGATTGCAACTTTCGGAACCTTAACAATGCTGATTATTTTTTCACAAAATAATGTTGTAACAATCAGTGCCTTGTTTTTATTTGTACTTCTTTATCTGCTTTTATTCATCTGGCAAAAAAAACGGTATGAAAAGAGCAAAATTGAACAAATCCAATACGTAAACCATCAAGCGGAAGATAGCTTGAACACGTTGCTCGATCAAATGCCAGTTGGTGTTCTGAAATTAGACTTATCTAGTGGCGAAGTCGAATGGTTTAATCCTTATGCTGAGTTGATTTTGACGACTGAAGAAGGCGAAATTGATGTTGACTTGATTCAAACTATCATCAAGGCTTCTGTGGGGAACCCTGGTTCTTATGCTAACTTGGGGGAAACACGCTATGCCGTTCATATGGACAAGGTTTCGGGTGTCCTTTATTTCTTTGACGTTTCAGGGGAATACGAAGCAACTGTTGAATTGGTAACGAGTCGACCAGTGATTGGGGCCATCTCGGTAGATAACTACGATGATTTGGAGGATGCGACATCTGACTCTGATATCAGCCATATCAATAGCTTTGTAGCCAATTTTGTTTCAGAATTTGCTAGTAAGTATGCTATGTTCTCTCGTCGTGTGGGGATGGATCGTTTTTATGTATTCACAGATTACACAGTACTAGAGGAATTGATGAATGATAAATTCTCTGTTATTGATAGTTTCCGAGAAGAATCAAAACAGAGGCAGCTAGCCCTAACTTTAAGTATGGGATTTTCTTATGGTGATGGAAACCATGAAGAGATAGGGAAAATTGCCTTGCTCAACTTGAACTTAGCAGAAGTTCGCGGTGGTGACCAGGTGGTGGTCAAGGAAAATAACGAAACCAAGAATCCAGTCTACTTCGGTGGAGGAACTGCTGCGTCTATCAAACGTACTCGTACACGTACCAGAGCCATGATGACAGCTATTTCTGATAAGATTCGAAGTGTTGACCAGGTTTTTGTAGTCGGTCATAAAAATCTAGATATGGATGCTTTAGGCTCTGCTGTTGGTATGCAGTTGTTTGCAAGTAATATTATTGAGAACAGTTATGCTGTCTACGATGCAGACCATATGCCAGCAGATATCGAGCGTGCTATCCAGTTCTTGAAGAAGGAAGATGTCACGAAACTTTTATCTCTTACAGATGCGATGAAGCTAGTTACAAACCGTTCATTATTGATTCTGGTGGATCATTCCAAGACGGCTTTGACCTTGTCAAAAGATTTTTATGATTTGTTCACTCAAACTATTGTTATTGACCATCATAGACGTGATCAGGATTTCCCTGATAATGCAGTCATCACCTATATTGAAAGTGGGGCAAGTAGTGCCAGTGAGCTGGTCACAGAATTGATTCAGTTCCAAAATTCTAAGAAGAATCGTTTGAGTCGTATGCAGGCCAGTGTTTTGATGGCTGGTATGATGCTGGATACCAAGAATTTCACATCTCGCGTGACGAGCCGAACCTTTGATGTGGCTAGCTATCTGAGAACACGGGGAAGTGACAGTATTGCTATCCAGGAGATTGCTGCGACAGATTTTGAAGAGTACCGTGAGGTAAATGAACTCATTTTACAAGGTCATAAGCTAGGTTCAGATATCTTGATTGCCCAAGCTAAGGACACAATGTCTTATGACACAGTTGTTATCAGTAAGGCTGCCGATGCTATGTTAGCTATGTCTGGCATTGAAGCCAGCTTCGTTCTAGCAAAAAATACACAAGGATTTATCTCTATCTCAGCTCGAAGTCGTAGTAAAATCAATGTGCAACGCATTATGGAAGAGCTGGGTGGTGGAGGCCACTTTAATCTAGCAGCTGCGCAAATCGAGGATATGAGTTTGTCAGAAACAGGAGAAAAATTGACTCAACTAATCTTGGAAGAACTAAAGGAAAAGGAGAAAGAAGAATGAAAGTAATCTTTTTAGCAGATGTTAAAGGAAAAGGAAAAAAGGGCGAAATCAAGGAAATGCCAACTGGCTATGCTCAAAACTTCCTGATTAAAAAGAATTTGGCCAAGGAAGCGACTGCTCAAGCAGTGGGCGAGTTGCGTGGTAAACAAAAATCAGAAGAAAAGGCTCATGCTGAAATGATTGCTGAAGCAAAAGCCATCAAGGCTAAGCTTGAAGCAGAAGAAACGGTTGTAGAGTTTGTTGAAAAGGTTGGACCAGATGGCCGTACATTTGGCTCCATCACTAACAAGAAAATTGCAGAAGAATTGCAAAAGCAATTTGGTATCAAGATTGACAAACGCAATATTCAAGTGCAAGCACCAATTCGAGCAGTAGGTTTGATTGATGTACCAGTGAAAATCTATCAAGATGTTACAAGTGTCATCAATCTTCGTGTAAAGGAAGGGTAAGTTTACAACTTCTTGACAAGATTGTAAAAGGAAGGAAAGTCGGATGGCAGAAGTAGAAGAACTACGAGTTCAACCTCAGGATATTTTGGCAGAACAATCTGTTTTGGGGGCTATTTTTATAGATGAGAGCAAACTCGTTTTTGTACGGGAATACATTGATTCCCGTGACTTCTTTAAGTATGCTCATCGGTTGATTTTCCAAGCGATGGTAGACTTGTCGGATCGTGGAGAAGCGATTGATGCGACAACGGTTCGGACGATTTTGGATAGCCAAGGAGATCTGCAAAATATTGGTGGCTTGTCTTACCTTGTTGAAATTGTCAATTCAGTACCAACTTCAGCTAATGCGGAGTATTATGCTAAAATTGTAGCCGAAAAGTCTATGCTACGTCGCTTGATTTCCAAGTTGACAGAGTCTGTCAACCAAGCCTATGAGGCTTCTAAGCCTGCAGACGAAATCATCGCTCAAGCTGAAAAGGGACTCATTGATGTTAGCGAAAATGCCAATCGTAGTGGGTTCAAGAATATTCGCGATATTTTAAATATCAACTTTGGGAACTTAGAAGTTCGGTCACAACAAACAACGGATATCACTGGTATTGCAACGGGTTACCGTGATTTGGACCATATGACGACAGGTCTCCACGAGGAGGAGCTAATTATCCTAGCGGCGCGTCCAGCGGTTGGTAAGACGGCCTTTGCTTTGAACATTGCGCAGAACATTGGGACTAAGTTGGACAAGACGGTAGCTATCTTTTCACTGGAAATGGGTGCGGAAAGTCTAGTAGACCGGATGCTAGCGGCCGAAGGCTTGGTGGAGTCTCATTCTATCCGTACAGGTCAATTGACTGATGAGGAGTGGCAAAAGTATACCATTGCTCAAGGGAACCTAGCCAACGCGAGTATCTATATCGATGATACGCCAGGGATTCGAATCACGGAAATTCGTTCGCGCTCACGTAAACTGGCTCAAGAAACAGGCAATCTAGGCTTGATTTTGATCGACTACCTACAGCTTATCACAGGGACTGGTCGTGAGAACCGCCAACAAGAAGTCTCTGAAATTTCTCGTCAGTTGAAAATCCTAGCTAAGGAGCTAAAGGTTCCAGTCATTGCTCTCAGTCAGTTATCTCGTGGAGTGGAACAGCGGCAGGATAAGAGACCAGTCTTGTCTGATATTCGTGAATCGGGTTCTATCGAGCAGGATGCAGATATCGTAGCCTTTCTATACCGTGACGACTACTACGATCGTGCGGGTGAAGAAGAGGAAGGAATTCCAAATAATAAGGTTGAGGTTATCATCGAGAAAAACCGTAGTGGAGCTCGTGGAACAGTGGAATTGATTTTCCAAAAAGAATACAATAAATTTTCAAGTATCTCAAAGAGGGAGGCATAAGATGTCAGATGCATTTTCAGATGTAGCCAAGATGAAAAAAATCAAAGAAGAGATCAAGGCGCATGAGGGACAAGTCGTTGAAATGACTTTGGAGAATGGCCGTAAGCGCCAAAAAAATCGATTGGGTAAGCTAATTGAGGTTTATCCATCCCTATTTATCGTTGAATTTGGGGATGTTGAGGGAGACAAACAAGCCAATGTCTATGTCGAATCCTTCACCTACTCAGACATCTTGACAGAAAAGAACTTGATTCGCTATCTAGACCAAGAATCATAAAATGAAGTGAGCTTTGCTCACTTTTTTCTTTTTCTCCCGAATAGTATAAACGAGGGTAACCTCGGAAATTTATATCACTAAGGAGAATGAATGACGTTTTTTAAATCAGGAGTTAAGAAGAGTAGATGTACTCAGTTGAGTGTAGGGTTGGCTACTTTGTTCGTTACGAGTACCTTTTTGTTTGGTGGGGAATCGGTTCAGGCCGACAGTGTAGCGCGTGGTGATGACTATCCGCTTCACTACAAAAATGGTAGTGTTGAAATCGATCAATGGCGGATGTATTCTCGCCAGTGTACCTCTTTTGCGGCCTTTCGTTTGAGTAGTGTAAATGGCTTTGAGATTCCTCCTGCCTACGGAAATGCGAATGAATGGGGGCATCGTGCTAGTCGTGAAGGTTATCGTGTGGATACTAAGCCAGAAGTTGGGGCTATTGCTTGGTCGACAGAAGGTTATTATGGGCACGTGGCCTGGGTATCAAATGTATCAGGGGATACGATTGAGATCGAAGAGTATAATTATGGGGTTAGGGAGAAATACAATCGTCGCAGCGTAAAAGCTAGTTCTATGACAGGCTTTATTCATTTTAAGGACTTAGTAGAGAATGGTGGTAGAACTGGAAATCCTATCGGGTTAGGGTTGGCATCTAGTGGAACTCATACGTTTACTCAAAAGTCTGCCATTCGAAACCAGCCGTCAAGTACAGCACAAGTTATTGACTACTACTATCCTGGTGAAAATGTTAGCTACGATCAAATCGTAGAAAAGGACGGTTATAAATGGCTCAGCTACCTATCCTATAGTGGAACGAGGAGATACGTCCAGTATATGGAAACAGAATCGGTGGAGAATGGTTGGAAGAAGCAAAACGGTATTTGGAATTACCGTGAGAACGGGAAACTCGCAACTGGTTGGAAGAAAATAAATGGCAGTTGGTATCACTTTAAAGACAATGGAAGCATGTCAACAGGTTGGGTGAAGGATAGTTCGCATTGGTACTATCTAAAGGCATCAGGGGAGATGCAGACAGGATGGCTCAAGGAAAATGGAACATGGTATTATTTGGAGAGTTCAGGGGCTATGAAGTCTAGCCAGTGGTTCCAGGTAGGAGGAAAGTTTTATTACGTCAATGCTTCAGGGGCTTTAGCAGTGAATACTACTGTAGATGGCTATCAAGTGGATAGTAATGGAGCTAGAATCTAGAAAGAATATAAAAAAGAGGGCTTCACTACCATTTGCCTATTCTTTCCGATGGTATTTTTCCCCTCTTTCCTTTATAATGGGTGTATGGACAAGAAAAAATTATTATTAATTGATGGATCTTCTGTTGCTTTTCGAGCTTTTTTTGCGCTCTATCAGCAGTTGGATCGGTTTAAAAATGCTAATGGACTTCATACCAATGCAATCTACGGCTTTCAACTCATGTTGAATCATGTCTTAGAGCGAGTTGAACCCAGCCATGTTTTGGTAGCTTTTGATGCTGGTAAGACGACTTTTCGAACAGAGATGTATGCAGACTACAAGGGTGGCCGTGCTAAAACTCCAGATGAGTTTCGTGAGCAATTTCCCTTCATTCGTGAGTTGTTAGACCATCTTGGGATTCGCCATTATGAGTTGGCCCAGTATGAAGCTGATGATATCATCGGGACCCTAGGTCGTTTGGCTGAGAAGGATTCCTTCGATGTGACTATCGTTAGCGGAGACAAGGACTTGATCCAGTTGACGGATGAGCATACAGTGGTTGAGATTTCCAAGAAAGGTGTGGCTGAGTTTGAGGCCTTTACGCCAGACTATCTTATGGAAAAAATGGGCCTCACACCAGCTCAGTTTATCGATCTTAAGGCTCTTATGGGGGATAAGTCTGATAATATCCCTGGTGTCACGAAAATCGGTGAAAAGACGGGTATCAAGCTATTGCTGGAGCATGGTTCGCTCGAGGGTATTTATGAAAATATCGATGGGATGAAGGCTTCTAAGATGAAGGAAAATCTCATCAATGACAAGGAACAAGCCTTTTTGTCTAAAACCTTGGCGACCATTGAGACAAATGCACCGATTGAGATTGGCCTTGATGATTTGCTTTATAGTGGACCAGATGTGGAAAATCTCGGAAAATTCTACGATGAAATGGGTTTTAAACAGCTCAAACAAGCCTTGAATGCTTCTCAGGCGAATCAATCTGAGACTTTGAATTTCACCATGGTGGACAAAGTGAGTCAAGATATGCTGAGCGCAGACTCCATCTTCCACTTTGAACTTTTTGGTGAGAATTACCATACAGATGACTTGGTTGGTTTTGCCTGGTCCTGTGGGGACAAACTTTACGCTACAGACAAACTTGAGCTCTTGCAGGAGCCGATTCTCAAGGATTTTCTAGAAAAAACACCTCTGAAAGTGTATGATTTTAAGAAAGCGAAGGTTCTTTTAAATCGTTTGGGCTTGAATTTGCAGGCCCCTGCTTTTGACAGCCGTTTGGCCAAATACCTCCTCTCTACTGTCGAGAACAATGAAATTTCAACCATTGCGAATCTCTATGGCCAAACTTATTTGGCTGATGATGAGATTTTCTACGGTAAGGGGGTCAAGAAAGCCATTCCTGAGAGAGAGAAATTCTTGGAGCATTTGGCTCGCAAGGTTGCTGTATTGGTTGAGACGGAGCCTGTTTTGCTTGAAAAACTCAGTGAACACGGGCAGTTAGACCTTCTCTATGACATGGAGCAACCTCTGGCTTTTGTCCTTGCCAAGATGGAAATCGCTGGGATTACGGTCAAGAAAGAGACCTTGCTTGAGATGCAGACTGAAAATGAGCTTGTCATTGAAAAGCTAACTCAGGAGATTTATGAGCTAGCTGGTGAGGAGTTTAATATCAACTCACCCAAGCAGTTGGGTGTGCTTCTCTTTGAAAAGCTCGGTCTTCCCCTAGAATACACCAAGAAAACCAAGACAGGTTACTCAACAGCAGTGGATGTGCTAGAGCGCCTAGCCCCTATTGTGCCAATTGTTAAGAAAATTCTAGACTACCGTCAAATTGCTAAGATTCAATCGACTTATGTGGTTGGCTTGCAGGATTGGATTTTAGATGATGGCAAGATCCACACGCGCTATGTGCAAGATTTGACTCAGACTGGGCGTTTGTCTAGTGTAGATCCAAACTTGCAAAATATCCCTGTTCGCTTGGAACAAGGTCGCCTCATTCGTAAGGCTTTTGTGCCAGAGTGGGAGGATAGTGTCCTTCTTAGCTCCGACTATTCACAGATTGAGTTGCGCGTTTTGGCGCATATCTCTAAGGATGAGCACTTAATCAAAGCCTTCCAAGAGGGGGCAGATATCCATACTTCAACAGCCATGCGTGTCTTTGGAATTGAACGTCCTGAGGATGTGACTCCAAACGACCGTCGCAATGCCAAGGCGGTTAACTTCGGAGTGGTTTACGGGATTTCAGATTTTGGCTTGGCAAACAATCTTGGTATTAGTCGTAAGAAGGCCAAAGCCTACATTGATACCTATTTTGAACGTTTTCCTGGAATCAAAAACTATATGGAAGAAGTGGTACGTGAGGCGCGTGATAAAGGCTATGTAGAGACCCTCTTCAAGCGTCGTCGCGAGTTGCCAGATATCAATTCGCGCAACTTTAACATTCGTGGTTTTGCAGAGCGGACAGCTATCAACTCCCCTATTCAGGGTTCGGCAGCAGATATTCTCAAAATTGCTATGATTCAGCTAGACAAAGCTCTAGTTGAGGGTGGTTATCAGACCAAGATGCTCTTGCAAGTGCATGATGAAATCGTTCTTGAAGTTCCGAAATCAGAACTAGCAGCTGTCAAAGTACTAGTGAAACAAACCATGGAAGAAGCCATCCAACTCAGTGTTCCCCTTATCGCAGATGAAAATGAAGGGGCAACCTGGTACGAGGCTAAATAAGAAAGCTATGATAGAGTTTGAAGCGCGTGCCTTCAAGCTCTTTTTCATGATTTTCTGTAAGCAGTTTCCTTGACTTTTCCTTGTATTTGCGTTACTATATGTCCATATAAGATATGGGAGTCTGTGTACAGTCTGAGAGGAAGTGTTAAACTTCGACCGCACCTGATCTGGGTAATGCCAGCGTAGGGAAGGATACTTAACCGAATTCTGCACCTTTTCCATATATGGCAAAGGTTTTTCTTTTTGTCAAAAAGAAAAACTGAGAAGAGGAGGTTTTTATGAAAGCAAGCATTGCCTTGCAAGTCTTGCCCCTATCACAGGGGATTGATCGAATTGCTATTATCGATCAAGTGATTGCTTATCTGCAAGCTCAGTCCGTGACCATGGTGGTGACACCCTTTGAAACGGTCTTGGAAGGGGAGTTGGATGAGCTCATGCGCATTCTCAAAGAAGCGCTTGAAGTGGCCGGGCAGGAGGCAGATAATGTCTTTGCCAATGTCAAAATAAATGTAGGAGAGATTTTAAGTATTGATGACAAACTTGAAAAGTATACTGAGACGACACATTAGTCTATTGGGTTTTCTAGGAGTCTTGTCAATCTGGCAGTTAGCGGGCATATTCAAACTTTTACCCAAGTTTATCCTGCCAACTCCTCTTGAGATTCTCCAGTCCTTTGTTCGTGACAGAGAATTTCTCTGGTACCATAGCTGGGCGACCTTGAGAGTGGCTTTACTAGGTCTAGTTCTAGGAGTCTTGATTGCCTGTCTTATGGCGGTGCTCATGGATAGTCTGACTTGGCTCAATGACTTGATTTATCCTATGATGGTGGTTGTTCAGACCATTCCGACCATTGCCATAGCGCCTATCTTGGTCTTGTGGCTAGGCTATGGGATTTTGCCCAAGATTGTCTTGATTATCCTGACAACAACCTTCCCTATCATCGTCAGTATTTTGGATGGATTTAGGCATTGTGACAAGGATATGCTGACCTTGTTTAGTCTGATGCGAGCAAACCCTTGGCAAATCCTTTGGCATTTTAAAATACCAGTCAGCCTGCCCTACTTTTATGCGGGATTGAGGGTCAGTGTCTCCTACGCCTTTATCACAACCGTGGTGTCTGAGTGGTTGGGAGGTTTTGAAGGACTTGGTGTTTATATGATTCAGTCTAAAAAACTGTTTCAGTATGATACCATGTTTGCCATTATTATTCTGGTGTCGATTATCAGCCTTTTGGGTATGAAATTGGTCGATGTTAGTGAAAAATATGTGATTAAATGGAAACGTTCATAGAATAAGAATGTTTCAAAAAAGAAAAGAGGAAATGAAAATGAAGAAAACATGGAAAGTGTTTTTAACGCTTGTAACGGCTCTTGTAGCTGTCGTACTGGTGGCCTGTGGCCAAGGAACTGCTTCTAAGGACAACAAAGAGGCAGAAGTTAAGAAGATTGACTTTATCCTAGACTGGACGCCAAATACCAACCACACAGGGCTGTATGTTGCCAAGGAAAAAGGTTATTTCAAAGAAGCTGGAGTGGATGTTGATTTGAAATTGCCACCTGAAGAAAGCTCGTCTGACTTGGTGATCAATGGCAAGGCGCCATTTGCTATCTATTTCCAAGACTACATGGCTAAGAAATTGGAAAAAGGTGCAGGAATCACTGCCGTTGCCGCTATCGTTGAGCACAACACATCAGGAATCATCTCACGTAAATCGGACAATGTCAGCAGTCCAAAGGACTTGGTTGGGAAGAAATACGGAACTTGGAATGACCCGACTGAACTTGCTATGTTGAAAACCTTGGTGGAATCTCAAGGTGGAGACTTCGAAAAGGTCGAAAAAGTACCAAACAACGACTCAAACTCCATCACACCAATTGCCAATGGCGTCTTTGACACTGCTTGGATCTACTATGGGTGGGACGGTATCCTTGCCAAATCTCAAGGTGTAGACGCCAACTTCATGTACTTGAAAGACTATGTCAAGGAATTTGACTACTACTCACCAGTTATTATCGCAAACAACGACTATCTCAAAGACAACAAGGAAGAAGCTCGTAAAGTCATCCAAGCCATCAAAAAAGGCTACCAATATGCTATGGAACATCCAGAAGAAGCTGCGGATATTCTCATCAAGAATGCACCTGAACTCAAGGAAAAACGTGACTTTGTCATCGAATCGCAAAAATACTTGTCAAAAGAATACGCAAGCGACAAGGAAAAATGGGGACAATTTGACGCAGAACGCTGGAATGCCTTCTACAAGTGGGATAAAGAAAATGGGATCCTCAAAGAAGACTTGACTGACAAAGGCTTCACTAATGAATTTGTAAAATAATGACAGAAATTAGACTAGAACACGTAAGCTATGCCTACGACGATGAAAAGATTTTAGAGGACATTAACCTACAGGTGACTTCGGGTGAAGTGGTTTCTATCCTAGGTCCCAGTGGTGTAGGCAAGACTACCCTCTTTAACCTGATTGCAGGAATTTTAGAAGTCCAGTCGGGAAGAATTGTCCTTGATGGAGAGGAGAATCCCAAGGGGCGCGTGAGTTATATGTTGCAAAAGGATCTCCTCTTGGAGCACAAGACGGTGCTTGGCAATATCATCCTGCCCCTCTTGATTCAAAAGGTGGATAAGGCGGAAGCTATTGCCCGAGCGGATGATATCCTTGCGACCTTCCAGCTGACAGCCGTACGGGATAAGTATCCTCATGAGCTCAGTGGTGGGATGCGGCAACGTGTGGCCTTGCTTCGTACCTACCTTTTTGGGCACAAACTCTTTCTCTTGGATGAGGCCTTTAGTGCTTTGGATGAGATGACAAAGATGGAACTACACGCTTGGTATCTGGAGATTCATAAGCAGTTGCAGCTAACGACCTTGATCATCACACATAGTATTGAAGAGGCCCTCAATCTTAGCGACCGCATCTATATCCTAAAAAATCGGCCGGGACAGATTGTTTCTGAAGTCAAACTAGATTGGTCCCAGAGCGAAGACAAGGAAGTCCAAAAAATTGCCTATAAACGACAAATATTAGCAGAATTGGGATTAGATAAGTAGAAAAATAGGGAGTTGGTGAAGATTATCCTTTACCAGCGCCCTTTTTCTTTAAAAAAATCAAAAATTTCGGTATAATAGTCAAAGATAGTCAAGGTTCAAAGAAGGAGTTTGATTTACTATGAGATTTAAAAATACATCAGATCATATCGAAGCCTATATCAAGGCGATTTTAGACCAGTCTGGTATCGTGGAATTGCAACGGAGCCAGTTAGCTGATACCTTCCAGGTTGTGCCAAGTCAGATTAACTACGTCATCAAGACACGCTTTACGGAAAGTAGAGGTTACTTAGTTGAGAGCAAGCGTGGTGGTGGAGGCTACATTCGAATCGGACGGATTGAGTTTTCCAATCATCATGAGATGCTCCGCGATTTGCTTTACTCGATTGGTGAGCGAGTTAGTCAGGAGATTTATGAGGATATTCTCCAGCTTTTGGTGGAGCAGGACCTGATGACCAAGCAAGAGATGACCTTGCTGACTTCAGTAGCAACGGATCGTGTCCTAGGGGAAGAATCTTCAGTTGTCCGTGCCAATATGCTCCGACAGCTATTACAAGAGGTAGATAGAAAAGAGAAGTAAGATGAACTATTCAAAAGCATTGAATGAATGTATCGAAAGTGCCTACATGGTTGCAAGCCATTTTGGAGCTCATTACCTAGAGTCTTGGCATTTATTGATTGCCATGTCCAATCACAGTTACAGTGTGGCAGGTGCGACTTTAAACGATTATCCTTATGAAATGGACCGTTTAGAAGAGGTTGCGTTGGAACTGACTGAAACGGACTATAGCCAAGACGAAACCTTTACAGAATTACCCTTTTCCCATCGTTTGGAAGTTCTCTTTGCAGAAGCAGAGTATGTGGCCTCAGTGGTCCACGCAAAGGTGCTAGGGACAGAGCATGTCCTCTATGCAATCTTGCATGACGGAAATGCCTTGGCGACACGCATCTTGGAGAGAGCAGGCTTTTCTTATGAGGACCAGAAAGATCAGGTCAGAATTGCTGCTCTTCGTCGCAATCTAGAAGAGCGTGCAGGATGGACAAGAGAAGATCTCAAGGCTTTGCGTCAACGTCATCGCACAGTAACTGACAAGCAAAATTCCATGGCCAATATGATGGGCATGCCTCAAGCTCAAAGTGGCGGTTTAGAGGACTACACGCATGACCTAACGGAGCAAGCGCGTTCTGGCAAGTTAGAGCCAGTTATCGGTCGAGACAAGGAAATCTCACGTATGATTCAGATTTTGAGTCGGAAGACCAAGAACAATCCGGTCTTGGTTGGAGATGCGGGTGTCGGGAAAACAGCTCTGGCACTTGGTCTTGCTCAGCGTATTGCCAGTGGGGATGTACCTGCGGAGATGGCAAAGATGCGTGTTCTAGAGCTTGATTTGATGAATGTCGTTGCAGGGACACGTTTCCGTGGTGACTTTGAAGAGCGTATGAACAACATCATCAAGGATATCGAGGAAGATGGCAAAGTGATCCTCTTTATCGATGAACTCCACACCATCATGGGTTCTGGTAGCGGTATTGATTCGACTCTGGATGCAGCCAATATCTTGAAGCCAGCCTTAGCTCGTGGAACTCTGAGAACAGTTGGTGCAACCACTCAGGAAGAATACCAAAAACACATCGAAAAAGACGCAGCTCTTTCTCGTCGTTTTGCAAAAGTGACGATTGAAGAGCCAAGTCTAGCTGACAGTATGACCATTTTGCAAGGTTTGAAGGCCACCTATGAGAAACACCACCGTGTGCAAATCACAGATGAAGCTGTTGAAACAGCTGTCAAGATGGCGCATCGTTACTTGACCAGTCGTCACTTACCAGACTCTGCCATCGATCTATTGGATGAAGCGGCAGCAACAGTGCAAAACAAATCCAAGCAGGTGAAAACAGACGAATCCGATTTGAGTCCAGCTGACAAGGCCTTGATGGATGGCAAGTGGAAACAAGCTGCTCAGCTAATCGCAAAAGAGCAGGAAGTCCCTGTCTATAAAGATTTGGTAACAGAATCTGAAATTTTGACTACCTTGAGTCGCTTGTCAGGGATTCCAGTCCAAAAACTGACGCAAACGGATGCCAAGAAATACCTGAACTTGGAAGCTGAACTACACAAACGTGTCATCGGTCAAGATCAAGCTGTTTCAAGCATTAGCCGTGCGATTCGCCGCAACCAGTCAGGAATTCGTAGTCACAAGCGTCCGATTGGTTCCTTTATGTTCCTAGGGCCGACAGGAGTCGGTAAGACCGAATTGGCCAAGGCTCTGGCAGAAGTCCTCTTTGATGACGAATCAGCCCTTATTCGCTTTGATATGAGTGAGTATATGGAGAAATTTGCGGCTAGCCGTCTCAATGGAGCTCCTCCGGGTTATGTGGGCTACGAAGAAGGTGGGGAGTTGACTGAGAAGGTTCGCAACAAACCATACTCCGTTCTTCTATTTGACGAGGTAGAAAAGGCCCACCCAGATATCTTTAATGTTCTCTTGCAGGTTCTGGACGACGGCGTCTTGACAGATAGCAAGGGGCGCAAGGTTGATTTTTCAAATACCATTATCATCATGACGTCAAACCTTGGTGCGACGGCTCTTCGTGATGACAAGACGGTCGGCTTTGGGGCCAAGGACATTCGTTTTGACCAGGAAAATATGGAAAAACGAATCTTTGAAGAGTTGAAAAAAGCTTATCGACCAGAGTTTATCAACCGTATTGATGAAAAGGTGGTCTTCCATAGCTTAGATAGCGAACACATGCAGGAAATTGTCAAGATTATGGTGAAACCATTGATTGCTAGCCTCGCTGAGAAGGGCATCGACTTGAAACTGCAAGCTTCAGCGTTGAAGTTACTAGCAAGTCAAGGATATGATCCAGAAATGGGAGCTCGCCCACTTCGCAGAACCCTGCAAACAGAAGTGGAAGACAAGCTAGCAGAACTCCTTCTCAAGGGAGAACTAGTAGCAGGCAAGACCCTCAAGATAGGTGTTAAAGCTGGTCAATTAAAATTTGATATTGCTTAAAAATGGAGAGTCAGGAGCAATCCTGATTCTTTTTTTGCTACTTTTTTATAAAAAATGATAAAAAACTATTGACAAAACAAAAATATAGTATATAATAAAAACATAGAAAATAAAAATATCAAAAATAATAAAAAGGTAAAACGTTTATGAAAAAGAAAACAGCAGTGGTATTTGGAACCTTTGCCCCTCTCCATCAAGGGCATATCGATCTGATTCAGCGAGCGAAGCGCCAGTGTGACCAGGTCTGGGTAGTCGTTTCAGGATACGAGGGAGATCGAGGTGAGCAGGTAGGTTTAAGTCTTCAAAAACGATTTCGCTATATCCGAGAGGCTTTTCGTGATGACGAGTTGACCTCTGTCTGCAAGCTGGATGAGACCAACCTTCCCCGTTACCCTATGGGTTGGCAGGAGTGGTTGGACCAGATGTTAGCGGAGATTTCCTATGATGAAACCCAGCAAGAACTGACTTTCTTTGTGGGAGAAGAAGAATACCAGCAAGAACTAGCTAAACGTGGATTTGGCACCGTCTTGCAAGAAAGAAAGTTTGGTATCTCATCGACTATGATTCGAGAAAATCCAAGCGAATATTGGAAATACATCGCTCAACCTTTCCGACGTCAGTTTACCAAGAAAGTGCTGATTATGGGAAGTGCTAGCAATGGGAAGACCACTCTGGCCAAGGATTTGGCAAGGTATTACGATGCACCTGTCAGTCTGGAATACGCGCGTGAGTACCAGATCAAAAACAATGTCCGCGACGATGAATTGACTCCAAAGGATTATTATTATCTCCTTTTAGGGCAGTATGACCAGACCTCCAAGTTAATTGATAGCAATGCCAATCGAGGCTTAGTGATAGCCGATACAAACTCCTTGGTAACTAAGGGCTACTATGACTATTATATGGAGACTGAGGATCAAGTGGACTTATCCGGAGAGACCTTTGATAATCTCTTTGCCTCGATTTTGGCTAAGGAAAAATGGGACTTGATTCTCTTTGTGCAACCTGTCGGTTCCTATGTCAATGACGGATTTAGAGATATGACCATGGCAGAAGACCATATTCGTCATAGTTTCTCCCAGCATTTGGACCAGATGAGGGAGCGATATTTAACCAACATTCCTTTAGTTTATCTAGCGGAGGATTACCTAGGAAATTATGAAGCAGCAAAAGTAGCTATTGATGCCATTTACCAAGCAGATTAGGAGAAAAATATGAAAAAACTAACTGAAAAAATCAGACAATTTATCGAAAACTTTAACAATGTCCATGCAGAAGCTCGCAAGATTGGTTTTGCAGGAATCATGCGCTTGCTCTGGAAAGATCTCTTTGTCGGTCGCAGTCTTTTCCAGTGGTTGTATCTCATCGCCCTGTCAAGTGTTCCCTTGATCTTGGAGTTTACACAAAATACGGAAAGCCATGACTGGTTGAGCTTGTTTGCATCCTGGACTGGGATTGTCTGTGTTATCTTGGTAGCAGAAGGGCGTGCAAGCAACTATCTTTTTGGGGCTATTAACTCAGCTATCTATTTGATTTTGGCCATGAATGCGACTTTTTATGGCGAAGTTTTGACGACTGTTTACTTCTTTGTCATGCAGCCGATTGGTCTCTATGCTTGGTTGTCCAATCGTATCAATGAACAGGAAAAACCAGAAGAATCCCACTTTGAAGCTAAGAAATTATCTGTGATTGACTGGCTCAAGTACTTAGCCTTGACTGCCATTATCTGGATTAGTATGGGCTTGGCTTATCAAAGTATCAATAGCGCTCGCCCTTTCCGTGATAGTGTCACCGATGCGACCAATGGTGTTGGTCAGCTCTTGATGACACGTCTCTACCGTGAGCAATGGATTTTCTGGATTGCAACCAATCTTTTTAGTATTTATCTCTGGTGGGGTGAAAACATCCATATCCAAGGTATGTACTGGGTTTACACACTCAACAGTCTAGTGGGTTGGTACCAATGGACTAAGGCGGTTCGAAAGGAGGCATAAGATGGCAGACGTAAAGATTCCAGAAGGGATGACGGAAAAAGAATATTTTGAAATTCATGCCAGTCAGGAGGAGTTTTTAGACTGGTACTACAAGCAGGAACTCCCTCAATATGAAAAACCAAGTGTGACAGTAGATATGGTAGCCTATTGCTTTGTCGAAGGAAAGATCAAGCTCCTGCTGATCCGTCGCAAGGCTCACCCTTATCAAAACTGTTTAGCCTTAGTTGGAGGCTTTATGGACAAGGGAGAAGATGCTGCACATGCCTGTCAGCGCGAGGTGAGAGAAGAAGTCAATCTCGATCTACCTTTGGAAAAAATCGAGCAATTGATGACCGTATCGACTCCCGGGCGTGACCCACGGGGGTGGACAGTGACCATTGCCCACTTAGTGTACCTACCTAGTCGTGCCTTAGACCTCGTTCAGGCAGGTGACGATGCCAAGGATGTGGTTTTTGTAGATGTCGATTTTCAGACGGGCAAATGCTACCTAGAGGGAGTCGAGCTGGACGAGCAGGCCTTCGCCTTTGACCATTATGCCATTATCCAAGAATCCATCAAACGAATCCAAGGCCGTCTCGACTGGAATCCGACCTTCCTTTATCTGTTGGAGGAGGAGTTCACTGTTTACGAAGGAACTGAACTAGTCAATCTCATCAACCCCGGTCGCCCAATCGTCAGCAATAACTTTCTCGTAAAATACGGCGAATATGTAGAAGAAGTCGGACTCAAACGAGTACCCAAAAAGAAACCAAGGAAAACCTATCGATTGAAATAAAAAACGAGGCCGGGAACTTTTCCCGACCTTTTTATTTATCATCATTTTTTATGAATGGCTATCTTTCTTAGAATTACACAAGAGAGATGCAAAAAATAGGACTCTAATCTAAAAAAATTTCTATTTTTTTCGTTTCGATTACGAATTGAAATAGTGGAGGGAACAATTTTTAAAATAGTTTATCTAAATAATTGACAGATTCAAGGCCTAATGTTACAATTATATTACAAAATGATTTCTTAATATTTCAAAAATGTTACAAAGGAGTAGAAAAATGAAAAAGAAAATCTATATCAAATTGATGGCAGCGACTGTATTGGTTTCTACCTTGCTACTGGGAGCTTGTGGAAATAAAAACGAAACCACTCAAACCAGTAGCTCTGCAAAGACAAGTCAATCATCAAGCTCTAAAGCGGCTTCTTCTAGCAAAGAAAGCAAGACTCAAAAATCTTCAAGCTCAGCTTCATCTGAAAAGACTCAGGCATCTTCTGGTCAGTCTTCTACAACGGTAGACCAGTCACAAGCGAAACCGGCACCTGAATCAAGACAAGAACAAGCAACTCCTAGTCAACAAGCCCCATCTCAGGCTCCATCAACTCAGCAAGGCTTTCAAGCACAGTCTAACCAGTCAGGCTATGATCCAACAACTGACCGCAAACTTCAAGACAAGCAAGCAGAACACAACAAACGCTACAAGGGAGTTTTAACCATGGTGGATGGTGACTTCTCAGCTGCAGCGGGCAATTGGAAGGGAGCGAATGGCGAAACTATTACGGTTTCATCAGGAGGGCAATTCACAGTAGAAACTGCAGATGGGAAGAAAGAAAGCTACTCTATTAGAGGCTACTCTTACACCCTTGATGATGGCAAGTATAATGCTAAAATCGGAGGAGGAAAAATCATCCAAATTACAACAGGTGCGGATGGTAAAGTTTCAAGCGTTGCCTTGATTCAATAATAAAATTTTGTGTTTTAACTCTTACTAGAAATCGTTCTGTAAAAGAGTGAATCAACTGTTTTTCACTTAGTTTCTCCAAGAGAAAGTGGTATAATAAAAAAATCAAAGGAAAACGAGTGATAATACATGGCGGATAAATTAATCTTACCTCAAAACACACGATTGATGGGAGTATTTCTTGGGTTTGTAGGTGGTTCTTTGGATGTGTTTTGCCATATTCAATACCATAGTTTGGTAGCGACACAGACAGGGAATATTCTCCTACTTATATCTGATTGGCGCTACTCAAATGTTATCAATACGATGCTACGATTCTGCTCCATTATTTTCTTTTCTCTAGGATTTCTGTTTGCATTGCACATGAAAGAATACCGCAAAACGGCCTACTGGCGGGTTAAGATGCTGCTCCCTTTATTTATTGGAACTCTTATTCTACCTTTCTTTTCACGATTTCCTCTATTAGAAGTTCCTTTCATCGCTTTTGGAACAGGAATGATGATGCTAACATTTACGGGCAGTTTGATTGAAGATCATCCCTATGTCATTTTTATGACGTCTGGAAATTACCGAAAGATGCTGACCGCTTTGTATCGCATTGCTAGAAGAGAAGGAAATATCCAAGAATACCGTCGTCAGGCCTTAAATTATGGGATTGTTGTGGGAAGTTTCGTAGTGGGCGCAATCAGCTTGGCTGTATTGATGCATTTTCTTCATGAATGGTCTATATGGATTGTCAGCTTCAATTTGTTTTTGATTATGTCCTATTATATAGCTAGAGTGAAGCAATTAGATTTACAAGATGAAAATATATAAAAACGGCAAGACTCATTTTTGAGCTTTGCCGTTTTTGTGAGTTGTAGATGTGAGACTATGCTTTGTCTAGTTGCAAGAGGGCCTCAATCTCTGCAAGAGTGCTAGCTTGTGAAATAGCTCCACGAAGCTTAGCTGCACCAGATGTACCACGAAGGTAGTGAGGAGCGAGGCCACGGAATTCACGGACTGCAATTTTTTCTCCTTTGAGGCTAATTAAGCGTTTTAAGTGTTCGTAGGCGATTTTCATCTTATCTTCAAAGGTCAAATCAGGAAGGATTTCTCCTGTTTCAAAGTAGTGGTTGATTTGGTTGAAGAGGTAGGGATTTCCCATGGCTGCTCGGCCAATCATAACTGCGTCAGCACCAACTTCTTCGATGCGTTGTTTAGCATCTTGAACTGTACGGATGTCACCGTTGGCGATAAATGGGATCTTAGTCAGTGCTTGGGCTACATCGTGCAAGGTCTCGAGGTCTGCGTGGCCTGTGTACATTTGTTCGCGGGTACGGCCATGCATGGCGAGAGCAGAGACACCAGCAGCTTCAGCTGCGAGGGCATTCTCCACGGCTAGGGATGGATCAGACCAGCCGGTGCGCATTTTGACAGTTAGGGGGATATCAAGGACAGATTGGACCTTGTTGATAATAGAGTAGATCTTGTCTGGGTCCTTGAGCCACATAGCGCCAGCTTCGTTCTTCACGATTTTGTTAACTGGGCAGCCCATGTTGATATCAACGATATCGGTCTTGGTGTTTTCTTGGATGAATTCTGCTGCGCGTGCGAGGCTGTCTTCATCACTACCAAAGAGTTGGATAGAAACGGGATTTTCGCCTTCATCGATGTGAAGCATATGCAGGGTTTTTTCGTTGTTGTATTGGATTCCCTTGTCAGAGACCATTTCCATGACAACGAGTCCAGCTCCGAGCTCTTTTGCGATGGTACGAAAGGCTGAGTTGGTCACGCCAGCCATAGGCGCTAAAACGGTACGATTGGGAATCTCAACATTGCCAATCATAAAGGGTGTATTAAGATTTGTCACGAATGAGTTCCTCCAGGTCGTTTTCATCAAAGTTGTAAGTTGTTTGGCAGAATTGGCAAGTGATTTCTGCCCCGTGGTCTTCCTCTTTCATTTCCTCTAAGTCTGAGCTTGGAAGGCTGGCAAGAGCGTTCATAAAACGGTCTTTGCTACAGTCGCATTGGAAACGAATTTCTTCTTCAGATAGACGTTTGTAAGATTCGTCACCATAGATAGCCTTGAGAAGGGCTTCGATATGGTCGTCGCTTTCTAGAAGAGTTGAAATGGCTGGCATTTCTTGGATGCGTTTTTCAAAGCGGGCAATCTCTTCCTCTTTGGCATTTGGCAATACTTGTAGTAAGAAGCCACCAGCGACTTTGACCTTGTCGTCTTTATCCAAAAGAACATTGAGGCCGACGGCTGAAGGAGTTTGTTGGCTTTCAGTCAGGTAGTAGGCCAGGTCTTCACCGATTTCTCCAGAGATGAGAGGAGTCATAGAATTGTAAGGATTTCCAGTACCATAGTCTGTGATAACGAGAAATTGACCATTGCCGACAAAAGGTCCGACTAGGACTTCACCCGTTGCAGTTTTTTTGATATCTACACCGGGGTTTTGAACGTAGCCTTTGACATTTCCCTTGGTATCTGCGACAGTGATGATGGCACCGAGAGAGCTCGTTCCAAGAACTTTTACAGTAATCTTGGTATCTCCTTTTTCATTGGCTGCGAGAATTTGGCTAGCGATAAGGGCGCGACCAAGTGCAACAGTTGAACTGGCTTGAGTTTGATGTTTTTCTTGAGCAGTGCGGACGGTTTCAGTGCTATCAAGGACAAAAGCACGAAAGGCTCCGCTTTCTGATATAGTTTTAATAATTTTATCCATAGCTACTATTTTAGCATAAAAATGCCCAAAGGGGGAGTCGTGTGTTTGCTGTCATTCTTTAAACTGTTTAATTTCTGATGACTGGTATAGGAGATTTATAGAAATGGAAATTTTTGTTCACATTTGTTGTTAACATTTTAATTTATCTTAAAATAACCTAAAACGAACTTTTAAGTTATGGTAAACAGTTGAAAAAAAGGTTGATAAAGTGGTAAAATGTTAGGAAGATAAGTTACTAATAGTGCGTATTTGTATTTGATAGAAATGATATATTAATGGATAGCTTATGAAAAAACAACGAAACCTACATGTATTTTTAGGCCGGACGGCCCTATATTTTGTAATCTTACTTGGCTTGCTTTATTTTTTTAGTTACCTTGGGCAGGGACAAGGTGGCTTTATTTATAATGAGTTCTAGTTTAAAGGAGAAAAAGAACTGTGTCTAATAAACCGATAAAAGATATGATTGAAACGATTGAGCACTTTGCTCAAACACAGCCAACATATCCTGTCTACAATGTTTTAGGTCAAGAGCATACTTATGGCAATCTGAAGGCTGATTCAGATAGTTTAGCTGCAGCTATCGATCGACTTGACTTGCCTGAGAAATCTCCAGTCGTCGTTTTTGGTGGTCAGGAATATGAGATGTTGGCTACCTTTGTAGCGCTGACTAAGTCGGGTCATGCCTACATTCCAATTGACAGCCATTCAGCTTTGGAACGAGTTTCTGCTATCGTAGAAGTTGCAGAGCCAAGTTTGATTATTGCCATCTCAGATTTTCCATTGGAGCAAGTCTCTACGCCAATGATGACTTTAGCTCAGGTTCAAGAAGCCTTTGCTCAAGGGGCTAGCTATGAGATGACGCATTCAGTCAAGGGAGATGATAATTACTACATCATCTTTACTTCTGGTACGACCGGTAAGCCAAAGGGGGTGCAGATTTCCCATGACAATCTCCTCAGTTTTACCAACTGGATGATTACAGATAAGGAGTTTGCGACACCAAGTCGTCCACAAATGCTGGCTCAGCCCCCTTATTCTTTTGACCTATCTGTTATGTACTGGGCGCCAACCTTGGCACTAGGTGGTACGCTTTTCGCTCTTCCTTCAGCCATTACTCAGGACTTCAAAAAACTCTTTGCGACGATTTTTTCATTGCCAATCGCTATCTGGACATCAACGCCTTCCTTTGCAGATATGGCCATGTTGTCAGAAGACTTCAATAGCGAGAAAATGCCAAGAATCACGCATTTCTACTTTGATGGTGAAGAATTGACGGTCAAAACAGCTCAAAAACTGCGCGAACGTTTCCCAAATGCTCGTATTATCAATGCCTACGGTCCAACAGAAGCGACAGTAGCCCTATCAGCTGTTGCCGTGACAGATGAGATGCTTGCAACTATGAAACGTCTACCAATCGGCTATACCAAGGCGGATTCTCCGACCTTTATCATTGATGATGAAGGTAAGAAAGTTCCAAATGGTGAGCAAGGAGAAATCATCGTTTCTGGGCCAGCTGTTTCAAAAGGCTATATGAATAATCCTGAAAAAACGGCAGAAGCTTTCTTTGAGTTCGAAGGTCTTCCAGCCTACCACACAGGGGATATAGGAACCATGACAGAAGAGGGCTTGCTTCTCTATGGCGGACGCATGGACTTCCAAATTAAGTTTAATGGCTATCGCATTGAGCTTGAAGATGTCTCTCAAAACCTCAACAAGTCTCGCTATATCGAGTCGGCTGTTGCTGTCCCACGTTATAACAAGGACCACAAGGTACAAAATCTGCTGGCCTATGTTATCCTAAAGGACGGTGTTCGTGAACAGTTTGAACGCGATATCGATATTACCAAGGCTATCAAGGAAGATTTGGCAGATATCATGATGTCCTATATGATGCCATCTAAGTTTCTCTATCGAGACAGTTTACCACTAACGCCTAATGGTAAAATTGATATCAAAGGCTTGATTAACGAGGTAAACAGTAGATGATGGAGCTTTATAAACAGCTACCTCATTTGGAACCTTATGGTGATCTTCAGTACTTTTTATACGTAATTGTTGCGACTTTACCTATCTTCATCGGTCTTTTTTTCAAGAAACGTTTTGCCTTGTACGAGGTGCTCGTTAGTCTCTTCTTTATCGTCACCATGTTGGTCGGTGGAAAGACGAATCAAATAAGCGCACTTATCCTTTATGTTATCTGGCAAGTACTTCTTGTATCTTTCTACAAAAGGTACAGGAAACAACGGGATAGTAAATGGATATTTTACCTGGTTAGTTTTCTATCCCTATTGCCTATCGTCTTTGTGAAAGTATCTCCTGCTATTCATGGACCTCAATCTTTGTTTGGATTTTTAGGGATTTCTTACTTAACCTTTCGTGCTGTTGGGGTTATCGTTGAGTTAAGAGACGGTGTCATTAAGGATTTAACGATTTGGCAATTCTTACGTTTTCTTCTCTTTATGCCGACTTTCTCGAGTGGTCCCATTGATCGTTTTAAACGCTTCAATGAAAATTATGAGACCATTCCTGAGCGGGATGAGCTGATGGATATGCTAGAAGAGGCTGTCAAGTGTATCATGCTTGGCTTCCTTTACAAGTTTATCTTGGCCCATGTTTTGGGAGAGATATTACTGCCTCCGCTGAAAAATTTGGCCTTACAGACAGGTGGTTTCTTTAATCATTATGCTCTGGCGGTGATGTATACTTTTGGTCTAGACTTGTTCTTTGACTTTGCGGGCTACTCTATGTTTGCCTTAGCCATCTCTAATTTGATGGGGATTCATAGTCCCATCAACTTTAACAAGCCTTTTTTGTCAAGGGATTTAAAGGAGTTTTGGAATCGTTGGCACATGAGTCTGTCTTTCTGGTTCCGTGACTTTGTCTTTATGCGGATAGTCATGGTGTTGACCAGAAAGAAGGTCTTTAAAAATCGCAATGTCACTTCAAGTGTAGCCTACATTCTCAATATGCTGATTATGGGATTTTGGCATGGTGTGACCTGGTACTACATCGCCTATGGACTTTTCCATGGGATTGGGCTAGTCATCAATGATGCATGGGTTCGTAAGAAAAAAGCGCTCAATAAAGAACGGAAAAAAGCTGGAAAGGGTTCCTTACCTGAGAATCGCTGGATTCAGTTGCTTGGCATGGTTGTCACCTTCCATGTCGTGATGGTTTCATTCTTAATCTTTTCTGGATTTTTGAATGATTTATGGTTTAAAAAATAAAAGGATATAAAAAATGGATATCAAATCAGAAGTTATTGAAATTATTGATGAGTTGTTTATGGAAGATGTTTCTGACATGATGGATGAAGATCTTTTTGATGCTGGTGTCTTGGATAGCATGGGAACGGTTGAATTGATCGTTGAGATTGAAAACCGTTTTGACATTCGTGTTCCAGTGACGGAGTTCGGTCGTGATGACTGGAATACGGCTAATAAAATCGTAGCAGGTATCACGGAGTTGAAGAATGCTTAAACGCTTGTGGCTGATCTTCGGTCCTATCTTCATTGCTGGCCTTTTGATTCTTTTACTCATCTTTTTTTATCCAAGTACAACAAGTCATAATCTGACGGAGGAGAAGTACTCAGCGGCTTCTGTTAGTATAGAGAGTTTTAAAGAGAGAAGCCAAAAAGTAAGGGCTCTTACGGATCCAAATATGCGTTTTATTCCTTTTCTAGGGTCCAGTGAATGGATTCGATTTGATAGTGTCCATCCAGCTGTTTTAGCGGAAAAATACCATCGTCCCTATCGTCCTTACTTTCTAGGTCAAGCAGGAGCAGCCTCTCTAAATCAATATTTTGGTCTACAGCAAATTTTGCCAGAAATAGAGAATAAGCAGGCTGTATTTGTGATTTCGCCTCAGTGGTTTACGGAGACAGATTATGAACCCGCAGCGTTTCAGAGATTTTTTAACAGTGACCAATTGACAGCTTTTTTGGAAAATCAATCTGGTGATATTGCTGCAAAGCATGCGGCTATTCGATTGTTAAAGCAGAATCCTAATGTTGCATTAAAAGGCATTGTTCAAAAACTGTCAAAGGGTGAAGAATTATCAGAGGTTGATCGGGTTGCTATTGATATTTTTGCGCGATTCAATGAAAAGCAATCCGCTCTCTTTGGACAATTCTCCATTCGAGGAAAACTCAAGTACAAGGAACACGTGGAGAACTATTTAAAGGATCTTCCGGATCAATTTTCTTATGATGAGTTAGAAAAAATTGTTCGTAAGGACGCGGAAGCAAATACGACCAATAACGATATGGGGATGGAAAATCATTTCTATACGAGAGAGGTTCAAAAGGATTTAAAAAAATGGGAAGGGTATCAAAAAAATTACAACTTCCTCAAGTCCTCTGAATACAATGATTTGCAGCTGGTCCTCAATCAATTTGCTAAGTCGAATGTCAATGTGCTCTTTGTCATTCAGCCGGTTAACAAGAAGTGGATGGAGTACACAGGACTCAGCGAAGAGATGTACCAGCATGCAGTGGAGAAAATTCGTTACCAATTAGAAAGTCAGGGTTTTACCAATATTGCTGATTTTTCAAAAAATGGAGGGGACCCTTATTTTGTTAAGGATACTATTCATCTAGGATGGTTAGGTTGGCTGGCTTTTGATAAGGTTGTCAATCCTTTCTTGACGGATCCGAAACCAGCTCCAGACTACAAGATGAATGACCGCTTCTTTAGCAAGGACTGGGCGACCTATGATGGGAACATCAAAGATTTCCAATAAAATCAGCTAAAAGTTTGGGATTTAAACCCAAGCTTTTTTGTTTAATTAGCGAATGTTTTAGATGAAAATAAGTCAAAGGTTTCAAATTTTCTAGAAATATCGTATAACATAAAGGAAAAAAGAAAAGAAAAGGATTTCAAAATGAATAAACGTTTCTTATTACCTGTCTTGTCGACGGCCCTATTGGCCCAAGCCTTTTTAGCTGGATAAGTCTACGCTGAGGAAGCAACAACTCCTGCAGAAAGTTCAGCTGTTGTAGCGACTCCTGCTACGTCGGAGACTCCTACTTCTGTGTTGAACCCTGCAGCGCCAGCAACTCCAACAAATGAGGTAGAGACTCCGGCAACCGTTGCATCTGCAGAAGCTCCGTCAGCTCCTGCTGAATCTACTAAAAGCGAAGAAAAGGACACCGTTATCTTACACACCAATGATGTCCATGGTCGTATTGTAGAGGAAAAGGGAGTAATTGGAGATGCCAAGTTAGCGACTGTCATTGAGCAGGAACGCGCGAAATCAAATCAAACGACTCTCGTCGTAGATGCTGGAGACGCCTTCCAAGGTTTACCGATTTCCAACTCTACAAAGGGTGAAGCGCGTGCTGAAATTCTCAATCAGATGCAGTATGATGCCATGGCGGTAGGAAACCGTGAGTTTGACTTTGGTTTGGACGAAGCTAAGAAATACAAGGAAATCTTGAAATTCCCATTACTTAGCTCAAATACCTACGTCAATGGAGCTCGTCTTTTTGAAGCTTCTACAATTGTTGATAAAGATAAGACTGTGGAAGGTGATGAATTTGTTGTGATCGGTGTAACAACACCTGAAACTGCTACAAAAACCCACCCTAAAAACATTAAAGGGGTAACTTTTACAGATCCAATCTCTGAAGTCAATAAGGTCATCGAAGAAGTTCAAGCCAAGGCTCGTGCAGAAGGTAAGGACTACAAACACTATGTTGTGCTGGCTCACTTGGGTGTGGATACCACAACCCCAGTCGAATGGCGTGGTTCAACTTTGGCAGAAGCCTTGTCTAAAAATCCTCGTCTTAAAGGCAAACGTGTGACAGTTATTGATGGGCATTCTCATACGGTAGCTTCCACAACTTATGGCGACAATGTTACCTATAACCAAACAGGAAGCTACCTTCATAATGTTGGGAAGGTTATCTACAAATCACGTCAGCTTTTGGGCAATCCAACTCAGATTCCGGCTGCTGATGCTAAAAAATTACCAGCCAATCCAACAGTTGAAAAACTAGTCAAAGACATTAAACAAAAATACGATGCTGAAAATGCTGTTGAAGTCGTTTCAAACAGCCCTGTGGAACTAAACGGTGATCGTGAAAATGTTCGGGTTCGTGAAACCAACCTCGGAAACGTTGTAGCAGATTCTCTCTATCAGTATGGTCAGACAGGATTTAGCCATCCGACTGACATCGCTGTGACAAATGGTGGTGGCTTGCGTGAAACTATTGCAAAAGGCAAACCGATTACGAAAGGCAATGTCATTGCGGTTCTTCCATTTGGAAATACCATCTCACAAATCCAAGTGACTGGGCAACAAGTATTGGATATGTTTGAAAAGTCACTCGGTTCTATCTTACAGGTCAATAAGGATGGCAAGAAGGTCTTGGATGAGAACGGACAACCATTGCTAGAGCCAAGTGGTGGCTTCTTGCAAGTTTCAGGTGTGAAGGTCTACTATGATACCAACCTACCATCAGGTAAACGTGTCTTGGCCATCCAGGTCAAAAACCGCACGACTGGTCGTTATGATCTCCTAGACCTCGCAAAAACTTACTATCTTGCAACCAATGATTTCTTAGCTGCGGGTGGTGATGGCTACACTATGTTAGGTGGCGCGCGTGAAGAAGGCCCATCTATGGATGCAGCCTTTGAAGAGTATCTGAAAACCGCTGATTTGACCCAGTATGAAAAGATCAATCCGAACTCACGGACGATTTCTGTGGATTCTACAACTTCTAGTCTACCAGTAGAAACGCCTCAAACGAATGCAGCTGCTAACGATGCGACTACAAATGTGCCATTGACTTATGAGGTGGCAGGTCAATTTAGCAAGAAGGCAGTTGTCTCAGAAAAAGCTCTCCCAAATACAGGAAGTGAACAATCCATCTTCTTGCTCTTGATGGGTATGGTAGCTGGATTGTCAGGTATCTTATCGAGCCGAAAACCAAAGCTAAAATAGGTTAAATTTCACATCTAAAAGAGTCTAGGGAAACGTTTTTACGCCTTTTTCCCTTGACTCTTTTTTGGTTTATGATATAATTAACCAGTAAAGAATCGGTGGCTATCTAAGTTTTTTACGAAAAAGATAGCTAGGGAAGGAGTAACACATGAGACAGCTTGCACAGGAAATCGATAACTTTTTAAACGAGGTGATCTTGAGATCTGAGAACCAGCATGAAATTCTGATCGGGCATTGCACAAGTGACGTAGCCTTGACCAACACTCAGGAGCACATCCTCATGCTCTTGTCAGAAGAATCCCTAACTAACTCGGAGTTGGCCCGTCGCCTTAATGTCAGTCAGGCGGCAGTGACCAAGGCTATCAAGTCTTTAGTCAAAGAGGGTATGTTAGAGACATCCAGAGATCCTAAGGATGCGCGTGTAATCTTTTATCGACTGACAGAGCTAGCTCGACCAGTAGCGGCAGAACACCACCACCACCATGAGCACACACTCTCAGCCTATGAACAAGTAGCAAATCAGTTTACTCCAAATGAACAAGAAGTGATTCAGCGGTTTTTAACTGCTTTAGTAGGAGAAATCAAATAATGCGGTATATTACAGTAGAGGACTTGTCTTTCTATTATGACAAGGAACCTGTCCTCGAGCATATCAACTATAGTGTTGATAGTGGGGAGTTTGTCACCCTGACTGGTGAAAATGGAGCTGCCAAGACGACGCTTATCAAGGCGAGTCTAGGCATCTTGCAACCAAGATTTGGCAAGGTAACCATTTCAAAGACAAATACTCATGGAAAAAAGCTAAGGATAGCTTATCTTCCCCAGCAGATTGCTAGTTTTAATGCTGGTTTTCCAAGTACAGTTTATGAATTTGTCAAGTCGGGTCGCTATCCGCGAAAGGGCTGGTTCCGTCGTTTGAATGCCCACGATGAGGAGCATATCAAGGCCAGTCTAGACTCAGTTGGTATGTGGGAACATCGTGATAAACGAATTGGCTCCCTATCGGGAGGGCAAAAGCAACGAGCAGTGATTGCACGGATGTTTGCTTCTGACCCAGACATCTTTGTCTTGGATGAGCCGACGACAGGGATGGATGTGGGGAGCAAAAATGAATTTTACGAACTCATGCACCACAGCGCTCATCATCATGGCAAGGCCGTTTTGATGATTACCCATGATCCTGAGGAGGTCAAGGACTATGCGGATCGCAATATTCATCTAGTTCGTAACCAAGATTCGCCATGGCGTTGTTTCAACGTTCACGAAAGCGACCAGGAGGTGGAACATGCTTAGTTTGTTATCCTATGACTTTATGCAGCGTGCCTTCTTGGCGGTCATTGCCATGAGTCTCTTTTCTCCAGTTCTTGGTACCTTCCTTATCTTACGTCGTCAGAGTCTCATGAGCGATACCCTCAGTCACGTTTCTCTATCAGGAGTAGCCTTTGGTCTGGTTTTGGGAATTTCTCCAACTATTTCAACCATTGCCATTGTCTTGATCGCTGCGGTCTTTCTGGAGTATCTCCGTACGGTTTACAAGAACTTTATGGAAATCGGGACTGCCATCCTCATGTCAACAGGACTTGCAGTGTCTCTGATTGTCATGAGTAAGGGTAAAAGTTCTAGTTCTATGAGTTTGGACCAATATCTCTTTGGTTCGATTGTGACCATTAGCCGGGAGCAGGTGATTTTCCTCTTTGCCATTGCGGCGGTCGTTTTATTCTTGACTTTCTTATTCTTGCGACCAATGTACATCCTGACCTTTGATGAGGATACGGCCTTTGTGGATGGCTTGCCCGTTCGTACCATGTCCATTCTTTTTAACATGGTGACAGGGGTAGCCATTGCCCTTATGATTCCTGCGGCAGGAGCTCTTCTGGTATCGACCATCATGGTTTTGCCAGCTAGTATTGCCCTGCGTCTGGGGAAAAACTTTAAATCCGTTATGTTACTAGCCAGCGTTATTGGCTTTTTGGGAATGGTGGCAGGACTTTATATTTCCTACTATGCGGAAACCCCTGCCAGCGCTAGTATTACCATTATCTTTGTAGCTGTCTTTTTATTAGTCAGTCTACTGAAACGTTTTATCAAATAGGAGAATGAAATGAAAAAACTGAGCTTACTACTAGCTAGTCTATGTGCCCTGTTTTTAGTGGCTTGTTCCAATCAAAAACAGGCAAATGGGAAGCTAAATATCGTGACAACCTTTTACCCTATCTACGAATTTACCAAGCAAGTCGCAGGAGATACTGCTAATGTAGAACTTCTAATCGGTGCTGGTACAGAACCTCACGAATACGAACCGTCTGCCAAGGCAGTTGCCAAAATCCAAGACGCAGACACCTTCGTTTATGAAAATGAAAACATGGAAACATGGGTTCCAAAATTGCTAGATACTTTGGATAAGAAAAAGGTGAAAACCATCAAGGCGACAGGCGATATGTTGCTCTTGCCAGGTGGCGATGAAGAAGAGGGAGACCATGACCATGGAGAAGAAGGCCATCACCATGAGTTCGATCCCCATGTTTGGTTATCACCAGTCCGTGCCATTAAACTAGTAGAGCATATCCGTGACAGCTTGTCAGCAGATTATCCTGATAAAAAAGAAACCTTTGAGAAGAATGCTGCTGCCTATATCGAAAAATTGCAAGCCTTAGATAAGGCCTACACAGATGGTTTGTCTCAAGCCAAACAAAAGAGCTTTGTGACCCAGCACGCTGCCTTTAACTACCTTGCCTTGGATTATGGTCTCAAGCAAGTATCCATCTCAGGTCTCTCACCAGATGCTGAGCCATCAGCAGCACGTTTGGCAGAATTGACAGAGTACGTCAAGAAAAATAAAATCGCCTATATCTACTTTGAAGAAAATGCCTCACAAGCCCTAGCCAATACACTTTCAAAAGAGGCAGGTGTCAAAACAGATGTCCTCAATCCTTTAGAAAGTCTGACAGAAGAGGACACCAAGGCGGGAGAAAATTACATCTCTATCATGGAGAAAAACCTCAAGGCTTTGAAACAAACAACAGACCAAGAAGGATCGGAAATCGAGCCAGAGAAGGAAGAAAACACCAAGACAGTTCACAATGGTTACTTTGAGGATGCAGCTGTCAAGGACCGTACCTTGAGTGACTATGCTGGTAACTGGCAGTCAGTTTATCCTTTCCTTGAAGATGGAACTTTTGATCAAGTCTTTGACTACAAGGCTAAGTTAACTGGCAAGATGACAAAGGATGAGTACAAGGCCTACTATAGAAAAGGCTATCAGACAGATGTGACCAAGATTAACATTACTGATAACACTATGAAATTTGTTCAAGGTGGACAAAGTAAGAAATTCACCTACAAGTATGTTGGTAAGAAAATCTTGACTTACAAGAAAGGCAATCGTGGCGTGCGCTTCCTCTTTGAAGCGACAGATGCGGATGCTGGACAGTTCAAGTACGTTCAGTTTAGTGACCACAATATCGCCCCAGTCAAGGCAGAACATTTCCATATCTTCTTTGGAGGTACTAGCCAAGAAGCCCTCTTTGAAGAGATGGATAACTGGCCAACCTACTATCCAGATAACTTATCTGGACAAGAAATCGCCCAAGAAATGTTGGCACATTGATGCAAGAGAGAATCCCGCAAATCTGCGGGATTTTTTGCTGGAAATGATTAGGTTGTTAGGTATTATAGTACCACAGTTGTGCTGTTCACAATGTGATAAAGAGGTCATTTTCTACTGGCTGATTCTCACTAGCTGGCGAATGCAAAAGCTACGATTGTACAAATTATAGAATCTTTTCAGGGGATTTAGGAAGGGAGCTTAGCCATATTGACGCTGCTATCGCTTTTTGTTATAGTCAAGGAGAGAGTGGCCTGAAACAATAGTTTATTCACAAGTTGTGGATAAGTCTGGGGAGAACAGGACATTTAGCTAATATCCTAGAGGGATCTTGAGAATTGCTCCGGAAACTAGTAACGGGCTTAACTTTCTAGTAGAAATCTTAGTCTAGTAGGGATTTGAGCAGGTCTGCCTGAGAGTGACAGGGTTAAAGTCTAAGAGCTGGAGTCTGAAAAAGCTAATTTTTAGGTATGTTTTCTTATCCACAGGTTGTGGATAACTTTTTGAATAAGCAAATTGATAAGAGAAAGAGATATGAGATGATGACGAACATAAAACCAAACGGACCATTACCAAGTCAGGTCCAGCTAACTTATCTGGGCGATGAGCTAGCAGCCTTTATCCACTTCGGTCCTAATACCTTTTATGACCAAGAATGGGGGACTGGACAGGAGGATCCTGAGCGCTTTAACCCAACTAAGTTAGATGCGCGGGAGTGGGTTCGAGTGCTTAAAGAAACAGGTTTTAAAAAGCTGATTTTGGTGGTTAAGCACCACGATGGTTTTGTGCTCTACCCGACAGTTTATACAGACTACTCGGTCAAGGCCAGCCCTTGGAGAGATGGAAAGGGGGACTTGCTCCTTGAAGTATCCCAAGTTGCAACTGAATTTGACATGGATATGGGAGTGTATTTGTCTCCTTGGGATGCCCACAGTCCCCTCTATCACGTGGACCGAGAAGCGGACTACAATGCCTATTATCTGGCTCAGTTGAAGGAAATCTTATCAAATCCTAACTATGGGAATGCTGGGAAATTTGCCGAGGTTTGGATGGATGGTGCTCGAGGGGAGGGGGCCCAGCAGGTCAACTATGAGTTTGAGACTTGGTTTGAGACTATTCATGACCTACAAGGGGATTGCTTGATATTCTCAACAGAGGGAACTAGTATTCGCTGGATTGGTAATGAACGGGGCTATGCAGGGGATCCCTTGTGGCAAAAAGTCAAGCCCGACCAGTTGGGGACAGAGGCTGCATTAGATTATCTACAGCACGGTGATCCCTCAGGAACGCTGTTTTCAATCGGCGAGGCAGATGTTTCCCTTCGGCCGGGTTGGTTTTACCATGAGGATCAAGATTCCAAATCTCTCGAGGAATTGGTCGAAATCTACTTTCACTCAGTGGGGCGGGGAACCCCTCTCTTGCTCAATATCCCGCCAAACCAAGATGGTCTCTTTGATGAACGGGATATCCAGCGACTGTATGAATTTAGAGCCTACCGTGACGAGCTCTATAAAGAAGATTTGGCTTTGGGAGCCAAGGTATCTGGTCCTGCTCTATCAGCAGACTTTGCTTGTTGCCACCTGACAGATGGACTAGAGACCAGTTCTTGGGCTAGTGATGTAGAACTGCCAATTCAGTTAGAGCTCGATTTAGGGGCTCCTAAAGCTTTTGATGTGATTGAGTTAAGAGAAGATTTGAAGTTGGGGCAACGTATAGCTGCTTTCCATGTTCAGGTAGAGTTGGATGGTGTCTGGCAGGAGTTTGGATCTGGTTATACTGTTGGCTACAAACGTCTCTTACGAGGATCAGTCGTTGAGGCTCAGAAGATTCGTGTGACCATTACAGAGGCACAGTCTTTGCCTTTGTTAACCAAGATTTCACTCTATAAAACACCTACCTTGTCGAAAAAAGAAACTGTTCAGCAACTAGAGTTTTCAGAAAAAAGTCTAGCTGTGACCAAGGGAGAAAATGTCCACTTTACAGTGAAGCGCATAGAATTTAGCAGTCCTTTAGAAGCTAAGATTTCGATTCAACCAGGGACGGGTGTGCATGGTGTCGCTTATCGGGACGAGATTCAAGTCCTTGCGTTTCAAGTTGGCGAGACTGAAAAAAAGCTAACGCTACCAACCTTGTATTTTGCAGGAGATAAAACCTTGGACTTTTATCTGAATCTGACGGTAGATGGGCAGCTGGTTGACCAGCTTCAGGTCCAAGTTTCATAAAAGAAGAACCTTTGCGCGATGCAAAGGTTCTTTGGGTTAGGAGTGATTTGGTAGCCAGCTGAGGGTGAAGGTCAGTTGCTCAGCTTTCAAGAGGTCTTGGTGTTGAATGCTAGATACTATGGTCTTGTCCAATCGACATTCTTTGACAAAGTTGAAGTGGCTGTGGTTTTGCTCGGCATGGATATCCAGCCATTCATTTTCCTTAGCCAGGTAGATACGGAGATGATTAAAGAGGGGAATTCCGAGGTCATAGCTTGGTTTTCCTGGACAGGTCGGGTAGAACCCAAGAGCTGACCAGATATACCAGGCAGAGAGATTGCCATTGTCCTCGTCGCCAGGGTAGGCATCCCAGATTGGTTTGAAGGCCTTCTGACGCAGCGTCTTGATGAGAAGGCTAGTGTATTCAGGATAGTTACTGTAGCGGAAGAGATAAGGAATGTGGAAGCTAGGTTGATTGGAAATGGCGATTTGCCCAAAAGGAGCTGTAGCCATCTCGCTCATTTCATGAATCTCGTAACCATAACCAGTTGTTTCAAATAGAGGAGCATCTTGACAGATTTTCAAAAGGTAGCGGCTAAAGTTTTCCTTTCCACCCATCAGTTGACGCAAACCTGGGATGTCATGTAAGACGCCTAAAGTCGCTTGAATAGCAGAACATTCGGCGTAGTCACGTCCCCAACTATAAGGAGAGAAGTCTGGTCGGAAGTTGCCTTGGCTATCTCGCGCTCTCATGTAGCCCGTCTCGGCGTCAAAGAGATGGCGATAATTCTGCGATGCGACCTTATAAGTTTGGGCGATGTCATTTTGACCAAGCTTTTCGGAACAGCTGGCGATACAAAAGTCGCTATAGGCATAGTCAAGGGTGTGGCTGACGCTTTCGTGGTGGTCGGTTGAAAGATAACCTAATTCTTGGTATTGAGCTAAACCGTGGCGACCGTTGATGCCAAGAGGATCAGACTTGGTGGCTGTCTCCAGCATGGCTTGGAGGAGTTCTTCTTCCAAGTCGGGGGCCATTTCCTTGCAGGCGCTATCTGCGATAATGCCGTCTAAAAGAGTGCCAGGCATCATGCCGCGTTCATCTGGGGCTAGCCATTTTGGAAGAAAACCAGTATCGCGGTAGCTATTGAGGAAACCTTCTAGAAAGCGGTGATAGTGTTCTGGTATGATAAAGGCAAAGAGGGGGAAGGTGGTGCGGAAGGTATCCCAGAAACCATTGTTGCTAAAGAGAACACCAGGTTTGATAGTGCCAGTAGAAAAATCCATGTGGATGGCCTGCCCTGACTCGTTCACCTCATAAAATGTCTGTGGGAAGAGGAAAAGTCTGTAGAGGCAGTGATCAAAAAAGGTTCGGTCGGCTTCCCCTGTCTCCACGATATCAAAACGATGGAGGAGATTTTTCCAATCCGCTTGGGCCCTTGCTTTACAGCTATCAAAGTCCGTTTGAGGTAAATTGATCAGAGCTTGAGAAGGGGAGATGAAAGAAGTTGCTAGCTGGATTTCAGCATGACTATCTGTCAGGTCAATTCGCCAGTCTCCACTTTCTTGGCTGACAGCAAGAATATCCGTATTCATTTGTAGAGCAGTAAAGAGTATCAGAGGACTTTTATTGGTTTCAGTTTTTCCTTCTTGTCTCAGGGTAAGAGTTCGCTTATCTACTTGCTTGACTGTCAAGTCATCTGCTGCGTGAAGATAGAGGGAGAGGGCTTTGCCTTGCTTTTGCTCCAAACGAATAGAAGCGCCATAGCAAGTTGGTGTGAGCTGGGTTTCAATCTGATAGCGCAGGGAGAAAATCTTCAGATAATGAGGTTGGAAAGAGGCCTTATCTAGGTCATAGGAAGACTGACGATGAAAGAGACTGTCTCCACCAATCTGGCCTGTGATAGGTGTTAGGAGTAGCCAAGAATAGTCGCCAATCCAAGGACTTGGTTGATGGGTCAATCGAATCCCTTGAAAGACGGGCATATGCGGATCGAAAAACCAAGCTCCCTCCTGGTCACTGGCCTGGGGCACAAAGTAATTCATCCCGAAAGGGACGCCCGTGTAAGGCAAGGTATTTCCCCGAGAGAAGGCATGCTTGCTAGCAGTCCCAAAGCGGGTATCGATGGTTTCAAGTAGTGGTTTCATAGTCTTTCCTTTAGCTGTTTTTCTACATTATATCAGAAAAATGAGACCTTTAGATATGGGGTTCGAAAGTAAGCAATTTTGTAGAAAAATGACTATCATTTGTGTATATATTTTCTAGCATAAAAACTATATACTGAACATGAAACTTGTTTGAAAGAGGAAAAAATACTATGATTTATTCGAAAGAAATTGTTAGAGAATGGCTAGACGAAGTAGCAGAGCGTGCCAAGGACTATCCGGAGTGGGTGGATGTCTTTGAGCGTTGCTACACCGACACCTTGGACAACACGGTCGAGATTCTAGAAGATGGTTCAACTTTTGTACTCACAGGGGATATTCCTGCCATGTGGCTTCGGGATTCGACTGCCCAACTCAGACCCTACCTTCATGTGGCTAAAAGAGATGCCCTCCTGCGTCAGACCATTGCAGGTTTGGTCAAGCGTCAAATGACCTTAGTATTCAAAGATCCGTATGCCAATTCCTTTAACATTGAAGAGAATTGGAAGGGCCACCACGAGACTGACCATACAGACCTTAATGGTTGGATTTGGGAACGCAAGTACGAGGTGGATTCGCTTTGCTATCCTTTGCAGCTGGCCTATCTCCTCTGGAAAGAGACTGGCGAGACCAGTCAGTTTGATGATACTTTTGTCGTAGCGACTAAGGAAATTCTTCATCTGTGGACGGTGGAACAAGACCACAACAACTCTCCTTATCGTTTTGTTCGTGATACGGACCGTAAGGAAGACACTCTGGTAAATGATGGCTTTGGACCTGACTTTGCCGTGACAGGCATGACCTGGTCAGCTTTTCGTCCGAGTGATGACTGCTGTCAGTATAGCTACTTGATTCCATCCAATATGTTTGCTGTAGTTGTCTTGGGTTATGTGCAAGAAATCTTTGCAACACTGGACCTAGCTGACAGCCAAAACATCATTGCAGACGCTAAACGCCTGCAAGCAGAGATCCAAGAAGGGATTGAAAACTACGCCTACACCACCAACAGCAAGGGTGAAAAGATTTACGCCTTTGAAGTGGATGGTATAGGGAATGCTAGCATCATGGATGACCCAAATGTACCAAGTCTGCTGGCTGCGCCTTATCTGGGCTATTGCGACATTGAAGACGAAGTGTATCAAGCCACACGCCGTACCATTCTGAGCCCTGAAAATCCATACTTCTACCAAGGAGAATACGCTAGCGGTCTCGGAAGTTCCCATACCTTCTATCGCTATATCTGGCCCATTGCCCTTTCTATCCAAGGCTTGACAACAAGAGATAAGGCAGAGAAAAAATACTTGCTGGATCAGCTAGTTGCTTGCGATGGTGGCACAGGTGTTATGCACGAAAGCTTCCACGTGGACGACCCAACGCTTTACTCACGTGAATGGTTTTCTTGGGCCAACATGATGTTCTGTGAATTAGTCTTGGATTACCTGGATATTCGTTAAGGAGCGCGCTTTAGTTTCACCGATTCGTGTCAGAATCACACCTTTACATTTAAAACGTTAAAATTTAAATTTAGAATGAGGTTTTACTTCATGGAAAATGTTGTTGTACATATTATCTCACATAGTCACTGGGACCGTGAGTGGTACTTACCTTTTGAAAGCCACCGTATGCAGTTGGTGGAGTTATTTGATAATCTTTTTGACCTTTTTGAAAATGATCCTGAGTTCAAGAGCTTCCACTTGGATGGTCAAACCATTGTCCTTGATGACTACTTGGAAATTCGTCCTGAAAATCGCGACAAAGTCCAAGGTTACATCGACCAAGGCAAACTCAAAATTGGTCCCTTTTACATCTTGCAGGATGACTACTTGATTTCCAGCGAAGCCAATGTTCGCAATACCTTGATTGGTCAAGCAGAATGTGCAAAATGGGGCAAATCAACCCAGATTGGTTACTTCCCAGATACCTTTGGAAATATGGGACAAGCTCCCCAAATCCTTCAAAAATCAGGCATTCACGTGGCAGCCTTTGGCCGTGGTGTCAAGCCGATTGGCTTTGACAACCAAGTTCTCGAAGATGAGCAGTTCACTTCCCAGTTTTCAGAAATGTACTGGCAGGGTGCAGACGGAAGTCGTGTCCTCGGTATCCTCTTTGCCAACTGGTACAGTAATGGGAATGAAATTCCAGTGGATAAAGACGAAGCCTTGACCTTCTGGAAACAAAAATTGGCAGACGTGCGTGACTACGCTTCGACCAACCAATGGTTGATGATGAATGGATGTGACCACCAGCCTGTACAGCGAAATCTGAGTGAGGCCATTCGTGTGGCAAATGAACTCTTCCCAGATGTGACCTTTGTGCATAGTTCATTTGATGACTACATCCACGCAGTAGAAAGTGCTCTGCCGGAGCAACTATCAACGGTTACAGGCGAGTTGACCAGTCAAGAAACAGACGGTTGGTACACACTTGCCAACACTTCTTCTTCACGGATTTACCTCAAACAAGCCTTCCAAGAAAACAGTAACTTGCTGGAGCAAGTAGTGGAACCATTGACTGTTATCACTGGCGGACATAACCACAAGGACCAGTTGACCTATGCTTGGAAAGTCCTTCTACAAAATGCGCCCCATGATAGTATCTGTGGCTGTAGTATTGACGAAGTTCACCGCGAGATGGAGACACGTTTTGCCAAGGTCAACCAAGTCGGTAACTTTGTAAAAACTAACCTTCTCAACGAGTGGAAGGGTAAAATTGCAACCCACGAAGCCCAAAGCGACCATCTCTTTACGGTCATCAATACAGGCTTGCATGACAAGGTTGATACGGTCAGCACAGTGATTGATGTGGCGACTTGTGATTTCAAAGAATTGCACCCAACAGAAGGCTACAAGAAAATGGCAGCCTTGACCTTGCCAAGCTACCGTGTCGAAGACTTGGAAGGGCACGCTATAGAAGCGAAAATCGAAGATCTGGGAGCTAATTTTGAGTATGATTTGCCCAAAGACAAGTTCCGTCAAGCTCGTATCGCTCGACAAGTGCGCGTGACAGTCCCTGTTCATCTGGCACCACTTTCTTGGACAACCTTCCAATTGCTTGAAGGAGAACAAGAAGGCCGTGACGGTATTTACCAAAATGGAGTGATTGATACGCCATTTGTAACGATAAGTGTGGATGAAAATATCACGGTCTACGACAAGACAACTCATGAAGCTTATGAAGATGTTATCCGCTTTGAAGACCGTGGTGACATCGGAAATGAGTACATCTATTTCCAACCAAAAGGAACAGAGCCTATCTACGCAGAACTCAAAGGCTATGAAGTCTTGGAAAATACAGCACGTTTTGCTAAGATCTTGCTCAAGCATGAATTGACAATTCCAGTAAGTGCAGACGAAAAATTAGATGCAGAACAAAGAGGCATCATCGAGTTTATGACGCGTGAAGCTGGACGTTCAGATGAACTGACAAGCATTCTTCTTGAAACAGAGATGACCGTCTTTGTTGATAATCCACAAATACGCTTCAAGACTCGCTTTACTAACACAGCCAAGGACCACCGTATCCGTCTCTTGGTCAAGACTCATAACACACGTCCAAGCAATGACTCTGAAAGCATCTATGAGGTGGTGACACGACCAAATAAACCAGCTGCTTCTTGGGAAAATCCTGAAAATCCACAACATCAACAAGCCTTTGTCAGCCTTTATGATGATGAAAAAGGAGTGACGGTAGCCAATAAAGGATTACACGAGTATGAAATCCTTGGAGACGATACGATTGCAGTGACCATTCTTCGTGCCTCAGGTGAGCTAGGTGACTGGGGTTACTTCCCGACACCAGAGGCTCAGTGCTTGCGTGAGTTTGAAGTCGAGTTTGCTCTCGAATGCCACCAAGCACAAGAACGCTTCTCAGCCTTCCGTCGTGCCAAAGCCTTCCAAACGCCATTCACTAGTCTTCAGGTTGCTAAACAAGAAGGAAGTGTTGCTGCGACTGGTAGCCTCTTGAGTCATGCGGCACTCAGCTTACCACAAGTTTGCCCAACAGCCTTTAAAGTGGCGGAAAATGAAGAAGGATATGTCCTCCGTTACTACAATATGAGCCAAGAAAATGTGCGCATATCTGAACACCAACAAACCATTCTGGACTTACTTGAACGACCATATCCAGTTCATTCAGGACTATTGGCTCCACAAGAAATTCGTACAGAATTGATTAAAAAAGAAGACATTTAACAGTTTTAAAGTGTTTGATAACGAATACTATGAGATAGAAAGGAGGGGCGAAAGAGTAAGGATTAACTACTGATTCGTCCCTTTTTTGGTGAAAATATGACCATTGCAACCATTGATATCGGAGGGACTGGGATTAAGTTTGCCAGTCTGACTCCTGATGGAAAAATACTAGATAAGACAAGTACACCGACACCAGAAACCCTAGAAGATTTACTGGCATGGCTAGACAAATGCTTGGCAGAGAAAGATTATAAGGGCATTGCCATGAGCGTTCCAGGCGCGGTCAATCAAGAAACAGGTGTAATTGAGGGAATCAGTGCCGTACCTTATATTCACGGTTTTTCTTGGTATGAGGCCCTTGCTCATCATCAGCTACCTGTCCATCTAGAAAATGATGCCAACTGTGTTGGACTTAGTGAACTGCTAGCTCATCCAGAGATTGAAAATGCAGCCTGTGTCGTGATTGGGACAGGAATCGGCGGAGCTATGATTATCAATGGCAAACTTCACCGAGGTCGCCACGGCTTAGGTGGTGAGTTTGGCTATATGACAACCATTGAACCAGCAGAAAAGCTCAACAACTGGTCGCAACTAGCATCTACAGGAAACATGGTCCGCTACGTAATTGAAAAGTCAGGTCAGACTGACTGGGACGGTCGCAAGATTTACCAAGAAGCTGCAGCAGGCAATGCCCTTTGTCAAGAAGCCATTGAGCGCATGAACCGTAATCTGGCTCAAGGCTTGCTCAATATCCAGTATCTGATCGATCCAGATGTCATTAGTCTGGGAGGCTCTATCAGTCAAAATCCAGATTTTATCCAAGGTGTCAAAAAAGCTGTCGATGAATTTGTCGAAACCTACGAAGAATACACAGTCGCACCAGTTATCCAAGCTTGCACCTATCATGCAGATGCCAATCTCTATGGTGCCCTTGTCAACTGGTTGCAGGAGGAAAACCAATGGTAATTTTTACAGGACTTAGTCCCAAACAAGAGCAAGCATTAGAGTTGCTTAAAAAGCACATTTCGCTAGCAGATGTAGAGGTAGCAGTCGCTCAGTCTGACCAAGCCTCTATCTCTATCAAGGGTGAGGATGGCCACTATCAACTGACTTATCGCAAACCTCACCAACTTTACCGCGCCTTGTCCTTATTGGCAACAGCTCTAGTAGAAGGTGATAAGGTAGAGATTGAAGAACAAGCTGCTTACGAAGATTTGGCTTACATGGCAGACTGTTCCCGAAATGCAGTGCTAAATGTGGCTTCTGCCAAACAGATGATTGAAGTCTTGACTCTTATGGGCTACTCAACCTTTGAGCTTTACATGGAAGATACTTATCAGATTGAGGGACAACCTTACTTTGGTTATTTCCGTGGTGCCTACTCGGCTGAGGAGTTGCAGGAAATAGAAGCCTACGCCCAGCAGTTTGACATAACCTTTGTGCCTTGCATCCAGACCTTGGCTCATTTGTCGGCCTTCGTTAAATGGGGTGTCAAAGAAGTGCAAGAACTCCGTGATGTAGAGGACATTCTCCTTATCGGTGAAGAAAAAGTTTATGATTTGATTGACGGGATGTTTGCCACTCTGTCTAAACTGCAGACACGCAAGGTCAATATCGGGATGGACGAAGCCCATTTGGTTGGTTTGGGGCGCTACCTCATCTTGAACGGTGTTGTAGACCGTAGTCTCCTCATGTGCCAACACTTGGAGCGCGTGCTGGACATTGCTGACAAGTATGGTTTCCACTGCCAGATGTGGAGTGACATGTTCTTCAAACTCATGTCAGCAGATGGTCAGTACGATTGTGATGTGGAAATTCCTGAGGAAACTCGTGTCTACCTAGATCGTCTCAAAGACCGTGTAACCTTGGTTTACTGGGATTATTACCAAGACAGCGAAGAAAAATACAACCGTAACTTCCGCAATCACCATAAGATTAGCCAAGATATCGCCTTTGCAGGTGGTGCTTGGAAGTGGATTGGTTTTACGCCTCACAACCATTTCAGCCGTCTCATTGCTGTTGAGGCCAATAAAGCCTGTCGTGCTAATCAGATCAAAGAAGTCATTGTGACTGGTTGGGGGGACAATGGTGGCGAAACAGCCCAGTTCTCTATCCTACCAAGCTTGCAAATCTGGGCAGAACTCAGCTACCGTAATGACCTAGACCGTCTGTCTGCTCATTTCAAGACCAATACAGGTCTTTCGGTTGAGGATTTCATGCAGATTGACCTAGCCAACCTCTTGCCAGATCTGCCAGGCAATCTCAGCGGTATCAATCCCAACCGCTACGTCTTTTATCAGGATGTTCTCTGCCCTATTCTTGACCGACACATGACACCTGAACAGGACAAACCTCACTTTGCTCAAGCGGCTGAAACTCTTGCTTCTATCAAAGATAAAGCAGGCCTCTACGCCTATCTCTTTGAAACTCAGGCTCAGTTGAACCAGATTTTAAGCAGTAAAGTGGATGTGGGACGACGCATCCGTCAGGCCTACCAAGTAAACGATAAGGAAAGTCTACAAGAAATTGCAAGACAAGAATTGCCAAAACTCAGAAGTGAGATAGAAACCTTCCACAAACTCTTTAGCCACCAATGGCTGGAAGAAAATAAGGTCTTTGGCTTGGATACGGTCGATATCCGTATGGGTGGACTCTTACAAAGGATTAAGCGAGCAGAAAGTCGCATCGAGGCTTATTTAGCAGGTCAGCTTGACCGTATCGAAGAATTAGAAGTCGAAATCCTACCATTCAACGATTTTTATGGAGACAAAGACTTTGCAGCCACAACAGCCAACCAGTGGCACACCATTGCGACCGCTTCGACGATTTATACGACTTAGGAGTAGAATATTGACAAACATCTTCTTTATAAAAAGAAGATGTTTTTGCTTAAATATAATATTTAAAAATAGATAAAATATAGGAAGTGGGGGATATTTGATAGAATAACATATTCAGTAATACATGTGCTTAAAAGCTATATGAATCAAGATTTTTATTAAATTAGGTGGTAGATTTTAACTGTATCAGTTGAATTATCAGAAGTCAAAATGTATAATGTAGAATAGAGGTTTTCTATGCGTAGAGGTTGTAAAAGTCCATCTCTAATAAAATAGTCATATGTCAAACTTAGAAAGGAATATGGAAAGTGAAAAGTTTTAAAATTTACAAGGGAAGACATGAAAAATTTTCTCTACGAAAGAAAAATGTTGGACTTGTTTCGATTGCAATCGCTAGCTTGGCGATATATGGAGTAGCGCTTGGCACACCAACTGTACAAGCAGATGAAAACAACAATCTGAGCAGTCTAGTAGAGACTAGCTCGACAACTGATGTGAAATCAGAAAATAATAGTGATCAATCAGCAGTGGTGGAGTCAGAGAAAGTATCTTCAGCCATAGAAGTTAAGGGAACAGAAAAAGCTACTAGTCCAGCACCAACTGTTGAACAAGCAGAAAAGAAAGTGTCAGTTTCAAAAACTGCCCCTGAAGTGGAAGGAGCAGACAAAAAATCCGTAGCTCCTTCAAACTCGACAGCAGTCGTAAAAGAAACTCCAGCACCTGTTGAGTCTAAGCCGGTTGAAAAGTCTACTGAGGGGCAAACAACAGCTACTCCTCGTTCGACTGCTCCGGTACGTACGCGCAGAAGTTTGCAACAAAACCCAACTCAAATTACGAATTTTTCAGTAACGGTTACGACTAAAGATGGAACTGTTATGCGTTCAGGTGATACAAAACCTTTGCCTGCTCAAGAAGTTCCCTTTGACAAGGTTCAAATGGACTTTAAAATCACACAAGATGGGACGCTGAAAAAAGGTGATGTTCTCCGTATTCCAGTTAAATTAACAAATAATGCGTATGGTGCCTATTATTCAAATCTTGGTTCTGGAACATCAGAGCGTATCGAGGGTGTTGGAACAATTAAATTTGTGCACTCAGATCCAAATAATCTGGCCTATGAAATTACATTAGACCAAAGTTTCCAAGATATGCCTCAAAATACTGAAAAGACGGTATCGGTCACTCAAAAAGCAGCGACTATTGGGAAATTTACAGCAAAATCAAGTTATGAAAATATTATTTTAGAAATAAATGGCAATAAGTTTACTTTTAAACCAACACCAAGAACATTTGAGAAAGCACAGGCGCCTTTTGCTGTTTATAATAGTGCAAGTAGCGATAGAGCAAATTCAATAAAAATAGGCACTTCAACTGGGGATGCAAATTATTATAATAATTTATTGTCAAGCGATGGTATCAACCCTGGACAAACAGGAATTCCAAATGGTGATATCATTTCTGTCCATCGTATAAAACCAGGCAATGGGTCAAAAATTGTTAGTATCAAACCAGACCTTAAAAGATATACTTCTACTTTAGCAATTAGTGAGGATGGAAAATATCTTGTTAAAGGAGATACTTCAACTTCTATTAGCATCAATTCAGATCCAGATAATAAGTTAATAAATCTACCTGCAAATTCAACAAATGATACTATTCTTAAAGCATTAAAGCAAGCGGGTAAAAACTCTTCGGTTGTTATTGATAATGGAGATGGGACCTACACAGTTGCTATTAATTTAGGAAAAATGACAGGAAATGGTGCTACTACCTATCATGATATTTGGCCAACTGACGACTATGCTCAAATGGGCGATCAATATCAGGAAATCAACAGAACAGAAGAAGTCAATAAAAAAGTTAGTGCTATTTTAAAGGATGCTAGTGTCATTCAAGGAACTGGGCATTCAACACGAATTACTTTTGCAGATTCCTCAATTAAGAATACTATAACGAATGAGTCAAGAAGTTATAGTTATAACGTTGATGATAATGGTAATGTAACTAAGCTTAAAGAAGAAACGATTTCTGCCACAACAACCCCATCCGTTGCGCGTGCTGAAGGTCAGAAGAAGATTACAATACACTATGTCGATACAAACGGCAAGGAAATTGAAACTCAGGACTATAAATATGGTTATCCAGCAGGAGGAACTGCCACTCCAACCTCTGATTATAACGCTAATCCAAAAACAATTACAGGCTACACACTTGTAACAGCTGATACGGCAATCGCGTCGTATGGTACACAGTTAAAGACTACTAAACAAATTCCATTCACTAGCAACGACCAAGAATTTTATTATGTCTATTCAGCCAAAAAATCTAGTGCCAAAGTTACGTATATTGACGATGATACTAACGGAGGAAAAGTTCTTGAAACGAAGGATTTGAATGGTTTTTATGGGCAGACTGATCCTTATCGAACAGCTGAAACCATTAAGACGTATACCGATAAAAATTATGAACTTGTTTCAGACAATTATCCAACAAATGGTGTAACCTATAATGAAAATCTTCAAACCTTTGAAGTTCATTTGAAACACAAAAAGACGTCAGTAGCAGAAGAAAAGACGGTTAAGGAAACTATCCATTATACATACGAGGGTGGTGCACCAGCAGCTCCAGACCATACTAGTAGCTTAAAATTCACCAGAACAGCAACAACTGACCTTGTTACAAATGTTACAACTGGTGATTGGACAGCGGAAAATGGAACAAGTTTTGCAGCCGTAACATCACCAACAATCAAAGGTTACACTCCAGATTTAGCGGAGGTTCCAGCAGTTGACAATATTACGGCTAACAGTGACAATATCGAAAAGACAGTTGTTTACAAAGCTAATCCAGCTAGTGCAAAGGTCACTTATATCGATGACACAACAGGAGAAACGCTTGAAACGAAGGATCTGAATGGACTTTATGGTCAGACTGACCCTTATCAAACAGCTGCCACTATTAAGAAATATACCGATAAAAATTATGAACTTGTTTCAGATAATTATCCAGCAACTGGCGTGATTTACAATGAAACCCTTCAAACCTTTGAGGTTCGTCTACGTCATAAGGTAGCTTCAGTTCAAGAAACAAAGACAGTCACAGAGACCATCAAGTATGTTTATGAAGATAACACACAGGCAGCGGATACGAAGGTTCAGACTTTGAAGTTTGAGCGGATTAACACCAAGGATCTGGTGACTAATAAGATTGTCTATAAGGGATCTTGGGCTCCGTCTACCGGAACCTTCTCAGAGGTAGTTTCTCCAAAGGTTGATGGTTATACACCAGATAAGGCAACTGTAGCAGCCGTTGAACAGATTACGGGAGATAGCGCAGATATTGAAGAAACGGTTACCTATAAAGCAGATAAGCAAAAAGTAACCTATACCATCATTGACGATACTGCTCAAAAAACGCTGAAAGATAAGGAAATACTTACCAGCGGCGGCTCTGATACTCCTCTTTCAGATAGCGCTCGAGAAAAATATGATTTAATCGTGAATGCTTATCTAGCTCAAGGTTATGAATTGGTTTCAAAAGACCAGCTTCCAGCTAAGTTTGACCTTGACAATAGTTATGATCAAAATGTAGTTGTTCACTTGAAGCATGGTACCACTGATATCCAAGAAAGCAAGGATGTAAACTTGACTGTTCATTACCACGGCGCCGGTGACCAGACACCAGAAGACAAGGTGCAAACAGCGACTTGGACTCGTACAGTAACAAAAGATAAAATCACAGGCACAGAAGTTTCTGCCACAGCTTGGACAAGCGATAAAGCCAACTATGATGCTGTGCCATCACCAGTGATTCCGGGCTACAGTGTTGACATTGAGACGGTTCCATCAGAAGCCGTTACTCAAGAAAACATTGTTAAGGATGTACATTACACCATCCAAACGCAAAAAGTTACTTACACAGTTGTAGATGAGATAACCGGTCAGACTTTAGAAAATCAAGTTGAATTGACAACAGGTGATTCAGGTGTAGCTCTTCCAGCTGCTGCGAAAACGAAATACGATACCATAGTCGCGGGTTACTTAGCACAAGGTTACGAAGTGGCTTCTAAGGATGAATTGCCAGCCCAATTTGACACCGACAGCAGCGTGGACCAAAACGTGGTGATTCGCTTGAAACACAAAGTGTCAACTTCTACAGAAACCAAGACTGTAACGCAAACGATTAACTACGTCTACGAGGATGATAATACACCTGCAGCTCCAGAGAAGAAAACGACCTTGACTTTCTCTAGAGAAGTGAAAACAGATGAAGTGACTAAAACGACTACGCAAGGTGCTTGGACTCCGTCGGTCGGAACCTTCCCAGAAGTAGTTTCTCCAGTTGTGGATGGCTATACACCAGATAAGGAAAAAGTCACTACTGTAAATGTAACTGCTACTGATGCTGATATCAATGTTACTGTTAAATACAAGGCCGATAAGCAAAAAGTAACCTATACTATTATTGACGATACAACTAATACCACACTGGAAGATAAGCAAGAGCTTACAAGTGGGAACTCTGATACTCCTCTTCCAAATGGTACAGAAGCGAAGTATGATTCAATCGTGGACGCTTACCTAGCCCAAGGTTATGAATTGGTGTCGAAAGACCAGCTTCCAGCCAAGTTTGACCTCGATAGTGGTTATGACCAAAATGTAGTGGTTCATGTGAAACATAAAGTGTCAACTTCTACAGAAACCAAGACTGTAACGCAAACGATTAACTACGTCTACGAGAATGATAATACACCTGCAGCTCCAGAGAAGAAAGCTAGTTTGACTTTCACTAGAGAAGTGAAAACAGATGAAGTGACGAAGGATGTTACACCGGGGGCTTGGACACCATCTACTGGCACCTTCCCAGAGGTAGTTTCTCCAACTGTTGATGGCTACACGCCAGATAAGGCTAAAGTTGACGCAGAAAACGTAACTGCTGATCAGGCTGACATCAAGGTTACTGTTAAATACAAGGCAGACAAGCAAAAAGTAACCTATACCATCATTGATGATACGACCAATACCACACTGGAAGATAAGCAAGAGCTTACAAGTGGGAACTCTGATACTCCTCTTCCAAATGACACAGAAGCGAAGTATAATTCAATCGTGGATACTTACCTGGCTCGAGGCTATGAATTGGTGTCAAAAGAGCAGCTTCCAGCTAAGTTTGACCTTGATAGTAGCTATGATCAAAACGTTGTTGTTCATTTAAAACATGGTACAGCTGATATCCAAGAAAGCAAGAATGTAAACTTGACTGTTCGTTACCACGGTGCCGGTGGTCAAACCCCAGCAGACAAGGTACAAACAGCGACTTGGACACATACAGTAACGACAGACAAGGTAACAGGCTCTGTTGTGAACACTACGGATTGGGCAAGCGACAAGGCAAACTATGACGCAGTCCCATCACCAGTGATTCCAGGTTACACAGTAGATATTGCGACTGTTCCATCAGAAGTGGTTACCCAAGAAAACATTGTCAAGGATGTGCATTATACTGCTCAGAATACACCTCAAACCCAAAAGGTTACTTACACAGTTGTAGATGAGACAACCGGTCAGACTCTGGAAAATCAAGTTGAATTGACAACAGGTGAGTCAGGTACGGTTCTTCCAGCTGCTGCGAAAACGAAATACGACACTGTGATTGCAGGCTACTTGGCACAGGGGTACGAAGTGGCTGCTAAGGATGAATTGCCAGCTCAGTTTGACACCGACAGCAGCGTAGACCAAAACGTGGTGATTCGCTTGAAACACAAAACGGTTTCAGTTGAGGAAACCAAACAAGTAAGCATGACAGTTCGCTACCACGGTGCCGGTGGTCAAACCCCAGCAGACAAGGTGCAAACAGCGACTTGGACACGTACAGTAACGACAGACAAGGTAACAGGCTCTGTTGTGAACACTACGGATTGGACAAGCAACAAGGCAAACTATGACGCAGTCCCATCACCAGTGATCCCAGGTTACACAGTGGATATTGCGATAGTTCCATCAGAAGTAGTTACCCAAGAAAACATTGTCAAAGATGTTCATTATACTGCGGTACCAGTAACTCCAGAAGTTCCCAATACTCCGGATACTCCAGTTAAACCAGGGGCACCAACGACACCGTTCACACCAGAACACCCAGCACATACTCTCCCACGAACAGGTGAATCTCAAGTTGGTTCCAACCTTGCAACGCTGACAGGTCTAGGCTTACTTCTATCAGTTCTTGGTTTGGCAGGACGTCAGAAAAAAGAGGATTAATAAACTTTTTATAAAGTATAAACAGTCCAGTCATTCATTGAAGAAATACTATAAATGGCTTAAAGATGGATGATCTAGTGGGAAAAGCTCCGCAGGCAACCTTAGTTGGTTGACTTGTGGGGCTTTTTCCTTGTTTTACAGAATGAGACTTAGGCAAAGAAAATACAAAGTCTGTTCACTAAAACAGAAAAGAGGCGGCATCATTTAGTGATGCCACCTCCTTTTTATTTTAAATCTTGCACTAATTCGGTATTTTTTACTGAAAAGGCTTCCGCTAAAAGATCGAGAATAGCTGGTGCTATCGCAATAAGTGTTAGTGAAACCCATTCTGCTGTAATAAACCGTTCACCAAAAACGACAAATGGAATGAGCCAGTTAAAAATCCCTGTAAGTGGGAAGAACCATTTATAACAAACCCTTCTTTTACCAGCAGAAAAGCCACATAACAATTCGACACTAGGAGCCAAAAGGTAAAAATAAAGCAGGCTGTAGCCCATCTCTTCCCCTATAATCCTACTTAATCCCCAACAATAGCACGAGGGCATAAAAGGCGTCTTAATCAATTGTTTCGTGTTCAACCTCCTGTCCCAAATCCGGTATAATCATTGTTTCAAGAATGTTTTCGACAAGCGAAGTAAATTGCCAAAAGAATAAAGGTAGGGATATTTGCAAACAAAAAAGTTAAGGAAATCAGACAGAAAATCTCCCACCAGGTTATGTTGTTAGTTAAGGCCAGAGAGAAGATTGTCAATAAAGAAAAGCAATAAGTTATGCCTGGCAGTATGAAACTCAGCTACTTACTTTCTTTTTTGGAGAGAAAAATCTGTAATAGGATTCCTCCAGTCAGGATTGGCAATATGATAAATGAAACGATTACGGTTCTTATTTGTTTCAACTCCCTCCATCATTTTGATATTCAGAGGTTACTATGTCAGACGAATCAAAGGAATAGATGTATTGGAGCTTATAAGCACAGTTTCTTTACCTACAGTCTCCAGAATACCCATTTCATATTGAAAGTAACACTAAATAAAAAAGTCAATCAAGAGATTAATGCTTAAGAGAGATGGAGGATTGCTACCCTCTTATTCCTAAGTTCTAAAACATCTATATAAGATATTTTGAACTGACTATTATCCCCATTCTTTTCAGAGCTATCTCTGAGAGCAAGGAGTACAATAGAAAAAATAGCTTTGAAGGAGTATAATGAAGGTATAAAGATAGTTTGGAGGTCTGACCATGAAAAAGCTACTACTAGTCCTAGCTACTAGCATGCTAGTCTTATCTGCCTGCCATAAAATGACAGAGGATAGGGCAACTAGTCCGTCAATACCAAGGGAGCAACAAACAAAGGAAGTAACCAACTATTTTCACTACCTAGCGGACTCTTATCAAAAGGCTCTTTCACACGAAAAAGAATCTAAGAATACAGCTGTTCAATCACCTATGGCTGCTACGGTTGTAGCCATGGAAGAGCTTCAGTTGTCTAATCCGACTGACCAAGCCTTGATTATGAAAAACTACTCGGACTTTCAGAAACTAATCCAATACAATGCCGAAAAGTGGGAGGAAGAGTTTACAAGCTGGGCTTCTTCTATGGGGCAGTTCTATCATAGACTAGAGCATAGAAACTTTGATGAAAAGAATGAACTCATCAAAAAATTAGAAGCAACAACTGTCTCTCAGAAAAGTGTCAAATGGAATGTTTTTGGAGTATCGAGTGACAATGCCTATGATTACTTGGTTTTGGATGCCTACTATGACAATCAGGACAAACATTTCTACCTATTTACACTGAAGGATGGGCAAGCACAGGTCTTGCATACCGATAAGACACTGGAAACTATCCCTACTGCAAATTTTGAAGAGACTGAGAATACAGATTTAGCGCAACGTTTTAAGGAATTTCTATTAAAAACAAGTGTAACTACAGAGAGCGAGCCAGATACAGATAATAGTTCTTTAATAGACAAGATAAAAACAGCCATGGAATCCTATTCGGATAGTAAAGGTGAAAGATTTAAGTCAACTAACTTAGCAACATATGGTCACTACTATGGACTAGCAGTGCCAGACCAGATAATGCAATTTGGACAAGTAGATGGGGTGAATTATACTTTTAAATGGTATGGTTATATTGCAGGTTCAGGTTCTGGGCGGTTTGAAATCCTAGCTTGCTATGTGAATGAAGCAGAGACAGAGGTGATTCTCTTTGGCTACAAGGATGGTAATCCTGCTCTTTTACACACCGAAGGAAGACCAGAGATTGATAAAAATGAATCAGGGGCTATCATAAATGCCCAGGTTCATTTTGTCGAGTTTCATCACCCAATATTAGAACAAGTTTTCAATTAGTAAAGAGGAAATACATTTATCGTATGCAGAGTGTTTCTCGTGAAACCTATTTCTTATAAAAAACTTCTCCACAAAAAATAATTTGTGGAGTTTTTTCTATAATTAGTAGTTTAACCTGACCTTTAAATAGGAGTATACTAATAATGTAATCGTTATCAAACCTAAAAATTCGATGAAATCAGTTTTTAGGAATAAAAATGGGAGGAAATTATGAAAAAATTTTCAAAGACCTTGAGAGATAACTGGATTTTTCTTTTGATGGTTTTACCAGGGGCACTTTGGTTGATTCTATTCTTCTACATCCCAGTATTTGGAAATGTGGTCGCCTTTAAAGACTACCATATGAGTGGTGAAGGATTTATCCACAGTATTATGAATAGTAAGTGGGTTGGCCTCGATAACTTTAAGTTCTTGTTTAGTTCTAAAGATGCCTTTATCATTACTCGAAATACCGTCCTTTACAATCTTGGATTCATCTTTATTGGTTTGATTGTGTCGGTTGGAATTGCCATCATCCTCAGTGAGCTTCGTTCTAAGAGAATGGTTAAAATTTTCCAAACGTCTATGCTGTTCCCTTACTTCTTGTCATGGGTTATCATCAGTTTCTTTACAGATGCATTCCTCAACATTGACAAGGGGGTGATCAACCACTTCCTTTCTTCTATTGGATTGAAGGAAATTAACTTCTATGCTGACTTAAGTATTTGGCCATATCTTCTCCTTTTCCTAGGTATCTGGAAAGGCTTCGGATATAGCAGTGTCATGTACTATGCGACAATCATGGGAATTGATCCTACCTACTACGAAGCAGCAACAGTGGACGGGGCTAGCAAGTGGCAACGGATTCGCAATGTAACGATTCCACAGTTGACACCGCTGATAACTGTTTTGACCATCCTTGCAGTCGGAAATATCTTCCGCGCAGACTTCGGTCTTTTCTACCAAATCCCTCACAATGCTGGTCAGCTTTACAATGTAACCAACGTTTTGGATGTATATGTCTTTAATGGTTTGACTCAGACAGCAGATATCGGTATGGCTTCAGCAGCCGGTCTTTACCAATCCGTTGTCGGTTTGATTCTGGTTATCCTATCAAACTTACTTGCAAGACGAGTAGATCCAAACTCAGCTTTGTTCTAGAAAGGGGGAGAATATGGCAGAAAAGAAAATTAAAAAAGAAAAAATCGATAATGTCGGCATTCACTCCTTCAGTAAGAAAGCAGATATCTTCTTTAGTATCATCTCAGGTTTGATCGCTCTTTCTTGTATCTTGCCCTTTATCTTCGTTATCATCATTTCGGTGACAGACGAAAAGAGCATCCTCCAGTATGGATATAGCTTTTTCCCTTCGAAGTTTGGTGTAGATGGATTCCAGTTCTTAGCTCAGTTTAAAGATAAGATATTACAAGCGCTCTTTATCTCAGTATTTGTAACCGTAGTCGGAACAGTGACCAACGTCTTCATTACAACCACTTATGCCTACGCCATTTCACGGACAACCTTTAAGTACCGCAGATTCTTTACGATCTTTGCTCTTCTTAGTATGTTGTTCAATGCTGGTTTGGTACCAGGCTATATCGTGGTCACTCGCCTGCTTCAACTGGGTGATACCGTTTGGGCCTTGATTGTTCCAATGCTCCTCTCACCATTCAACATCATCTTGATGCGTTCCTTCTTTAAGAAGACCATTCCAGAAGCCATTCTCGAATCTGCTCGTATTGATGGTGCCAGTGAAGCTCGGATCTTCTTCCAGATTTGTTTGCCATTGTCACTTCCAGGTATCGCAACCATCACGCTTTTGACAGCTCTTGGTTTCTGGAACGACTGGTTCAACGCCCTTCTTTACATCAAGAGTGACAACTTGTATCCATTACAGTATTTGCTCATGCAAATCCAACAAAATATGGACTACATCGCTAAAGCAGTCGGCCTTTCTGGTCAACTGGGAGTCGCTCTTCCAAAGGAAACAGGACGTATGGCCATGGTTGTGGTTGCAACCCTTCCGATTGCCATTCTGTATCCATTCTTCCAACGCTACTTTGTAAAAGGTTTGACCATCGGTGGTGTGAAAGAATAGGACTTGCTGAGAAACACTGTTTCTCCCTTCCCAACTTCATCTTAGTGACTGAAGTTAAAATCATTAAATCGTTTATAAGTTTAAAAATAAAAAAAGGAGTTTTTATCATGAAAAACTGGAAAAAATATGCTTTTGCATCTGCTAGCGTAGTCGCTTTGGCTGCTGGTCTCGCTGCTTGTGGAAACCTTTCAGGTAACAACAAAAAAGCTGCTGACTCAGCTTCAGGTGATAAGACTGTTATCAAAATGTACCAAATCGGTGACAAACCAGATAACTTGGATGAATTGCTAGAAAATGCAAACAAAATCATCGGAGAAAAAGTTGGTGCTAAATTGGATATCCAATACCTTGGATGGGGTGACTACGGTAAGAAAATGTCCGTTATCACATCATCAGGTGATAACTACGATATCGCTTTTGCAGATAACTACATCGTAAACGCGCAAAAAGGTGCTTATGCTGACTTGACAGAATTGTACAAGAAAGAAGGAGCAGAGCTTTATAAAGCACTTGACCCAGCTTACATCAAAGGGAATACTGTAAACGGCAAGATTTACGCTGTTCCAGTTGCGGCTAACGTTGCATCTTCACAAAACTTTGCCTTCAACGGAACTCTTCTTGAAAAATATGGTATCGATATTTCAGGTGTAAACTCGTATGAAACACTTGAACCAGTCTTGAAACAAATCAAAGAAAAAGCTCCAGATGTAGTACCATTTGCAGTTACTAAGAACTTCATCCCTTCTGAAAACTTTGACTACCCAGTAGCAAACGGACTTCCATTCGTTATCGACCTTAAAGGGGATACTACTAAGATCGTAAACCGTTACGAAGTGCCTCGTTTCGTAGAACACTTGAAGACTCTTCACAAATTCTACGAAGCAGGATACATTCCAAAAGACGTAGCAACAAGCGACACTACATTTGACCTTCAACAAGACACTTGGTTCGTTCGTGAAGAAACAGTAGGACCAGCTGACTACGGTAACAGCTTGCTCTCTCGTGTAGCTAACAAAGACATCCAAATCAAACCATTCACTGACTTAATCAAGAAGAACCAAACAACTCAAGTTGCTAACTTTGTAATCTCAAACAACTCTAAGAACAAAGAAAAAGCAATGGAAGTGTTGAACCTCTTGAACACGAACCCTGAACTCTTGAACGGACTTGTTTACGGTCCAGAAGGCAAGAACTGGGAAAAAATTGAAGGTAAAGAAAACCGTGTTCGTGTCCTTGATGGCTACAAAGGAAACACTCACATGGGTGGATGGAATACTGGTAACAACTGGATCCTTTACATCAACGAAAACGTTACAGACCAACAAATCGAAGATTCTAAGAAACAATTGGCAGAAGCTAAAGAATCTCCAGCGCTTGGATTCATCTTTAACACTGATAGCGTGAAATCTGAAATCTCTGCAATCACTAACACAATGCAACAATTCGATACAGCTATCAACACTGGTACTCTAGACCCAGAAAAAGCTATTCCAGAATTGATGGAAAAATTGAAATCTGAAGGTGCATACCAAAAAGTATTGGATGAGATGCAAAAACAATACGACGAATTCTTGAAAACCAAAAAATCATAAGATCAATTGATTTCGTGTATTCATTCCTAAAAAATGTTATCACTGCCTCCTCTGGTACTGCCGGGGGAGGTAGTGGTTTTTTTATGAGAGTAGCTAAAAGTAAAAAAATCTTGTCAAAACTTTGTGAAATGCCAGTATAAAATATAGATATAGATTAATTGGCCTAATACCTCTATTAGTTTAATTAAGTAGATTTTTAGAATGAACTAGCTTATAATAAGAGTACGATGAAAGCGCTTAACATTGTGAAATTTAACTGGATTTCGTTTTAAGAAGTGGACAGGAGTCCTTCTTAAATGTTTCATTTATATCTGATTTCAGCTTGTTCACATTTTATAAATTATGAAAGGTCCAAGTGAAACTCAGTAAGTGAAAATCCGATATAAAGTTGTTTGCTATCCCTTTTGGGAACAAGAAATATTACATGAGGTTATTCATATGAAAAAAACACCCAATCGATGGTTAATTTTGGCTGCGGCCATTTTAACGAATCTCTCTCTAGGTGCAGGATATGCCTGGTCGGTTTTTCAGAAGGCACTCCTAGAAACCAATGCTAGTCAAGGATGGGTTCAAGCTCAGACCTCCCTAGCCTTTAGCATTTCTTTTGCCATGGTACCTGTTGGAATGATTCTTTTCGGTCCCAAAGTAGATTCGGTTGGACCTAAAAAGTTTGTCTTTCTAGGTGGCATTCTCTTTGGTACAGGTATGTTTGCGACTGGTTTTGCGAACTCACTACCTGTGCTTTATTTAACGTACGGTGTTATCCTAGGACTTGGTATCGGCTCTGCCTATGGGGCATCTACGTCCGTTGCGACAAAGTGGTTCCCAGACAAAAAAGGCCTAGCTGGTGGATTGACAGCGGCAGGATTTGGCTTGGGTCCACTAATTATCGGACCGGTTGCAAAATCTTTGATTGCTTCTATGGGAATTTACTCTACCTTTAAGGTATTAGGTATTGTCCTTTTACTAGTGATCTGTACATCTTCCCTAGTTATGGCCAAAGCTCCTACTGTTGCTCCAGCGGCTGGGAATGCTCAACCGGAAGGAAAAACTTATAAAGAAATGCTCCGTGATGGAAATTACTGGCTTCTATGGTTGATTTATGTTCTTGGTGCTACAGGCGGAATGATGATTATCGGAACAGCAGCAGCGATCTCAGACCAATACCAACTTGTTGGAGAAGCGACCCTCTTCGTTATGCTGGTATCCATTGCAAATACATTTGGTCGTATCTTCTGGGGTACGGTATCTGATAAGATTGGCCGCTATCCTACCGTTATTGCCATGTTTGGAGCGGTTGCTACTGGTTTGTTACTCACAGCCCTATTCAAAGGTCCTGGAAGCATCTTGGCCATCCTTGGAATCATGATGGTTGCCTTGTCATTTGGTGGCTTCCTCGGTTCCTTCCCAGGAATTACTGCTGAAAACTGGGGAGTGACCTACGTAGGGACAAACTATGGATGGATGTTTACTGCTTATGGTGTAGCTGCTATTGCTGGTCCTCAGTTAGGGGCACGTCTTGCACAGGCAAACCAAGGAGATTATACAATGGCCTTCTTTATCGTTATCGGTATGGCTATTCTTGGTATTCTGCTCCAACTCTTCTATATGGCTAAAGCTAAAAAAGTTTAAAAATGAATCCTTGGGAAATCCAAGGATTTTTTAAATTGGAGTAGACACCCGGTGGAATTAGCTCCTTTTAATTTCCGGTCAAATAAATTGCATTCGTTTTCTCAAGTGGGTATACTAGAATAGTTGAATGAAAAATTCTGAAAATTTAAGAATAGAAAAGAGAACAAATCTTATGGCAAAAGATATTCGTGTCTTACTTTACTACCTCTATACTCCAATTGAAAACGCAGAGCAATTTGCGGCAGACCACTTGGCTTTCTGTAAATCAATCGGCCTTAAAGGTCGTATCCTAGTCGCTGACGAGGGAATCAACGGAACCGTTTCAGGTGACTACGAAACAACTCAAAAATATATGGACTACGTTCACAGCCTTCCAGGAATGGAAGACCTCTGGTTCAAGATTGACGAAGAAAATGAACAAGCCTTCAAGAAGATGTTTGTTCGCTACAAGAAAGAAATTGTCCACCTTGGTTTGGAAGACAACGACTTTGATAATGACATCAACCCACTTGAAACAACAGGTGCTTACTTGTCTCCAAAAGAGTTCAAAGAAGCCCTTCTTGACGAAGATACCGTTGTCCTTGACACACGTAACGATTATGAGTACGACCTAGGACATTTCCGTGGAGCTATCCGCCCAGACATCCGCAACTTCCGTGAGTTGCCACAATGGGTCCGTGACAACAAGGAAAAATTCATGGACAAGCGTGTTGTGGTTTACTGTACAGGTGGCGTTCGCTGTGAGAAATTCTCAGGTTGGATGGTTCGTGAAGGCTACAAAGATGTCGGCCAATTGCACGGAGGAATCGCAACTTACGGTAAAGATCCAGAAGTTCAAGGTGAGCTGTGGGATGGGAAAATGTACGTCTTTGACGAGCGTATCGCAGTCGATGTCAACCATGTTAATCCAACCATTGTAGGGAAAGACTGGTTTGATGGGACACCATGTGAACGCTATGTCAACTGTGGAAATCCCTTCTGTAACCGTCGTATCCTAACATCAGAAGAAAATGAAGACAAGTACCTTCGTGGATGCTCACACGAGTGTCGTGTTCACCCACGCAACCGCTATGTTTCAGAAAATGAATTGACACAAGCAGAAGTAATCGAGCGCCTAGCTGCTATCGGTGAAAGCTTGGATCAAGTCGCTACTGTATAACATCAAACAGCTCCTCAGGGGCTGTTTTTCTATGCTTTTTATCTAAAAATCTAAAATTTGTTTCTGTATCTTTCAGGAAAATAGGGTATACTATGTGTAAACGATTTCAAAGGAGGCCGGTTATGGCGAAAACATTTTTTATCCCAAATAAAGATAGTATTCTAGGACAACAGGAGGTCTTGACTGCCAAGTCCATCTTGGCCTTGGTGGAGGGGTTGGAGTCACACAGTTATGATGCGGTCTATCTCCGTCAGCCCCTCAATCGTCTCGAGTATATCGAATGTGGGATTGTAGGCCAGTCGCAATTTCTCTTCAAGGTCAACTATGCGGATAGTCGAAAAGGCTATCAAGTGGTGATTCCAGATTTTCTTACTAGAGCGGACTGGGAGATTGTAGTGACTCTCCTCCAGGCCCTATCTGGCAAGTTGGGGGAATCGGTAGAAGGGCTAGAAGGCTTTGACTTTGAAGCTTATTTCCGACAAACGGTCAAGCATTATCTAGATGATAAAGCAGCTCGTCTAGTATATTGCCAAGGGCTCTTGTCGCCTATCTATCTCAACAAGGAATACCTCGAGAGTTTTTTGGCTGAGGATGGATTGGCACGTTTTGAAGAGCTGGTCAAGAAGGTCCAAGGCTCTGATGCCTACCTTGCCAGTGTGAAATTTTACCCAGACGCCCAAGGCAAGGTGCACGGTATCTATCACCTAGCCCAGGGAGTCAAGACGATTTTGCCAAAGGAACCCTTTGTACCAGCTCCTTATACCGAGCAGCTGGCAGGCAAGGAGCTTGTTTGGGAGATTGATCTAGTGAAGATTTCTGGTGATGGCTCAAAAGCAGAAGATTATGAAGCCATCGCCCGCTTGGATTATGAAAAATTCCTAGAGTCACTACCAAAAGCATTTTACCAGCAATTAGATGCTAATCAATTAGAAGTACAAGCCATTTTGGGAAAAGATTTTGAAGGATTGGCAACCATCTAGTAGGCCTTGTTCAAAAAAGAGTAAACATAAAAATCCCTGTCATTAATAAATGGCAGGGATTTTGGTTAAAAGAATGTCAGGATGCGAAGGTAGTCCACTGTCAGCGCAAGCTCTGCAATGAAGAAGGGTAAGAGAATGGCGCCATCAAGTAAGACAGCGAGCAAGAATCGATAAAATGGGTCCAGGCTACTGGTCTTACTTGGCTTGCTAATCACAAAGAGATTGCCAAGGGCAAAGATGACCATGCTTAGAAGAGTAAGGATGCCAGCAAATCGTAAGCCACCAAAGAGTGCAAAGAAACTTGCTAGAGCCGTTAGAACAAGTGGGATAGCAAAGAGTCTGCTATACCGCTCAAAGGCTTCTTGGAATGTGAAGTCACTCTCCTGATCCAGCACACGTCGGACAGTAAAGCCTCCCAGAATGATGGAAAAGTAAAATAGAGCGCTAGCGACCAAGATGGAGAGTCCAGCAAAGAGATTTAAAGGTGGGAGCTGGTTAGGTAAACTATTGGCAATAGAGGCCATATAGCCATAGTAGAGGTGCTTGATATGATAGATACTAAAGAAAAGGTTGATTGACGACAGCAAGGTGAGTAGGGCAAAGACACTATAACGATGCTTTTGGTCCCTAGTCTTGCTGGCAGTTGGTTCTTGGATAGCGGCCAGCAGCCAAGTCCAAAATAGTGCGATTTCTTCTTTGAATCGAGCAGTTTTGCGGGGGTCAATGTCTGGGATATAGGGACTCTCTAAAGCCTTGCTGAGGATACTTTTCTCTTTTGCAGGTTTTTCTTGCTTGTGTTCCTCTTCAGCTTTCCCCTCTCCCTCTTCCTCGGTTTGGGTTTCTTCAGTCATTTCGGGAGCTTCCTCCTCATGCATTTCCAACTTTTTAGGTGAGACAGGTGTTTCTTGGCTTGCTTGTGGTTCAGTTTCCACAGTTTCCGAAGTCTCTGGTTGGTCGGGCTGGATTTCCGATTTCGTCTGAGCTGATTTCTTCTCAAGATCGGCGCTTTCAAACCATTCTTGTGTCATGGTGGAACCTCCTTTTTTATGGTACTTTTCTATCTTTAGACTAGCAGATGAAAGCGTTTTTGTCAATGATTTCTAGGTGGAGCAGAGTACTCTTCTTCCTTGGGGAGGTAGATATCCCGATTGGCTTTTATAATGAGTAGGTCCTTGACATCGGCTTTTTCTGTTTTATAAGGATTGGTAAGTTCATTCTCTTTTTGTTTAGGATGCTCTCTTTGTGCCTTACGATAAATACCGCCATGCTTGGAAGAAATATCTAGATTGATACGATCGAATTCTGTCTTAGAAAGAAAGAGTGTTAAGTCGTTATGAGAGTCTAGTTCAACCTTGCCTTGAACCTTGATGTTTTCAGCATAGATGTGTCCCCCCTCCGTCTTGACCTGGCTATCTGTCAATTCTGTTTTAAAGATATTGATGATATTGGGCGTTGTGAATTTGCTGTTTTTGATACGACTTCCTTCAATTCGGAGGAGATATCCGTTTGTATTGAGGGTCGCATTTTCAAGGGTAGCATTTATGATAGTGGTCTGTCCACGATTGGCTGAGACATTGATAGCTTTCAGAGTTCTTCCTTTAGGTAGGGAGAGAATGACTTCGTCAAAACGATGAGAATAGCTGCTGGCGATACGGAGTAGGCCTTCGATTCCTGAACCGAGAAAACGATGTTGGGAGGCTTGTTTGTCAGTGACGCTCAGTGTTTTGTCACTCGTGCCAGTAGTCAGATCGTGACGACCAGACACCGAAGGATGATAGGTGATATGGATCTTGTCATCTACAGACTCTGTGATGGTTAGGCTATGTTCCTCAAGGGTCAAATCAAGTTTTTCCACTTCACTTCCAAAGGTTACTTCTTCGGTGCGATTGTCATAGACGGGGTCTTTTGACATGGCAAGCAAACTTTGAATACCATTGGACTGGGCGCCTACAACTATCATGATAAAACCAAGAATCGTAGAAACCACACCAAAAATGAGAAATCCTTTCGTCAATTTACGCATGTCTGTCACCTCTCTTTCCTTTTTTAAGAATCCATTGCACCAAACGGACGACCAGAAGACCAAAGAAACGAGCTACATAGGAGATGCCTAGTAGAACAAGAGAAGAAGCACCGATAGCAAGCAAACCAGCCCCGAAAATCAAGATAAAGGCAGATTTGGCTTCGACTAGGACACTAAAGCTCTCTACGATAAAGAGTCCGCCTAGTAGGATACCTGTCACAGAGACGGTAAAGAAGGCTAGAATGACGGAGGCGGCTGCGATAAAAAGCCCGATAATGGTTAATATAATTGCAATTCCAACAGGAATTCCGATAGGGGCTGCTAGTAAGGCAAGTAGGGCAATGTGTAGCAGTTGACGGTCATTCTTTTGAGCAGGGGCTTCATTGACTTTTTTGTCGAGGAGGTTAGAGAGAACATCATGAGCGGCTTCTTTTGGTGTTCCTAGACTAGCGATGAGCTCCTCTTCACCCTCTGAACCGGCATCGTCAAATAGTTCCTTAAAGTAGTCCATAGCTTCGATGCGGTCAGCTTCAGGTAGTTTATGGAGATAGGTTTCTAACTGAGTCAGATAGTCAGTTCTTGTCATGGCGGATACTCCCTTCTATGATGCCGTTGACGGTTTCGGTATAGAGCGTCCACTCTTCCTTTAGAGTAACGAGCTGCTCTACGCCCCGATTGGTCAAGGAGTAGTATTTGCGCATACGCCCCTGAAACTCTCTAGAGTAGGTGGTGAGAAAGCCACTGGCTTCCAATTTTTTGAGAATGGGATAGAGCGTAGATTCTTTGATATTGGCGATGAGCTTAATGGTTTGACTAATCTCATAACCATAAGAATCCCCCTGCTCCAGTACAGCCAAGATGAGAAACTCGATCAAGGCAGAGGATGTTGGGAAGTACATGGGAAACCTCCTTTATATTATATAAAAATTTTATATATACTCTTTTCAAATATATTGTATCTCAAAATGAAAGCCCTGTCAAGAAATATGTGTAAAAATTTTACATATAAAAAACTCCTAGTAAAAACTAGGAGTTTAGAGGATGTTATCAGCCCGATCCACCATAAAGAGGGAGATAGTCATGATGATATCAATGGCTAGAAGGGCAAGAACCGCTGGAATCCAAGATTGGAAAAGGTCAAAACTATAACCAAACAAGGTAGGACCAAAGGCCGCCAAGATGTAGCCCCCTGTTTGCGCTAGACCTGAGAGTTGCGCAGTCTTCTCAGGCGAGCTGGTCTTAAGAGAGAAGCAAACCATGAGGTAGGGAAAGAGAGCACTGCAGGCCGTTCCAATCAAGAGATGGACGACTAACCAGTAGAGGAAATTATTGGTTGGATACAAGAGCATAGCAATTCCTATCATACCAGCGATAGAGATAATTGCCAGCATGATTCGACGATGACCATCTGACAGACGAGTGGTTAGACTTGGAACAGTCATGGAAAAAGGAATGCTGATCAGTGAGAAGATAGAAGCGAGGAGGGCCGCATCTTTATTAGAAAGACCAGCACTAATGGCTATCGTTGGTAGCCAGGTCATGCTCGTATAAAAGAGCAAGGACTGAAGACCACCAAAGATAATGATGGCCCAGACATCTTTACTTTTTAGAATATTCTCTTTGACTTGCTTTTCTTTTTGGCTTTCTAGGTGGTGGTTGTGGCGATGATTTGGCAACCAGACTAGCAGAGTGACCAGACATAGAAAGCTGAGAACGAGGATGAGGCCCTTCCAAGAACTGGCTTGGGTGATAGGGACGGATAGATAAGAAGCGATAGCTGTCGAAACTCCCATGGCAGTGACATAGAGGGTTGTTAGGAGACTGATCTTTTGAGGCTGATTTGCCTGGATCATACTTGGGAGGAGTACATTGAAGATCGCAATGCTTGCTCCCACAATTAGGGTCCCTAGATAGAGAAGGGGAAGATTGAAGATACGAATGACAGAGCCAACAGTTAAGAGGAGGAGACAGTAAGTAAAGAGATGTTCCAACCCGATTTTTTGCGCCAAGCGGCTTGCAAAAGCCGAGAAAAGAGCAAACATCAAGAGAGGGAGACTGGTTAAAATCCCAAGAGAACTAACCTCAACTCCTAGTCCCTGAGCGATATCTCCTAAAATGGTTGGAAGAGCAGTGAAAGGAGAGCGTAAAACGGTCCCGATTAAGACAATCCCTAGGATAAAAAAGAGTGATTGTTTTTTCATAAAAACCTCGATAGGATGATTTTAATAACAGCTTATTTTAAGTTTTTTTCCTTATAATGTCAAGTAATGACAGCTAAGAAAGTTCGATTGATTTAAGCGAGAATAGAGTGAAAGGAGATACATTTCTTTACTAGAATTTTCCTTGATTTGATATAAAAATAGGAAAGTGAGAAAATTTGTGATAAAATAGTGGAAGGAAATCTATATATTGGAGAAAAACGGTGCCTGAAAAGCAAAAAATCAGCGTCTTGATGTCGGTCTATGTAAAGGAAAGCCCGACGTTTTTGAGAGATGCTATCAAAAGTGTTCAAAATCAAACCTTGAAACCGAGTGAACTTGTTCTTGTTGAGGATGGGCCCCTCACACCTGAGCTCTATCAGGTGCTAGATGAAGTGGAAGCTCAGTCAAACATTCCAGTTAAGCGTTGCCCCTTAGAGCAAAATCAAGGTTTAGGATTGGCTCTTCGTTACGGTGTTTTGCAGTGCCAGTATGACATTATTGCACGGATGGATACGGACGATTTAGCCGTTCCGGATCGTTTTGAGAAACAGCTTCAGCTAATGGAGAAAGAAGATCTCGATCTCTTAGGTGGGCAGATTGCAGAGTTCATTGACAATCCAGATGAGATTGTGTCTTATCGTCGTGTTCCAACTCAGCACGCAGACATTGTGGCTTATCAGAGAATGAGAAGTGCTTTTAACCATATGACAGTCATGTTCAAAAAGGACATGGTCCTCAAAGCGGGCAACTACGAAGACGGGCTTTACATGGAGGATGATCTCCTCTGGCTCAATATGATTACGGCAGGTGCCAAGACTGGCAACCTAGATCAAATCTTGTGTAAGGTTCGTGTAGGTGCAGGAATGTTTGAGCGTCGAGGTGGCTTGCGTTACCTTAAATTCTACCGTCAAGCTCGCCAACGGATGCTTGAGCGAGGGCAAATTTCTTACATGGAATATGCTAAAAGTATGTTCATTCAGGCAATTGTTGCACTTTGTCCAGGCTTTGTACGTCAGTTTATCTTTGTCAAACTTTTAAGAAAGAGCAAGTAAGACCTGATAGGTTGAACGATTCGGGTTATCATAACAATAGTATCATCTGACTCTTTTAAGGGGGAGTAAATTCCTATGAATAAAAAACTAACAGATTACGTGATTGATCTGGTTGAAATTTTAAATAAACAGCAAAAACAAGTGTTTTGGGGGATATTCGATATTCTGAGTATGGTGGTTTCCATCATCGTGTCTTATATCTTGTTTTACGGCCTAATAAATCCTGCGCCTGTGGACTATGTGATCTACACTCTTTTAGCCTTCCTTCTCTATCAAATCATAATTGCATTTTGGGGGCTGAATGCTAGTATTAGTCGCTACAGTAAGATTACGGATTTTATGAAAATCTTTTTTGGAGTGACACTCAGTAGTGTTCTTTCTTATGGAATCTGCTATGCCTTTCTTCCATTATTTTCAATCCGTTTCATCGTGCTCTTCATTTTGTTGAGTACCTTCCTCATCTTGCTTCCTCGCATCACTTGGCAGTTGATTTATTCCAAACGTAAAAAGGGTAGTGGAGATGGAGAGCATCGTCGTACCTTCTTGATTGGTGCGGGAGATGGTGGTGCCCTCTTTATGAATAGCTACCAACATCCAACCAGTGAGCTTGAGATAGTGGGGATTTTGGACAACGATGAAAAGAAAAAAGGGCAAAAACTAGGTGGAATCCCAGTTCTAGGCTCTTATGACAATCTACCTGAATTGGCCAAACGTCACCAAATCGAGCGTGTTATCGTAGCAATCCCTTCGCTCGATCCATCAGAGTATGAACGTATCTTGCAGATGTGTAATAAATTAGGTGTCAAATGTTACAAGATGCCTAAAGTTGAGACAGTTGTTCAAGGATTACATCAATCAGGTAGTGGTTTCCAAAAAATTGATATCACAGACCTTTTGGGCCGTCAGGAAATTCGCCTTGACGAATCACGTCTGGGTGCAGAAATTACAGGTAAGACCATCTTGGTGACAGGAGCCGGTGGTTCGATTGGTTCGGAGATTTGTCGCCAGATTAGCCGCTTCAACCCAGAGCGTATCGTCTTGCTTGGACATGGTGAAAATTCAATCTACCTTATTTATCATGAGTTGATTCGTAAATTCCAAGGGATTGATTATGTTCCTGTCATTGCAGATATTCAGGATTATGATCGTCTTTTACAAGTGTTTGAACAGTATAAACCAGCAATCATCTACCATGCTGCAGCCCACAAACACGTTCCGATGATGGAGCGCAATCCAAAAGAAGCCTTCAAGAACAATATCCTCGGGACCTACAATGTTGCCAAGGCTGTTGATGAGGCCAAAGTACCTAAGATGGTCATGATTTCGACTGACAAGGCGGTCAATCCACCGAATGTTATGGGTGCGACTAAGCGCGTGGCAGAATTGATTGTCACTGGCTTTAACCAACGTAGCAAATCAACCTACTGTGCAGTTCGTTTTGGGAATGTTCTCGGTAGCCGTGGTAGCGTGATTCCTGTCTTTGAACGTCAGATTGCTGAAGGCGGTCCCGTAACGGTGACAGACTTCCGTATGACACGTTACTTCATGACCATTCCAGAAGCTAGCCGTCTGGTCATCCATGCTGGTGCTTATGCTAAGGACGGAGAAGTCTTTATCCTTGATATGGGCAAACCGGTCAAGATCTACGACTTGGCTAAGAAAATGGTCCTTCTAAGCGGGCACACAGAAAGTGAAATTCCAATCGTTGAAGTCGGTATTCGCCCAGGCGAAAAACTTTACGAAGAACTCTTGGTTTCGACCGAATTGGTTGATAACCAAGTCATGGATAAGATTTTCGTTGGTAAGGTTAACGTCATGCCTCTAGAAGCCATTGATCAAAAGATTGAAGAGTTCCGTTCACTCAGCGGAGATGAGCTCAAAGAAGCGATTATTTCCTTTGCAAATGAGACAACCCACGTTGAGTAAGAGTGTCCAACCAATTAATTATAAATAGAAGGCCAAGGTTCTGTTTGTACAGGACCTTGGCCTTTTTACTCTGTAATTTCAAATCGTTGTATCATTTATAGCTGCTTAATGATATCGTCAATGGTATGGGCAATCCAGTCAGGTTGATAGCTGAGTAAATCAGCCTCTTCTCCAAATCCCCAAGTAACAGCGAACTTTTTAATGCTAGTTTCTTGGGCTCCAATCATATCAAACTTGGTGTCCCCGATGATGAGGACTTGGTCTGCAGGGAGTTGATGCGTTTGCAAGGCAAAACGGATGACATCCGCCTTGTGTGGCGTTTCAGGACTAGAGCCGTAAATGCCATCAAAGAAATGATGGATTCCTAGATTTTTAGTCATATCATGAGCAGTAGGAGTATTCTTTGTTGTGGTAATATAGAGAGGGTAGTTTTGCGAAAGCTCTTGGAGCAATTCCGTTATTCGGGGAAAGAGTTGGGCTTCGTGGATGCCTTTTTTCTTGTAGTAAGAGCGGTAGATTTGAACAGCCTCCGAGATTTGCTCCTTGGGAAGACACGTTGCAAAACTACTTTCAAGTGGCGGTCCCATAAAACCACGAATGGTTTTGGCATCAGGGCTTGGAACTCCTAGCTCTTTAAAGGTATGGGTAAAGGCATTGTGGATCCCGAGGGAACTGTCAACCAGAGTTCCATCTAGATCAAAAAAGATTGCTGAGATAGAGGGCATGATTTCTCCTAATAGATAAGCTTATTCTCCGAAGATTTCTTTTTGTAGGCGACGACCAGTAGGAGTGGCAGCGAGTCCACCCTCAGCCGTTTCACGAAAGGCAGTTGGAAGGCTCGATCCGACCTGGTACATGGCATCGATGACTTCGTCAACAGGGATCTTAGATTCGATACCTGCTAAGGCCATATCTGCCGCTATAAAGGCAAAGCTGGCTCCCATGGCATTTCGTTTGACACAGGGAACCTCAACCAGACCAGCGACAGGGTCACAGATGAGACCCAGCATATTTTTAATGACAAAGGCGATGGCTTGGCTAGCCTGATAGGGGGTTCCACCTGCAGCCAAGGTCAAGGCTGCGGCACTCATGGCAGAGGCAGAGCCGACTTCGGCCTGGCAGCCACCTTCAGCACCTGAGATAGAGGCGTTGTTTGCGATAACCAATCCAAAGGCACCAGCAGCAAAGAGAAAATCCAGTTGTTCTTCGTGGCTAAGGTCTAATTTTTGGATAGCGGCAGTGAGAACGGCTGGCAAACAACCAGCACTCCCTGCGGTTGGGGTGGCACAGACCAAACCCATTTTAGCGTTGTGTTCGTTGACCGCGATGGCATTACGGGCTGCTGATAGGATGGTAAAGTCAGACAAGGCCTTGCCACTTTTGAGATGGCGGTCTAGTTTGGCCGCGTCTCCGCCTGTTAGGCCACTGCGGGATTTGTTTTCACTAAGACCGAGCTCAACGGAGGCTTTCATGACCTCTAGATTGCGTTCCATGAGGAGGAGAACTTCTGGCCGTTCTCGACCGGTTAATTGATATTCTGTCGCAATCATGAGTTCTGCGACATTTCCTTGGAAGTCTAGATCCGCCTGCTCGACCAATTCTTTGATAGAATAAAACATGCTTCCTCCTACTTAAAGAAATTGACATTGTGGAGATGAGGGATTTTTCGGATTTCTTCAATCGCTTCTTCGCAACTTCGACTATCGACTTCGATAATCATAATGGCTTTTTCTCCAGCTTTTTCTCGAGTCACATTCATCTGAGCGATGTTGATATCGAAACGAGAGAGGGCTTCAGTAACATGGGCAATCATACCTGGAACATCCTGATGCACGATGATAATGGTCGGTGTGTTCATGTTGAGAGAGACAGCAAAGCCGTTAAGCTCCGTAACTTGGATATTTCCCCCACCGATTGAAATCCCTGTCACACTGATGGACTTGTGTTCATTCTTCACAGTGATTTTGGTGGTGTTTGGGTGAGGAGCGTTGCTGTCTTTCTGAATGGTCCAGACAATCTTGATACCACGCTTATGGGCAATCTCGAGACTATTTGGAATGTTGGGGTCATCCGTATCCATACCTAAAATACCAGCGACGAGAGCAAGATCCGTTCCATGACCACGGTAGGTCTTGGCAAATGAGTTAAATAATTGGAATTCTACCTCTGTTGGCGTATCGTCAAAAATGGATGAGACGATTTTCCCGATACGAACGGCACCAGCTGTATGGCTACTTGATGGGCCAATCATGACAGGTCCGATAATATCAAAGACAGATTGAAAACGAAGTGAGTGCATCTGTTTCCCCTTACAAAGATTCTTGTTTCTATTATATCAAAGAATGAAGTTCTGCGCTTATTTCCCTTACCAAAAGCTCAAAATGATTAAAGATGGTATAAAACAAGGCATTTTGTGACAAAAACCTCCTTAAAACGGTAAATATAAAATATTTTTGTAATATTTCTACATAAAACCGTTAAACAACGGTAATATTTAAAAGGTATCATAGATATATTCAATGGAAGGAGAATTTTTAGATATGTCATTAACAACTAAAAAAATCAAAACAACTATCGCAGGAGTAGCAGCTTTACTTGCTTTCTTTGCCCCAGCTCTTGCCTCTGCACAAGAAACTGTAACATACACTGTTAAATCAGGTGATACTCTTTCAGAAATTGCTGAGAAGTACAACACGACTGCTGAAAAATTAGCAGCAAAAAACAATATCAAAGATATCCACCTTATCTATGTTGACCAAGTTTTGGTCATCGAAGGGACAGCTTCTACTGCAGCTCCAGCAGCAACAACGGAAGAAACAGCTCCAGTAGCTACAGAAACAGTTGAAGAAGCTCCAGCTGCAACTACAACTTATGAAGCACCAGCAGCAGAAAGCAACACTGTAGCAACATCTACTGTAAGTGGTTCTGAAGCAGAAGCCAAAGAATGGATTGCTCAAAAAGAATCAGGCGGTAGTTACACAGCTACAAATGGCCAATACATCGGACGTTACCAATTGACAGATTCATACTTGAACGGTGACTACTCAGCTGAAAACCAAGAACGTGTAGCAGATGCCTACGTTGCAGGACGCTACGGCTCATGGACAGCTGCCAAGAACTTCTGGCTTAACAACGGTTGGTATTAAGATCTAGCTAACAGAAAAATATGTAAAAGTCGAGGAAATCCCTCGACTTTTTTATATTTCCTTTGGTTGATGATAGGTCTCTACTTCTTTTTTGAGATGAGATAGCATGGAGGTTTCATCGGTTAGTTCCAGAAGGGAGAAACCTTTTTGGATAAGTTTAGAATCATCCGTACAAATCCCAATACGGACATAGCAGATAGCAAGCCTATCGTAGCTTTTCTTGTTCTTGGCATCTTCTAGTAAAGTATAGCATATTTGTTTACACATATTTCTATCTTGATTGTATAAGTAAATGGTGGAGAGGTTGAGTAGGATTGCCATTCGCAAGTCATATAAATGTTGATAGTTTTTATAGACTTCTAAGCGTTGCAAGATTTTTCCAGTGATGAGATGGATATGTTCTATAGGAAAGGTAAAGAGAATGGTATTGAGAATTTTTAAGTCATTCTCGTACCAAGTGTCCTGCTTTTCTATCTTCTTCCATAGCTTCTTTACAGTATTGTTAACTTCGATTGACAGTTTTTTAGTCCCATTTTGGCGAATATAGATAACAATTTCTAGCATATCTCGTATCTCTTTGATGGGGAGGTCGTGGTGAGTTTTGAGGTAGTCTTGACATTTTTGAAATAGTTTTTCGAGTTCATTAGTCCCTAGGATTGAGCTCATATTGAGATAGGTTTGCATAATTTCTGTGCGTTGACTTGGTTGATAAAGTTGACAGATATATTCAAACTCTTCAAAACTCATATTGACTTGTCGGAGAAGAAACTCCATATTCTCATATTTAGGAGTTGTTTTCCCGCTTTCGATTTTTGATAGGCTGGTTCTTGAGAGAATATCCCCACAGACCTCCTCTTGAGTTAACCCTTTTGACTCACGGATTTCTTTATAAACATTTCCAAAATCGTATCGCATGATCTCCTCCTTGTTCGTGAAAAAAGTTAACATATTTTATTGTGTTATTAAAAATATTGTATCATAAAGACATAAAAAGTAAAGTAAAGTAAAAATCTACAATAATTTTGTGAAAAAGCTGACAAGAATCTTTGACGTTAAGAAAAGAGTTATAATATAGCTATAAAAAAGGTAGGAGAAAAATTATGGAAAAAAAAGTACTTCGCTTTTTGGTCTTTCTTGCATTCTTGGTTGCTATAGCTTCACAGTTTCCGTGGAATTGGCCAATATAATGCGCTAGTTGTAAAAACGAAAGGAAGGTGAGTCCAATGGACTATGATACTTGTTGACACATTATTATAGCTGTTTTTACGGCATAGCTCTCAACAAACAGGAGAAATAAATCATGAAAAAATTAGTTAAAATTGGTGTTGCATCTTTAATGGTATGTGGTTTACTTGCTACTACAAATGCTTTAGCAGTATGGGTTGATGGTGGTCAATGGAATTATGGAGTAGGTTGGACAGGAACTTTTGGATATTCTGATTATTTACATTCTACTCGATCTCATACAGCAACGGTCCGACATGGTAGTAGAATCTCTAAGGATCGTGAAGCTCCCGAGGTTTGGGCTCAAGCTTCCCTCACAAAGATTCCACCAACAGGATTAGAATATTTCTATGGATTTTAAGTGGAATTTTCCCTCTCCTATTAGGAGAGGGAGAACTTTATTGGAGGTATCTTTATGAAAAAAATCAGTCATCTTTGTATGTCTCTGCTGTTGTTGTGTACCACTTTTTTTGTTTTTAATATAAACTACACACGTGAAGTGGTTCGGATTCGGGAAATGGGAAAGACTGTAGATTCTTTGGATTTGTATTTGAAAGATATTAACGAACCTGCAGCATCTGTTCTTCGATTTTTTGAGGATGTATCAAAGGAGTATAAAGTCTCCATCATCAAAACAGACAGTGGTGATGAGGTGGTCAAGTCTGGTGTTTTTGATAAAGATACCTTTCCCTACCAAGAGTTTGGGATTTCTTCTCTTGATTTTACCACAGATGGTGAGGGAGTTTACAGTAATAAAGAAATTTCCAATAAACTTGGTACGATTCCGACTTTTCTAAAAGCCAAGCCTATTCAGCTTATGACTTTTCAAACCTATATCAAGGATACATCTCGTAGTTTAAATGGTCGCTATACGATAACTTCTACACAAGAGATGGACAAGGATAGGATTGTACAGAAATGGAGCGATTTTTTCAAGATAGACCAGGCTACCTTGCTAGAGCCAACCTATAAAAGTGCAGTGGAAGTCATAAATCGAGATTTGCTTTTATCTGCCATTGTTTTTGTCTTGGCTATTTTACTTCTTGTGTTAGTGACAGTGTATCAACCGATGATGGAGATGAAAAGAGTTGGGGTACAAAAATTACTTGGTTTTCAAGATCGGGCTGTTTTAGCTGATGTTGTGAAAGGCAACCTCTACCTCCTACTAGGTGGGACGCTTGTGATCAATCTAGGAGTGTGTTTCTTGCTTGATTACAAGCCAAAAGATTTGTTCCCAATGTTATGGTTGTCGCATTTTTTGCTTTTGCAACTTTATCTCTTTATCAGTTGGTTGACCTATCTCTTAATCCAAAAAATGACAATCAGCTCTCTGCTGAAAAGTTTTTCATCTTTCAAATTTGGTTTACTCTTTAATTATTTGATGAAAATTGGAACTACCATTTTACTGACAGTCTTGCTAGTTGGGGTAGGAAAAAGTTTGGAGCAAGAAAACAAAGAGTTGGATTACCAGAAACAGTGGATCAGTCAAGGAAATTATCTGACCTTGGAAACTTTCCAACTCAATGATAACTTGTGGCAAGAGCAGTTGGCAGGCTCAGGGCAGGCAGTAGATTATTTCTATCGATTTTATCTGGATTTGGTAGAAAAAACGCAGGCGGGCTATGTGCAAACTAGCAACCTGCCTATAAAAAATTTTGTCACTGCAGAACAAGTGCAGCGGTATCAACTGGCTGATATGCTAACTGTTTACTATGCCAATCGTCATTTTTTAGAAAGTCAGGGATTCAAGTTACCAGATACCGGCGCAAAAAAAGTTATTTTGATGCCAGCAAGTACGAAAGGTGAAGAAGATAAAAATCAGCTCTTGGGGAAATTAATTGCCTATCTTTCGATGAAGTATGAAGAGCAGCAAAAACGAACGATAGAGGAGATGGATGTCGAGATTGCCTATTATGAAGGAGATTGGTCGTTCTTTCCATATAGTGATAAGCGAAAGGAAAATCTCTACAATCCAATTATTAGCTTGGTCAATGATTCTGATATGATGTGGGATGAAAAAGCTCGCCTGTCAACAACAGGTTTAAATAACCCGATTAAAATCGAAAATACGGCTCAACACCAAAAAGAGGTGACAGCGTTAGTTGAGAAATTATCAGATGGGAATTATTTAAAATTTTCATCTATTCAAGCCATTCAACAAGAGAAAGTAGATTCTTATCGAGATGCTGTTCGGAATTTCAACATACTCTTTGCTTTGGTTGGTCTTCTTAGTATGATGATTTCCTACTTCTTACTAGTGACAACTTTCTTGTTGAAGCGAACAGATATTATTACCAAGAAGTTTATGGGTTGGAAATTGATAGATCGGTATCGTTCCTTGCTGGGTCTTCTATTAGCCGTTTATAGTCTTCCTTTTATAGTTTTGCTATTCTTTACACAGGCACTTTTCCCGCTCCTACTTTTTGCAGGATTTACAGGCTTAGATATCCTATTTGTGCTTTTCTTGGGCTCTAAGATGGAACAAAGAAATGTAGTGCAGTTATTGAAAGGGGATCACTTATGATAAAGTTGGAAAATGTTACGAAAACCATTGGGAAAAAAGTTATTTTGGAGAACTTATCTCTAAAGATTAACCAAGGAGATTTAGTTGCCATTGTTGGGAAAAGTGGCAGTGGCAAGTCAACCTTGTTAAATCTCTTGGGTTTGATAGATGGCGATTACAGTGGACATTATGAAATTTTCGGTCAGCAAAATGTACCTGTCAATTCTGTTAAGTCGCAAGCGATTATCCGCGAACATATCTCCTATCTGTTTCAAAACTTTGCTCTGATTGATAATGAAACGGTAGAGTATAATCTCATGCTCGCTCTAAAGTATGTAAAATTATCCAAGAAGGACAAAGTCAAAAAGATAGAAGAAATTTTAGAGAGAGTGGGGTTGCCATCAATTCTACATCAAAAGGTTTCAGAGTTATCTGGAGGGGAACAGCAGCGAATCGCAGTTGCTAGAGCCATTTTAAAACCCAGCCAGCTCCTTTTAGCAGATGAACCAACCGGTTCTCTAGATCCTGAAAATCGAGATTTGGTTTTGAACTTTCTCTTAGATATGAACAAGGAAGGTAAAACGGTCATTATCGTTACCCACGATGCCTATGTGGCTCAACAGTGTCATCGAGTCATTGAATTGTGAAAGAGAATGTGGAGAGTTCGTTGATCTCTTCATCTTACTTGTAATTGGACAATTGTATTTTTAAAAAAATTAAATAGTATAAATAAGCTTATTATGTGTAAAAATATATCATATAATAAGCTTTTTCTTGATTAAAATGAAATAAAATACAGTTTTTTCTTGACAAACGAGGATGAGAGGAGTATTATTTATACAACGATAAAGTATAAAAATAAAAGGAGGCTTTTCTATGAATAAAGTGAAGAAGGTGTTGATGACGATGTTTGGTTTGCTTATGTTTCCCTTATTATTTGCTTGTAGTAACACTCAATCCCAAGGTGTTGAAGCCATTAAGGCGAAAGGAAAATTGGTGGTAGCCTTAAATCCAGAGTTTGCTCCATTTGAATACCAGAAATTGGTCGATGGGAAAAATCAGATTGTAGGTTCAGATGTTGAGCTAGCCAAAGCCATCGCAAAGGAACTAGGTGTAGAAGTGGAGTTCTCTCCAATGAGTTTTGACAATGTACTGGCTAGTCTTGATTCAGGTAAGGCCGATCTTGCCATATCAGGTGTTTCTAAAACGGAGGAGAGAAGTCAAGTTTATGATTTTTCAATTCCCTACTACACTTCGAAAAATAAGGTGATCGTAAGAAAATCTGAATTAACGAATTACCAATCAGTCAAGGATTTGGCTCAGAAAAAGGTTGGAGCGCAGAAAGGTTCTATCCAGGAAACTCTGGCCAAAGAAACCTTGCAGAATGCTTCTCTCGTTTCACTTCCTAAAAATGGAAATTTGATAACAGATTTGAAATCAGGGCAACTAGATGCGGTTATCTTTGAGGAACCAGTGGCGAAAGGATTCGTAGAGAATAATTCAGACCTAGCCATCGCTGAGTTTGATTTTGACAATGACAAAGAAGATTCCTACGCTGTTGCGATGAAAAAAGACAGTAAAGAATTAAAAGAGGCGGTTGACAAAACTATCCAGAAGTTGAAGGATTCTGGGGAATTGGACAAATTGATTGACGATGCTTTTAAAGCCTCTATCGAAAAATAGAAAGAAGGAAGAGAAATGAGTAAGGAAAAAGTCATTTTAGCCTATTCAGGTGGATTGGATACATCAGTTGCTATTACATGGTTAAAAAAAGACTATGATGTGATCGCTGTTTGTATGGATGTGGGCGAAGGAAAAGATCTGGAATTCATCCATGATAAAGCTCTCAAGGTTGGGGCTGTAGAGTCTTATGTCATTGATGTTAAGGAAGAATTTGCGAATGACTATGTTTTAGTGGCCCTTCAGGCTCATGCCTACTATGAACAAAAGTATCCCTTGGTATCTGCTCTGAGTCGCCCTCTTATTTCAAAAAAACTCGTTGAAATAGCTCATCAGACGGGGGCAACCACAATTGCCCATGGTTGTACAGGTAAGGGAAACGACCAAGTTCGGTTTGAAGTCTCTATCGCAGCTTTGGATCCCAATCTAAAGGTAGTTGCGCCTGTTCGTGAGTGGAAATGGTCTCGTGAAGAAGAAATCCAATATGCCAAAGAAAACGGTGTTCCAGTTCCTGCTGACCTTGACAATCCTTACTCTGTCGATCAAAATCTTTGGGGACGTGCAAATGAATGTGGTGTTTTGGAAAATCCTTGGAACCAAGCGCCAGAAGAAGCATTTGGAATCACATCTTCGCCAGAAGAGGCGCCAGACAGTCCAGAATTTATTGACATTGAGTTTAGCTGCGGGGTGCCCATTTCCCTCAATGGAGAAAAGATGAAAGTGGCGGATTTGATTCAAAATCTAAATGAAATTGCAGGCAAACACGGTGTTGGTCGTATTGACCATGTGGAAAATCGCCTAGTCGGTATCAAGTCTAGAGAGATTTATGAGTGCCCAGGTGCTGTGACTTTATTGGAGGCTCATAAGGAGATTGAGGACTTGACTCTTGTGAGAGAAGTGGCTCATTTCAAACCTATTATCGAAAATGAGTTGTCCAATCTCATCTATAATGCCTTGTGGTTTAGCCCAGCAACTCAGGCTTTGATTGCCTATATCAAGGAGACACAGAAAGTTGTCAATGGAACTGCAAAAGTTAAACTCTATAAGGGGAACGCCCAGGTAGTGGCTCGGAAATCACCAAATTCTCTTTACGATGAAAATTTGGCGACTTATACTAGTGCGGATACCTTTGACCAAGATGCGGCTGTTGGTTTTATCAAGCTTTGGGGGCTTCCGACTAAGGTTTATTCAGAAGTTCAGAAAAATGTTGAGTAGTGACGCGATAGAAAGGGACGACAGGATATGTCGAAAAATACAAAATTATGGGGTGGTCGATTTGAAGGCACTGTGGAAGATTGGGTAGAACAGTTCGGTGCGAGTATTTCCTTTGACCACCAGCTGGCAAAATTTGATTTGATGGGTTCCTTAGCTCATGTTCAAATGCTAGGACAGACTGGTATTTTGAGCTTGGAAGAGGTAGATCAGATCCAAGATGGTCTGAAAGCTTTGTTGCAAGATCTAGAGGCAGGGGAGCTTCATTTTGACATTGTAAATGAAGATATTCATATGAATATGGAAGTGTTGCTGACAGAGAAAATCGGTCCTCTGGCTGGGAAACTGCACACGGCTCGTTCTCGGAATGACCAAGTCGCAACAGATATGCACTTATATCTAAAGGAGCAGCTTGGCCATGTCTTGGATAAGTTGGCGAATCTGAACAGTGTTTTGCTGGATTTGGCTGAAAAACATGTGGAAACCATCATGCCAGGCTATACTCATTTACAACACGCCCAACCGATTAGTTTTGCCCACCATCTCATGGCTTATTACAATATGTTTCAAAGGGACAGCGAGCGCTTTGCATTTAACCTGAAACATACGGACCTATCTCCACTGGGTGCAGCTGCCTTAGCGGGGACAACTTTTCCAATCGATCGTCAATTATCGAGTGATTTATTGGGTTTCCAACAACCCTATACCAATTCCTTGGATGCAGTGAGTGACCGTGATTTTATCTTGGAATTTCTGTCAAATGCCAGCATGTTGATGATGCATATGAGTCGTTTTTGTGAAGAAATCATCAATTGGTGTAGTTTTGAGTATCAGTACATTAGCTTGTCTGATAGCTTTTCAACAGGTTCATCTATCATGCCCCAGAAGAAAAATCCTGATATGGCTGAATTGATTCGAGGGAAGACAGGACGGGTTTACGGGCATTTGCTTGGACTATTGACCGTCATGAAGTCTTTGCCTCTGGCCTACAATAAGGATTTGCAAGAGGACAAGGAAGGCGTGTTTGATACAGTAGAAACGATTTTGAATTCTCTGGATGTGTTGGCAGGTATGTTATCAAGCATGCAGGTTAATAAGGACAAAATGCAGCAATCCACAGAGAATGACTTTTCGAATGCGACTGAACTGGCAGATTATTTGGCAGAAAAAGGTCTCCCTTTTAGAGAAGCGCATGAAATTGTAGGAAAACTGGTCCTGGACTCTATCAAACATGGTAAAAACATTCAAGATTGGGATTTGGAGGAGTTGCAAGTCTACCATCCCTTGATTGAAGAGGATATCTATATCTACTTGCGTCCAGAAACCGCTGTTCAGAGACGGAATTCCTTAGGAGGAACCGGTTTTGAGCAAGTGAAATACCAGATAGAACAAGCGAAGAAAGAACTTAAAGGGGAAAATTGATTCATTTGCAAAGTATGAAAGAGAGGCTGAGATGATTTATCAGCCTCTTTCTTGTCTTCTCCAACCAAGCGTGTTATAATGAATACTGCTCAAGCGACCTTCAATCGTTAAAGCACACACGACCTTCAATCGTGAACTAGTCATTTCGTTTATCTTTTATTACGTCGTTAACTCGAAATGAGATGCAAGCAGAGCTTGTCTGATTTATAACCTCAATCAGTCTCCCAGACTGATTGAGCGAACTCAAGTTATGCCTGCGACTCGTTGCCTAGTCCTAAAAGCAAACGAAAAGACTATACTCAAAGAAATTCTATTGAAAGTCATAATGAATAGAATTTTGAAGGGTATGAATAAACGAATAGATGGGAGACTTACCATGAGTGATAACTCTAAAACACGTGTTGTTGTGGGGATGAGTGGTGGTGTTGATTCGTCGGTGACTGCTCTCTTGCTCAAGGAGCAGGGCTACGATGTGATCGGTATCTTCATGAAGAACTGGGATGACACAGATGAAAACGGCGTCTGTACGGCGACCGAAGATTACAAGGACGTGGCTGCGGTTGCAGACCAGATCGGCATTCCTTACTACTCTGTCAATTTTGAAAAAGAGTACTGGGACCGCGTCTTTGAGTATTTCCTAGCGGAATACCGTGCAGGGCGCACGCCAAATCCAGACGTTATGTGCAACAAGGAAATCAAGTTTAAGGCCTTTTTGGACTATGCTATGACCTTGGGAGCAGACTATGTGGCGACTGGGCACTATGCTCGAGTAGCGCGTGATGAGGATGGTATCGTTCACATGCTTCGTGGCGTGGACAATGGCAAGGATCAGACCTATTTCCTCAGCCAACTGTCGCAAGAACAACTGCAAAAAACCATGTTCCCCTTGGGACATTTGGAAAAACCTGAAGTTCGCAGACTAGCAGAAAAAGCAAGCCTTGCGACTGCTAAGAAGAAAGATTCGACAGGGATTTGCTTTATCGGAGAAAAGAACTTTAAAAACTTTCTCAGCAACTATCTACCAGCACAGCCTGGTCGAATGATGACTGTGGATGGTCGCGATATGGGTGAGCATGCAGGTCTGATGTATTATACGATTGGACAGCGTGGTGGGCTCGGTATCGGTGGGCAACACGGTGGTGACAATGCCCCTTGGTTCGTTGTCGGAAAAGATCTCAGCAAGAATATCCTCTATGTCGGCCAAGGTTTCTACCATGACTCGCTCATGTCAACAAGCCTAGAAGCCAGTCAAGTTCACTTTACTCGTGACATGCCAGAGGAATTCACGCTCGAATGTACGGCTAAATTCCGCTACCGTCAGCCTGATTCTAAGGTGACTGTACATGTCAAAGGAGACAAGGCAGAAGTCATCTTTGCGGAGCCACAGCGCGCGATTACACCAGGACAGGCAGTTGTCTTTTACGACGGTGAAGAATGTCTCGGTGGCGGTTTGATTGACAATGCTTACCGCGATGGACAAGTTTGTCAGTACATATAGATTGACAAATTTTCTCAATTTGCTACAATAATAAAAGCAATAGAAATGATGGTCAAAGCTCATGGATGTTGCAGGTCTTTTTGTCCTGCACTTCTTTGGAGTTTTGACTGTTTTTGTGTCGTTTTGAGGAAAGGAAAGAGATGACTCAAGTGGATTTTCGGACCAAAGTGGGAAATACGGTTTTTGGAGTTCGGGCGACAGCCTTGATTCTTCAAAATCGCAAGCTTCTAGTTACCAAAGACAAGGACAAGTATTACACTATTGGTGGTGCCATCCAAGCCAATGAAAGCACAGAAGACGCGGTAGTCCGTGAAGTAAGGGAAGAGCTGGGTGTCAAAGCTCAAGCTGGGCAGCTAGCTTTCGTGGTTGAAAATCGTTTTGAACAAGACGGTGTTTCCTATCACAACATCGAGTTTCATTATTTGGTAGACTTGCTGGAGGATGCCCCATTGACTATGCAGGAAGATGAAAAACCGCAGCCTTGTGAGTGGATTGATTTGGATCAGCTCCAGAATATCCAGCTCGTTCCAGCTTTTTTAAAAACAGCCCTGCCGGATTGGGACGGCCAACTAAGACACATTCATCTTGAGGAATAGGAGAGAAAATGACTTATAATTTTACGGAAGAATACGATATTATTGTAATCGGTGCGGGGCACGCTGGGGTCGAGGCTTCCTTAGCTGCCAGCCGTATGGGCTGTAAGGTCTTGCTTGCAACCATCAACATCGAAATGCTGGCTTTCATGCCTTGTAACCCTTCTATCGGTGGCTCTGCCAAAGGGATTGTTGTGCGTGAAGTCGATGCCCTCGGCGGTGAAATGGCCAAGAATATTGACAAGACTTACATCCAGATGAAGATGCTCAACACAGGGAAAGGACCTGCTGTTCGCGCCCTTCGTGCGCAGGCTGACAAGGAGCTTTACTCTAAGGAAATGCGCAAGACAGTTGAAAATCAAGAGAATCTGACCCTTCGTCAAACCATGATTGATGAGATTTTGGTGGAAGATGGCAAGGTTGTCGGTGTTCGTACAGCTACCCATCAAGAGTATGCTGCCAAGGCTGTTATCGTGACGACAGGGACTGCACTCCGTGGGGAAATCATCATCGGAGATCTCAAGTACTCATCAGGTCCTAACCACAGTCTAGCTTCGATTAACCTAGCTGATAACCTCAAGAAATTGGGACTCGAAATCGGTCGTTTCAAGACAGGAACGCCTCCACGTGTCAAGGCTTCTTCTATCAACTACGATGTGACAGAGATTCAGCCAGGGGATGAAGCGCCAAATCACTTTTCTTATACTTCACGTGATGAGGACTATGTCAAGGATCAGGTGCCATGTTGGTTGACCTACACCAATGGTACCAGTCATGAGATTATCCAAAACAATCTCCACCGTGCGCCTATGTTTACAGGTGTGGTTAAGGGAGTGGGGCCTCGCTATTGTCCGTCGATTGAGGACAAGATTGTGCGCTTTGCAGATAAGGAACGTCATCAGCTCTTCCTTGAACCAGAAGGACGCAATACAGAGGAAGTTTATGTCCAAGGACTTTCAACTAGCCTTCCTGAGGATGTCCAGCGTGACTTGGTTCATTCTATCAAAGGTTTGGAAAATGCAGAGATGATGCGAACTGGTTATGCCATTGAGTACGACATGGTCTTGCCTCATCAGTTGCGTGCAACTCTGGAAACCAAGAAAATCTCAGGTCTTTTCACTGCTGGTCAGACAAATGGAACGTCAGGTTACGAAGAAGCTGCTGGCCAAGGGATTATCGCTGGTATCAATGCGGCTTTGAAAATCCAAGGCAAGCCTGAGTTGATTTTGAAGCGCAGTGACGGCTATATCGGGGTGATGATTGACGATTTGGTGACCAAGGGAACCGTTGAACCTTACCGTCTCTTGACCAGTCGTGCTGAATACCGTCTCATCCTCCGTCATGACAATGCCGATATGCGTTTGACAGAGATGGGGCGCGAGATTGGCCTTGTGGACGATGAACGTTGGACTCGCTTTGAGATTAAGAAAAACCAATTTGACAATGAGATGGCTCGTTTAGATAGCATCAAACTCAAACCAGTCAAGGAAACCAATGCTAAGGTTGAGGAGATGGGCTTCAAGCCATTGACCGATGCGGTGACAGCCAAGGAATTCCTTCGCCGGCCAGAAGTTTCTTACCAAGATGTGGTGGCTTTCATCGGGCCAGCTGCTGAGGACTTGGATGACAAGATTATCGAATTGATTGAAACAGAAATCAAGTACGAGGGTTATATTTCAAAAGCTATGGATCAGGTTGCCAAGATGAAACGCATGGAAGAAAAACGCATTCCAGCCAATATTGATTGGGATGATATTGACTCGATTGCGACAGAAGCCCGCCAGAAGTTCAAACTCATCAATCCAGAAACCATCGGCCAAGCCAGCCGTATTTCGGGAGTAAATCCAGCAGATATTTCTATTTTGATGGTGTATCTGGAAGGTAAAAATCGTAGTATTTCTAAAACTCAAGAAAAGAAAGCATAGAGAAAAACAGCTCCGAAGATGGGGCTGTTTTATAATTTATTCTTCATCTGGTGTGAGGATCATCGGGATGATAATCGGTTCACGTTCTGTATTTTCATAGAGGAAGGGGCGAATGGCGTTGACAATGGCGCCATTGACAGATTGCACGCTGGCGTCCTTGTTTTTCAGTGCGATACGAATAGCATTGAAGAGGATGCGCTGGCTTTGGCGAATCAAGTCGCCAGACTCTCTCATGTAGACAAAGCCTCGGCTGAGGATGTCTGGACCAGATAGAATCATCTGTGATTTGAAATCAACAGTTGCGACTGCAAGTACGACACCGTCTTCAGATAAATCACGACGATCTTTGAGGACGGCTGCACCGATTTCGCCGATACGATTTCCATCGACATAGATGTCTTGGGCGTTGAAGTGGCCTGCGATACGAGCAGAGTTAGCAGTAAGGGCAAGCACATCACCATTGCTCATGATAAAGATATTGTCCTTCTCGACACCCGTATCCACCGCTAGTCCAGCGTGGACTTTTTGCATACGGTATTCACCATGGACAGGCATGAAGTATTTGGGTTTAATCAAGCGGAGCATGAGTTTTTGCTCTTGCTGACCACCGTGTCCAGAGGTGTGGATATTGTTAATCTTACCGTGGATAACTTCGACACCAGCTTCTGAGATGATGTTAATCAATTTGTTGACGCTAGTAGTATTTCCGGGTATTGGGCTAGAAGAGAAGATAACAGTATCGCCGGGTTGGAGTTGCACCTGACGGTGGGTTCCGTTAGCGATACGAGAGAGGGCTGCCATCGGCTCACCTTGACTACCTGTACAGAGGATAAGAACCTCGCCTGCAGGGTAGTCTTTGATTTCATTTGGCTCGATAAAGGTTCCCTTAGGAGCTTTGATGTAGCCAAGCTCGATCCCGTTGACAATGGCCTTTTCCATAGAACGACCAAAGACCGCAATCTTGCGTCCAGTCTTAACAGCAGCATCTGTTGCCTGCTGGAGACGGAAGATATTTGAGGCAAAGGATGCAAAGATGATACGTCCTTCAATGCCTTGAATGATCTTCATGATGGACTGGCCAACGACTTTTTCAGAGTTGGTAAAGGTTGGCACTTCTGCATTTGTCGAGTCAGATAGCAGGCAGAGTACGCCATCTTCGCCAAGAGCTGCCATACGGTGTAAGTCCGCTGGTTCTCCAACCGGTGTAAAGTCAAACTTAAAGTCACCTGTACAAACGATTTTCCCTTGAGGTGTATGGATGACAATTCCTAAAGGTTCTGGGATAGAGTGAGTTGTTCTAAAGAAAGTTGCCTTGAGGTTTTTAAAGGTCAACTCAGTGTTGTGGTTGATTTCGTAAAGTTTGGCGTTGCGCAAGAGACCGTGCTCTTCAAGTTTTCCACGAATCAAGGCAAGAGCAAGTGGTCCAGCGTAGATAGGGACATTCGCTTGCTTGAGCAGGAAAGGAATTCCACCAATGTGGTCCTCGTGTCCGTGTGTGATCAAAACAGCCTTGACGCGGTCGATATTGTCCACGATGTAAGAGTAATCAGGAATGACATAGTCGATACCAAGCAAGTCATCTTCTGGGAATTTAATCCCAGCATCGACGATGATAATCTCGTCTTGGTATTCAATTCCGTATGTGTTTTTCCCGATTTCTCCCAGACCACCGATGGCAAAAACGCCGACTTCTTCAGGTTTAAGAGTATGGGCCATATTAGAACTCCGTGATTTCGAAGACGCCAGTTTCTTTTTCGTAATCTAGCAATTTGTCAGACAAGAGTTCGATATACTCGATATTGTACTCTGGGCGGTTTTCTTCGACAAGTTGGCGAGCAGCGATACGGCCCTCAAGTTCTGAGTTGGCATCGATGTCTAGGTAAAGTGCGCGTGTAGTTTCACGACGTGGGCTACGTTCTTTTGTTTCTTGATAAAAAACTTTGTAAATCATATAGTTCCTTTCTATTTATAGGTCAACTTATTCCAAACTTTTAGCAGAGATTTGCTTGATTTCATTCCATTTTGTGTCTAGATTGACCTTGATTCGTTACAATTATTTCAATTATACCACAAAATGAAAAATTAGTAAAAGACGGGAAATGAGAAAGTCGTGAGGGGAAGAAGGAGCAAAAAGATAGAAAGGATTTGGTCGGAGAGTACTTAGGTGTTATAATAGAAAGAGAAAGGGAAGTTTATGGATGGGAATATTCCCTATAGCTTTTAAACAAGGAGGATTAAGAATGTTTAGTTTGTTTGAATTTGCAGTAGGGGTTCGCCTCTTGATGTTTATAGTCTTCGTTGCTTGCGTTTATGGAGGAAATCTTATTTTTACGTATCTAGAACACCACAAAACAAAATTCCTTTGGAAGCTTGCTTTTGTGACACTCTATTCAATTTTTCTCCTCCTTGTAACCTATGTTGTCTGGCTCGTTTTCTACTTTGGTTTAAATGCTTAAGCTCCAGTTATTCATCTAAGCATACAGAAAATCCACCCCGTCTTGATAGAGGGGGCGGACTTTTCTATTTTCAGATGATATTCTTAATTCTTACGATCATGATTTCTCGCATCGAAAATCGAGTTGAAACATAAAAAGAAAATAATGCAAACAGATAAATCAATTGGTAAGGGGATTCTGGTTATGTTTAAATCATTGAAAATGCTGAGAAAACTGTAAGAGATGAAGAGAATAAAATTTACCCTTCTAAAAATGTGTCTTTTATCTAACATGACTTATCCAAATTTCTTACGAAGATCTTTCCCGATAGTGTAAGCAGCCATAAATAAAGCTATACCAACACCTACACCAAAACCACCCTTGATTCCTTGCAATTCTTTATTAGAAATTGAACAATACTGATCCAAACCTTTCATCATACTAACCTCCTAAAAAATAACCAGCTGCCAAACCAGACCCAACAAGTGCTGTCCCGCCTGCAATAGCTTTCCAAGATACTGCTACTCCAAAGATAACTAAGGGAGCGAGACCACCATCAATATCTGATAATTCATTTTCAGATAACGATAAAAATTGATTGTCAAGAACGTCAAAATTTGTCATTGAACTTTCCTCCTTTTTTCTTGTTCACTTATATATTCGGAAAAGATAGAAAAAAGCTAGAACTTTTTTGATTTTTTTGCCATCCTCTTTGTCTAAGTGGCAGGCCCTTTTGTTTCAAAACAAAGAAAATTCCCTTGCGCTGGCTTTTGTAGTATAATAGTAAACAGACAAAAAGATAGGAATGTGTTATGAAAGTATTAGCTTTTGATACGTCCAGCAAGGCTCTTTCTCTCGCTATTTTAGAGGACAAGCAGGTTCTTGCCAAGACGACGATTAATATTAAGAAGAATCACAGTATTACCCTCATGCCAGCCATCGATTTTTTGATGGCAAGTTTGGATTGGACACCCAAGGATTTGGACCGAATCGTGGTAGCTGAAGGACCAGGTAGCTACACAGGTTTGCGAATCGCGGTAGCAACTGCCAAGACCTTGGCTCATACCCTGAACATTGAGTTAGTTGGCATGTCTAGCCTCTTGGCTCTGGTACCGCGCCAACAAGAAGGCTTATTTGTTCCCCTGATGGATGCACGTCGCAACAATGTTTACGCAGGATTTTATGAAAATGCCAAACCAGTCTTGCCAGAAGCGCACTTGTCTTTTGCGGAAGTGCTAGAGCAGGTCAAGGATGCTGAACAGGTAACCTTTGTCGGAGAAGTTGGAGCCTTTGTGGAACAAATCCAAGAACAACTACCACAAGCCAGCTACCAAGAAACCTTGCCAAATGCAGCTAATCTAGCTCTTTGGGCCTGGGATAAGGAAGCAGACTCCTTGCACGACTTTGTGCCAAATTACCTCAAACGAGTTGAGGCTGAGGAAAACTGGCTCAAGAATCACACCGAGTCTGGCGAGTCCTACATTAAACGCCTATGATAGAGATCAAACGAATCCAACAGCAACCTGACTTGGCTCAAGCTATCTATGCTGTTATGGTAGATGTTTACCCAGTCAGTCCGTGGACGCTGGAACAAATCCAAGCAGACCTTTCCCAAGACCAGACTTGGTACGCTCTAGCTTATGATGGGGCAGAAGTGATTGGCTTTCTAGCTGTGCAGGAGAATCTCTTTGAGGCAGAAGTCCTGCAAATCGCTGTCAAAGGAGCCTATCAGGGTCAGGGGATTGCGTCAGCCTTGTTTGCAACATTGCCGACAGCCAAGGAGATTTTCCTCGAAGTCAGAAAGTCAAACCAACGAGCGCAAGCATTTTACAAGAAAGAAAAGATGGCGATCATCGCTGAGCGAAAGGCTTACTATCATGACCCAGTTGAGGACGCCATTATCATGAAGAGAGAAATAGATGAAGGATAGATATATTTTAGCATTTGAGACATCCTGTGATGAGACCAGTGTCGCCGTCTTGAAAAACGACGATGAGCTCTTGTCCAATGTCATTGCGAGTCAAATTGAGAGTCACAAACGTTTTGGGGGCGTAGTGCCAGAAGTGGCTAGCCGTCACCATGTCGAGGTTATTACAGCCTGTATCGAGGAAGCACTGGCAGAAGCAGGAATTACCGAAGAGGATGTAACAGCTGTGGCGGTTACCTATGGACCAGGCTTGGTCGGAGCACTGCTAGTTGGTTTGTCAGCTGCCAAAGCCTTTGCTTGGGCTCATGGTCTGCCACTTATCCCCGTCAACCACATGGCTGGGCACCTCATGGCAGCTCAGAGTGTGGAGCCTTTGGAGTTCCCCTTGCTAGCTCTCTTGGTCAGCGGTGGACACACCGAGTTGGTCTATGTGTCAGAGGCTGGTGATTACAAGATTGTTGGGGAGACACGAGACGATGCAGTTGGGGAGGCTTATGATAAGGTCGGCCGTGTCATGGGCTTGACTTATCCAGCAGGTCGCGAGATTGACGAGTTGGCCCATCAAGGTCAGGATATTTATGACTTCCCACGTGCTATGATCAAGGAAGATAATCTGGAGTTTTCATTCTCTGGTTTGAAGTCTGCCTTTATCAATCTTCACCACAATGCCGAGCAAAAGGGAGAAAGCCTGTCTACAGAGGATTTGTGTGCTTCCTTCCAAGCAGCAGTCATGGATATTCTCATGGCAAAAACCAAGAAAGCCTTGGAGAAATTCCCTGTTAAAACCCTGGTTGTGGCAGGTGGTGTAGCCGCCAATAAAGGCCTCAGAGAACGCCTAGCAGCCGAAATCACAGATGTCAAGGTCATCATTCCACCCCTGCGTCTCTGTGGAGACAATGCAGGTATGATTGCCTATGCTAGTGTCAGCGAGTGGAATAAAGAAAACTTTGCAGGCTTGGACCTCAACGCCAAACCAAGCCTCGCCTTTGATACTATGGAATAAAGAGTCAGCTTAAGGCTGGCTTTTTTGCTCACCGAAATGTCAGAAAATTTTGATAAAAATATAAAAATAATGATATAATATATAAAGATAGGAGGTAGTGAGATGATTGAGAGAATGGAATTGGGAGAATTTTACAAGGAATTGCGCTTGGCTAGGAAGCTTAAGCAGTCAGATGTGGCTTGTGCTGGACTAACAGCCTCTCAGTTGTCCAAGTTTGAACTGGGACAGTCTATGCTGTCTGCGGATAAACTGATTCTAGCTATCCAAGGGATAAATGTGACATTCGATGAGTTTGGACACAAGCTTAATAATTACCAGGAATCACCACATATGCGATTTGGTAGAAAGGTTGTAGATCGCTTTGCCCATCAAGATATAGCAGGCTTAGAGCAACTATTAGAGGAAGTCAAGCAGGAACAGATGGCACAGACCTATCGTCGCTTGAATGCCATCGTGATTAAAGATGCTATCCATTCACTGGATAAAAGCTACCCACTAGCAGAGGAGGATAGTGAGTTTTTAACCACTTATCTCTATGCTATCGAGTCTTGGACCTGGTTTGAACTCTATATCTTTTGCAATACCATGCCTTTCTTGAGCAATCAAGATCTAATCTTTTTATCTACCTCTTTGCTTGAAAAATCCAAGGAATTTAAAGAGTTAGTGCACAATCGATTGTATTTGAAAGGTGGCTATCTCAATATCATCTCAGAGCTCATGGAGCGCAAACTTTTCTCCTACATCCCAATCTTTGAAGCTGAGTTGGAGAGTATGCTCCGACCATACGATGTTTTTGAGAAATTACTGTGGCAATTTTTAAAGAAGATGAGCATTTTCCTTCAAACCAAGGGAAGCAATCAAAAAGAGATTGAACACTTTATCCAATCTCTGCAAATATTAGAAAATCCACAATTAACAGCTCTTTTTGAACTACGCTTACAGCAATACAAAGAAGTTATCGATTAGTTAGAAATGGGAAAATGATAATAATCTCAGCAATGATTGTCGATAATGTTAAGACTTGTTTCTTCATTTTGTGTCCTCCTATCTAATAGTAACCATATTATATCAGTGAAAGAGTCAATTCTATAAAAATCGCAAATGTGAAATTTCTATAAGAAAAAATATCAAATATGCGATTTTCTAAAATAAGACAATTTTCGTGTTATACTGTCCTTGTAAGACATTTGAAGCAAATCCTAGGTCGCAGAAGTGGTTTACAAATAAAAATAGTTGAAGGAGTGTAAATATGTTGAATTTACAATTTGCAGAAACAATGGAGTTAACAGAAATGGAGTTAGAGGCGGTTTACGGAGGAGACCTTGTGTATGCTGCTGTTATCCCAGGCGGTGGAGGCTGGGGAGGTTTCGGGACACCTTGGTCAATCACTAATTTCTGGCAGAAATATTTTAACGATAAACCTGACTCTGATTATGACCGCCGACGTTATTAATATCCAAAGCCCTTGCCTTTTCTTGGGTAGGGGCTGTCTTTATTTCATAGTATAGGAGAAAATAGAATGAAAAAGATAATCTCACGTCACTACTTTATTATGGCTTTTCTACTAGTTATTGCTGACCAGAAGTTCAGTGGTCTAGTTTTACGCAGCAACCTTGTTACTGGTCTATCTGACTTTACCTATTATCTGTCGGATATGATGTTGAATTTTCTTGTGGTTTTATTTGCTCTTATTGCTATGATTTGGTCGGGAAAATGGCAAAAAATCAACAGTAGAAAGTTTAAAGGATCCTATCTTGTCTATTCATTTTTAGCTCTGCTTGCTTTTGTTATTTGGAATTTCGTTACCTTTTTTCTTTTCCCACCTACTCGAAATGAAATTTCTTATCAACATGCTGCTCCTACTTTTACAGGAGCTACGGCATTTTTAATGTATTTTTTCTATCCTGTAATTGCAGGTCCCATTTTTGAAGAGATAATTTATCGTGGGTTGGTGATGACCGCTCTGGAAAAAGGGAAGAAATGGGGACTGGATGTGCTCGGTTCGGCTGCTTTGTTTGGAATCTTGCACATTAGTAATCATGGTTGGGTTTTGACAGACTTTTTCTCATATATGGGTGGTGGTCTCATATTTGCAGTCTTATTTAGAGTGACAAAGTCCATTTATTGGCCTATTGGACTGCACATAGTCTACAATGGCATTGGTCAAATTCTCCCCTTGTTATTTTAGAGTCTTTTTAGAAATATAAGGCCGATTCCTCGTGCTAGAGCTTTTGATTGGACGAAAGGACTCTGGGCAGGTTTGGCTGAAAGAAGGCGCAAATAAAACTTAAAAGGATCAACTATGAAAAGGAAAGAAACGAAATTTTATTTAGGGACAATTTTGGTGCTCGTGTCTTATTACTCGATTTTTAATCTTGTAGCAAAATTAGACTCGGTGAACCAATTATCCGATTTTGGATTTTATGGGATTCAAATTTTATTGATAGTAATTGAGGGAATTGCTGCTACTGTGGTTCTTGTCAAGAGTCAACGTTGGAAAGAGTACGGTCGTTTCCAGTTCCGTTGGTCTTATATCGGTGTTTTATTTCTTTCTTTTATACTGATGTTTTTGTGGGTGAATATAACAACTCGGATCTTTCCAAGCACGCAAAATGGGAATACTATACGAGAAGTGGCGACTAATTTGACAGGATTTAGTTACTTTATAACGCGTATTTTCTATGGTAGTCTCATTGCTCCGATAGTTGAAGAATTGGTCTTTCGTGGGCTTCTGATGACAGCCCTATCTAAATTTAAAAAATACTTTATTGACGTCATCATTTCTTCCACACTCTTTAGTCTTATCCATGTTTTGCAATATGGATGGGTGATAACAGACTTCATCATTTATGCAGGAGCAGGTCTGCTACTCTGTATGCTCTTTCGTTATACACGTTCAATTTATTGGTCAATGGCACTCCACATCTTGTGGAATAGCTTTTTAATTATCGTCAGCTTATTGGTGTTTGGGTTTTAGAAAAGTGAAATATGAAAAAGATAATTTCACACCACTACTTTATTATAGCCGTTTTACTTGTCATTGCTGACCAGTTCTTCATTCGTCTGGTTTTACACAGTGACCTTGCTGCTGGTCTATCTGACTTTGCCTATTATTTGTCGGATATGATGTTGAATTTTCTTGTGGTTCTGCTTGCTATTATTGTTATGATTCGGTCAGGTAAATGGCAGGAAATCAACAGTAGAAAGTTTAAAGGATCCTATCTTTTCTATTCCTTTTTAGCTCTGCTTGCTTTTGTTGTTTGGAATTTCGTCACCTTTTTTCTTTTCCCACCTACCCGAAATGAAATTTCTTATCAACTTGCTGCTCCAAATTTTAAAGGAGCTACGGCATTTTTGATGTATTTTTTCTATCCTGTAATTGCAGGTCCCATTTTTGAAGAAATGATTTATCGTGGATTGGTGATGACTGCTCTGGAAAAAGGTAAGAAATGGGGACTGGATGTGCTTGGTTCTGCTGTTTTATTCGGGATATTGCATATTAGTAATCATGGTTGGGTCTTGACAGACTTTTTCTCATATATGGGTGGTGGCCTCATATTTGCAGTCTTATTTAGAGCAACAAAGTCAATTTATTGGCCTATTGGACTGCATATAGTCTACAATGCCATTGGTCAAATTTTACCGTTGCTGTAATTTTAGGTGCTCAGTAAGTTTGGTCTATTCTTGGGGGAAGCTTCCCATTTGAACTCAAAAAGGAGTTGCGATGAAAGTATTTATTCAAAATAGAGATTTTAGGCAATTAACCATCAACCAGTGGATCTCAACGGTTGGGGATACGATTTTTTATCTTGCTTTTTTGAATTATGTGGCAGATGCTTCGTTTGCCCCCTTGGCAATTTTACTCATTACGATTTCAGAGACTGTTCCTCAAATTCTGCAAATCTTTATGGGAGTTTTGGCTGACTTTCAACATCATCGTGTTTTAAAGTATACGGTTATTAGTTTTGTCAAATTTGTACTTTATTCTATAGTGGCACTTTCGCTTTCAGGGCAGTCCTTTTCCTTATGGCTTGTATTCTTTATTTGTTTGATGAACCTCTTGTCGGATACATTGAGTTACTTTTCAGGAGCCATGCTAACTCCTATTTTTATAAGAATCATTGGGAAAGAACATCTGACAGAAGCCATTGGCTTTAAACAATCAACAGTTAGTTTAGTTCGGACAATCAGTAATATTCTAGGAGGGATTTTGCTAGGAATTCTTTCCATTCAGTTCATTTCCTTGCTAAACGCTCTGACGTTTCTGATAGCATTTGTAGGTATTCTTCTCATAAAAAATGATCTTTTGAAAGTTGAAAAAACAATTAGCTATCAAGAAGGTCTTTCTATAAAATCGTTTTGCCAGCATTTGTTCCAATCATCAAAATTGATCTGGAATATGGATAGAGTGATCTTCATTTTATTTATCGTCTCTATCAGCCAAGCGGTGATTAATGTTACTGTTCCTATTTCAACTCTTTTTTTAAGAAACCAACCGTTTTTGGATTTACAAACTGGTCAATCACTCGCTTTGTTATCAACACTAGAATTGTTAGCACTTATTGTCGGAAGCCTTGTAAGTGGCTATCTGAAAAATACGATTTCTATAAAAACAGCTCTATACGCTTCGGTCGTCATCCAGTTACTCCTTCTAGTAGGATTTGCCACAGTTCATTTTGGTTTGATTCTGCTTTTCAGCTCCTTGGATGCCTTCATCGCAGGTATACTCTCTCCTAGATTGCAAGAACTCGTCTTTAAACAAATACCTGAGGAATCAATGGGAGCGGTTCAATCCTCTATTGGTGCTATTACGGTTGTTTTACCAAGTCTATTCACAATTGTTTTCGTAACGATTGCTACAAGTTTTGGAACCCTAGCGGTCAGCTTTATTCTATTGCTATTACTCCTAACCGCATTTGTCATGCTCTTGAATATCCATGAGAGCATTTAGAGGAGAATTTGTATAATAGGTGTTTGAGACTGGATCGCCAGTCTTTTTATGACGGCCAAAATCAGCAGACTTTTTTCTCTTCTTTGAATATGTTATAATAGTCCGTGCTGTGGCTGTGATGATGAACAGCCTCAACTGGAGAAAATATGAGGAGAAGGATGAAAGAAAAAGGATTTTGGGAAGGTGTACATGCGGCCATGCCGACTGCCCTCGGCTATGTTAGTATCGGTCTGGCTTGTGGGATTATCGGTGCGCCCTATGTGACACCTGTTGAGATGGGCTTGATGAGCCTCTTTGTTTATGCCGGGAGCGCCCAGTTTGCCATGTTGGCACTGATTGCGGTACAAGCGCCTGTGGCAGCTATTGCTATGACGGTCTTTTTGATCAACTTGCGACTCTTTTTGCTGAGCTTGCATGCATCGACCTATTTCCGTCATACTAGTCTCTGGCAAAATATCGGCATGTCTAGTCTCCTGACAGATGAGACCTATGGCGTTTTGATGGGAGAATTAGCCCATACAGATAAAGTCCATCCTATGTGGATGCACGGGAACAATCTCAATAGTTATGTAGCCTGGTTTATTGGGACAGTGGCGGGGACGGCTTTAGGTGGCCTTCTTCCAAATCCTGAAGTCTTTGGCTTGGACTTTGCCCTTGTTGGGATGTTTATCGGGATTTTTACTTCACAATTTCAGATTATGCAAAGACGGGTTCCTGTACGGAATCTGCTACTAATCCTAGCCGTTGTTGCGGTGTCCTTCTTTTTGCTCTTGACAGTAGTGTCTCAGTCGCTAGCTGTTTTGTTTGCGACCTTGCTAGGTTGTACCATGGGGGTGGTCTTAGATGGTCAGTAAATATCTTTTGTTAGCCGTTATCTTTTCAGGCCTAGTGACTTGGATTCCCCGTATGATTCCCTTCATCTTGGTTAAGTACAAGGGCTTGCCAGCTATCGTCGAGCGGTTTTTGAAGTTTTTGCCTGTTTCCATTATCTTTGCCTTGATCCTTTCAAGCGTAGTGACTGGCAAAGTTGGCAGTCTCCCTCAAATCAAATGGCTGGACTTTTTAGCAGTCTTTCCAACGGCTTGGGTAGCCTTTCGCTACCGCAATCTAGTAGGTACGGTTCTTTTTGGGGTAGTCTTGATTGCAGTCTTGCGTCTGGTCTTTTAAATCAGCCATAAAAAAAACCTATCACCGAGATAGATATCATATAATGGCAAAAAAAAATATTTTCTGTTAAGATAGTAAAGTATTCTATTTTGGAGGAAATGACATGAAAAAAATCGTTAAATACTCATCTCTTGCTGCTCTAGGACTTGTGGCTGTAGGTGTGTTAGCAGCTTGCTCAGGTGGTGCGAAAAAAGAGGGAGAAGCAGCTAGCAAGAAAGAAATTATCGTTGCAACTAATGCTACACCAAAACCATTCAACTATGAAGAAAATGGCGAATTGACTGGTTACGAAATTGAAGTGGTTCGCGCTATCTTTAAAGACTCTGACAAGTATGATGTCAAGTTTGAGAAGACAGAGTGGTCAGGAGTCTTTGCAGGACTTGATGCTGACCGTTACAATATGGCTGTTAGCAACATCAGCTACACTAAAGAACGTGCTGAAAAATACCTTTATGCAGCTCCAACTGCTAAAAACCCTAACGTTCTTGTAGTGAAAAAAGATGACCCTAGCATCAAATCGCTTGATGATATCGGTGGAAAATCAACAGAAGTTGTTCAAGGGACAACTTCTGCTAAACAGCTAGAAGACTACAACAAACAACATTCAGATAATCCAACTGTCCTAAAGTATACTAAAGCGGACTTCCAACAAATCATGGGACGCTTGAGCGATGGCCAGTTTGACTACAAGATTTTTGATAAAATCGGTGTTGAAACAGTCATCAAGGACCAAGGTTTGGACAACTTGAAAGTCATTGAACTTCCAAGCGACCAACAACCTTACGTTTACCCACTTCTTGCTAAAGGTCAAGATGAGTTGAAAACATTTGTAGACAAACGTATCCAAGAACTCTACAAAGACGGAACTCTTGAAAAGTTGTCTAAACAGTTCTTCGGAGACACTTATCTCCCAGCAGAAGCTGATATTAAATAAGTTTGTAAATCATCCACCTACGAGAGAATGGATGATTTTGCAACTTCTAGACTTATAGTTTCAAACTATATGTCTGCCTATCTAATAACAATTTGCGAAATCAAATAAAGTATGAGATACTATTACGGTATTATTTTTAAAGGAGAAAGAATCATGAAAATTAAAAAATGGTTAGGCGTAGCAGCTATTGCTACAGTAGCAGGCCTTACACTTGCAGCTTGCGGAAATTCAGACAAGAAAGCAGACAATACAACTACAGTTAAAATTGCGACTGTTAACCGTAGTGGCTCAGAAGAAGCACGTTGGGACAAAGTCCAAGAATTAGTTGAAAAAGACGGCATTAAATTGGAATTCACAGAGTTTACAGATTACTCACAACCAAACAAGGCAACTGCTGATGGTGAAGTAGACTTGAACGCTTTCCAACACTACAACTTCTTGAACAACTGGAACAAAGAAAACGGGAAAGACCTTACAGCGATTGCAGATACGTACATCTCACCAATCCGTCTTTACTCAGGTAAAAATGGTGAAGAAAACAAGTACACCAAAGTGGAAGAAATCCCAGATAAGGGTGAAATCGCTGTACCAAACGATGCAACAAACGAAAGCCGTGCGCTTTACTTGCTTCAATCAGCTGGTTTGATCAAATTGGATGTTTCTGGAACTGCTCTTGCAACAGTTGCTAACATCACAGAAAATCCAAAGAACTTGAAGATTACTGAATTGGACGCTAGCCAAACAGCTCGTTCATTGTCATCAGTTGATGCTGCTGTTGTAAACAATACCTTCGTTACAGAAGCAAAATTGGACTACAAGAAAGCACTCTTCAAAGAGCAAGCTGATGAAAACTCAGAACAATGGTACAACATCATCGTTGCGAAAAAAGATTGGGAATCATCACCTAAGGCTGATGCCATCAAGAAAATTATCGCAGCTTACCACACTGATGAAGTGAAAAAAGTTATCGAAGAGACATCAGACGGTTTGGACCAACCAGTTTGGTAATAAGACACAGGGAGGTGGGAGAGAGTTTCCACCTCTTGCTTTTGTATAGAGCATGAATTGTAAAGAAGACTATAGGTTCATAGAAAGGTAGAGAGAATATGGTTTTTCCTAGCGAACAAGAACAGATTGAAAAATTTGAAAGGGATCATGTAGCCCAGCATTATTTTGAGGTTTTGCGTACCTTGATTTCTAAGAAATCAGTCTTTGCCCAGCAGGTTGGACTGAAGGAAGTTGCCAACTATCTGGGTGAGATTTTCAAGCGTGTAGGGGCTGAAGTGGAGATTGATGAGACTTATACGGCTCCCTTTGTCATGGCGCATTTCAAGAGTTCGCGTCCGGATGCCAAGACCTTGATTTTCTATAACCACTATGATACCGTGCCAGCGGATGGGGATCAGGTCTGGACAGAGGATTCCTTTACGCTTTCGGTCCGCAATGGTTTCATGTATGGGCGTGGGGTTGATGATGATAAGGGTCATATCACAGCTCGTTTGAGTGCTTTGAGAAAATATATGCAGCATCATGATGACCTGCCTGTCAATATCAGTTTTATCATGGAAGGAGCGGAGGAATCCGCTTCTATGGATCTAGATAAGTATTTAGAGAAACATGCAGACAAACTTCGTGGGGCGGACTTGCTAGTCTGGGAACAAGGGACCAAGAACGCCTTGGAACAGCTTGAAATCTCTGGCGGAAACAAGGGAATTGTAACCTTTGATGCCAAGGTAAAAAGTGCGGATGTGGATATCCACTCGAGTTATGGTGGTGTCGTGGAGTCAGCACCTTGGTATCTTATCCAGGCCTTAAGTAGTCTGCGAGCTGCTGATGGCCGTATCTTAGTAGAAGGCTTGTACGAGGATGTTCAAGAGCCAAATGAACGAGAACTAGCCTTGATAGATACCTACGCCCAACGCAATCCTGAGGAAATTAGTCGCATTTATGGCTTGGAATTGCCTCTCTTACAAGAGGATCGTGCAGCCTTTCTAAAACGGTTCTTTTTCGAGCCGGCCCTTAATATCGAAGGGATTCAGTCAGGTTATCAAGGGCAAGGGGTTAAAACGATTTTGCCAGCAGAAGCCAGTGCTAAGTTAGAGGTTCGTTTGGTTCCTGGCCTAGAACCGCATGATGTTCTGGAAAAAATTCGGAAACAGCTAGACAAAAATGGCTTTGATAAGGTAGAATTATACTATACCTTGGGAGAGATGAGCTATCGAAGCGATATGAGCGCGCCAGCTATTCTCAATGTGATCGAGTTGGCCAAGAAATTCTATCCACAGGGCGTTTCAGTTTTGCCGACAACAGCGGGGACAGGGCCCATGCATACGGTCTTTGATGCCCTAGAGGTACCAATGGTGGCCTTCGGTCTAGGAAATGCCAATAGCCGAGACCATGGTGGAGATGAAAACGTGCGAATCGCCGATTACTACACCCATATTGAATTAGTAGAGGAGCTGATTAGAAGCTATGAGTAGAGATATTATCAAGTTAGATCAGATTGATGTGACTTTTCACCAAAAGAAGAGAACCATCACAGCGGTCAAGGATGTGACCATTCACATCCAAGAAGGGGATATCTACGGAATCGTTGGATATTCTGGAGCAGGGAAATCAACCCTTGTACGGGTGATTAACCTCTTGCAAAAGCCATCTGCTGGGAAAATTACCATTGATAACGACGTCATTTTTGATGGCAAGGTGACCTTGACAGCAGAGCAGTTGCGTCGTAAGCGTCAAGACATTGGGATGATTTTCCAGCATTTCAACCTGATGAGTCAAAAGACAGCAGAGGAAAATGTGGCCTTTGCCCTTAAACACTCTGGACTCAGCAAGGAAGAAAAGAAAGCTAAAGTAGCTAAGTTGTTAGACTTGGTTGGCTTGGCGGATCGTGCTGAAAACTACCCTTCACAACTATCAGGAGGGCAAAAACAGCGTGTGGCCATTGCGCGTGCCTTGGCAAATGATCCGAAAATTTTGATTTCAGATGAGTCAACGTCTGCCCTTGACCCTAAGACAACCAAGCAGATTTTGGCTTTGTTGCAAGATTTGAACCAAAAATTAGGCTTGACTGTTGTTTTGATTACGCATGAAATGCAGATTGTCAAAGATATTGCCAACCGTGTGGCAGTTATGCAGGATGGCCGTTTGATTGAAGAGGGCAGTGTCCTTGAAATCTTCTCAGATCCTAAACAGCCTTTGACCCAGGACTTTATCTCAACTGCGACAGGTATTGATGAAGCCATGGTCAAGATTGAGAAGCAAGAAATCGTAGAGCATTTATCTGAGAACAGTATCTTAGTGCAGCTCAAGTATGCAGGGGCTTCGACAGACGAGCCACTTTTGAATGAATTGTACAAGCGTTACCAAGTAACGGCTAACATCCTTTATGGAAATATCGAAATTCTCGATGGCACTCCTGTTGGAGAATTGGTTGTGGTCTTGTCAGGTGAAAAAGTAGCGCTAGCAGGTGCTCAAGAAGCTATTCGTCAAGCAGGCGTACAGCTAAAAGTATTGAAGGGAGGACAGTAAGATGGAATCATTGATTCAAACCTATTTACCAAATGTCTATAAAATGGGCTGGGCTGGTCAAGCAGGCTGGGGAACAGCCATCTACCTAACCCTTTATATGACAGTTCTTTCCTTCATCATCGGAGGGTTCTTGGGGCTGGTGGCAGGTCTTTTCCTCGTCTTGACAGCACCAGGCGGTGTCTTGGAAAATAAGGTTATCTTTTGGATTTTAGACAAGATCACCTCCATTTTCCGTGCGGTTCCTTTCATCATCCTCTTGGCAATCATGTCACCACTTTCTCACTTGATTGTGAAGACGAGTATCGGGCCAAATGCAGCCCTTGTCCCACTTTCTTTTGCGGTCTTTGCCTTCTTTGCCCGTCAGGTGCAGGTGGTCTTGGCTGAGCTAGATGGTGGTGTCATTGAGGCGGCGCAGGCTAGTGGAGCGACATTCTGGGACATCGTGGGTGTTTACCTATCCGAAGGTCTGCCAGATTTGATTCGTGTGACGACTGTGACCTTGATTTCCCTTGTTGGGGAAACAGCTATGGCGGGTGCGGTTGGAGCTGGTGGTATTGGTAACGTAGCCATTGCCTATGGATTCAATCGCTATAATCACGATGTGACCATCTTGGCGACTATCATTATCATCTTGATTATCTTTACAATCCAGTTCTTGGGAGATTTCTTGACCAAGAAACTAAGTCATAAATAATGGAAGGAGCCCAACGGGACTCCTTTTTGTTTTCTCACCGAAATGCAAGAAGAGTAAAGCTTCTTTTTAGAAATATGCTATAATAAAGAAAGGTCCCTCAATTAGCAAATCAGAAAGTTTGCTGTCGAAGGGATGATAATGTAAAGGAGTTTGGCTGGTATGAATTATTTCGAGGGGAATGATTTCTTCCTTCTCTTGTTTGTAGTTTTACTGATTGGTTTTGTGGTAAACTTTTTTGAAAAACGTAAGGACTACTATATTTTGACGCTCTCCCTCTTATTTGCAGGAGCTATCTATGGTAAGAGTCGAGCGATGATGGTATATTTGCTCGCCTTTGTCGTTTACCAGTATTTTCTGGTTTTTCTAGCACAGAGGATAGAGGTAAAGCGGCTGAAACCACTGGTTTTCCTTTCCATTCTTCCTTTGGTAATCAATAAAGTCTTTGCCCTGACTTCTCTGCATTTGTTGGCCTTTATTGGAATTTCTTACATGTCCTTTAAGACCATTCAGATCATGCTAGAGATATCGGATGGCTTGATCAAAGAAAAAATCAGTGTAAAAGATTATCTACAGTTTTTGCTCTTTTTTCCAACAGTTAGTGCTGGTCCGATTGATCGGAGTAGGAGATTTTTAAAAGAGATAAACGAGGTCATGCCCCGAAAAGAGTATCTAGAGTTAGCAGGGGACGGTGTGTATCGTATCGTTCTAGGCCTTCTTTATAAGGTTGTTTTATCAACCTATGTTTACCAGATGTTACTCGCTCTAAATAATACTGGCACAGTCGTTTACTCAATCAAGTATATGTACCTCTATACCTTGTATCTGTTCTTTGACTTCGCAGGCTATAGTCTAATGGCCGTTGGAAGTAGTAACATTCTAGGTATTCAGACACCGATGAACTTTAACAAACCTTTCTTGAGTGTTGATATCAAGGATTTCTGGACCAGATGGCATATCACCTTGTCGACTTGGTTGAGAGATTTTGTATTTTCAAGAGTATTGATGCAGGTTATCAGGAAAAAATGGTTTAAAAATAGACTACACAATGCAACCTATGCCTATATGGTCAATATGTTGGTCATGGGTTTTTGGCATGGTCTTAGTGTTAGTTACATTGTCTATGGTTTTTACCATGGTGTCTTGATGGCTGGATTTGAAGTGTATCAAAAGAAAAGCAATTTTTATAAGAAAAATAAAAACAAAAACTGGTATAAGCTACTAAGTTGGTTTGTGACCATGAATTTGGTTATGATTGGTTTCTTTATCTTTTCAGGTGAACCCTATAAAATCTTGCTTACGATTTTAAAGAGATAAGAGATTGAAAAGAAATCGGCTAGATCGAAGGGATAGGATAAAACGAGATGATTAAATTAAAAGCATTTTTACTATCGCTTGTGCTCGTAATTGCGACGCTTGCCCTTTTAAATGTGACGTATGTCAAGAAGATTGATGATTATTATAAAGTCAAGGATAACAGTATTCGTTATAGCACCTCGTATGAAAAGTATAAAAGTAGAGATATTCTAACAAGTAATATCACCCCCAATACACTGGTTCTAATGGGTTCTTCAGAGTTGGTTGCGACGATAAATGAAGACTATCATCCAAATAAAATTTTTAACTACAACGATTTTAATATCATGCAGATTGGGACTAGTTATTCTCAAAACATCATTCAGGCTTCTACTTTAGCCTCTATTGAAGGATCTATGAGTAAGCGAAAAGTGGCTATAGTAGAGTCGGTTCAGTGGTTTGAAAAAGATGGGACCCATCAAGATGCCTTTTTGAACAAGGCTTCTCAGGAACATATTTTCCACATGCTAGATAATGACAAGATTAGTAAGGAAACGAAAGAAAAACTAATCAATCGCATTATCGAGATTACCAAAGGAAACAAGCAACAAAACGACATCTACAAAAAATATAAAAGTTATTTCATAGATGGAAAAGGAACCATTGTTGATAAAAAACTATTAGAGTTCGATAAGGCGATGTATTCCTTTAAGCTCAAACAGACTTTTTATCAAAAACATGCCAAATCAGATTATCCTTCACTAGGAGACAAAACCCCAGACTATGATTGGCAGAAGATGACGGATCAGTTTGTGGAAGAGGTCAAAAAGAAAACAGACAATAATGACTATGCTGTTGATAATAACTACTACAATACTTACTTAAAAGACCGCTATGCATCACTGAAAGATTCTAATAAAGATTTGAGTTACCTAGAGTCACCAGAGTATTCAGATATGGAACTTTTCTTGACAGTTGCTAAGGAATTGGGCATTGAAGTTGAGGTTATTATTTTCCCAGTAAACGGGAAATGGAACGACTACACTGGTGTCTCAAGAGAAATGCGAGAAAAAACTTATAAAAAAATAGAAGATGTCGCAAAAAGCCATGGTGCAACGGTACTAAACTATGGAAACAGAGAGTATGATGATTACTTTTTATTTGACGTGATGCACGTTGGAGTGAAAGGATGGATGGAAGTTGAAAAAGAACTTTACAAATTTGCAAACCAAGCTAACTAACACACAGCGTTTAATCTTGTGGACACTATTTTTCTATACGGTTATCTTAAGCATCGTGATTTACTGTTTTGTGACCGATTTTTCGAATATTCAAGAATTTATCTATAGTGAATTCTAAGATTGTATACAAAAAGGCCCTGGAACTAGGCATTGCTAGTCTTCAGGGCTTTTACGTTACATTTTATCGGTGATTTTTTGACTTAGAAATTGCCCCATCACAGCCCCCATCAAGGCACCTAGGAGGATGCTTGAAACAAAGAGAAGGATTTTGTCCAACTCTGGAGCGACCATGATACGGTCGATGTATTCCTGGGATTTTCCACGCGCGAGTAAGGTGGACACGTAAGATTGGGGGTTGACCCACATGAGGAAGATAGGACCACTTGTGCTAAAAGCAAAGACAAGGAAGGAGAGGATGTTTTTGATTCGGTCTTTGTAGTTTCCGAGACGAGCGATGGCATCTGCTGCAAGACCACAGGCGACTCCTGGGAGAAAGGCACCAGCGCCATGCTTGCTAGCTAGGAAAAAAAGTGCCATAAAAAGGCCTAGAGTGGTGATAGCGCCAAAACGAGGGACCTTCGTCAAAAGAAGCATGTAGACACTGCCACCGACAAGGGCAGAAAAGGCAGGCGCGTAGAACATATTGCCTGTTTGGTCGACCAGATGTCCTAGGAAGACTCCAATCCCCACACAGAGGAAGTAGAGGACGGCGGCTAAGAGGGTGGTTAAGATATTTTTCTTCATGAGAATCTCCTTGATGCGAATTAACAAAACCCATTGTATCACGCTTTTTAAGGATTGTAAATGGGAGTTCTATATTTTTGAAAACGTTTGAAATATGATATAATAGTTACATCGTTAGTTTAAGGAGAGTGGCATGGGAAAATTTCTAGAATTCGTCTTTAATCGTATCTTTTTGGGAATGATTGCGACGGCTTATTTCTGGCTATTAACACTAGCAGGAGGAGTGGTCTTTGGTTTGGCACCAGCTAGTGCCACCCTTATGAGTTTGTATGCGGAGCATGGTTATACCTATCGAGCATACCATTTGAAGGAAGCTTGGGAATTGTATAAGAGCAATTTTGTCAAGAGCAATCTGGCTTTCTATAGTTTTGTGTTTGTGGATCTTGTTCTAGTTTATGGTTTGTATCTTCTAGTTCAATTGCCCCATCAGACGATTTTCCACCTCTTGGCGACCTTTCTCAATGTCCTTGTAGTTGCTCTTGTCTTTCTAGCCTACACTGTTTCCTTGAAACTTCAGGTGTACTTTGATTTATCCTACCGAAATACCTTGAAACTGTCCCTTATCGGGATTTTCATGAGCTTGCCTGCGATTGCCAAGGTTTTACTCGGGTCAGCTCTCCTTGTAGGAGTTGGTTATTATATGCCTGCCTTGCTCTTTTTTGTAGGAATTGGAATGTGGCATTTCTTTATCAGTGATATGTTGGAACCTATTTATGAAAGTATCCATGAAAAATTGGCGACAAAATAGAATGAAGCAGTTTTGGCTTCACTCTCTTTTACGGATTTATAGTTTGGTTATGATTGTGATCATTGCCAGTTTTGCGATTATGCTCTCGTATGCTGACTGGGATTCACGTGAGAAAGAGGCCCAAAGGGTTGCAGAACGTGTGACCACTCGGACAGTGAGTGAAGTGGAATATTATCACAGAGAGTCAACTCAACTCGCTCAGTCTTTGGTTGAAAATCAAGCCCGAATTGAAGGGATTTACAAGTATTTCAGTCTTAGCACCCCAGACTATTTCTATTGGCAATTAGAGCGTAAAACTTCGCCTTATATTTCTGTATCCTTGTATGAAAATATTGATAATATCTATGTTCGGAATGATTTTGTGACTGGAGTGGCTATTGTCCTTCAGGACTATAAGGAAGTGTATGTTTCGACTAGAGAAAAACGCAGCGGAGAGAAAGTCCCTGCGGAGGATTTTAAGCCGACAGCCAACAGTTTTGCCATTCCCGTTTCCGATCCTGTGTCTGACAAGGATTTAGGAGTGATCTATATCTCCTTATCGCCAGATGTTCTCCATGGAGCTATTGACAATACAAGGGGTCATATCCCGATGGCTGTAACAGTAACTTCGCCTTTTGAGACTGAGATGTTCCATATTGGGGAGAAGGTATCAGTCGAGAGGGAGAACTGGTTTGTAGGTGTTACCTCTCACGGTTATCAGGTTCAAGCTGCTGTTCCTAAAAATTTTGTTCTTACTGGAACTTTGACGAGTTCAGCTATTATTATTGGGCTAAGTATCCTCTTTATCATCATTTTGTACGTGACTCTTAGACAGACTTTCTCAAATTACCAAAAACAGGTCGTAGATCTAGTAGATTCGATCGAGGTGATTGCTCAAGGAGAAGAAGGGCTTCGAATTGATACCTCTGAAAAAGACCAAGAGTTGCTTCTCATTGCAGAAACAACCAATGATATGTTGGATCGCCTAGAAAAAAATATCCACGATATCTATCAGCTAGAGCTCAGTCAAAAGGATGCCAATATGCGAGCCCTACAAGCTCAAATCAATCCTCACTTTATGTACAATACTCTGGAGTTTTTACGGATGTATGCCGTTATGGAAAGCCAGGATGAACTGGCAGATATTATCTATGAATTTAGTAGCTTGTTACGCAACAATATCTCCGACGAGCGGGAAACCACGCTGAAGCAGGAGTTGGAATTCTGCCGAAAATATAGCTATCTCTGCATGGTGCGTTATCCTAAATCCATTGCCTATGGTTTCAAGATTGCACCAGAATTGGAAGAAATGAGGATTCCAAAATTTACACTCCAACCATTAGTAGAAAACTACTTTGCCCATGGTGTTGACCATCGCAGAACGGATAATGTCATCAGTATCAAAGCCTTGAAGGGCCAAGGATGCGTTGAAATCCTAGTGGAAGACAATGGTCGAGGAATGTCCTCTGAGAAACTAGCTAGCTTGCAAGAAAAATTAACTCAGCGAAGTTTTGAACACGAGGCAAGCTACAGTGGAGAGCGGCAATCAATTGGAATAGTAAATGTACACGAACGCTTTGTTCTCTACTTTGGGAATCGATACCAAATCAGTGTAGAGTCAGCTGAGCAAGAAGGTGTTCGTTACCAGATCACTATCCAAGATGAATAGAAAGGGTAGAAATGTATAAAGTTTTATTAGTAGACGATGAGTACATGGTGACAGAGGGGCTCAAGCGATTAATCCCCTTTGAAAAATGGGATATGCAAGTCGTCGCGACAGCAAGTCACGCAGATGATGCTTTGGACTACGTCAAGAAAAATCCAGTAGATGTGGTCATTTCCGATGTCAATATGCCAGATAAGACCGGACTTGAGATGATTAGGGAAATGAAAGAGCTACTTCCAGATACCTATTATATCTTGCTGTCTGGTTATCAGGAGTTTGACTACGTCAAAAAAGCTATGAACCTTAGTGTCGTGGATTATTTGGTCAAGCCAGTAGACAAGGTGGAGTTGGGAAATTTATTAGAGAAGATTGCGCGACAGCTTCAAGAAAAGGTGGAGCAAAGTCAGACCCTCAGTCAAGAATTGGATGAAGAAGGCTTTATCAGTTTCTTAGCAGGTAAAGACAGCTGGTGGATAGGACTTTCCAAGGAAAAGCAGGGCTCTTTTACCATTCCTTACTATGTTTTGGGACAAGATTGGCAGATTTTTATCTCTGATCAACCGCTCGATGGTATCGTTGTGACACCATTTGAAGCACCCTACCAGCAGTCCTTTGAGAATTGGAAGATCAACGCTGAAAAAGCCCTCTTCTACGGTTCAGTCAATCTAGAAAAATCCGAGAGTTTGTTTGCTTATTACGAGCCGATTTATCGGGTGATTATCCAAGGGAATATCAATCAAATCATCGAAGAATTAACCCTGCTAGAGAAGGTTGTTTTGGAGAATACCCCGCGCGTTGCCATCACGAAGCAACTCTTCACCCAGTTTGTCATGGACGTCTTTCATTTGTTTGAACACCTAAAAGCAGATGACATGACGGAGATTGTCAAAGCCATCCATGCCATTAACTCCTTTGAAGAATTGGTTGCCTATATCAAAGAAACCTTGACCAAGTTCTTTGGCCAGTACCGCATGAATGAAAATGTGGTGAGCGTTCTGGAGGTGATTGGGCGTGATTATCAGAAAGAGCTCTCGCTTAAGGATATCAGCAAGGATCTCTTTATCAATCCTGTCTATCTCGGTCAGCTAATCAAGAGAGAAACCAATTCAACCTTTGCGGAATTGCTCAATAAACAGCGAATTAAGGCGGCGCAGCAACTCTTACTTTCGACCAGTGATAGCATCGAAGATATTTGCTATGCAGTTGGCTACAGTAATGTTGGATATTTCTACAAGGTTTTCCGTAAATTGTGCGGAAAATCGCCGAAAGCCTATCGGAAACAAGTTGAAACCAGCTTGTAAAAGTTGTATTCCTGTACAAAAAATGCTATAATGTTCAAAATATCTTATGGAGGAAAACATGAAAAAGAATCCTATTTATCTTTGGGTCTTGTTAGTCCTATCAGCTCTCATTTCATCTATGTCATTATTTGGAATCTTGAGTCCATTGCCAAGTAAAGATGCTCTTCGTGCTAGCCTGGCAAATAGCGGGACGCTCACTGCCCAGCAATTAGAAGACACGGTTAACTATACTTACCAAGTAACAGCGTCATCGCACTCTATTTTTAATATGTTGTTGATTGTTTTATCTGCAATTTTAGTTGTAGTAGCCTTTGTGTTTCTCGTACGTAAAAACGTGCAACTTGCAAACTATACTTATATTGGCTATGTTTTACTAGCTATTGTTGGTTTGGTTTATAGCTATATGAACATTCAAGATGCAGTTCAATTAATCAAAGATAGTGCCCTTGGCTTAGGAATGGGAGCATTAGCAAAAGGGACGGATATTTTGTTCATCATCATCAATGTTCTCTTTTTAGCCTTAGTCTTTTACAAGATGTGGCGTCAACAAAAGGATTTGACCGAAGAAGTCGAAGCAGAAGAAGTTGCCTAAGTATTGACAAAAAAGAACTATCAAGTTACAATCTTGGTAGTTCTTTTTTAAATCGTAAACATAAAAATCGAGGTCAATATGAAAAAAATATCCTTAGTGTATATCAGTCTGAGTGGGAATACAGAGAGTTTTGTAACCCGACTCAAGGACTATCTCTTGTCCCAGTACGAAGGGATTGAGGTCCAAAAAATCCATATCAAGGACCTAGTCAAGGAAGGTCAAGAATTCTTTGAAATGGAACATCCCTATATCGCTTTCTTGCCGACCTATCTGGAAGGTGGGAATGGCGTCGATAACGGCGATGTTGAGATTCTAACGACTCCAGTGGGTGACTTTATCGCCTATGGAGACAATGCTAGTAAGTGTTTTGGCGTAGTGGGATCTGGTAATCGCAATTTTAACAATCAATACTGCCTGACAGCCAAGCAGTATAGTCAGCGCTTTGGTTTCCCAGTTTTGGCTGATTTTGAAATGCGTGGCATGCTGGGAGATATTAAAAAAGTCGCAGCAATCATTGCAGATTTGTATGAGTTAGAAACAGAAAAATAAAGTAGTACTGAGGGGCAGTTGAGATTTTCAACTGCTTTTTATGTATACAAAAAGCACCCCGTAAGGGTGCCATTTATAAACTATCCTGCTTTTCCGATAGCAAGTGCATAGATAAAGAAGATAGCGAAGCCAAAGAGGAAAATCAATCCTGCGATAGCGAGGAGTTTTAGCCAAGAAGGAAGATTTTTATTTTCACGTGTCACCAATACATAGTTCAAAAGAGCGAAGAATGGTGTTGTCAGGAAAGAACCAATCATGGCAAAGCGAAGCATGGTAGAAACTTGACCAGCAAAGAATTTAATGATTACGATACCAATGATAGCGGTAATGGTCATCCAGATGTTCAAAGATTTGCGAGAATCCTCTTTTTGACGAATCAAGAGTCGCAGCGATTCCTGATTGACACGAGAGTAACCATCGATAACGGTGATGACTGTTCCAAAGATACAGAGAAAGGCGATAAAGGTGATCAAATAACGGGACCATTCTCCAAGAACAGAGGCATACATACCCACGAATTGAGAGATGTATTTGGCTGAAGCGGCTTCAACTGCTTGACCTGTAGGATACTGAATAAGTGCTCCGAGTGCTACAAAGAATACAGCTAGGATAGCAGTTCCAATGTAACCAACGTTAAAGTCGAAAAGAGCGTCCGCTGTATTAAAGTTGACGGTCTTTTTCTTTTCAGCAGACCAGAGTGAATTGATGGCTGAAATTTCAATAGGTGCAGGCATCCATCCTAAGAGGGAAACGATAAAAGGGAGGGCCGCCATTTGCCAAGGTGTCTTTTCGACAAAATCAGAGCTGTATTCTGGATGCTTAATTGCCGCAATGATAACTGCAAGAACAGTTGCAATGGTCAAAGCAGACATGATCCATTTTGCCATACCATCCAATAGTTTGTAGCCACCAAATAGTAGCATGGCCCAAATGACTGCAACAAGGATCAGGGACCACTGAGTGATGCTAAGGCCAATCATTGGGAAGGCGCTAGCGATGATGGCTGAGCAAAGGATAGCGACTCCAGCTGTGTTGACCATGGCAGAGAAAACATTGAGGACAAAGAAAATCCAGAGATAGATTTTTCCTTTTTCGGCATAGCCTTCGACCAAGGTTTTACCAGTGTCAGCAGTATATTCGGCGCCAAAACGGAAAAATGGGTATTTAAAAACATTGGCCAAGATAACCAAGAGGAGTAGTGACCAACCATAAGAACCACCAGCTTGAGTAGAGGATACAATGTGAGAACCTCCAACGGCGGCAGAAGCCATGAGGATTCCTGGTCCCATTGCCTTTAGTTTGCTTGCCCAGGTTGACTGGTTTGATAACGTAACTTGTGACATAATAAACGCTCCTATTTTTGAATTTTCAGAATAATCTGAATAGATAGCTACTATTCTACAAAAAACTTAAAAGAAATGCAAGAATATTTTGAAAAAAGTTAGAAAATTACAGAAAAATTTATGTGCATTAATGAAATTTCTCCAAGGAGAATATGGTAAGCCTAAAAAATCCGAGAAGAAAGCTTCTCGGATTTTGATTATTTCAATTGATCTGTGACGTCTTTTGAGAGCAACATTCCCAGATGGTAAGTTTTATTGATATGTGCAATGACATCATTGATATTTTCAGTCGTGTGAATTTTCTCTTTGATGTCAGACCTAAATGTCTCATCCTTCAAGAGTTGCTCTTGGTAGAGTCTTTGAAGTCTTTCCTTCTCGTACTTATTGAGCAGAAAAAGGAAAACCAAGCTAATTATAACGAGGATATAAGCATATTGGCTCATAGGAAATCTCCATGTATGATAAAGAAATAGTAAAAGTGAATAAATTATTTCATTGAACAGCTGCAAGGCCGAACAAAATATAAATGTTATTTTGCCTCAACCTTTCAGATTGCTTTCAAGTAATTTAAAAGATTAGAATCTAAACCCAACTAAATCGCTGTTATTTGGTTGGGTAAGTTAGCGAAGCACCAGGCCAAATCACCATAGTTACTTAGACTGCTTTACAATAAAGTGATTAAAAGATTACGACATGAGCCTAACCAAATCGATATTATTTAGTTTGACAAGTTAGTGAAGCAGTTAGCTAGTCCGCATAAAGGCGGCTAGCGTCTAACAATTAGGAACTTTAGTTCCAATTGTTAGTACTGAATCACATCTTCTCCGGCGCTTCTACTCCGAGCAAACGAAGAGCTTCTTTGAGGACGACTGCGGTTGCGTAGCTGAGGGCTAGACGACTGTCGCGCTCAGGACTTTCATCTAGGATACGTGTATGTGCATAGTATTTGTTGAAAGCTTGAGCCAAACTAATCGCAAATTTCGCAATGATAGAAGGTTCAAAGTTATCTGCTGCACGATTGATAATACGTGGGAAGTCTTGGAGTAGTTTAATGATTTCCCAGCTTTCAGCATCATTCAGGCTGTAGTTGCCAGCTGTATTTGGTTTAAAATCGGCTTTGCGCAAGATAGATTGGATACGAGCGTAGGCGTATTGAACGTAAGGCCCAGTTTCTCCTTCAAAGGATACCATAGCTTCAAGGTCGAAGTCATATCCATTTGTACGGTCGGTTTTAAGATCATAGAACTTGATAGCCCCAACTCCAACAGCGTGGGCAACCTGGTCTTTATTTTCTAACTCAGGATTTTTCGCTTCGATTTGGGCCTTGGCACGACTAACAGCCTCTGCAATAGTAGGCTCTAGCAAGATGACATTTCCTTTACGAGTAGAGAGTTTTTTCCCTTCTTTTGTTACCAATCCAAATGGAACATGGACAATGTCTTGACTCCAATCGTAGCCCATCTCTTGTAGTACTGCCTTGAGTTGTTTGAAGTGGGCAGATTGCTCTTGACCAACAACATAGATGGATTTTGCAAATTGGTATTCGTTTTTACGGTAAAGGGCTGCAGCTAAGTCACGTGTGATATAGAGAGTTGCACCATCAGATTTTTTGATAAGGGCTGGATGTTCAATTCCATATTTCTCAAGATTGACAACTTGGGCTCCCTCTGACTCAACAAGAAGTCCTTTTTCAGCGAGAATGTCTACAACAGCATCCATCTTATCATTGTAAAAGGCTTCCCCGTTGTAGCTGTCAAATTCGACTTGCAATTCATTGTAAAGGCGGTTGAATTCCACTAAACTTTCATCACGGAACCATTGCCAGAGAGCGAGGGCTTCCTCATCTCCATTCTCCAGTTTGCGGAACCATTCGCGTGCTTCTTCATCCAAGCTAGGGTCTTTTTCAGCTTCAGCATTGATGCGAACGTAGAGTTTAAGAAGTTCATCGATTGGATGCGCTTTAACGGCTTCCTCATTTCCCCATTTCTTGTAGGCAACAATCAACATTCCAAACTGTTTTCCCCAGTCTCCTAGGTGGTTGACCTTGACCGTTTGATAGCCGATTTTTTGGAAAATATGTGATAAGCTATCTCCGATAACCGTTGAGCGCAGGTGACCAATAGAAAATGGTTTAGCGATGTTGGGACTAGACATATCGATAACGACATTTTCTTGCTTGCCAATGGTTTGGTCAGCATAGTGCTCTTTTTCAGTGATAACATCCTGTAATACTTGAGCCGAAATAGCACTTTTATCAAGGAAAAAGTTGACGTAAGGTCCTGTAGCAACAACCTTTTCAAAGGCTTGACTATTGATTTTTTCAGCAATATCTGCTGCAATCATTTGCGGAGCTTTACGCTCGACCTTTGCTAGAGAAAAGGCAGGGAAGGCGATGTCTCCCATTTCTGAGTTTTTAGGTGTTTCCAGTAAATTTAAAATAGCCTCTTGGTCCAGGCTATCAATGACGCTAGCCAACTCGCTAGCAATCAATTCTTTTGTATTCATAAGGGCTCCTTTTGGGCTTTTTTACTATTTTAACACAATTTACTACATTTTTTGAGAAAGAAAAGAATTTTTTTGAATTATCTATTTTTTTTGGTATAATATAGTTATAAAATAAATGTAAAATTTGTTATAAATATTCACTTAAGAGGATGATATGAGAAAAAGAGAACGGCATCAATTGATTAAAAAGATGATCACCGAAGAAAAACTTGGGACACAAAAAGAGATTCAAGATCGTTTAGAAGCTCGTAATGTTTATGTGACACAAACGACTTTGTCACGTGATTTGCGTGAAATCGGCTTGACCAAGATTAAGAAAAATGATATGGTGTATTATGTACTAGCAAATGAGACAGATAAGATTGATTTAGTTGAGTTTTTGTCTCATCATTTAGAAGGAGTTGCAAGAGCAGAGTTCACCTTGGTACTTCATACCAAACTTGGGGAAGCTGCGGTCTTAGCAAACATTGTAGATGCAAACAAGGATGAATGGATTTTAGGAACGGTTGCTGGTGCTAATACCTTATTGGTTATTTGTCGAGACCAGCACGTTGCCAAGCTGATGGAAGATCGTTTGCTAGATTTGATGAAAGATAAATAAGGTCTTGGGAGTTGCTCTCAAGACTTATTTTTAGCAAGGAGAGACGGAAAATGGCAACAGAAAAGCTATCACCCGGCATGCAACAGTATGTGGATATTAAAAAACAATACCCAGATGCTTTTTTGCTTTTTCGGATGGGTGATTTTTACGAGTTGTTCTATGAAGATGCAATTAATGCAGCGCAAATTTTAGAAATTTCCTTAACAAGTCGGAATAAAAATGCAGAAAATCCGATACCCATGGCGGGCGTCCCCTATCATTCTGCCCAACAGTATATCGATGTATTGATCGAGCAGGGCTATAAAGTTGCCATTGCAGAACAGATGGAAGATCCTAAACAAGCGGTTGGTGTTGTCAAGCGAGAGGTGGTCCAGGTCATCACACCTGGAACGGTCGTTGATAGCAGTAAGCCGGATAGTCAGAATAATTTTTTGGTTGCCTTAGATCGTGATGGCAATCAATTTGGCTTGGCTTATATGGATCTAGTGACAGGTGATTTTTATGTGACAGGTTTATTGGATTTTACTCTCGTTTGTGGGGAAATTCGCAACCTCAAGGCTCGAGAAGTGGTGCTGGGTTATGACTTGTCTGAGGAAGAAGAACAAATCCTCAGCCATCAGATGAATCTGGTACTTTCTTATGAAAAAGAAGGCTTTGAGGACCTTCATTTACTAGATCCACGACTGGCAGATGTGGAGCAAGCAGCAGCTAGTAAGCTGCTCCAGTATGTTCACCGGACCCAGATGCGGGAATTGAACCACCTCAAACCAGTTATCCGCTATGAAATCAAAGATTTCTTACAGATGGATTATGCGACCAAGGCTAGTCTGGATTTGGTTGAGAATGCCCGTTCAGGTAAGAAGCAAGGCAGTCTTTTCTGGCTTTTGGATGAAACCAAAACGGCTATGGGTATGCGGCTCTTGCGTTCTTGGATTCATCGTCCTTTGATTGATAAGGAGCGAATCGTCCAACGTCAAGAGGTGGTGCAGGTCTTTCTTGACCACTTCTTTGAGCGCAGTGATTTAACGGACAGTCTCAAGGGTGTTTATGACATCGAACGTTTGGCTAGTCGGGTTTCTTTTGGCAAGACCAATCCCAAGGATCTCTTGCAGTTGGCGACCACCTTATCCAGTGTACCACGGATTCGTGCGATTTTAGAAGGCATGGAGCAGCCTGCTCTGGGCTATCTTATCGCACAGTTGGATGCCATTCCTGAGTTGGAGAGCTTGATTAGCGCAGCGATTGCTCCTGAAGCTCCTCACGTGATTACGGAAGGGGGCATTATCCGTACGGGATTTGATGAGACCTTAGACAAGTACCGTCGTGTGCTCAGAGAAGGGACTAGCTGGATTGCTGAGATTGAGGCTAAGGAGAGAGAAAACTCTGGCATCAGCACGCTTAAGATCGACTACAATAAAAAGGACGGTTACTATTTCCATGTGACCAATTCGCAACTGGGAAATGTGCCAGCCCACTTTTTCCGCAAGGCAACGTTGAAAAACTCAGAACGCTTTGGTACCGAAGAATTGGCCCGTATCGAGGGAGATATGCTGGAGGCGCGTGAGAAGTCAGCCAACCTAGAATATGAAATCTTTATGCGCATCCGTGAGGAAGTCAGCAAGTACATCCAGCGTTTGCAGGCTTTAGCACAAGGAATTGCGACCGTTGATGTCTTGCAAAGTCTGGCGGTTGTGGCTGAAACCCAGCATTTGATCCGACCGGAGTTTGGAGACGATTCACAAATTGATATCCAGAAAGGGCGCCATGCTGTTGTCGAAAAGGTCATGGGAGCTCAGACCTATATTCCAAATAGTATCCAGATGGCAGAGGATACGAGTATTCAGCTAATTACAGGACCCAACATGAGTGGGAAGTCAACCTACATGCGCCAGTTAGCCATGACTGCGGTTATGGCCCAGCTGGGCTCGTATGTGCCGGCGGAGAGCGCCTATTTGCCTATTTTCGATGCTATCTTTACCCGTATCGGAGCAGCAGATGACTTGGTTTCAGGTCAATCAACCTTTATGGTGGAGATGATGGAGGCCAACAATGCCATTTCGCATGCGACCAAGGACTCCTTGATTCTCTTTGATGAATTGGGACGCGGAACTGCAACGTATGACGGAATGGCTCTGGCCCAATCCATCATCGAATACATCCATGAACATATCGGAGCCAAAACCCTCTTTGCGACCCACTACCATGAGTTGACCAGTCTGGAGTCTAGCTTGGAACACTTGGTCAATGTCCACGTGGCAACCTTAGAACAGGATGGACAGGTCACCTTCCTTCACAAGATCGAACCAGGACCAGCTGACAAATCCTATGGTATCCATGTTGCTAAGATTGCTGGCTTACCAGCAGAACTTTTAGCAAGGGCGGATAAAATATTGGCTCAACTGGAGAATCAAGGGACGGAAAGTCCTGCGCCGATGAGACAAACAAGTGCTGTTACAGAGCAGATGTCACTCTTTGATGCGCCTGAAGAACATCCTATCCTAGCAGAATTAGCTAAACTGGATGTTTACAATATGACACCTATGCAGGCTATGAATGTCTTAGTTGAGCTTAAACAAAAATTATAAAAAGGACCCCACTCATGTGTTTGTGAGTGGGATTTTTCTCTATTACTTTTTATGAGCCAAGAGTTGATTGATGTGGTCTACTTTTTTAGCTTCTCTTTTATAGAGAATAACCCAGATGATAAGGTAGACGATCGCAAACTCTGGAATGAGCTGGAGATAGAAGGTCCAGTGGAAGGGGAACCAACCAGCCAGAGTCGCTAGTGGGACAAAGCCAGCCAGCATGAGGAAGAAATGGGAAAGTGTTGCACGGAGCAAGCTCCAGTCACGGCTGAATAAACGACCACCAAAGCTAAAGAGAACGCCGATAGCTGACCAGATGATCATGCAGTAGAGCAAGACTAGAGCACCGTGAACCTGATGTTGCACCATCACTTGGCCGATCAGAGACTCGGGGCTCAGTGGGGCATAGGTATTTGGTGCATAAATGAGTGAAAAGAGGATAGAGAGGATGAGGCCGATGAGTACACCAGCGGCTGCATCGTGAAAGATTTGTTTTTTCATAGTTCTAATTTCTCCTTGATGGTTTTTAGGTAACGGCGTGAAGAGTAGGTGAAGCTTTCGTTTTTGAGAAAGATTTCGATCAGGCCGTTGGGGGTTAGTTTGAGATGAGAGATAGAGTCGATATTGACGATTTCAGATTGGGAAATTTGGATAAAAGTTGTCGGTAAGATTTCAAGAACTTGATAGAGTCGTAAATCAATGCTGTAGGTCTGAGATGCAGTTTCTGCTAGAACCTTTCGATTCTCGATATAGAAGCGTTGTATCTTACAAATCTTAACTAGATAGACCTGATCTTCAAACTTTCCTTTGATTGTTTCTTTTTGGTCAAGATTTTCAGCAAATTCGATGATTTTTTGGACGTTTTTAGTTTCTTGAGGAGCTTGGACAATCAGCTTTTCCTCCTCGTAAGTCTCCTTAATCTGTAGTTCTACTTTCATAAATTTCCCTCCTTTTCAGTTATACAAGGTTGTGATCACTTCCTGTACACCTTTATTAAACACTATTTTACGACCCATGGCAAGAGCTTTTGTCTATGTGGAGAGATTTGGAGTCTATGTGGTATTTGCTTTTTCTGGTAACATCTGAAATATGGTATAATAGCACTAATCAATTTCTAGGAAAATAGATACAGAAAGGGGCTGAAAGATGTCTCATATTATTGAATTGCCAGAGGTGCTGGCAAACCAGATCGCAGCTGGAGAGGTCATTGAACGTCCTGCCAGTGTAGTCAAAGAGTTGGTAGAAAATGCCATTGACGCGGGTTCTAGCCAGATTATCATTGAGATTGAGGAAGCTGGTCTTAAGAAGATTCAAATCACAGATAATGGTCATGGAATTGCCCACGATGAGGTGGAATTGGCCTTGCGTCGCCATGCGACCAGTAAGATAAAAAATCAAGCAGACCTCTTTCGGATTCGGACGCTTGGTTTTCGTGGTGAAGCCCTGCCCTCTATCGCTTCTGTCAGTGTCTTGACTCTGTTGACGGCGGTGGATGGTGCGAGTCATGGGACCAAGCTCGTTGCGCGTGGGGGTGAAGTTGAGGAAGTCATCCCAGCGACTAGTCCTGTGGGAACCAAAGTTTGTGTGGAGGACCTCTTTTTCAACACACCTGCACGTCTCAAGTATATGAAGAGCCAGCAGGCGGAGTTGTCTCATATCATTGATATTGTCAACCGTCTGGGCTTGGCTCATCCCGAGATTTCCTTTAGTTTGATCAGTGATGGTAAGGAAATGACACGAACAGCAGGGACTGGTCAACTGCGCCAAGCTATTGCTGGGATCTATGGTTTGGCTAGTGCCAAGAAGATGATAGCCATTGAGAACTCGGATCTAGACTTTGAAATTACAGGTTTTGTGTCTTTGCCTGAGTTAACCCGAGCCAACCGCAACTATATCAGCCTCTTTATCAATGGCCGTTATATCAAGAACTTCTTGCTCAATCGCGCTATCCTTGACGGTTACGGAAGCAAACTCATGGTAGGGCGCTTTCCACTGGCTGTCATTCACATCCATATCGATCCTTATCTGGCTGATGTCAATGTGCATCCAACCAAACAAGAAGTGCGAATTTCTAAGGAAAAAGAACTGATGGCGCTGCTTTCAGAGGCTATTTCTAACAGTCTCAAGGAACAAGCCTTGATACCTGATGCTTTAGAAAATCTTGCCAAGTCTACCGTGCGCAATCGTCAAAAGGTGGAGCAGACTATTCTCCCACTCAAAGAAAATACGCTCTACTATGAAAAAACAGAACTCTCAAAACCCAGTCAAGCTGAGGTGGCTGATCATCAGGTTGAATTAACTGAGGAAGGGCAGGATTTAACCCTGTTTGCCAAGGAAACCTTGGACCAGATGACCAAGCCAGCTAAACTGCATTATGCAGAGAGAAAGCCTGTCAGCTATGACCAACTAGATCACCCAGAGTTAGATCTTGCTAGCCTCGATAAGGCTTATGACAAGCTGGAGCGAGAAGAAGCATCCAGCTTCCCAGAACTAGAATTTTTCGGGCAAATGCACGGGACCTATCTTTTTGCCCAAGGGCGAGATGGCCTCTACATCATAGACCAACATGCAGCCCAGGAACGGGTCAAGTATGAGGAATACCGTGAAAGCATAGGTAATGTTGACCAGAGCCAGCAACAACTCCTGGTGCCCTACATCTTTGAATTCCCAGCAGATGATGCCCTTCGTCTCAGGGAAAGAATGCCTCTCTTAGAGGAAGTGGGTGTCTTTCTAGCAGAGTACGGAGAAAATCAATTTATCCTACGTGAACATCCTATTTGGATGGCAGAGGAAGAAATCGAGTCTGGTATCTATGAAATGTGTGACATGCTGCTCTTGACCAAGGAAGTTTCGATCAAGAAATACCGAGCAGAGCTAGCCATCATGATGTCCTGCAAGCGGTCTATCAAGGCTAACCATCGTATCGATGACCATTCAGCCAGACAACTCCTTTATCAGCTCTCTCAATGCGACAACCCCTATAACTGCCCCCACGGACGTCCTGTTTTGGTGCATTTCACCAAGTCAGATATGGAAAAAATGTTTCGACGCATTCAGGAAAATCACACCAGCCTCCGTGAGTTGGGGAAATATTAATACTCTTCGAAAATCTCTTCAAACCACGTCAACGTCGCCTTGCCGTACTCAAGTACAGCTTGCGGCTAGTTTCCTAGTTTGCTCTTTGATTTTCATTGAGTATAAAAGTACAAAAAAGACTGGGAAAAATTTTCAAAATCAGAAAAACGCATAAAATCAGATCTTCAAAAACCTTGATTCTATGCGTTTTATCATAGAAATATTTACTTTTTTTCTTCCGAATACTCGTCAAAGATCTCTTTAAACCACATCAGTTTTATCAGTAATCTCAAAATAGTGTTTTGAGCTAATTTTGCCAGTTTTGTCTGCAACATCGAAGCTGTGTTTTACCAATCTGCGACTGGCTTCCTAGTTTGCTCTATGATTTTTATAGGGTATTAAATTGCGATTTTGCCAAGTTTCTTTATTCACTTAAAAGTAGAGTCTGTTCTAAGCGTCTAACGTACGAATTAGGTTGACCATTTCAATAGCTCCTTGTGCACACTCAGAACCCTTATTTCCTGCTTTAGTACCAGCTCGCTCTATGGCTTGTTCAATTGTATCTGTCGTTAGCACACCAAACATAACTGGGATTTCGCTATTTAAACTGATTTGGGCGATTCCCTTAGATACCTCGCTACATACATAATCATAATGACTTGTACTACCTCTAATGACAGCTCCCAAGCAGATAATTGCATCATATTTGTTACTTTTTGCCATTTTTGATGCAATCAGTGGTATTTCAAAAGCTCCTGGAACCCAGGCTACCTCGATATCTTTCTCGTTTACATTCTCTCTTTTGAGATTATCTAGTGCTCCAGATAATAATTTTGAAGTTATAAATTCATTAAATCTCGCTACAACAATGCCTATTTTAATATTGTTCGCTACTAAATTACCTTCATAAGTCTTCATTTATTTTTCCTCCATATTTAAAATGTGCCCCATTCGATTTTTCTTTGTCTTTAAATAAAAACTGTCGTAAGGATTAGCTTCTATTTCGATTGGTATTCTACTGGAAATGGTAATTCCATATTTTTCTAACTGTTCAACCTTGTCAGGATTATTTGTCAGTAAATGCAGTGACTGTAGTCCCAGGTCTTTAAGCATTTGTGCTCCAATGTGATATTCTCTTAAATCACCTTCAAATCCTAACGCAAGATTGGCATCAAGCGTATCCATTCCTTGATCTTGTAAATGATAGGCTTTTAATTTATTGATAAGTCCAATTCCTCGTCCCTCCTGTCGCAAGTAAAGTAAGACACCCGAACCATTCTCAGCAATCATTTTCATAGCTTTATCAAATTGCTGTCCACAATCGCACCGTAAAGAGCCTAAAACATCTCCTGTTAAACATTCAGAGTGGACCCGACATAATACATTGGTTCCATCCTCTATATTTCCCATAATAAGAGCAAGGTGATGTTCCCCATTTAGTTTATCTATATAGCTAATTGCTTTAAAATTACCGTATCTAGTAGGCATATTGACAGTTGAAACTCGTTCTACCAGCTGATCATATACTTTTCTATATTCTTGTAATTCTTTGATGGTAATTAATGGAATGTTGTGTTTCTTAGAGAACTGAATTAAATCATCTGTTCTCATCATTTTGCCATCATGATTCATTATTTCACAACATAGGCCACACTCTTTTAGTCCTGCTAATTTTAATAGATCAACAGTTGCTTCTGTGTGTCCATTTCTTTCTAGAACACCACCGTTTTTCGCAATTAAAGGAAACATGTGTCCTGGCCTGCGAAAATCAGAGGGTCTTATATCTTCGGAGACACACATACGTGCGGTCAATCCTCTTTCCTCGGCAGAAATACCTGTGGTCGTTTCCTTATAATCAATTGAAACTGTAAAAGCAGTCTTATGATTATCTGTATTGTTTTCAACCATAGGTGAAAGCATTAATTGATTAGCTAAACTTTCGCTCATAGGCATACAAATTAATCCTTTGGCATAAGTAGCCATGAAATTAACATTTTCTGTTGTAGCTGCTTGTGCGGAACAAATTAAGTCTCCTTCGTTTTCTCTATCCTTGTCGTCTATAACAAGAACAAGTCGTCCCTTCTGCAATGCTTCTAATGATTCTTGTATTTTTCGATATTCCATTGACTGATCATCCTTTCTGCTAAAATCCATTTTGGTATAATAGTTCCTTAGATATCTCTGACTTCGGAGAGTTATCCATTAGTTTTTGCACATATTTACCTAATATATCATTTTCAAGATTTACTGTACATCCGACTTGTTTACTCTTAAGAATAGTTTGTTCCAAAGTATGAGGGATAACAGATACTGAAAAGTTTAGTTTGGAGACTTTAGCGACAGTCAGACTAATGCCGTCAATTGTAATAGATCCTTTTTCAACTATTAAATCTAAAATTTCTTTTTGTGTGTTGATTTGATACCATACAGCATTATCATCTTTTTTTATTGACGAGATTTTTCCTGTACCATCAATGTGTCCTGTAACGACGTGACCTCCAAGTCGACTGTTGACAGATAAGGCTCTTTCTAGATTTACCTCACTTCCATGTTTTAATAGTGTAAGAGCTGTTCGGCTCCATGTTTCATTCATTACATCAACTGTAAAGGATTGATGATTGAAATGAGTAACTGTAAGACAGATACCATTTACTGCTATACTATCGCCTAAATGGATATCCGTTAATACTTTTGAGGCTTTAATTGATAGTTTGCAATTACGAGAGTCTTTCTGTATTCTTTCAACTTTTCCGATTTCTTCAATTATTCCTGTGAACATGGATAAATCACTTCACTTTCTATGAGATAGTCATCTCCTATTTGAGAAAAAGCATAAGGTTTCAAGCTAATAGCGTCATTTGGCAAAGAAATACCTTCACCTCCGACAGGAAACTTGGCATTGCCTCCAAAAATTTTTGGTGCAATATATATTTTCAGCTCATCAACAATTTGTTGTTCTAAAGCACTCCAATTCATTAGACTGCCCCCTTCCAGAAGTAGGCTATCAATCTGCATGTTTCCTAGATGTTGCATTAAACTTGATAAGTCTATATGATTGCCTTTTTTCTTTATGGAAAGTATTTCACAGCCATGATTTTGATATAGCTTCATTTTATTTTTGTCTTCAGAGGAAGTGGCAATGTAAGTTTTAATATCATTTGCTGTTTTTACTATTTTAGAGGTAAGAGGAGTTCGTAAATGTGTATCGCATATGATACGGATAGGATTTTTCCCTTCCTCCAATCTACATGTCAGCAAAGGATCGTCTTGAATAACAGTATTGACTCCCACCATAATCGCACTAACATGGTGTCGTAACTGATGTACATGCTTTCTTGCCTCTTCTCCAGTAATCCATTTGGATTGATTTGTTTTAGTGGCTATTTTTCCATCCATTGTCATTGCATATTTCATAAAAACATAGGGTACATGCTGGGTAATATACTTTCTAAAACTTTTTATTAAGTTAAGACACTCATTTTCTAAAACTCCAACAGTAACTTGAAGATTATTTTCCTCAAGTATCTTTACTCCTTTTCCAGATACAATAGGGTTACAGTCTAGGCTTCCAATGACTACTCTTGTAATACCACTATCGATTATAGCGTCTATACAAGGAGGTGTTTTCCCGAAGTGACAACAGGGTTCAAGTGTTACATAAAGCGTCGCTCCGACAGGGGATTCTCTACAGTTTTTTAGAGCATTTCTCTCAGCATGTGGGCCACCAAAAAACTCATGATAACCTTGTCCGATAATGTGATTATCTTTTACAATAACTGCGCCAACCATAGGATTGGGATTGACGTAACCAGCTCCTTTTTGTGCCAATTTTATTGCTAATTTCATATATTTTGAGTCGCTCATCTCACTACCTCCAAAAAAAAATACCTTGAATAGGGGACTATTCAAGGCATACAAAAGAAAACTTATGCGATTAACAAAAATGCTCTGAAATGACAAGTAATCATTTCAGAGCACGCAAAAAGCACAAATATACTTTTATCTTCTTTCATCCAGACTATACTGTCGGCTTTGGAATTTCACCAAATCATGCCTTTCGGCTCGTGGGCTATACCACCGGTAGGGAATTGCACCCTGCCCTGAAGATAGTTATTCAATTACAAATGATTATAGTACTTAATTTTCAATATGTCAATAGATAAGCATAAATTATTTTTGATATACTGTATTTGTGATAGTCGATTCTCACTCCTCGGATAAAGAAAATATGATATACTAGATAAACGAAATAAGAGAAAAGGAAAACTATGTACGAATATTTAAAAGGAATCATTACCAAAATTACTGCTAAATACATTGTTCTTGAAACCAACGGTATCGGTTATATCCTGCATGTAGCCAATCCCTATGCTTACTCGGGACAGGTCAATCAAGAAGCTCAAATTTATGTGCATCAGGTTGTGCGTGAGGACGCCCATCTACTTTATGGATTTCGCTCAGAAGATGAGAAAAAACTCTTTCTCAGTCTGATTTCGGTATCTGGGATTGGGCCTGTGTCAGCTCTTGCTATTATCGCTGCTGATGACAATGCTGGCTTGGTTCAAGCCATCGAAAGCAAGAACATCACCTACTTGACCAAGTTTCCTAAAATTGGCAAGAAAACAGCCCAGCAGATGGTGCTGGACTTGGAAGGCAAGGTAGTTGTGGCTAGTGATGACCTTCCTGCTAAGGTGGCAGTGCAAGCAAGTGCTGAAAACCAAGAACTGGAAGAAGCTATGGAAGCTATGTTGGCGCTGGGCTACAAGGCAACCGAGCTCAAGAAAATCAAGAAATTCTTTGAAGGAACGACAGATACAGCTGAGAACTATATCAAGTCGGCCCTTAAAATGTTGGTCAAATAGGAGCAGATCATGACAAAACGTTGTTCGTGGGTCAAGATGACCAATCCGCTCTACATCGCCTATCATGATGAAGAGTGGGGACAGCCCCTTCATGATGACCACGCCCTTTTTGAGTTGCTTTGTTTGGAGACCTATCAGGCTGGTCTGTCTTGGGAAACGGTGCTAAACAAGCGCCAAGCTTTCAGAGAAGCATTTTACAACTACCAAGTCCAAGGTGTTGCAGAGATGACGGATGCCGAGTTGGAGACCTTGTTAGACAATCCAACCATCATTCGAAATAGAGCCAAGATTTTTGCTACGCGTGCCAATGCTCAAGCATTTTTACAAGTCCAGAAAACCTATGGCTCTTTTGATGCCTATCTCTGGTCTTTTGTTGATGGACAAACCATCATCAATGATGTCCCTGACTATCGCCTAGCACCTGCTAAAACAGCCCTGTCTGAAAAGTTATCTCAAGATCTCAAAAAACGAGGCTTCAAGTTTACAGGTCCCGTCGCTGTTTTGTCTTTTCTACAGGCGGCAGGTCTGATAGATGATCATGAGAATGATTGTGAGTGGAAGAGCGGTGCAGGCGTTTAACTATCTGAGAATATAGAAAAAAACTGAGAAATTCATCTCAGCTTTTTTTATTATAGTCAAAGCGAATGACTTGCTTATTTGCATCCACATAAGCATAGATGCCAAAGGGCACAATGGCTCTTGGTGTGGCATGGCCTACGTTTAAATTATAGACAATCGGGATATTGCTGTCAATGATGTCCATTAGCGCCTCCTTATAGTCGTCATAGAAGGTTTCATCCATAGGTTTCCCGACCAAGAGTCCACTGATGACCTCAAATATCCCAGTTTCTTTCAAAGCCTGCAACATTTTTTTGAAGTTTTCCGGCTCAGGCTTTTCTTCGCTTGTTTCTAGCAAGAGGATCTTTCCTTCCCAGTCAGATAAGTCAGGGAAGAGTTTGTACTTTCGGCAGAGTTCTCTACTGTCTGCATATCGAGAATTGTCAAAGATATCATAGAGAGACTCAAGGCAACCACCGAGGATTCCTCCCTCAAACTGGGCATTTCCTTGCAACAAGTCAAAACCGGTATTTGCATGACTGACACGAGTTGTTCCCAGGGCCTTGGGACTAAAATCAGTCCGTTCCTCATACCAAACGTCGCTAGGGCGGATTTCTGAGATTCTTCCTGTCTTGATCAGTTCTTTAAAGTAGTGAAAGCTATAGGGCAACATCTCCTTGTCCAATTCACAAATGTCTGCTAGAAAGGATTGTCCATAAAAAGTCTTGATTCCTAGTTTATGCAACATAAGGTGGTTCATAGTGGTATCCGAGAAACCAAGAAAAATCTTTGGTTTGATAACCTTTTGAAGCTGGTCGTTTTCAAAAAGATAAGGTAGCAAGCGATAGGTATCATCCCCACCAATGGCGCATAGGATCATGTCGATGCTATCGTCCGAAAAGGCCTGCATCAAATCCTCTGCACGTGCCTCCGGATGGTCCTTGATAAAGTCTAACCCTTTTAGCGAATGGGGCAAAAAGACAGGATTGAGTCCCAAATCCTTGAGACGTTGGAGACCCAAATCGACTTCGTGTTTGACAAAATCCTCTCCGATAACACCACTAGACAAACTAACAATACCAATAGTAGAAATCATATCTCATCCTCCTAGAAATTGATTGTGCCTATTTTATCATAAAAGATGAGAGAAAACGATAGAGATTAGACTCAGAAGTGCTATAGAATCTCAAGAAAGCAAGTGAAAAAGCAACCACCTGAGCAGTTGCTTTTCGTTTTTCTAATCTATAATCTCGCTAGATATGAGTTACTTGGTCAATTCTTGATTATAGGAGAGGGCTAAATCAATCCAGTAAGGCAGTTCTTTTTGACCTTCGATATCTAGGTCTATATAGCCATGATAAGGTCTCCCTCTCATCAATGTAGTATGAGCTCCTGTTCGGGGTAGAACTTGCTTTTCTATTTCTTTGCCAATTCTCACCATAACCAGCTCGTCCTTTCTGGAACTGACTGTAAGGACCATTTTCCCACGAATCATAAAGGCTAGGCCACCAAACAGTTTCTTTTCTTCTAGCTCTTCTTCGAAAATTTGGGGAGGAAGTTTGAGTGCTAGAATTTTTCGAATCTGCTGAGCTAAGGATTGACTATATGCCATAGCTTTTCACTTTTCTTAATAACGTGATGGGCCCGCGCTTGCGCTTCGGATATTGAAACGTTTCTTGAGATAGAAGCGAAGGGCGAGAAGGGCTGCTCCCAGGATAGCCAAAGGCAGTGGAGCAAGGATTGGATTGAGGTTGGCTGGTAGGAAGCTTGTTGCGAAGAAGACAGCCAACCAGAGAAGCATAGCAGCGAGGATGACGAGGATTGATTTCCAGAAAGGAGGGCGCTGGCTACGATCTGTGTCTGGTCCATAATACTGGTAGACAAAGTAGTACATCAAGTAGAAGGCCACCCCTCCGACAAGTCCAACCAACAAGAGGGTAATCAAACCATAGCCAATAGCCTGGTCTGTAGAGAAAAAGTTGGTCAGAGCGCTAACCAGTGCAAAGAGACTGGTGATAAAAAGGGCTGAGTCCATAATCATGAGTTTTGGATCATCATTTTCTTTTGGATGCTCTTTTTCGTACTGTTCCTTAACTGTAAAGCTATGAGCCCAGTGAGTTGGAGCGCCGTAGAGGGAACGAGCTGTCGTTCCTTTGGTTTGCTCCTCAAGGATTTTAGGAATAACTTCCTCAAAAACAGCCTTGATTTCAGCATCTGTTTTGCCATCTTTGATAAATTGCTGGGTAGCAATATGGATAAACTCTTGGTTTTTTTTGGTTAGTTTTTGTAAATCAATCTGAGACATAGGAATTCCTCTTAGAACCATTTTTTATGGATGAGATAGAGAGTGAGTGAAACACTCATAGCAAAGGCGATAAAGACGATTAACCAGAAGGCGTGAGGCTCACCGTTCAAAGGGATTTCATTATCCTTGAAGTTCATCCCATAGGCTGAGAAGATCATGGTTGGGACAGACATGACGATGGTCACGAGAGCCAGAGTTTTCATGATGTTGTTCTGGTTGTTGGAAATGATAGAGGCAAAGGTCTCTGTCATAGAGTGAAGGACATTTCCATAGATATCTGCCATCTCGATGGCCTGTTGGGTTTCAATCAGGGTGTCTTCGAGCAGGTCTTCGTCTTCTAGGTATTTCTTGATATTGCTGGTTGCGCTGGTCAATTTCTTAATCACGCGCTCGTTCGTCTTCAGTGAGGCCTTGAAATAGACGATGGTCTTTTCCAATTCCATGAGCTCGATTAGCTCTTCGTTTCGAGTGGATTTGTGAAGTTGACTTTCGATTTGTTCACTCTTACGGTCAATCGAACGAAGGGCAGTCAGGTAAAGCTCAGCATTGCGATAAAGGAGTTGAAAGATAAAGCGTGACCGCATGAAAGTGTAGAAGTTACGCAGTTTGCGGTTGATGAAGACATCAAGAACAGGGAGGGATTCCAAACAGGTAGTGATAATGGTTTCCTCGGTGATGATAATTCCTAGCGGAATCGTAACGTAGTAGGTACGATTGTTTCTCTCCTCTGTGATGGGGACGTCCACGATGATCAAAGTATACTCGTCTTCGATGGTAATACGGGACATTTCTTCCGCATCGAGTGGTGCTCGAAGGTCGGCAATATCAATGTCAAAGGCATTAGCAATTTCCAATGATTCATTTTGTGTAGGATTGACGAGGTTGATCCAAGTACCCGGTTCAAGCGTGTCGATCTCTTTAAATTCAGTTGTTGTTGAGAGAAAAACTTGTTTCATATCCCCTATCCTTTCCTACTATTCAGTGATTCATTTTTTGCACCGTACTATTATACTATAAAAACAGCTTTTTGGGTAATAGAATTTCATATTTTTTGGTATAATGGAAAGCAATAATGGACTAGAAAGAACAAAGATGCAAGATAAAATTGTGATTCATGGGGCACGTGCCCATAACTTAAAAAATATTGATGTGGAGATTCCGCGAGATAAGTTGGTTGTCGTGACCGGTTTGTCGGGTTCGGGGAAATCCAGTCTGGCCTTTGATACCCTCTATGCGGAGGGACAACGTCGCTATGTGGAGAGTTTGTCAGCCTATGCTCGTCAATTCTTGGGGAATATGGAGAAGCCTGATGTGGATGCCATTGATGGTCTCAGCCCAGCTATTTCTATCGACCAGAAAACGACTAGTAAAAATCCTCGCTCGACGGTGGGAACTACGACTGAAATCAATGACTATCTGCGTCTCCTCTATGCGCGTGTGGGGACGCCTTACTGTATAAACGGGCATGGGGCTATCAAGGCTTCTTCTGTGGAGCAAATCGTGGATAAGGTTTTGGAGTTACCTGAACGCCAGCGCCTGCAAATCTTAGCCCCAGTTATCCGTAAGAAAAAAGGACAGCACAAGAGCGTTATTGAAAAGATTCAGAAAGATGGGTATGTTCGTGTCCGTGTGGATGGGGAAGTCTATGATATGACCGAAGTGCCAGAGTTGTCCAAGAGCAGACAACACAATATTGATGTCGTGGTTGACCGTATTGTCATCAAGGAGGGCATTCGTAGCCGTCTCTTTGATTCCATTGAGGCTGCCCTTCGTATCGCAGAAGGCTATGTCATTATCGACACTATGGACGATTCTGAGTTGCTATTCTCTGAGCACTATGCCTGTCCAGTTTGTGGTTTTACTGTACCAGAGTTAGAGCCTCGTCTCTTCTCCTTCAATGCTCCTTTTGGTTCTTGTAGTGAGTGTGACGGTTTGGGCATCAAGCTGGAGGTGGATACTGACTTGGTAGTGCCAGATGCCAGCAAAACGCTACGTGAGGGGGCTTTGGCACCTTGGAATCCTATCTCATCTAACTACTATCCAAATATGCTAGAGCAGGCCATGACAGCCTTTGGAGTAGATATGGACACGCCTTTTGAGGACTTGTCAGAAGAAGACAAGCACTTGATTCTCTATGGTTCGGATGGCAAGGAATTTCATTTCCACTATGAAAATGAATTTGGTGGTGTGCGCGATATCGACATTCCTTTTGAGGGAGTTGTCACTAATATCAAGCGTCGCTACCATGAAACCAATAGTGACTACACCCGCACCCAGATGCGCCTCTACATGAATGAGCTAACCTGCGGAACTTGCCATGGCTACCGTCTCAATGACCAGGCCTTGTCTGTCCGTGTGGGTGGAGAGCAAGGACCCCATATCGGAGAGATATCAGACCTGTCTATCGCAGACCACTTGGACTTGGTGAGTCAGCTGACCTTGTCTGAAAATGAAGCCATCATTGCTCGTCCCATTCTCAAGGAAATCAAGGATCGCTTGACCTTCCTCAATAACGTTGGGCTCAACTATCTGACCCTATCTCGTTCGGCAGGAACCCTATCGGGAGGGGAGAGTCAGCGTATTCGCTTGGCTACCCAGATTGGTTCCAACCTCTCAGGAGTCCTCTATATCTTAGATGAGCCGTCGATTGGACTTCACCAGAGGGACAATGACCGCCTGATTGCCAGTCTCAAAAAGATGCGTGATTTGGGTAATACCCTTATTGTAGTGGAACATGACGAAGATACTATGCGTGAGGCAGATTATCTGATTGACGTCGGTCCTGGTGCGGGAGCTTTTGGTGGGGAGATTGTCGCTGCAGGAACGCCTAAGCAGGTGGCTCGCAACAGCAAGTCCATCACAGGCCAATATCTATCAGGGAAACGTGCCATTCCAGTACCAGAAGAGCGCCGTGTAGGAAATGGTCGCTTTATCGAGGTGACAGGAGCGCGTGAAAATAACCTACAAAATGTCACTGCCCGCTTCCCATTAGGAAAATTTATCGCTGTGACGGGGGTGTCAGGTTCAGGGAAGTCGACCTTAATCAACAGCATCCTCAAAAAAGCCATTGCGCAGAAGCTAAACCGTAATTCAGACAAACCTGGTAAGTTTAAAACGATTACGGGGATTGAGCATGTCGATCGTCTGATTGATATTGACCAAAGTCCAATCGGACGGACACCAAGGTCCAATCCTGCCACCTATACGGGAGTTTTTGATGACATTCGTGACCTCTTTGCCCAGACAAACGAGGCCAAGATTCGAGGTTATAAAAAGGGCCGTTTCAGTTTCAACGTCAAGGGTGGTCGTTGTGAAGCCTGCTCAGGTGACGGGATTATCAAGATAGAGATGCACTTCTTGCCAGATGTTTACGTGGCTTGTGAAGTCTGCCATGGCACCCGCTACAACAGTGAAACCCTAGAAGTTCACTACAAGGAAAAGAATATCTCGCAAGTCTTGGATATGACGGTTAACGATGCGGTGGAATTCTTCCAACACATTCCTAAGATTCAACGCAAACTCCAGACCATCAAGGATGTGGGGCTGGGCTATGTAACGTTAGGACAACCAGCTACCACCCTTTCAGGTGGAGAAGCCCAGCGTATGAAGTTAGCTAGTGAACTCCACAAGCGCTCAACAGGTAAGTCATTCTACATTCTGGATGAACCGACGACAGGACTTCATACCGAGGACATCGCTCGTCTGCTCAAGGTTTTGGCTCGCTTTGTCGACGATGGCAATACCGTCCTCGTTATCGAACATAATCTGGATGTTATTAAAACAGCAGACCATATCATCGACTTGGGACCTGAGGGCGGTGTCGGTGGTGGAACCATCATCGCAACAGGAACTCCAGAAGAAGTAGCGGCCAATGAAGCCAGCTACACAGGACACTATTTGAAAGGAAAGTTACATCATGAATAAACGTGTACAAGCATTTCTAGCGAAAATGCAAGAAAAAGAACTAGATGGGATCATCATCAACAACCTTAAAAATGTCTATTATTTGACTGGTTTTTGGGGTTCGAACGGAACCGTTTTTATCAGCCGTGACCGTCAGATTTTGGTGACGGACTCTCGTTATATCATTGCTGCTAAGCAAGAAGTAACAGGTTTTGAGATTGTGGCTGACCGTAATGAGTTGGCTGTCATTGCAGGAATTGTCAAGGATATGGGTTTGTCTCGCATCGGTTTTGAAGATGAGATTTCGGTCTCTTATTACCACCGCATGCAGGCTGCTTTTGCAGGAATTGATTTGCTTCCTCAGACTCAGTTTGTTGAAGCACTTCGAATGATTAAGGATGAAAAGGAGATTGCGACTATTCGCAAGGCTTGTTCTATCTCAGACCAAGCCTTCCGCGATGCACTTGACTTTATCAAACCAGGAAAAACTGAGATCGAAATTGCCAACTTCCTTGATTTCCGCATGCGTGAGTTGGGAGCATCTGGCTTGTCTTTTGATACCATTCTAGCCAGTGGTATCAACTCTTCTAAACCACATGCCCACCCAATGCATAAACCAGTGGAGTTGGGAGAAGCTATTACCATGGACTTCGGATGTCTCTATGACCACTATGTCAGCGATATGACACGGACCATCTATCTAGGCCATGTCAGTGACGAGCAAGCAGAAATTTACAACACAGTTTTGAAGGCTAACCAAGCTCTGATTGACCAAGCCAAGGCAGGTTTAGGATTCCGTGATTTTGACAAGATCCCTCGTGACATTATCGTAGAAGCGGGCTATGGTGACTACTTTACCCACGGTATCGGACATGGTATCGGCCTCGATATCCACGAGGAACCTTACTTTAGCCAAACCTCGACGGATACAATCAAGGCAGGAATGACCTTGACAGATGAGCCTGGTATCTATATCGAAGGTAAATACGGGGTTCGTATCGAGGATGATATCTTGATCACAGAGACAGGTTGCGAATTGTTGACTTTAGCACCGAAGGAATTAATTATTATTTAAGAAAATTATGATAAATCGTTGACTTTTATATTCTAAAGGTTTATACTGAAAGACGAAAACGGTAGGTGAGGCTACCATAGGGATACGGATGACTACCGCAAAGCAGTGGAGACACTACTCGTTGGTCAACAGTTCTGGTCGCGAAGGCCAAGACTAAGCTCATTACATCGCCCTATGGAGTTAAAGCTTGAACGAAAAAACAGATAATTAGTTTTTTAATCCTGCCATTTTTATGGTGGGATTTTCTACTGTTTTAGAACAAGGAAAGGAGACAGACGATGCAAATTGACGATCATCCAGAACCGCACATACACAGCCAATCGCTGATTTGTGTCGTTCTGCCCTTATAAAGTGATTGGTCTCTGTGTATGAAACACATCATTCATACAGATAGGAGAAACCAATGAAAACTACAAAAGAAAGATTAGCAGCAGCTATTCATACACCTTTAAACGAAACTCTATCTTTTTACAAGACAAGTCTAACAGGCTTAACTGAGGAACAGATAGAAAAGAATCGTGATTTATATGGTGAAAACACCATCACCAAGGGTCAGGAAGACAGTATCCTCAAAAAAATTTACGAATCTATTATCAATCCATTTACAATCATCCTCCTGGTCATCGCTATGATCTCCATGGTGACCAACGTCTGGTTGGCGAAGCCTGGGCAAGAAGATCCGACGACCTCTATCATCATCGTTGTCCTAGTCCTCATTTCTGGTGGCATACGCTTTGTCCAAGAATTACGGAGCGACAAGGCTGCGACCAATCTTTCAAAAATGATTGTGAACACAGCCACGGTTATTCGCGAAGGCCAGAGTTTAGAGGTCGCAATTGAAGATTTGGTCGTTGGAGATATAGTCAAATTGAGTGCTGGGGATATGATTCCGGCAGACCTCCTTTTAATTGAATCACGCGATTTCTTTGTTCAACAGTCTGGCTTGACGGGTGAAAGTGATTCGGTTGAAAAATTGGCTTTGTCAAAAATGAGTCAGTCAAATTTTGATAGTCTGCTAGAAGCAGAAGCGCTCGCCTTTATGGGAACCAACGTGATATCAGGAAGTGCCAAGGCTTTGATTCTAGCAGTTGGTGATGACACCATGATGGGGGAAATAGAGCAGACTCTCAATACTTATGACGAGCCTACCTCTTTCGAACGGGATATGAACAGTATCTCCTGGCTTTTAATCCGTTTGATGTTGGTCATGGTTCCCATCGTATTTCTTTCCAATGGTTTGACGGATGGAGATTGGTTAGAGGCTGGCGTATTTGCTTTGAGCGTGGGTGTCGGGCTTACACCTGAGATGCTTCCTATGATCATCACGGCTAGTTTAGCAAAAGGCTCCATTATCATGGCCAAGGAAAAAGTCGTCATCAAAAAACTCAATGCCATACAGGACCTAGGTGCTATTGATATCCTGTGTACGGATAAAACAGGAACCCTTACCCAAGACGAAATTGTCCTTGAATATCCTTTGGATATACATGGAGATTTGGATTTGTCTGTGTTGAGACGTGCCTATCTCAATTCCTATTTTCAAACCGGTTTGAAAAACTTGATGGACCGTGCTATTATCAGTAGAACTGAAAAAGAAGCTAAAGAACACGCTATTCTACAAAATTTGGATACTAGCTTCCAAAAAATAGATGAATTGCCCTTTGATTTTGAACGCAGGCGGATGAGTGTCATCGTCAAGGATGAGAACGAAGTTGTTAGTTTGGTAACCAAGGGTGCCCTAGAGGAAATGCTTGCGATTTCAACCCATGTGGAATATCAAGGGCAGATCAGCCCTTTGACGGATGATATCCGGGTGGAAATCTTAAAAGAAGTAGACCAACTCAATCAACAGGGCTTGCGAGTCTTGGGAGTCGCCTATAAAACAGGTCTAAAAGAAGGTTTTGCTTACTCCGTTGAAGATGAAAAAGAGATGATTCTAACAGGATATCTTGCCTTTCTAGATCCACCAAAACCATCAGCAGCACCTGCTATCCAAGCTTTGTTAGAACACGGCGTTCAAACAAAGATCTTGACGGGGGACAATGAGAAGGTAACCCAATCAGTTTGCGAAAAAGTTGGTTTAGACGTTGATCAAATCTTGTTGGGTTCTGATATTGACGCCATGACGGACGAAGAGTTGGCCCAAGCAGTTGAGAAGGTGACTGTCTTTGCCAAACTTTCTCCGGATCAAAAAGCACGAATCATTTTACAAATCAAATCTAATGGACATTGTGTCGGCTATATGGGAGATGGGATCAATGATGCCCCTTCTATGAAAGTGGCAGATGTGGGGATTTCTGTTGATACAGCAGTAGATATTGCCAAAGAAACCGCTGATGTCATTTTGCTAGATAAGGATTTGATGGTGCTTGAAAAAGGGCTGGTTGAAGGACGCAAAGTCTATGCTAATATGACCAAATATATCAAGATGACGGTCAGCTCTAATTTCGGGAACATTTTTTCTCTGTTAGTGTCTGGTATCTTTTTACCTTTCCTGCCAATGGCTCCGATTCACTTGATTGTCTTAAACCTAGTCTACGATCTTTCTTGCATTGCCTTGCCATTTGATAATGTGGATGAAGACTTTTTGAAGCATCCTCATAAGTGGGAAGCCAAGTCTATTACTCGCTTTATGATTTGGATGGGTCCGATTTCTTCTGCCTTTGATATTTTGACCTTTATCTTGCTCTATTTTGTCATTGTTCCAATGGCGACAGGTCATGCTTATGTTCACGGAGCAGAGTCTGCAACGGGCTTTATCATCCTGTTCCAGACAGGTTGGTTCATTGAATCCATGTGGTCCCAAACCATGGTAATCCATATGCTTCGTTCAGCAAAACTTCCTTTCTTACAAAGTCGTCCATCATGGTTTGTTCTTGGAACAAGCATGCTAGCAGCCAGTTTTGTGACCTTCCTTCCCTACTCTTCAATTGCTAGCCTTCTTCATTTAGCCCCTTTGGAACCAATTTATTTCCTCTTTTTGCTTTTGATTATCGTCCTTTATATGATAAGTGTTACAGTTGTGAAACGATTGTATATCAAAAAATTTAAAAGTTGGCTATAAATTGATTTTGTCAAGAAAAAAGCACGAAAATCGCTAAAAAAGTTAAATTTTTTTAAAAATAGGTCGCAAGTCGGATGTTTTTTATGGTATAATAGACTAAACTGATAGTAACATGTAGCGAAAGGGGTAGGCACATGATTAAGATTTATACCGTCTCCAGTTGCACAAGCTGTAAGAAAGCGAAGACTTGGCTCAACGCACACCAGTTAAGTTATAAAGAACAAAACCTTGGTAAAGAAGGGATTACGAGAGAAGAACTACTTGATATTCTGACAAAGACAGATAATGGAATTGCCAGCATTGTATCATCAAAAAACCGCTATGCGAAAGCTTTAGGAGTTGACATCGAAGATTTGAGTGTGAATGAAGTACTCAACTTAATCATGGAAACACCACGGATCTTAAAGAGTCCGATTCTCGTTGACGAGAAGCGCCTGCAAGTCGGCTATAAAGAAGATGATATCCGTGCCTTCTTGCCACGCTCTGTCCGTAATGTAGAAAATGCAGAAGCACGTCTACGTGCAGCTCTATAAAACATCAAGGCTGGGAGTGATTCCTGGCCTTGTTTTCTCTTTTATTTCAAAATCATGTGAGGAATTATGAAAAAGTTACTAATTGCTAGTTTTGCTCTCCTCTTTTTGCTTGCAGGATGTGGGCAAAAAAAGGAAACCCCTGCTGCTTCCACAACAGCATCTGAACCTCTCCAATCAAACCTTCCCGTTTTGGACAATGCCGAAAAGAATACGGTTGTCACCAAGACCCTGTTGATGCCGAAGTCGGAAAATGGAACGCAGCAGATTCAGACCATTACCTATAAAGGCAACCAATTTTTGACCCTGACCATTCAGCAAAAACGACCTGTCGGGGATGAACTCAAGACCTTTATCTCTGAAAATGGCCTAGAGGAGGCGCAAAGAGCGCTCTTAGAGGCTGAAGAGAAGGATGAGACCATCCAAGAGGCACGCAAACTAGCAGGATTTACACTGGAAACCAAGCTACTCAGCGAGACAGAAATCCAGACCACAACGACTTATGATTTTCAAGTATTGGATGTCAAAAAGGCATCTCAGCTAGAATATTTAAAAAATATCGGCCTTGAAAATCTCTTAAAAAACGAGCCTAGCCAATATATTGCAGATAGAGTGGCAAATGGGGCGACAGAACAATAGAAAATCCAAATAAATAGACTGACTTATTTGTAGAACGTCAGGGAATGTGCTATAATAGTACTATTCTAAAGAAAGAGGGTGTTGGAATGGGATTTACTGAAGAAACTGTACGGTTTAAATTGGATGATTCCAATAAAAAAGAGATTAGCGAGACGTTGACAGATGTCTATGCTTCTTTGAATGAAAAGGGTTATAATCCGATAAATCAAATCGTCGGTTATGTATTGAGTGGAGACCCTGCCTACGTTCCTCGTTACAACAATGCACGAAATCAAATCCGTAAGTATGAGCGTGATGAAATTGTTGAAGAATTGGTGCGCTATTACCTTAAAGGACAAGGAGTCGATCTATAATCTATGAGAATTATGGGATTGGACGTCGGTTCAAAAACAGTGGGTGTTGCCATTAGCGACCCACTAGGCTTTACCGCTCAAGGACTTGAAATCATCCAAATCAATGAGGATCAGGGTCAGTTTGGCTTTGACCGTATCAAGGAATTGGTTGACACCTATAAGGTGGAACGCTTTGTAGTAGGTCTGCCTAAAAACATGAACAATACCAGTGGACCGCGGGTAGAAGCTAGTCAAGCTTACGGAGCAAAATTAGAGGAACTTTTTGGTTTACCAGTAGACTATCAAGATGAGCGTTTGACAACGGTCGCTGCGGAGCGTATGTTGATTGAACAAGCAGATATCAGTCGCAACAAGCGCAAGAAAGTTATTGATAAGTTGGCTGCTCAGCTGATTTTGCAAAATTATTTAGATAGAAAATTTTAAGACAGAGGAGAAACTATGTCACACGATCACAACCACGATCACGAAGAACGTGAATTGATTACACTAGTAGATGAGCAAGGAAATGAAACTTTATTTGAAATCCTTTTGACCATTGATGGAAAAGAAGAATTTGGTAAGAACTATGTTCTGCTTGTACCAGTTAACGCAGAAGAAGACGAAGACGGGCAAGTTGAAATCCAAGCCTACTCATTCACTGAAAATGAAGACGGAACAGAAGGCGAATTACAACCAATTCCAGAAGACTCAGAAGACGAATGGAACATGATTGAAGAAGTCTTCAACAGCTTTATGGAGGAGTGATACAGTCTGGGAGACTGTATCAGCCCAACTCCTGAAAATTAGAAGAGTTGGAACGTCCGGGGAACATTTTTACCCTTACGCTAAAAATAAAGACCGTAAGTAATTCTGGGGGACGTTTTTAGCCCACGTTGAAATTCATAGTAGCTAGTGATTAGCTAACCAGGTAAGAGGTTGGGATTTTAGTCCCGACCTCGCTTTTTATTTGTAATCATACTTTGATGCGGTAGTTGATTGGACTTTTGTTAAGGAGACATGTATGTTTGAAGTAGAAGAATGGCTTCATAGTCGGATTGGTTTAAACTTTAGATCTGGTCTTGGACGAATGCAGCGAGCTGTGGATTTGTTGGGGAATCCTGAGAAGACTTATCCCATTATCCACGTAACAGGGACTAACGGTAAAGGGTCAACTATTGCCTTTATGAGGGAGTTGTTTGTCGTCCATGGTAAAAAAGTTGGTACTTTTACCTCTCCTCATATCATTAGTATCCATGATCGAATCTGTATCAATGGACAACCGATCGCAGATGAAGACTTTATCCGTATAGCTAACCAAGTCAAGGAGATGGAGAAAACTCTTTTAGAAACACATGACCACTTGTCTTTCTTTGAGTTGTTGACCCTGATTGCATTGCTTTACTTTAAAGAGCAGGAAGTGGATCTAGTTCTGCTAGAAGTGGGGATCGGTGGTTTGCTTGACACGACTAATGTCGTAACAGGTGAGATTGCAGTTATTACTTCGATTGGTCTAGATCATCAGGAGACCTTGGGCGATAGTCTGGAGGAAATAGCAGAGCAGAAAGCTGGTATTTTCAAGTCTGGCAAGAAGGCGGTCATTGCTAAGCTTTCTCCAGAAGCAGAGCTTGTCTGCCAAAGTAAAGCGAGAGAGTTAGACGTAGACCTTTATCAAACCGGGCAAGACTTTACCTTGAAAGCTGGGGATTTTTCGAGTAGCCTAGCGAGCTTTTCCCAGCTTGAAATTGGTTTGGAAGGCACCTATCAGCAAGAAAATGCTGCCTTAGCTTTACAAACTTTTCTTCTGTTTATGGCGTCAAGAGAGGAAGGTGTCGAAGAAGAGCTTGTCAGACAGGCCTTGAAAGAGACCCACTGGGCCGGTCGATTGGAACGGATTCGTCCGCATATCTACCTAGACGGGGCTCACAATCTTCCAGCTTTAAGTCGTTTAGTTGAGTTTATTCAGGAAAAAATCCAGCAAGGCTTCCAAGTTCAAATCCTTTTTGGCGCTCTTAAACGCAAGGATTATCAAGGGATGCTAGGTTATTTAACAGATGCTTTGCCAGAGGCGGAAGTCAAGGTGACTGGCTTTGATTACCAAGGCTCTTTAGAAGAAAGCGATGTTTCTGGTTATAAACTGGTTGACTCTTATCGTGATTTTATCAGCGAATTTGAAGAAAGTGCCAATGATCAGGACCTGCTTTTCGTGACGGGCTCCCTCTACTTTATCTCGGAAGTGCGAGCGGGTTTGGTGGGAAAGCGTGAGATTAATTGACCTTCTAGGTTTAAGTTGCTATACTGGGGATAGGAAAACTCGAAAACGATTTCAGAAATACATTAGCACAAAAGAAAGGAAGTCGCTATGAAAACGAAAATATTCACACTTTCTATTGCTTCTTTAGCAATTCTTAGTCTTTTAGCAGCTTGTGGACCTAAGGCACAAGCCCCTACCCAGCAATCTGCTCAGCAATCATCTACTCAACAAGAATCATCTTCTAGCGCTGCGACAAGTGCTAGTCAACCACAGGTGTCTTCAAGTCAGGATACTACTGTAGCTCAACCTACGAACATCGATGGTACCTATACTGGAAAAGATGAGAATGACCAAATCACTCTTGTTGTAACAGGTAAAACTGGTAGATGGACTGAGGTCGAGCCAGATGGATATAAGGAAATCCAGCAAGTCACCTTTGAGCCAGAAAATCAACGTGTCATTATCGGTGATGATGTCAAAATTTACACGGTTAATGGTAATCAATTGATTATCGATGATATGGACCGAGAGCCATCTGACCGAGTGGTATTAACTAAGCAATAATCATTCAGTAAAAGTTCCAATGAGATGAAATCCATCTTTTTGGAGCTTTTTTGTTTAAAAACGTGACCAGTGGTTCTTTACTATTTTTTTATTTAAAGCGCTTACAAATATTTGTAAAATGAAGGGTAAGGTCGTATACTTAAGGTAAATAATCAAATAGCGCAAAGGCGCAGGAGGAAAAACATATGGCTACATTTTACGTTCCGGCAGTTAACCTTATTGGTAAAGGTGTTGTAAATGAAGTAGGTCCGTATATCAAGGAACTGGGGTATAAAAAGGCTCTTTTGGTGACAGACAAGTTCATTGAAGGTAGTGATATTTTACCCAAAGTCCTAAAACCGTTAGATGCTGAAGGGATCGAATATGTGATCTTTAGCGATGTGGAGCCAAATCCGACTTGCAAGAACGTCACAGACGGAGTGGCTGCCCTGAAAGAGCATGGATGCGACTTCATCATCAGTCTTGGAGGAGGATCTCCTCAGGATGCGGCTAGTTGTATCTCTATCATCGCTACAAATGGCGGAAAGCCACAGGACTACGAAGGTCTCCACAAGTCTGCTAAAAAAGGCTTGCCAGTGGTTGCAATCAATACAACAGCTGGAACTTCTGCAGAAATCACCATTAACTATGTTATTACTGACGAAGAACGCAAGGTCAAGATGGTAATGGTAGATAAGAACAGCCTTGCTCAGATCTCTGTCAATGATCCAGAACTTATGGTATCAAAACCGAAAGGATTGACAGCGGCGACAGGTATGGATGCTCTTACTCACGCTGTCGAAGCCTTGGTAACACCAGGTGCTTATAATGTGACCAAGAAACTCTCTATCGGAGCTATCGAACTCATCAAGGAGTACCTCCCTCGTGCTGTGGCAAATGGCCAAGATATTGAAGCGCGTGAGGCGATGGTCAATGCCATCTTCCTCGGTGGTATGAGCTTTAACAATGCTGGTTTGGGCTATGTTCACTCTATGGCTCACCAACTCGGTGCGGTATATAACTTGCCACATGGTGTCTGCTGTGCCATGCTTCTCCCAGTTGTAGAACGTGAAAATGCCAAACGTGTACCAGAAGCTTTTCGCAATGTAGCCAAGGCTTTGGGACTCCATGTTGAAGGGAAAACAGACCAAGAATGTGCGGACTATGCTATTGCTGAAATTGAGAAACTGTCTGAAACAGTAGGTATTCCGAAGAAACTCACTGAACTCGGTATCCAAGAAAAAGACTTTGACTTTGACTACCTTTCTAAGAATGCCTTGATTGATGCCTGTGCACCAGGCAATCCATTTATGCCGACTTTGGAAGAAACCATTGCTCTTTATAAAGAACTATTCTAAAGATCAAGTAGAGTGGAAGCAATGTATTCCCAAAAATATAAATAATATTGGAAAGAACTATCATTTTGGTAGTTCTTTTTAGGCCTCTTAATATCCTAGTTAAAAATATAAAAAATGAACAGCGCTTCGTATAGTGAGGATGTAGTTTAAGAATCTTGCAGCTCTTGGAATAGTTTGAATAGAAAAAGGTAAAAGGTTGCCATCTACCCCTGAACTGAGGTATACTAGTAGAAAGATTAGTTTATCAAGCGGCGAGGGAGAATGTTAGAAAAGGAAGGGGATGTATGACAGCTAGAAAAATGCAGCTACTCATGTCCAAGTATGGCTTTAGTATTACCATCATGTTGGCAGAGTTGTTTATCGTCTTTGGTTTATTTCTCTATCTAGGGCGGATGGCTCCGATTGTCTGGATTATCCTAGTCATTTTAGTGAGCTTAGCGACCATTGTATCGATTGTGAATAGATCTATGAATCCTGAGAGTAAGGTAACATGGTTGTTAGTAGCCTTTGTGCCAGTTTTTGGCCCTTTGCTCTATATCATGTTTGGAGAGCGCCGTTTATCTAAAAAAGAATTGAAGCAGCTAAAGCAGCTCCAATCAATGGTTTACCGAGAGGACAATAGCAGGGCTCTCCGTTTGGAGTTAAAAGAACAAGACAAGTCGGCTTACGGGGTTATCAAATCTCTCCTCAGTATGGACACGAATGCAGATGTCTATAATCGAACGGATACCCAATTTTTTGCATCTGGTAAAAGCATGTGGCGCCAGATGCTAGAGGATCTCAAGAAAGCAGAGAAGTTTATCTTTCTCGAATACTATATCATCGAAGAAGGTTTGATGTGGAATAGTATTTTGGAGATTTTGGAAGAAAAGGCAGCTCAAGGAGTAGAGGTGAAGCTCCTCTATGATGATATTGGTTGTATGGCCACCTTGCCTGGAGATTACACCATCCACCTTCGTGGTCGAGGAATTGAGGCCCATAAATTTAATAAGGTGATTCCGCGCTTAACCGTCGCCTATAACAACCGTGACCACCGTAAAATCATGGTTATTGATGGTCAAATTGCCTATACAGGTGGTGTCAATCTGGCAGATGAGTATATCAACCATATCGAACGCTTTGGTTATTGGAAAGATAGCGGTATTCGCCTAGATGGATCAGCGGTCAAGGCCTTTACTAGACTCTTTTTATCAACCTGGTATATCAACCGTGGAGAAATTAGCGACTTTGACCAATACCATCTCGAAAATCAACCAAAAGATGGGATGGGGCTCTGTATTCCCTACAGTAGCGGTCCCAAACCCATATACCGAGCCCAGGTTGGAAAAACGGTCTATCAAAATCTTATCAATCAAGCTACAGATTACGTCTACATCACGACTCCCTATCTGATCGCCGACTACGATCTAACTGAAAGTATCAAAAATGCAGCTCTGAGAGGGGTAGATGTGCGAATTGTGACGCCGTGTATCCCAGATAAGAAGGTTATTCAGTTAGTTACTCGAGGAGCCTACCCAGACTTGCTATCTGCGGGGGTTCGTATTTATGAGTATAGCCCGGGATTCCTTCATAGCAAGCAAATGCTTGTTGATGGAGAGGCGGCTACTGTGGGAACCATCAATTTTGACTATCGGAGTTTGCTTCACCACTATGAAAATGCCGTCTTGCTTTATAGAACGCAGTCCATCATCGATATTGAAAAGGACTTTGAAGAGATTTTTAAAGTTTCTCAAGAAATTTATCCCCACACCATCAAAACAAGCTGGTATCAAAGCCTGATCAAGGAAATTGTCCAGTTGTTTGCACCTATGCTCTAACTATCCATCAAGATCTAGCCCAAGGCTGGATCTTTTTTGTCTTCTTACGAATAGATAGGTAAAGGAGAAAAACATGCTTAATCTAGAAGATGACGATTTTATTAGAGAGTATAGAGACAGTCGATTCCACCGTTTTCGTGAAATCGAACGCTTTGCGATATTGGATAAGAAATTCAGCAAATATCAATCCCAAGCTGACATTCCTGTAAGATTTTGATATACTAAAACAGATAAACTTAGAGGAGAAATTGAATGAATGTATATGGGAAAATAGATGAGAAACAAGAAGAATCTCAGTACCAAGACTGGTCCGTTCCAGAAAAGCGAGAAGGAGCTTCCATTCCCTTTTTTAGTATCTTGCTTTGGAGTTTAGTGGCTACAGCTATTTCTGTGGTTATCCCCCTTATTTTGGGTTTAGTAAGCCCGCAACAAACTCAGGATCTTTATACCGGTTGGGCCTTGCATCAAAATGGTCAAATGTATACAGATTATTTTGGGACTGAGGGATTGCTCTATTACCTGCTTACCTATCTTTCACAAGGCAGTATTCTGATTGCTTTGGTTGAGTGGTTGGCCTTGTTTGGAGCAAGCGTTTTTCTTTTTAAATCTGCGGATAGTCTTACAGACCGTGTAGAAGAAGCCAAGCAGCTTGTGTTTGTGTTTAATTTGTTGGTAGCAGGTCTCGCTTTTGGTGGTGGCTATGCTCTCTTGCTAGCCTTGCCTTTCCTATTTTATTCACTTAGCATTGTTACGAACTACCTAGCTTATCCAAACGGTGACAAAGGATTTTTACGTGTTGGTATGAGCCTTGCTCTCGCTTTCTTCCTTGCGCCAATCCCAACAGCCTTATTTGCAGCTACACTAGCCTTGGGAATTATCGGCTTTAACTTAGGCAAAGGTCACTTTGTTCATGGTTTATATCAATTTTTTGCGTCAGCCTTAGGGTTCTCACTCTTATTCTATCCTTTGGGCTACTATACAGTATTAACAGGTAGTTTTGGGGATGCCATTAGCCAGACCTTGTATCCGGTAAATACTCTTAGCCTCTTTTCAAATGCGCATTTGCTTGAAAATGCAGCCTTCTACGGCTTACTTGCTATTGGGCTAGGTTCCCTTAGTTTGCTCTTTTCTGGTTTGTTCCAGTCAAAATCAGCTAAGCAATATTCCCTATCGATTGCTGCTAGTTTGGGCTTATTGCTTTCTTTGGGGCTCTTGATTTTTTCCAAAGAACCCATCAACGGTACTCATCTTGTGGTACTAATTCCTTTCTTGGTCTTGCTCCTTCTGACAGGAATCAAGGAAGATGTTTCGGATGGAGGCAGTCGTCGTAGAAGAAGACGTGAGAAACAAACTTCTTTCCTTAAAGGAAATTTCTATCTACCACTGATTGCCCTTGCCTATCTTATTGTTCTTCCTATCGTGAGTCGCTACCTTTCGCATCCAGCGACTTATCAGGAGAGAGAACGTCTTGCTAGCATGGTAAAACAGCAAACGAGTTCTGAGGATCGTGTCTATGCTTGGGATGATCGTCCTGATTTCTACCGTGCAAGTGAACGCTTGGCGCCGACTTCTCTATCAACTCCAACACTCTATACTGCAAGCGACGAAAATAAAACCAAACTGATGAATGATCTGAAAGAGAATCAACCGAAGATGATTGTGGTCAATCAAAAAGTTGCCTTGTGGTCAGATGTAGAGAGCTGGCTCAGTGAAAACTATGAGCTTGTTCAGACAGATACTAGCGAGTTTAAGCTTTATAAATTCAAATAACAAAAATCAATATCTTGTGGAATTTTAAAAATTTTAGGATTTTTAACACAAGATATTGATTTTTATTTTTAGAGTGGTATAATACTGAATATAAACTATTCAACAATATTTTAGAAAAGAGCATGGATATGATTGTATTAGAAGAAAAGCTTGCAACCGTTCCCACCTTGTTCGTTGAAAAACGAGATGGTAGACGTGTAGTGTTTGATGTAGACAAGATTGACAAGGCTCTCCACAAGGCGGCGGAAAAGGTTATGGACGTTACGCCTCTAGTAGAAAAACGCCTAAATGGTCTAGTTGAAAGAATCGTGACGGAAATTCACAGTCGTTTCCCTAAAGGTGTGAAGATTTATGAGATTCAGAATATCGTAGAACATGAACTTCTTGAAGCCAAAGAATATGCCTTGGCTGAAGAGTATATCACTTATCGGACACAGAGGGATTTTGAGCGCTCAAAAGCGACAGATATCAACTTTAGCATTCATAAACTTCTCAATAAAGATCAAGCGGTTGTCAATGAAAATGCCAATAAAGACAGCGATGTCTTTAATACTCAACGTGATTTGACAGCAGGGATTGTGGGGAAATCAATCGGATTGCAAATGCTTCCTAAGCACGTAGCCAATGCTCACCAAAAAGGGGATATACACTATCATGACTTGGACTACAGCCCCTACACTCCTATGACCAACTGCTGTTTGATTGATTTTAAAGGGATGTTGGAAAATGGTTTTAAAATTGGGAATGCAGAGGTAGAGAGTCCCAAGTCTATCCAGACTGCGACAGCTCAGATTTCTCAGATCATCGCCAACGTTGCTTCTAGCCAGTACGGGGGCTGTTCAGCTGACCGTATTGATGAAGTCTTGGCGCCTTATGCAGAGAAGAATTACCAAAAGCACCTCAAAGATGCGAAAGAATGGGTCTTGCCTGAAAAACGGGATGATTATGCTTGGAAGAAAACCCAAAAAGACATCTATGATGCCATGCAATCTCTTGAGTATGAAATCAACACCCTCTTCACTTCAAATGGACAAACACCTTTTACTTCACTAGGTTTTGGTCTAGGAACTAGTCGTTTTGAACGGGAAATTCAAAAAGCTATCTTGACTATTCGTATCAAGGGTCTTGGTTCAGAACATCGAACAGCCATCTTCCCTAAACTCATCTTTACGTTGAAAAGAGGACTCAACTTAGAAGAAGGTTCACCTAACTACGACATCAAACAGTTGGCTCTTGAGTGTGCGACCAAGCGGATGTACCCAGATGTCTTATCCTATGATAAGATTATCGAGCTAACAGGTTCTTTCAAGGTTCCTATGGGCTGCCGTTCGTTCCTCCAAGGATGGAAGGATGAGAATGGCGTAGAAGTCAATTCTGGTCGGATGAATCTAGGTGTTGTGACGGTCAACCTTCCTCGCATTGCCCTTGAGTCTGAGGGCGACATGAATAAGTTCTGGGAAATCTTCAACGAGCGGATGAACATCGCAGAAGATGCTCTAGTTTACCGTGTTGAACGGACCAAGGAAGCAACACCAGCAAACGCCCCTATTCTCTATCAGTACGGGGCCTTCGGACGCCGTCTTAGAAAAGACGAGAGCGTTGATCAGCTCTTTAAGAATCGTCGTGCGACAGTTTCATTGGGCTACATCGGTTTGTACGAGGTAGCGACGGTCTTCTTTGGCAATAGCTGGGAACATAATCCAGAAGCCAAGGAATTCACGCTTGACATCATTCGCGATATGAAACGTCGGGTGGAAGAGTGGTCAGATCAATATGATTACCATTTCTCTATCTACTCAACACCGTCTGAAAGCTTGACAGATCGCTTCTGTCGCTTGGATACAGAAAAGTTCGGTTCTATTCCTGATATTACAGACAAGGAATACTACACCAACTCGTTCCACTATGATGTTCGTAAAAATCCAACGCCGTTTGAAAAATTGGACTTTGAGAAGGCTTATCCAGAAGCAGGTGCAACAGGTGGTTTCATCCACTACTGTGAGTATCCAGTTCTTCAACAAAATCCTAAGGCTCTGGAAGCTGTCTGGGACTATGCCTATGATTGTGTCGGCTATCTAGGAACAAATACTCCGATTGATCGTTGCTACAAGTGCGATTTTGAAGGGGATTTTGAACCAACTGAAAGAGGATTTGCTTGTCCAAACTGTGGGAATAGCGACCCTAAAACAGTAGATGTAGTCAAACGAACTTGTGGCTATCTAGGTAACCCTCAGGCTCGTCCGATGGTCAATGGGCGCCATAAGGAAATCGCTGCGCGTGTCAAACACATGAACGGTTCTACTATTAAAACGGCAGGACATGAAGTAACAAATTAGAAGGAAACGCAATGGGGAAATACCAATTAGACGATAAGGGACGCGCACAAGTGACCCGTTATCACGAGAAATACTCTAAAGGTGGAACAGGTAAAAAAGAACGCTTGCTCAACCTCAGAGAACAGTTTTTAAACAAGAACAAGAAAAAATAAAAGTGAGAGTTGCCTCTCACTTTTCTCTTAATTGGAGGTAAAAATGATACTACGCAGACCAAGATTAGCAGATAAAGAAACAGTTTTAGAGATGATGGCAGAGTTTGAACAGACTCAATCACCCCACGATGGTGGGTTTTGGAACGCCAACAATTTTGTTTATGAAGAGTGGCTAGAAGAAAATCTTCAAGCGGAAGCGGGCCTCAATATTCCTGAAAACTGGGTTCCTGCTATCCAGCTGGTTAGTTTTGACGTAGCAGGCCAGGCTCTTGGCTTTCTCAACCTTCGTCTCCGATTAAATGACTACTTACTAGAAAATGGGGGTCATATCGGCTACTCCATTCGTCCATCTGAAAGAGGCAAAGGTTATTCCAAAGAAGCTCTCCGACAAGGCTTGCAAGTTGCCAAGGAAAAGAACATCAAAAAAGTACTTGTGACCTGTAGTACGGAAAATCCTGCTAGTAGGGTGGTGATTGTGACAAATGGCGGACTCTTTGAGGATGTTCGCAATGGCGTAGAACGTTACTGGATAGATTTGGAGTAGAATCATGACATGGAATACACCAAAACCTGGTGAATGGAAAAGCGAGGAGCTTAGTAAAGGGCGAATCATTGACTACAAGGCCTTTAACTTTGTCGATGGAGAAGGCGTGCGCAATTCTCTCTATGTATCAGGTTGCATGTTTCACTGTGAGGGGTGCTATAATGTTGCGACTTGGTCTTTCAATGCAGGAATTCCTTATACAGCAGAGTTAGAAGAACAGATTATGGCAGATCTTGCCCAGCCCTATGTTCAAGGCTTGACCCTGCTGGGAGGAGAACCCTTTCTTAATACAGGCATTCTCTTACCTCTCGTTAAACGCATTCGGAAGGAATTACCAGATAAAGACATCTGGTCTTGGACAGGTTATACTTGGGAAGAAATGATGCTGGAGACTCCAGATAAACTGGAACTCTTGTCGCTGATTGACATCCTTGTCGATGGTCGTTATGACAAAAGCAAGCGCAATCTCATGCTCCAGTTTCGAGGTTCCTCTAATCAACGGATTATCGATGTGCAAAAATCTCTCAAAAGTGGTCAAGTGGTCATTTGGGATAAACTCAATGATGGAAAAGAAAGCTATGAACAGGTGAAGAGAGAATGAAGAAAAAAGACCTGATAGAACAACTGGTTTCAGAGACTGAAACGGGAAGAGTTAGGACACTGGGAATCTACGGTCATGGGGCTTCGGGTAAATCAACCTTTGCACAGGAATTATATCAAGCTTTAGATTCTACTACAGTAAATTTACTAGAAACAGATCCCTATATCACCTCAGAACGTCACCTGGTAGTACCAAAGCAAGCACCAAATCAAAAGGTGACAGCTTGTCTCTCAGTGGCGCATGAACTGGCAAGTTTACAGAGAGATATTCTCGCCTTGCAGGCAGGTATGGATGTCTTAACAATCGATGAACCGTGGAAGGCTAGTGAAATCTTATCTGGAGCCAAGCCGATTCTGATTGTTGAAGGGATGTCTGTGGGCTTTCTACCCAAGGAACTCTTTGACAAGACCATCTGCTTCTACACGGACGAAGAAACAGAATTAGAGAGACATCTAGCTCGGGATACGACAATGAGAAATCGAGATGCTTCCTTTGTGTTAGTTAGCTATCAGATGAGACGGGAGCAGTATCTGCGTTACTATAGAGAAACCGAGTCTAAAGCAGATATCTTAGTAGATCAATCAGAAAATAAATTCAAAGTCAAAATGACTCGTATTATATAGAAGAAAAGATTGAATTTTAGGATTATTAAAAGAAGCGCTCAAGGTTAAACAAGTTCGATCAAAAATTCTCTTTACGATTTTTATCATTCTTGTTTTCCGTATTGGGACAAGTATTACTGTTCCAGGTGTGAATGCGAAAAGTTTAGAAGCTCTCAGCGGATTATCTTTCTTGAACATGCTTAGTCTTGTTTCAGGGAATGCCATGAAGAACTTCTCCGTTTTCGCACTCGGAGTAAGTCCGTATATCACTGCTTCCATCGTTGTTCAATTGCTACAAATGGATATTTTACCGAAGTTTGTAGAATGGGGCAAACAAGGAGAAGTAGGACGGAGAAAACTAAACCAAGCTACTCGATATATTGCACTTGTGCTTGCATTTGTTCAATCTATCGGGATCACAGCAGGGTTTAATACACTATCTGGAGCGAAATTATTAACGACAGCTTTAACTCCACAGGTCTTTGTTACTATTGGGATCATCCTCACAGCAGGTAGTATGATTGTAACTTGGCTTGGGGAACAAATTACAGATAAAGGATATGGTAACGGCGTTTCCATGATCATCTTTGCAGGTATTGTCGCTTCAATTCCTGAGATGATTAAGGGTATCTATGTTGACTACTTTGTCAATATCCCAAGTAGCCGATTGATTTCATCTATTATCTTTGTTGTTATTTTGATTATCGCTGTCTTGTTGATTGTTTACTTTACAACCTATGTTCAACAGGCAGAATATAAAATTCCAATCCAATATACAAAAGTTGCTCAAGGTGCCCCATCTAGTTCCTACATTCCATCGAAGTGAACCCAGATTGTCTCTTGGAACGTTTGAGTGGCCGTATCATTCACCGCGAAACAGGTGAAACCTTCCACAAAGTTTTCAACCCACCAGTTGACTACAAAGAAGAGGATTACTACCAACGTGAAGATGATAAACCTGAGACAGTTAAGCGTCGTTTGGATGTGAATATTGCACAAGGTGAACCAATCATTGCTTACTACCGTGCCAAAGGTTTAGTTCATGATATCGAAGGAAATCAAGATATCAATGATGTGTTCAAAGACATCGAAAAAGTATTGACAAATTTGAAATAAA